>CAYJLV010000001.1:0-347211 GCA_964371405.1 uncultured Burkholderiaceae bacterium
TCATACCTACATAACGCATAAGGTAAGAGTACAGTTGACCTTGTTCAGCGTAGCCCTAGCGATTCGACAAGAGTTTGGAACGCGCAGCAAGTTCGAACCAGCATTCGTTGACAGCTTACTGCTGTGGGCGAACGGGCTCACCGGCAAGCTCGACAAGCTGCTCCTTCCGATGCTCAAGGGACAAGATAAGCATGCTGCCATCGAGAAGCTCTGCAAGCTCGCTCGGACCGTCAACAACAAGCGCAACGATATCGCCCACCGGGGCGTGTTTTGCTCGCAGAAGGATGCGACTACACAGATCGCGAACTGCAAGACGTTTGTTGTTGGCGTCGTTGGTCACTATGTGCCGAACTTCGCATTGAACGAGAAGGCGAGCCGGGCCCCGGATTGACACGAGCGATGCGTCAGGTTCGGGGGTGGAGCTTTCGCCCCACCCCGTACTTCCTAAAGCAGCACCAACAGGAGGCTGGAAATCGCGATGACGGGGACCGTCAACGTGATCTTCAACTTCCCGTACTGCACATTCAGCTTCAACATGGCGTGGACCTTGTTGTCGCCGGTGCGCACCGACTGGTTGCTACGATCATTTGCATTCGCGCGCTCCGTCGCTTGGTGCTTCACCTTCGCCCAAAGGTACATCTGACAAATGGCCGGAAAGAAACAGACGCCTGCTGCGCCATCTTGGTACAGACCAGACGCTTATCGCTCGGCGCAAGAACTTGACGCTGGCGATTGGCTGCTGAACCTCACACTACGCTCCTGGCTGCATCGCGATGCGCAGATGCGAACAGAAGAGGCGCTCAGAGATGCTGGACCAGTGCTGCGTCGGGGCGACGATGCCCAAATCATTCGCATGCACACGGCTGACCTACATCGGTGGGTCTACTCGTTCAAGTCGAGTGAGTGGGATGACGGCTTCGAAGCGTTTCGAGAGGCGCGGGCTCGTCCCTCGCTGCCGAGCGATGTGTGGCACGCGTTACGAACTGGAAGCGTGGGAAGCGGCATTGAGCCACTCGGTGTCGCTGCGATGTACATGTTTGAGAAGAGGTTGCCCGACGACGTACGAGCAGCAGGAGAGCGGTTGCAGCGCGGCGAACCTACTGCCCAGTCTTCGCTCAAGCTGGACGGAACGCTTGACGACGCGTTCGAACTGCAGATGGTCAATCGGTTCATCCGAATCGATCTCTCACTGCCCGACGACGTACTGCGCGCCGACCTGGACAAGTACCTTGCGTCCGAGCGACAACGCCTTGCAGCAATCGGCGGGGAGCAGCCGTATCGCGAGGCCGCACGCCTGAAGCTGAAGGCACATGAACTCCGCACTTTGGAAAAGGTCGGCCTTCTGCAATTTCTCGATCTGAACCGTTGGCAGCGTGCGAATGGTCTAGGACTCAGCTTCTATGCCGTGCGCGAGATGGCCGGAATTGTCGACCGCTCCCGGGAGACCGAGCTGCGTCGCCGTGTGGACCTGACCTTGCATCAATTCCAACTGCACGCATGGTTCGCGCGACTTGAACGAAGCGGTGGCCGAGTACGATCCCGGCGATCCTAGACGCAACTCTTGAGCCGATCTTCCTGCATACATGCGCTGCGCCGGAACGGAGGATGTGACCACAAGCCAGAGCCCCACGCCGACCGGCGGGCTGGCTTCCACGGGCACCGACAAGGCAAGCGAGGTGATCAATGAGCCGCGAATCCCTGAATCTCTACGCCAGCTTCAAGAGTGATAGAGCAAGGTTGTGGGCACTGATCTCGCGCGATCTGCGGATCGTCGCTGTCGCAGCCATCTGCGCGGGTGCTACGGGTGTCTCGCCCGCACTGCGCGACGCGATTCTTCGGTGGTTGTGACCAAAAATGGTGGGGCGCAGTCTGGGCGTTGAAGACCTATGCAGGGTTGGCACCTGAAAGTAGAGAAGTTCCGTGGCACCGTGGCGCTGGACTGGACGCCGGGTGCAGAACTTTGTTGCGTGATCGGACCCGGCGATGCACGGAGGACCACCGCGCTGGACGCAATCGAAGTGGCGCTATCTGCGGTGGCTGCGTGCGACCAAAAGTCTATGAGGCAGTCGCTTGAGATTGATCTGACGAAGTCACCTCCCCTGTGGACCGGTCTCGGCGAATAGGTGAACGCCGATATCAGCTCTCGGCAGCAGCTTGCCTCCGAGAACGCGGGATGAAGGACTGCAATCAGTCTGCCGCCGCTCGGCTTGGCGGAACGAATGACAGCACCTGGCCGCGAGGCGAGTTCGCGAACGTCCGCTCTTGCCGGTAAATCGCATGGCGTGCATCCAAACCGCATTCACGGATTTCGCTGAGCCTGGTTGGCGCCCAGCAATGTCAGCATGCCCATCTGCACCGAAGTCGGATCGGCCAACGGCCGTGCCGGAAACGAGGCCTGCACGCGCTGGTCGGTGCCATAGCGCTGGACCAGCTTGCAGAACGGGCAGTCTTCGTTCGACAGGGCGACCGAGCCGAACGCTGCGAGGAACTCGCTGTGGCACGCTGGGCAGACGACGATCCCAAAACTCTGCGCCTCGGTCAACCACAGTCCGTCCGTGTGCGCCGCGAGATCGAAGGCCCGGTCGAAGCTGATGCGATGGGGCGGTTGGCACACGCCGAGGTAGTGACGGTACGACCCGACCAGCGCATCGGCCGCACTGAAGTTGGCCACGCGCAGCCGGCGGTAAATCGACACCACGATGGATGCTTCCGCGCGGTACAGCAGGTTGGCGCTGTGATACCACTCCGGTGAATCGGGTGGGCGTCCGCGCGGTACCGCTTGCCGATCTGGGAACAGCAGCCGCAGCAGTTCGCGTGGGCTCATGCCGGTGAGGTGGCTGATGGTGCGCACCCGAGCGCCAAGCGCGGCGCATTCCTTGGCCAGCGCGAGGGCACGCAGCTGACGTTCGACTCGCGTCTGCATGGGCCGCTCTGGGTTTCGTCTGCACCGTGCGATTCAGTCAAGACACCAGATGGTTGGCGGAGTGCACGGCGGCGAGGGGTCGCGCCAGCGGCAGTGGCAGATCGAGTAGGGCGAGCAGGTCGCGTCGCGGCGGAAACAGCGTGGCATCGCCGACGTTGGCAACGATGGCCATGATTTGCTGGATGGCGAGGGCGCCGAGCCGCTCCGCCTGCGCTGCGTCGAGCGCGAACTTGCAGCAGGTAGCCAGCCGATTTTGCATGACGCCGTCACGGATGGTGAGCAGCAAGGTCAGGTTGGCTATCTGGACGTCGGAGAGCTGCGCATGGTTCATGGTGCTTGCCTCAGGTGGGCCCGCGCGGGGCGTGGTGTGGGTTGCCGATGGGCGGTGTCCTGTTGGCTCGCAGGAGGTGTCGTGGGTGTGCGCCAGCATATGTTGGTCGAAACCTGGGCGGCAATAGCAAAAGCTGGGACGTGCAATTGCTTACCGGTTTGCCATCCGCAATCGCTCGGATTTACGGACGAATGCGTGAGCGCTGCGGAGCGCGGCGCCATTTGGCGGTACGAAGGAAATTCGCACACTCGGTCAGGAAAGGACCGGCGCATGGGTTCCAGCGACGGAACGTCGTGCGCTCGCTCGACAACGATGATCACTGCAAAGTCTGCAAAAATCGCCGGCACGAAAAAGTCTTCTTACAAGGTGGACGCCTCCGGCCCTTCCACGTTGAACTCAGGGTTCAGGGAACGGCTCGTCGGCCGGCTCGATGAGGCCGGGATTCCTGCCCACGCGCGCACGGCGTACCTGGCTGCGCTGACCGAACGGGCGACGCAGACCGTGAGCCGCTGGCTGGATCTGAAACGGCCCGGGCTTCCGGACCTCGCCTCGTTCGATCGGCTGTGCCGCGCGCTGGCTTGCGGCGCGGACTGGTTGCTGGCACTCCCCCAGCCACCCACAGCACGTGGCCACAAGCGCGAAGCCGCTGCCATGCATTCGGAGCCCAGGCTGATTCATTCGGCGCTCGAACTGCTGGGCGAAATGATGCGCTTGTTCGATGACTGCGAGCCGACGCGGATGAGCGGCGACGAGATGGCGCCGAGGATTCACGATGGCGATCTCGTGTTCGTGGACCGCACCGTCGTGAGCCTGGCCGGAAACGGCATCTACGTCATCGAGCTCGATGGGCGGGTCATGATCCGCACGGTCGAGAGCCGCATCGGCACCGGCCTGGTGTTCCGGTGCGAAAACGACGCCTACGAAGACAACGTCATCCAGGACGCTGCCACCGCGCGGCGGATGGGCTTGCGCGTCCTCGGCCGGGTCAACGGTGCCATCGGCGTGCAGCGCCTCAAGGGAGGGTAGAGCGCCACCGAGCCTTGAGGGCTCGGTGACGCTCACCATGCTTCAGCTGGGCTCGACGCGAACCGTGTGCCGCTGTCGAGTCTGCGACTTACTCTGCGGATCAGAGCGCTTCCGCAAGGCCTTTCCACTCGGCTGCTGGCAACTCGATCAGCCTGCCGCCCAGCGCCTCGAACTCCGTGGCGCGGTCGTAGTCCTCGACCTCCTGCGAGTAGTGGGTCACGGCGTTCACCAGCCCGTAGCCCGACAGATCGGCTTCAGTGATCAGGTGCCGCAGCACGCCGGCGCGCTCCGTGTCGCTCAGGGCGTAGCGGTTAGCCAGCACCTCGACCGTCTTCACCGGGTCGCCGACCAGCGGAATGCCCAGCGTCTTCTGCAGCTTGTGGGCGGCCTGCAAAAACGTGGCCTCGGATACCGCCGCTTCGACGACGTCGCGCACCTTCAGAAAGAACGCCTTGTCATCGGCCTGCAAGGTGTCGTCCTTGAACACCGTGATCACCTCTTCGGTTCCGACGCTGCGCCCGACGTGGGTCTTGCGCATCGAGCGGTCCGACGCGATCAGGCCGTTGCTGCACACCAGGCGGTACAGCAGCGGCTGCACCGACAGCGTGCCATGGCCGACTTCCGAGTTGCTCACGACGACGCCGGCCTGCACCACGTCGCCAGGCGCCATCTCGTGCTTGAGCAGCGGCGTCACCACCTTCAGGTACATGCGCGTCTCGGTCAGTTCGACCGATTCGAAGCGCACCTGCGGCAGCCGCTGCAGGATCGGGAGCACGCTCTCGGCCAGGTCGAAGTTGTCGAGCCGGCGATAACGGTCCGAAAGCACCGCCCGGACGTTGCCGTCGAGCGTGCGGATCATGCGGCGGTCATCGTCGCTCTGCAGCCACGTGTTGACGTTGCGGTCCAGCAGCACCGGCTGCTCGCTGCGCATGCGCTCGAAATACGCATAGGGGATCTTCAGCTTGTCGGCCAGTTGGCGCCGCGCCAGCGTGGTGATGCCGTAGCGGCTGGCGCCGCCGGCCTCTTCGATGACGAGCCGGGTGTCGCCAGTATCGTCGGTGTCGTGGCGCATCAGCGATGACGGCACGACCAGGTCTTTCTTCGAGTGAAGCTGGCGCTCCAGTTCCTGGGCCAGGTTCACGAGAGAACGTCCGCTCTTCATAGCAATCTCCGTTTCGGGGAAGAAGCGGGAACGGCATGGCCCGTCGTGGGATGCGCATCCCCGCGATGGGTGAATGACGGATCGGGCCGGGCCCGATCCACGATGGCGCGAACAGGTCGCGCCGGGAACTCCAAACGTCTCCAGGGCTGTCTTCGCTGCACCTCGCGGCGCAGCCTGGTCTGACAACTACCAGTCGGGGAACCTCTTCGCCGTCATCGCCAGACGCTGGCCCGTCGATGACGCTGACAAGGCGGATGCGGTCATTCGACCGCATCGCCACCACACTCACGCGGCGCGCTGCATTCCTTTCATGCGCGAGCGCCACACATCGGCCCAGTCGAGGCCGGGCTGTTTGGGCAGGAACACTTGAATCTGCCTCGGGCCGGTGCCGGCCTCTTCTCGTTTGAGGCGACGTGCGAGCGCGAACGCGAAGGCCTGGCCGTCGTAGCCGGTGTCGGCATCGTTGTCGGCATACAGGCACACGCGCTCCACCGTCGCCGGCAACCACAGCTTCTCGAGGTTGCCCGCGTTCAGGGCCGCCCACACCGGCTTGCCGGTCGCCAGATGCACGGCGAGCGCGGTCTCGATACCTTCGGCAATCGCCAGTTGCTCAGTGGCTTCGAACAGGCGCACCGCAGCGCCGTTGATGCCAGCTGACAGGACCTTCTTCGGGTCGCTCATCGGCGCCTTGCTCCCGTCTTTCAGGTAGGTGCGGTGCAAGGTCACCGCATGGCCATCGGCGCCCTGGATGCAGGCGAGCATGGCGGGGTATTCAGCGACCTTGACGGATTTGCCGGCCGCGTCCTTCTCGTAGTACCCGAGTGCCGGGTGAAACCTCAACACCCTGGGTACGACCGGCAATCGCAGGCCACGACCGGCGAGGTATCGATCAACCTCGTCGCCTGGGGTGACCGGCCGGGCTTCGCCCCAGATGCGCTGCGCGAGCTTCTTCATGCGCTCGGCCGAAGGCTCGTTCGATGCGGCCGACACCGGCGCAGGGGCGGTGCCGACGCAGGACTCGACCTGGCGCAGCGCGGTGGCGAAGTCCAGACCGAGCGCGGCCTGCAGCAGCTTGAAGCCACCGCCGGGACCGCAGTGCCGGCAGTGGTAGTTGCCTTCGCCGAACTTGTCGGTGTACTGGAAGCGATCGGTGCCGCCGCACAGAGGGCAGGGCAGGTTGCGTCGCATCAGGATGCGCTCTTCGACGCCGAGGCTTTTGAGGATCTCGGTCCAGCGGCCATGTGCGCGGCGTTTGGCCTCGTCGATGCGGGCGGCATATTCCGGGCTATGCATCGCGGTCTCCCCGGGTTGCAGAGGTGCCGTGACGATGGCTCGCCAAACGATCGGTGGCATCGAGTGGTGCAAGTGGGTTCGGATTCATCATGATCTCCGTGAATGTGAGGGCCACGCAGCAAGGCGGGTCCGCGTTTGGTGGACTCGCTCTCCTGCCTTGCGTGGCCGGTTGGTCGATGGGGCGCAGTGCGCCAGAAATCTCCTGGGCTGACTTGCGAACCCCGATGGGTTCCAGGTCTGTCAGCTACCTGCGGGAACACTCTCCGGAGCGCACGCGAGGCGGCAGGCCACGGCGCGCGCTCTGGAGAGGAAGCACAAGGCTTCCTCCCGATTCGCGTTCTCAGTTCACTACTTAGTTCACCAGCTCGACCGAATGGCCGAGCGCCACCGGCCCCACGGTCAGACGAAACGTCCTGCCGTGCAGCAGCGGGTATTTCTCCAGCTTCAACTCCTGCAGCAGCGAGTCCAGCGTGTCCTTGGGATCGACAGATCGCAGGCGCCGGATCAGGTCCGCGAGGGCCTCTCGGTCGGCGTCGAGGTCGGCCTCCAGGAACTGGTCGTGCTCGTCGGTGAAGTCCGACGCCTGCCGAACCGGCATGCCCGTCGCCTCGCCGTCGGGGATGTAGAGCGTGCCGTCGTGGAACACGCCGTCGTCGGCGATGTCGGCGAATGCGTCACCGACCCGTACCCTGACAGCACGGCACAACACCACGTCCGGCCAGATCCACCGGCCCTCAAGGGTCGCGCGTGCCCGTTCGTCGATGGCTTCGACCTGCAACGTTTCGTCTTCCGGATACCGCACATGCCGCTGCACCCAATGGTCGAGGTGCAGGCCGATGCTGTTGAAGACGACGTGGCCTCTGGCCCGCGCGAACATCCAGCGGCCGATGTTTTCTTCGTCGACGGGGTCGAGTGCGGTCAGCGTGACCTCGCCACGCTCGATGGCCAGCCGGGTCGGCACCAACGCCGAGGTGCGAAGGTAGTCGCAGTCGCCACCCCCTTGCTGGTACGGGTAGCTCACGATGTCGTCACAGACCGCGCTCGGCAGCTCGTCGATGTCGTTGATCAGGTCGAGGTGCCCCCAGGCGCGCATGGCGGCGTAGTAGGTTTCGACGAACTGCCCCGCAGGCAGCTCCGCCTTTGCACCCTCCAGCACCTGACGCCACACGGCTTTCAGGGCAGCGTCGATCCGCTTGCGCTGGTCTTCTTCGTCGATCAGCTTGTCGCGGTCCGGCAGCCTGGCCACGAACTGGCGTGAGTCCAGGTGAACGACGTTGACGTTGTCGAGCTGGTGGTACGTCGGCTTCATCACGCAGAAGCCCTGCAGGAACACCAGCGTGTTGTGGTGATGCTTGCCGTTTCGCAGACCAGTGAGATACACCGCCCCGACGGGTGTCGGTGTCTGCGGCAGGTTCTCTGCGGCGAACGGCCGCTCCAGGGTCTTGCCGTTCAAAACCACCGTGACCTGGAAGCCGTGGCACATGGTGGCGATCCGCGTATCGAGTTCGGGCAGTTCAACGCCGTGCAGCTCGATGACGGTGCCTGCTGCCATGCCGTCCGCACCCGGTACGGTGACGACATCGATGGGCATCCTGGCCAAGGCCGCAGCGGTCTCGAAGTCCACGCGCTGGGCGCGTGACGTGACGATGCAGCGCGTGGCCGAATAGAGGCACTTCGAGAAGCCGATGCCGAATGGTTGCTCCTCGTCGCGTGTCGCGGCGTCCCAGCCCGACTCGTTCAGCGTCAGCAGTTTCTGGAAGTCGTCGATGCCGCCGCCGTTGTCGGCGACGCGCAGGGTCTTCGTTGCCGCGTCGTGGTCGATCTCGACGCGGGTTGCGCCGGCACGCCGGGCGTTTTGCAACAGCTCGGAGACGAGCGTGAACTTGTCGGAGAAGGCGTAGCGCTGGTTGCGCAATGCGCCCTCTTCGTTGATGCGAACTTGAATCTGCATGATGGTCTCCATGAAGGCGGCCCTCCCCTTGGCGGGGCAGGCCCGCCGGTGGGGGGATGGCTCGGTCAATCGCGTCGCGGCGGGAAATCGACCGGCACGGTGAACAACTGCCCTGCATGCAGGGCCTCGAGCAGGCTGTGGTCGAGGAACTCGAAGGTCATCAGGTTCTGCGTGTGCAGGACCTTGCCCCGGTCGTCGAGCCGCTGGACCTTGAAGCCCAGCGGATGCCACAGGAGGCGATAGGTCAGGCGGTCGGCGCCGGCAATCACAAACCTGCGGCCGGGCAGACCGGCGAGGACCTCGCTTTCCTTGACCAGGAACTCGATGTCCTCGGTTGAGCGGACCGCCAGCATCAGAGGGCTGGCTTCGCCGCGTTGGGCTTCGGTGTGCATCGTCGGCTCCTCAGCGTTGGTTGGTGGGGCAGGGTGGGATGAAGGCGGCGGCGCTGGAGCGGGTTGCATCGCGGGCCAACGGTTGATCCGGGCTCCGGCGCTCGCTTGGCCGGCGAATCGAGGCTTCGTTCGTCTCGCCCTGGGCGCAATCGTCTGCAACGACCACGACCGATTGGCGTTCGATCTCCTCCAGCGTCCCGGCGTCCTCGTAGTCGAGGTGACCTGCGATGCCGTAGGCGACAACGATGACCAGCAAGCACAGGAATGACTTGGCGGTTGACATGGTGTGTTCCTTGAGTCGGATGGAACTGCGGTGCGAGCCACGGCAGTTCCGGGAAGGCGGATCAGGCGAACAGGTCGCCCTGAAAGGTTTGCGCCCTGATCTGCTCGTTGATGCACTGCGGGTTTCTCGCCAGCCGCGCCTCGACCCACTCGGGGTTGCGGACGACGGCTTCGCGGACCCACTCGGGGTAGCGTTCGAGGGTGGCCGCGAGCCAGGCTTTGACGCTGTGGCGGATGCGGTCGCGGACCTCTTCGGCATCGACCAGGCCGCAGTACGCGATCGGCGACAGCGGGCTGCAGCCCACGACTCGCAGGCAGCTCACGAAAGAAAATGGCTGGCGATCCTTGCTGCGATCGGTGAAGACCCAGCGCAAGGTGTCGAGCTTGGTTTCGAGCGGTGTCTCCGGGTCGGAGAGGTCGCTCACCTCCTGGAGCAATCGCCAGTGCAGGAAGACGATGTCTTCCTCGGTCCATTCGACCGGTGACTCGTCGTCAATCGGTTCATCCGCATGAACGGCTCCGTGATGCCTGTCACCGGGATCGTGTCGTTGTGCAGTGGGCGGTGCCAGCCTGAGATCAGCGTGGGCGCGGTGCCTGGCTGCGGGTGGTTCGCTGGGGTTCAACATCGTGGCCTCCATGGAAAAGCGGAGGCGACACGCATCCCGTCGGGAGGCGTGTGCCCCCGTGGGGTGATGAATGGCCGGTCGTTGGGACCGGCGCTAGGGATGGAAACTGGTGGGGCTGGCTTGGCGCGGCGTGGGCCGCGTGATCGGTGTGCCAGCTACCGATCGAAGTACGCTTTGGGGGCGAGGGCGGAATTGCTGCCGCCTCGAAAACGTGCTTCGATAGAAGTCTTGGGATGCGATGCCGTGGTCGGCATTGGCGCTCCTTCACAAAGGGGCAGGACCGGTGGTCCGCGATCACATGCGAAGGACAGTGAACTCCAGGGCTTGCCGAATCGAATGCAGGGCCAGCTGCTGCATGTCGCCAAGGTAACGGGACAGCGCGTGGCGGTCAATGCGCAAACGGCCTCCGATCGATGCTGATGCCGAAAGGGCGGGCAGCCGGGGTGCCTTTCCCGTGGCGAATGCAGCGTGCGGTGCGGAACATGGTTAGCCAGCACCGACCGCCGAGGAGCATTGCCATGTCCGTCGTCACGCCAGCCAGCCCGCCGACCCTGCAGATCGTGAAGATGGACCAGGGCGGTGTCAACGAACGCATCCTGGCCAAGGAAACCAAGGCGGACTTCCGGCGCATCGAGGCGGCGAGCGTCAAGATGCCGGCGCGTTTCACCAGTGCCGAAGGCAAGCGCTTCTTCGTGCGCCTGTTCAGCACCCTGCAACTCAACGCGCACTTCATCTCGGTGATTGCGCGCACGCGTCTGGATCACGAGGACATTGCCAAGGTGGAGGCAGCGCTGCGCGAGCGGATGGAGAAGGTGACCGATACCCTGAACAAAGCCATCGACGGTGCCGAGGCGCTGTTCCAGGCGAACGGCATCACCAGCGTGGCGACCTACGACACCAAGGCACTGGAGATCGAGGTGGGCGTGTTGTCGTCGAGCGGCCGGCGCTACCTGGAGGTCCTCGGCAAGTTCGACCAGCTGATGCCCTTGCTGCAAACGCTGGAGATTCACGAGGTCATCACGACGCAGACGGTCGACATCCAGCGCGCCGGGCTCAAACGTCAGGTGCGCGACGTGGCGAATGCCGCCCGGAACTTTGCAACCGGTCTGCGCCGGCGCATGAATGCGGGCTCGCCAACGGAGGATGAGGCGCGTCCGACGCGGGTTGACGAGCCAGAGCGCAGCGAGGGCTCGCCGGACGAACGCGCGGTAAACGCCGCCGAGGTCGGTGAAGCCGATCCCATCCCGGCGGCCGAATCGCATGCCGTCGAGATAGGCGCCGAAGCCATCCAGTAGCCGCTTGGCTCGGGACCGCATCGGTGGAGGCAGCGCCGAACATGCCACCCGCAATCGACAGGAATGTCAGGCCCATGGCGACGGCGGCCTTCGTGCAATGAGGCAGACGCCAGGAAAATCTCATATCGTTCCATCAGGTCGCACGCCATGGCGCCCCGTGCGCGCCGCGCACCCTCCGTCGCTCGCATCGATGGCGTCGCAGTCGATACCTGCCTTGCTTCATGCCGCCGTGATGCCCGTCCTCAGCAGGCTGACGGGCAGTTCCGGTTCGACCGCAGCGTTTCCCCCACAGGCCTACCCGCCACGCGCAGGTGGGCCGTCCTTCCACGCCGCGAGACCGGGACGCCCGCGCCGTGCAGTCGAGCTCGCGCCCCTATCGGCCACGCAACCCTGACCTAGCGTCGCCATGACAGAGCCGGTCACGTCTGCTGGCGGCCATGGCCGCTGCGAGGCCCGACTATGCGCAATCAAATCAACGCGGTCGCAACAACCGTCTCCCTTCCACCATCGCCTTCCACCGGCGTTTCTGCCGACCGACAAACGGGCAATGTCGTCCGCCTGCCGGAAACTGGCTTTTTGCGCCAGCCGCAGGTGCTGGTGTTTGTGCCCATCTCGCGGTCAACGCTGTGGCGCCGCATTCAGGCAGGCACGTTTCCTAGTCCGGTCAAGCTGTCGGCGCGCGTCACGGCCTGGCGTGCTGAGGACCTGCGCCGATGGATCGCGGACCAGGGCTGTGGTGAGCAGCACTAGGAGACGCCAGGACGACGCGTGCAATCATCCTCTCTGGTCGAGATAGATCCCGGCGCACAACACCACCCCGACGGCGTAGAGCATCCCGGTCCCTGACACGGCGTAGGGGTAGTCCATCAACGCGACGCCGAGCCACATGGTCAGACCTTTGTGGCACTTGCGCCCATGGCGGTACGCGACGAAGCCGAGGATGCCGAAAAGGATGGCACCAAAGATGTAGACCGGGTCGGGCAGTTCAAGGCCGAGCAGTTGCGGCGTGCGCACGGTTTCCATTTCAGAGGATGAAGAGCGGCTGGTCGAACTGCAGGTGGCGCTGGCAAACCTCATCACGCACGGCAACGATCTCGAGGGCTTGGATCGCCGGGCCATCCTCAAGAAGGCGGCGGCCGGCGAGGTGCTGGTGCTGGACGTGCGCCCCACCGAGGAGTACGCCAGCGCCCACCTGCCGCACGCACGCTCGTTGCCAGTGGACGAACTGAAAGAAGGCGCTTGGCCGAGCTGCCCAAGAACACGCCTGTGGTCGCCTACTGCCGCGGTCCGTTCTGCCTGATGGCCAGGGATGCCGTGGAGTTGTTGCGCAAGCGCGGCTACCGCGCCATCCATCTGAGCGATGGCGTCGCGGACTGGCGTGCCCACGGCATGCCTGTCGAGCGTTGACCCTGCCGTGATGCGGGCGGACGGGCGCAGGTTTATTGAGTAAAGGAGACGAGCATGCTCTTTCGACAACGCGCGGCTGAGAACGCGACCCTGTCGTACCTCTTTGGATGTACCGGCATCGGCAGGTCCGTGGCGGTAGATGTGGTGGCGGGCGACGAGGACTGGTTCATCGCCGAAGCCACGAAGGGTCGGCGTGCCGATCTCGTACGTGATAGACACCCATGTGCATGCCGACCACCGCTCCGGTGGCCTTGAACTGGCGCGCCGTGCCGGCGCCCCGTACTGTCTGCACGAACGCAACCGGGGGCGCACTGGCTTCGAATTCACACCTTTGGTTTCAGCTGGGGTGGGGCTCAGTTCTTCAGTGGCGGGCTCTCCGACCGGGTCGGACGTCACGAGCTCAATGTCTGGGGCATGTGGGTTTGCGGCGCCGGAGTGGCGTTGCTGCCACTGGGCACCGGCTCGGTCTGGTGGGGTACTTCGGCGGCCGTGGCAGGGCTCGGAATGGCCATGCTGTACCCGAACCTGAGCGCGGCGGGCGCCGACATTGCGCACCCCAACTGGCGCGCCTCTGCCATCGGCATCTACCGCTTCTGGCGTGACCTGGGCTACGGCATCGGCGCGCTCGGGCTGGGCGCGGTGTCGGCACTGGCCGGGCGCATCGAGAGCGCCTTCTGGTTCGTTGCCCTCGCGATGCTGCTGTCCGGCGTCGTGCTCCATCACTGGGGTGAAGAAACGCACCCGCGCCTGAACCCCGCACACTGATCGTCAGTCAGTTCCTTTGGCATCGGTATCCGCTTGCAGGAGACTTGCCCGGCGAACTGGACACGAGGACGATCACGCTGCTGCGCTCGCAGATCGAGTCCTGGCGCGGTGGGCGCATGCAGGTCTGCTACAAATGATCCATGACAAATCGATTCGCGGCCACGGCGCAAGAGCAGCAGTTCGGCACACGTGTCGCGATGCGTCTGATCGGAAGCCACTGCAGGGGCCCGCTACATCGAGATCACGCACTCGCGTGCAGCGAGCGCCGTAGCTTGCGTTGGCCGACGCCGAGGATGCGCACTCCCTGCGGGACCGCTGGCGCCTCGGTGGGCGTCAGGCGGTCAGGCGAGGCGGTTTGAACGCAGCGTCGAGTGGAGGATGCGGCCCAGGTTCTTCATCGCCCGGCCTGGGTGGCGTCGACGTGGTTCGATGAACTGAGGACGAGACCCCAGGCAACAGGCCGTCGGAGGCGGTGACGTGGTCCGAGACCTGATGCTGCACGGACTCCGCGGAGTCATCGAAGTGGTTGGCGCCACCCTCGTGGTGGTGGTGCCCCTCGTCTTGCCAGTGCAGCTCGAAATGAGAAAGGTCCGCGACAGCGCCAAGCATCGGCCCGGTGCGGGCCAGTGTCACCGATTGCCAATGCATGGCAAACAGCAGGACCACCATGATTCCGGTACGGCTCATGGCTCAAGTCTAATCGGCGAGCGATGTCCCGAGCGGTTCGTCGCCCTACATGCCAGGTCCGCCCCACCATCGGGACGGACTTGCTGGCCACCGATGAATCGACCTATCGGCGGGTGAGCGGATCTCGCCCAACGTACACCGCGAAGGGTTTGGCGGCAAACCCGGCAGGGGCAATCTTGACGACATCGACCGCGCGACCACCGAGCCCGTTGAAGGTCCAGGAAAACTGCTGGCCCCCACTGCGGAATGTCACGGTCTCACCGTAGGCGATGTTGATCGGGCCGGACGAGGCGATGTCGACGACACGACCGCGGTTTTGAGCGATTGGATCGATCGCGTTGAAGTCTCCTTCTCAGATGTTCGCCCGTCCCGCCGTTGCGGCACAGGCGATGCCGTTTCTGGCATCGAGAAGGACTGTAGGAGGTGGCTTCCAACAGTCATTGAACGAGAACATGACAAATCTGTCATGTCGCACAGGCCCTCTCAAGGTTCCGATCAAGAGCCTCGGAAGGGCAGCCCTGGCAGCGTCGTCCGGCGAATCAGTGCGCACCACGAATGTGCCGGTGAGGCGAAGCCGAAGTGCCATGGCTCGCAGCGCCGTCCAACTCATTCAAGATGCCGCACTCTTCGATGGCGTGCGGCACGCTGCAGCGGGCGCGCAGAGCTTTGAGGTCCTTCTCCAGCGCCCGCAACTCGCGGATACGCTGGCCCACATGCCCGATATGCTCGTCGAGCAAGGCATTGACCTCCCCACAATCCTGCGACGGTGCGTCGCGCAGGCGCAGCAGCGAACGGATCTCGTCCAGCGCCATGTCCAGGTTGCGGCAATGGCGGATGAAGGCCAGCCGATCAGCATGCGCGGCGGTGTACTGGCGGTAGTTGTTTTCAGACCGCTGCGCAACTGGCAGCAAGCCCTCGCGCTCGTAGAAGCGGATCGTTTCGACCGGGGTGCCGGTCACTTCAGCCAGGTTGCCGATGCGCATGCCGAGTCCCTCTTGGCGTCCAGGGCTTGACTCTACACCGGCTACAGGGTTTTCAATGGCAGGCACAAGCAGAAGGAAGCTCATCGTGAGCACGACCGAATCAAGCGCCGAGACAGCCCCGGAAACCAAGCCCAAGTCCGCACCGGCGGACAGTTGCGGGGCCTGCCATTCCGACGCGCCCGCGAAAGCGCCGACACCTGACCGCCCGACTGCAAAGGGCTGGTCCCGTTTTCGCGTGCCAACCATGGACTGCGCCAGCGAGGAGTCGGAGATCCGTCGGGCGGTCGACGGCATCGACGGCATCCGGGCGCTCACATTTCAGCTTGGGCAGCGCACCTTGGCCCTTGATGCGCCAGGAGCCGCCGTCGAACTGGCCGTCGCCGCGATGCGCAAGGCGGGCTTCGATCCACAGCCGCTTCCCGACTCCGGCGCCAGTTCCACCGATGCTGCGAGTCAGGCAGAGGACGACCACGACCACGGCGCCGGATCGGCCGGCGCCTGGCGCCTGGGGTGGGCGCTGTTGCTGGCCGTCGGCGCCGAATTGCTGGGCTTCTTCGCCCCGGACACGCAGGTCTGGAAGGGCGCGGGGCTGGCCGTGTCGGCGGTGGCCATTTGGCTGGCCGGCTTCGATGTCTACAAGAAGGGACTGACCGCGTTGCGCCACGGCCGGCTCAACATCAATGCGCTGATGACCGTCGCGGTCACCGGCGCGTTTGCCATCGGCCAGTGGCCCGAGGCGGCGATGGTGATGGCGCTGTATGCCATCGCAGAGGCCATCGAGGCGCGCGCGGTCGATCGCGCCCGCAATGCGATCAAGGGCCTGCTGGAGATGGCGCCGGAGGAAGCGGCGGTGCACCAGGCCGATGGCACCTGGTTGAATGTGCAGGTTGCGTCGGTCGCATTGGGCGCCATCGTGCGCGTACGCCCTGGCGAACGCGTGCCGATGGACGGTGTTGTCACCGAAGGCAATTCCAGCATCAACCAGGCCCCGGTCACGGGCGAGAGCATCCCGGTCGACAAGGCGGTCGGTGACCCGGTGTTCGCCGGCACCATCAACGAGACCGGGACCTTTGAATTCAAGGTCACGGCCCTGGCGTCGAACTCCACGCTCGCCCGCATCATCCATGCGGTCGAGGAGGCGCAGGGGACACGGGCGCCAACGCAGGGTTTCGTGGACCGCTTTGCCGCCATCTACACACCTGCTGTCTTCGTCATCGCCCTGGCGGTGGCGCTGGTCGGCCCGTGGCTGCTCGACTGGACATGGCTGCAGGCCATCTACAAGGCGCTCGTGCTGCTCGTCATTGCGTGCCCATGCGCCCTGGTGATCTCGACGCCTGTCACCATCGTCAGCGGCCTGGCGGCCGCAGCCCGTCGCGGCATCCTCATCAAGGGCGGCATCTACCTGGAGGGCGCTCGCAAGCTGAAGGCGATTGCGCTCGACAAGACCGGCACGATCACCGAGGGCAAGCCCAAACTCGTCGCCAGCGAGGCAGTGGACCCGAGTGTCGATCCGGCCAAAGCGGAGAGCGTCGCCGCCGCGCTGGCCGGCCACTCCGATCACCCAGTGTCGCGCGCTATCGCTCAGGGGCTGAAGCCCTCGACGCTGCAGGTCAGCGACTTCAAGGCGCTGGCCGGTCGTGGTGTGCAGGCCGACGTCGACGGTGTCAGCTATGCGCTTGGTAACCACCGGCTCATCGAGGAACGTGGACAGTGCTCGCCGGAACTGGAGGCCACGCTGAAGGGGCATGAAGAAGCAGGCCGGACGGTCACGCTGCTCACCTCGCCGACCGGCGTCATGGCGCTGTACGCGGTGGCGGACACGATCAAGCCCTCGTCGCGCGAGGCCGTGGCATCGCTGAAGGCGCTGGGGATCACACCGGTGATGCTGACCGGGGACAACCAGGCCACGGCCTCGGCCATCGCCCACGAAGCTGGCATCGACGAAGCGCGCGGCAACCTGTTGCCGGAGGACAAGCTCGAAGCGATCAAGGCGCTGCAGGCCAAGCACGGCCCGACCGCAATGACCGGTGATGGCATCAACGATGCGCCGGCCCTGGCGCAGGCCGACATCGGCGTTGCGATGGGCGCTGCAGGCACCGACACCGCGATGGAAGCCGCCGACGTGGTGGTGATGAACGACGACCTTCGCCGCATCGCCGAGACGGTCGTGCTGTCGCGGGACACACACGCCGTGTTGTGGCAGAACATCTCGCTGGCCCTGGGCATCAAGCTCGTGTTCCTGGTGCTGGCGGTGTTCGGCAACGCGTCGATGTGGATGGCGATATTCGCCGACATGGGTGCCAGCCTGCTGGTCGTGGGCAACGGGCTTCGGCTGCTGAAGAAGGGAGTCAAAACGTCATGAAAACGGTCTCGCCGCCGATCACCACACGTACAGCTGCCTTCGAAGCGGCCCTGTCGGAAGCCAGCCTTCGGCTTGCCGCTGGCGATGCCGCCGCCGCGATGCAGTTGTTGGAACGCGCCCATGTGCTGGGCCAGAACGACTTTGGACCGCACCTGCGAGTCCACTTGCGCATGCTGCATGTCGGCTGGAGATCGCACGACTGGCACGAAGTACGCGGCCAAGTCCTGCGCATCGCACTCGTTCCCCTCGGTCACCTGCTGGGGCGGTTGCCGCGCGGCAACACGGGCGCAGCGAGCGTCAGCGCCTTCGCCCCGATGGCCATCGCACCCGATATCGAGCGCCTGCTCGACAACAAGGAGTCATGACATGGATTGTCCCGTTTGCAAGACCGAACGCCTCTCGATGATGGAACGCCAGGGCATAGAGATCGACTACTGCCCCAAATGCCGTGGCGTCTGGCTTGACCGGGGTGAACTCGACAAGATTGTCGAACGCTCAGTGGTGGAACTGGCTGCGGCCGTACCGGGTTCAGCGCCCGCCCCGGCGGCTGCACCGCAGCCCTTTGCACCGCAGGCCGAGTACGGTCACGGCGGGCATCGCCCTCGACATGACGACCGCTCTTCCGGGGGACACCGGCGCAAGTCGTTCCTGCAGGACCTCTTCGATTGAACAACCGGCGGTTCAACTCACGCGACAGGTTGGGCGCGAGCCTTCTGCTGGCTGCGGTCCTGGCCATGCTGGACCAGCTCGTCAAGGCCGGCGTGGCAGCGACCCTCCCGCTCGGCAGCAGCGTCACGCTGACGCCTTGGTTCAACCTCGTGCACGTGCTCAATCCCGGAGCGGCTTTCTCATTCCTGGCCGACGCGGGGGGCTGGCAGCGCCACGCCCTCAGCGGCATCGGCATCGTCGTCAGCCTTGCGCTCGCCGTTCTTTTGTGGCGCGGCGTTCGCAGCCGTCTCGAAGCGGCTGCGTATGTCGGCTTGATCGGCGGCGCCCTGGGCAACGTCGTTGACCGGCTGCGCATCGGTGCGGTGGTCGACTACCTCGATCTGTATTGGCGTGACATGCATTGGCCAGCCTTCAACCTGGCCGATGTGTGGGTGGTTGGCGCTGCCGGCCTGCTGGTGCTGGCGTCATTCAAACTGGGCGAGGTCACCGAGCCGCGCCGCCAGGGCGATGCATCCTGATGCATCGCCTCGACGCGGCGGGAGCGCATCCACAATGGCAGCGCGCGATGCGCGCGCTCGTTCAGCCTGCTCAAAGCCGAAATCGACCTTTCATCCACCAGCCCCATGCCCGTAGAAACCCCTCCGTACCGAATCGGCGCCCCTCGCGGCCAAGGAATCTGGACGCCGCTGTTCCTGGCCTGGCTGATCGCGTTGCTCGCCACCGCGGGCGCGCTGTTTCTTGGCGAGGTGATGGGCATGACACCCTGCGTGCTGTGCTGGTACCAGCGCATCGCGATGTTCCCGCTGGTGGTGGTGCTGGGCCTGGGGCTGCTGGAGGCAGACGGCCGCAGCGTGCGCTACGCGACGCCGCTGGCGGCCGCCGGTTGGGCGATCGCGCTGTACCACTGCCTGGTGTTCTGGGGCCTGGTGACCGAAGCGCTGGTGCCTTGCGGCAAGGGCGGCTCTTGCGCTGACGCCGACGTGCAGGTTGCCGGCTTCGTTCCGATTCCGTTGTTGTCGCTGGTCGCCTTCACCGCGATCGGCGTGTTGTTGTGGTTGTCGAAGAAGGAAGTGAGAGCATGAACAGGAAGTTGCTGATCGGCTCGACGCTGGCGGTCGTGCTGCTGGCGTTTGTGGCGGGTGCGTGGTTCTTCAAGGACCGTTCTGCGCAAAAGGTTCAGCAGGCCGCGCTGAACAACAACGATGCGCTGGTCCGCCCGCACGCGCCGATCTTTGGCAGCCCGACGGCGAAGGTCACCATCGTCGAATTCTTTGATCCCTCGTGCGAGACCTGCCGGGCTTTCTACCCGGTGGTCAAGCGCATCGTCAATGCGAGCTTCGGGCAGGTGCGGTTGGTGGTGCGCTACGCACCGTTGCACAAGGGCTCGGATACCGCCATTCAAATACTCGAAGCGGCGCGCATGCAGGGCAAGTACTGGGAAGCACTCGAAATCACGCTGGCCGACCAGCCGCGCTGGGCCGCGCACAACAACCCGCAGCCCCAACTGATATGGGACGTGATCGCCAAGCTCGGCCTCGACATCGCCAAGGCCCGTGCCGACGCCGCCAGCCCAGCCATCGCGCAAGCCCTGCGCCAGGACATCGCCGACATGCAGGCGCTGGGTGTCAAGCAGACGCCGGCCTTCTTCGTCAACGGCACGCCGCTGCGCGACTTCGGTGAAGCGCAGTTGAAGGCGCTGGTCGATCAAGAGATCCAGAGGGCGAAAGTACCGTGACAGCTCGGTGTTGCCGGACTTGCCATCTTGCTGCGCCAACTGGGTTTGCCCGTTGGCTGGATGGGCCCAAGCGCGTGCAATTCGAGGACTGCGGTCGCTGTTGAAGCGCAAGCCGGGTAAGCTATATCGACAGTGCGGCCTGAATGGGGAATCCCGCCCGGTCATCAGAGGAGAAACTCATGAAACCCACCACCTTCCCGACTGCGGTACCCACTGCGCCACCCACTGCGGTACCCACCCCCGCGCAGGAGTTGCTGGTGCAAGCACCCTTGGACACTGGGGCCATCGCTTTGCGGCCCGAGCAGGTGCCGCAAGCCGAGCAGGCACTGGCCGCGCTCGACTTCGCGGCCATTCCGTCCGGCGACATCATCAAGATCGGCCTGGGTGCCGAACAGGCGCTGCAAAAGACGCTGGACGGCTTTCTGGCCCGGCTCGACACGAAGACGGCGTCCAAGGTGTTCGCGCTTTTCGGGCGCCTTGAAAAAGGTGTCGATGACGCCAAGCTGCCTGAAATCCTGGAGAAGATTCAGGAAGGCGAGGACCCGGGGTTCTTCGCCGGCCTGTTCGCCAAGGTCACCGGCCGCAAGCCCGAAGAGGCCTTCAGCGAGTTCATGCAGGAGGTCGGCGATTTGATCTCGAGCCGGACGCGCACATTGGCCGACGAGATGGGCCGCCTGGAGGGCGAACTGTCGAAGGAAATGAAGACGCTGTTCGGCGAACTGCAGGCACTGGAGAGCCTGAAGCAATCGTATGGCACGCACTTCGCCGGCTTCACCGTCGATGCCGCCGTGGCGCGGGCGTTTCTCGAAAAGGCTCGGCAGGTGGTGGCGCAAGAGACTGCCGCTGCCGCCCCCGCCGACATGACCGCCCAGGCGCGGCTGCGCGAGTTGCAGGACAAGCTCAGGCTGCTGGAAAGCCGGGCCCTTGCGCTCGAAGGCACCTACACGCGGCTGCCGGCCGACCAGATGGTGATCCAGCAGATCGAGGCCGCCGGAATCGCTACGCTGCAGGAGACCGCGACCACGGTGTCGTCGCGTTTTGCGTCGATCAAGATGACCTTGCTGGCCCTGCACGGCGCGTTCGCGGTCAAGTCGGTGCAGCAGATCGCGCAGCGCCAGGCGCGCCTTGACCAGCAGCTTACGCAGCTGCGCGGCCAGGCCACCAAGGACGTGGCCGTCGCCGCCGCCAAGGCGCCGGGTGACAACCGTGTCGCACAGGCGCAGCAGATCGCCACCATCATCGCGCAGACGCGCGAGATCCACGAACTGGTCGAAACCGCCAAGCAGGAGACCGAAGCGAAGTTCGAGACAGCGCGGCAGATGTTCGAGCAGTCTCGCGCCGAGCTCGTGGCCCTGCGCCAGGCCTGACAACGACACTGGAGAAACCATGCTCACACTGACCCTCGACAAGCCCGGCGCCGCGCCGGCCCGCAAGCTGCAGCTCTCGCTGAACAAGGGCGCCACGTTCAAGGTGACCGTGGCCTGGCAGTGCGAGGCCGACCACCAGGACGACATCGACATCCACGCACTGGAAGCCCGCAACGGCGGCAATGGCGCCAAGGTCTCGGCGCTCGAAGAGATCCTGTCCACCTACAACACGACGAAGATGAGCCCGAAAACCGGCGTACTGCCGACCGCGGCCGACGGCTCCTTTGCCACGCCATCGGGCGGGCTGCGGCACTCCGGCGACGTGCGTGTGCAGGGCAACACCGAAACCATCGTCATCGAAGGCGCGAAACTTCCGGCGGGCGTGAACGAGATCCCGCTCTTCGCCACCGTCCACAAGGCCGAACACGGCGCGGGGCACGACGAAGGGTCCGAGACCGAGGCCGAGGACGAGGCGGCCTTCGCCGACATCGATGTCTGCACCGTCACCATCGCCGACGAGGGCGGGCGCGAGCTGGGCGCCTACCAGCTGTCCAAGGAGTTCGGCGAGTTCAACGTGGTGCAGCTGGGCAGCATCATGCACGGCGACAACGGCTGGGAGTACGCGCCCGTCGGCCGCGGCTTCACGGGCACGTTCAACGACGTGCTGGGCCACTTCTCCTGAAAGCTTGGCCGTGCCGCCCGCGAAGGACAAGTTGCGCCCGACGGTCATCGGCGCTTCAGGCGCTTCGCCGCGCAACCCTGCGCTGAGCGTGCCGCCGGCGCACGACATGCCGTCGCCGGCGCGTCATGCATCTGCTGTCGCGCCGGTAGTGCAGCCGCCGGTGGTGCGGCAGCCGACAGCCATTCCGGGCGCCGCACGCACGCGGATCGAAGTGACCGCGCGCGATCTGCAGGCGTTGTCGCCGGGGGCTGATGCCGGGGTGTACCAGCAGGCGCGGGCGCTGGTCGGCACCTTCGTCGTCGCCAAGGCCTCGCAGCGCAAGGCGATCCTTTGGGGCCACGAGCTGCAGAAGTCGCACGGAGAACTCGTCGCCGAGATGCTGGCCCTGGCGCGCAGCCCGGTGCTGCGCCAGGTGCAGGCTTACCTCACGCGGATGATGGACATCCTGGGATCGATCGACCTGATGGCCGCCTGCGGACACAGCGGCGACGGTGTCGTGGGGCGGCTGTTCCAGGGCATCAACCGCCGCATCGACACGCCGGGCGAACTGGCTAAGGCCCAAGCCGAGCTGGAGCAGCTGCTGGCGCTCATGGGTGGGGCGCTCGACCCCCTGCTGGACCTGAAGGACCGGCTGCTGCGCCTGTCCGGGTCGATGGAGGAGACCGCGACTCAGGTCGAGGCCGCGGCCATCGGCGCGCTGTTCCTGTCCGAGCGCCTGCGCCAGGACGACGCCGCACTGGCGCAGTGTTTTGCCGAGCGCAGCATGAGTCTGACGCAGACCCTGGCGCAGATGCGGCAGGCCGGCTCGACGCGCGATTTGCAGATCGAGCAGCCGATCCGCCTGATCGGCGCCATCCAGAACGTGGCGCTGGTCGTGATGCCGGCGTTCATCGGCAGCATCGCGTCCATCACCACCCTCGGCGCCAGCCAGACCACGGTTTCGCAGACCGAAGCCGGTGAGCTGGCCTATCGGCTGCGCGACATCATCAGCCAGTTGAAACCCTGAACCAGGAGCACGCATGAACAGCAAACTCACACTGAATCTGGACAAGTCGGCCAACGCGCTGCGGCTGGCGCTCGACAAGGCCGGCGTGGTGGCGAACGTAAAGGCGGAAACGGCCGCCATCATCGACGTCTCGGGCTCGTTCGAGCACGAGCACGAAGAGGGCACCACCAGCATCCTGCTTGAGCGGCTGGTGCCCTACTGCATGGTGCTCGACCCCGACCGCAAGATGGACGTCTTCACCTTCAGCGCGGGCGAGGACAGCGCGCATTACGTGGGCGTGGTCACGCCCGACGATGCGCGCGACTACATCACGCCAAACTGCGTCGACGGGGTGCGGGGCGGTACCGGGGGAACGACATCCTGCTGGGTGCTCGTGGGGGCGCGCGAGCACTTCGGCTGGAAGGTGTGCGAAGAGGCTCACCGCTCGACCCAGGGCGCCGGCTTTCTGAGTCGTCTGTTCGGCTGGTCGCCGAGCGGGCAGGTGCACCAGCACGGCACCCCGCACACCCACGACAAGCGGCGCTCGCTGGTGCTCTTCGTCACCGACGGCGAAAACGACGGCAGTGACGAGGCGCGCACCATGCGTGTTCTCGAGGAATCGCAACAGCGCGGCGACCAAGTCTACTTCCTGTTCATCGGCGCCTGCGAGGACAAGGGCGTCACCTTCGAGTTCGTACAGAAGATTGCGCGCCGGTTCAAGAACACCGGCGTGGTCGTGATCCGCGATCTGGAAGCCTTTGTCGCGCAGTCGGACGAGGAGCTCAACGCCACGCTGCTGGGCCCCGAGCTCGTTGAATGGCTCAAGTCGTAGCCGCCGGGATGCCGTCCCGTCGACGATGGCGGGAACTGGGCTTGACCTTGGCGCTGCAGCTCGCAGCCGCGGCTACGGCACAGCCGGTGGACGACACCATCAACCCCGACCGCCCCGGCCTTGCCGACGGCAGCAACGTGGTCGGGGCGGGGCGCGTGCAGGTGGAGACGGGGCTGCAGCGGGACGACCGCAGCGGCAACGGCACGCGGTCTCGAACGCTGTTCCTGCCCACGCTGCTGCGCGTGGGGCTGACCGACAAGGTCGAGTTCCGAGTCGAGAGCAACACCTACACCCGCGTGACGCAGACCGATCCGACGCAGGGGAGGGTCAAAACCGAGGGCGTGGCGCCCGCGGCGGTGGGCCTGAAGGTCCACTTCATCGACGCCGACGGATCGCAACGACCCTCGGTCGGAGCCATTGTTCGCTTCTTCCCGCGGTCCGGCAGCAGCAACTTCGGGACGACCCGGGCCACCGGCGACTTCAGGCTGGCTGCGGACTGGGATTTCCTGCCCGAGTGGTCTTTGAACCCGAACGTCGGCGTCGGCGTCTACGAGGGCGAAGCCCGACGCTTGTACACGGCCGGGCTGTTCGCAGCGACGCTCAACTACAACCCCAGCAAGAGCCTGAATTTCTTCGTGGACACCGGCGTGCAGACACCTGAAACACGGCACGGCCGCACCGCTGTCCTCGTCGATGCCGGCATGGCCTGGCTCCTCGGCCGCGACCTGCAGTTCGACTTCAGCGCCGGGACACGGGTAGCAGGCCAGACACCGCCACGGCCGTTTCTGGCGGCGGGCATCAGCCAGCGCTTCTGAATGCTGCACAGCGTGTGTCGGGGCGGGTCGGCGCGCAGCGGGCGGCTTCCATCGGCGTTGAAAGCGCAGTGGGCAAGCTGCGCGTCATAGATTCCGCTGGCCGGGCCAGATGCTGACGCGCGACCAAATACCCCGGCACACCAGCAGAGCCGGCCCTTCGACCGGCCCTGGGATCACACCGGAAACGCTCTACTTCTTCTTGCCGCTCGTGTCCTGGTGACCGTGCTGATCCTTGTCGCCAGGCACGTGGCCCTTGTGGTCATGGTGCTCGTCGGCGCCTTGCTTCTTGGCCGGCACGGAAGTGTCCCTGTGACCGTGTTCGTCCAGATCGCCAGGCGTGTGGCCCTTGTGATCGTGGTGCGGTCCGGGCTGAGGGGTCGGTTGCTTGGTACTCATGGTCGTCTCCTGAAGGGTAAGCCCACGCTACGATTCCACCATCGGGTCTGGTGTAGGACAACTGGCTGACCGCCTGGCGGGAAAGGCCTGCTGTCGTCAGGCGTGATGGCGGCCATCGCGGGGGCGCCCGCACCCGAGCGACATTCCAAACCAGGAGCGGGCAGTCCATGCGCAATCAAGTCCATCCTCTGGCCGGCCGGCCGGCGCCGACCGATGCCCTCATCGACCTGGCGGCGCTGCAGGCGGCCTATGGGTCGCGCCGGCCGGACCTGGCCAGCGAGGATCAGCGGGTGGTCTTCGGAACGTCCGGCCACCGCGGCTCGGCACTGGACGGCTCGTTCAACGAATGGCATGTGCTTGCCATCACCCAGGCCATCTGCGATGGCCGCAAGCGCCTGGGCATCGATGGACCGTTGTTCCTGGGTGCCGACACGCATGCGCTGTCCGAGCCTGCCACGGCCAGCGCGCTGGAGGTGCTGGTCGCCAACGGCGTGGACGTGATGCTGGCGCCACGCGGGCAGTTCACGCCGACACCGGCGGTGTCCTTCGCCATCCTTGAACACAACCGCAGCCGCGAGGGCCTTGCGCGTGCCGACGGCATCGTCGTGACGCCGTCGCACAACCCGCCGCGCGACGGTGGCTTCAAGTACAACCCGCCGCACGGTGGCCCGGCGGACAGCGGCATCACGGGCGAGATCCAGGCGGCGGCGAACGCGTACCTGGCCACGGGCCTCCGGGGCGTGCAGCGGTCTGCGGCAGCGCGCGCCAATGCGCAGCCGACGTGCCACGAGCACGACTTCATGGGCCGCTACGTCGCCGCGCTTGATCAGGTCATTGACTTCGACCTGATCCGTGCGTCCGGCGTGCGCATGGGCGTGGACCCGCTCGGCGGCGCCGGGGTGGCTTACTGGCCGGCCATCGCCGAGCGCTACAAGCTGCCGCTCACCGTGGTCAGCCAGGTGGTGGACCCGACCTTCGCTTTCATGACGCTGGATTGGGACGGCAAGATCCGCATGGACCCTTCATCGCCGCACGCGATGCAGCGGCTCACGCAGCTGCGCGACCGCTTCGACGTGGCCTTTGCCTGCGACACCGATCACGACCGCCATGGCGTCGTCACGCCCAGCGGCCTCATGCCACCCAACCACTACCTCAGCGTCGCGGTGGACTACCTCTGCCGCCACCGCCCCGGCTGGCGCCCGGACGCGGCCATCGGCAAGACGGTGGTGACGACAGCGCTGATCGACCGCGTGGCGCGGCGCCTCGGCCGCCCGGTGTTCGACGCGCCGGTCGGCTTCAAGTGGTTTGCGCCCGGCCTGCTGGACGGCAGCCTGGGGCTGGGGTGCGAAGAGAGCGCGGGTGCCTCGTTCCTGCGCCGCGACGGCCGTGTGTGGACGACCGACAAGGATGGCATCGCTGCCGCGCTGCTGTCGGCCGAGATCACCGCGCGCTCGGGTGTCGATCCGGGCGTGTACTACCAGTCCCTCACGGCCGCGCTCGGCACCCCGCTGGCCCGGCGCATCGACGTCCACG
Source organism: uncultured Burkholderiaceae bacterium (assembly GCA_964371405.1). Classification (GTDB taxonomy): domain Bacteria; phylum Pseudomonadota; class Gammaproteobacteria; order Burkholderiales; family Burkholderiaceae_C; genus JAMHWF01. The sequence goes on from CAYJLV010000001.1 coordinate 26,500, forward strand.
CCACGCCCGAGCAGAAGCGGCTGATCGGTGCCATGGCGGCCGCCAACGTGCATGCCACCACCCTCGCCGGCGAGCCCGTCAGCAGCGTGTCGAGCCACGCGCCCGGCAACGGCGCGGCCATCGGCGGCATCAAGGTCGCCAGCGCCAGCGGCTGGTTTGCCGCGCGGCCTTCGGGCACCGAAAACCTCTACAAGGTCTATGCCGAGAGCTTCACGGGCCAGGCCCATCTGCAGCAGTTGCTGCAGGAGGCGCAGGCGATCGTGGATGCGGCGCTGAAAGGTCGTTCATAAAGTTGCCGTCCACGCGGGCCTGACTGGGGGTTGCCGCGCTTGTTGTCACGCTGCTGGCGATGCTGCTTGCTGCGCTGCCAGCGGGCGCACAGGAAGCGTCAGCGCCCATCCCCTTGTTTGCGGAACTCGAATCCGCAGCAGCGACGATCGGCGAGATCCGCGTCGTCACGCAGAACATCTTCGACACCACCGATCCCCAAGAGGACCGGCTGCTGTTCCGCTGGACCAACGCGCTGCACGTGCAGACACGCCCCGGCGTGATCCGCAGCGCGCTGCTGTTCAAGAGCGGCCAGAAGCTGTCGCAGCGTGCTATCGAGGAGACCGAGCGCCTGCTGCGCGGCTACCGCTTCCTGTACGACGTGCAGTTGCGTCCGGTCGCCTACCGCAACGGCGTGGTCGACATCGAGGTGCTGACGCGCGGTCATGCCGCTGCGCGAGCGGGAGCCGTTGAAGTCACCGGGAACGCGCTTTAGATGGCCCGCGTGCCTTCGGCCGCGGCGCTGGCTGCGTCTTCGATTTCGATCGTGGTGTGGGACAAACCGAACTTGCCGGTCATGGCCTCGCGCGCCGTGGTCAGCACGAGCCTGGCGTCAGCGCTGCCATCGACGACCAGGTGGCCGCTCATCGAGTCCAGGCCGGAGGTGATGGTCCACACATGCAGGTCGCGCACCCCCGCCACGCCGGGGATCGCGAGCAGCGTGCGCTCGAGCAGCGCCACGTCGACTTCAGGCGGCGTGCCCTCCATCAGGATGTGGATCGCCTGCTTGAGCAGGGCCCAGGTGCGCGGAATGATGAGCAGCCCGATGCCGGCGCCGATCAGCGGATCGGCGAGCTTCCAGCCGGTGAAGATGATGATGGCGGCGGCGACCAGCACGCCCAGCGAACCGAGCATGTCGCCGAGCACCTCGAAGTACGCGCCTTTCATGTTGAGGCTTTCTTTCGAGCCGGCCGCCAGCAGCTTCATGCTGATGAGGTTGACGACCAGGCCGGCCGCGGCCACCGCCAGCATCGGCACACCCAGGATCTCGGGTGGATTGAGGTAGCGCCGGTAGGCCTCGTAGAAGATGTAGATCGTCAGCAGCAGCAGCACGACGGCATTGGTCAGCGCGGACAGCACTTCCATGCGCACATAGCCGTAAGTCTTCTGCGGCGTGCGCGGGCGCTCCGAGAAGCGGATGGCCAGCAGCGCCAGCACCATCCCGCCGGCATCGGTGAGCATGTGTGCGGCGTCGGACAACAGTGCCAGGCTGCCGGTCCACAGCGCGCCCACAACCTCGACGGCCATGAAGGCCGAGGTCAGCGCCAGCGCCCAGGTGAGGTTCTTGCGGTGCCGCGATGCGGCCGTGCCTGCGGGTTTGTCGGGCACTCTGTTCACCTGCGTTGGATCACCCATTTCTTCTTTCTACGCGAAGCCCGATTGCTCCCTCGGCGCATCGTAGCGGCTGTCCAGGGGCCTCCCAAGCCATCGGGTCCGCTGAATCGATGTACAAGCGTTCCAGCCAGCGGAGCAACCGCTGGGCAGGAGACCACATGATGACAACGAACGAGGGCGTACCAGCGCTTGAAAGTGCCCCGGGCGCCGCAACGGCGGCTGGCGGCGATGACGACGGCGACCTGACCGACATGCTGGGTGAACTGCGCGTGTTGCTGCCCAGCGCGCAGTTGCTGTCGGCGTTCCTGATCACGGTGCCCTTCAGCAGCCGCTTTGCGGCCACCGTGGCGGCCGAGAAGGGCGTCTTCATCGCCACCTTCATGCTGGCGGTGGCCAGCTTGGTGATGCTGAGCGCACCCGCCGTACAGCACCGCGTGATACGACCGCTGATCGACCGCGCTCGTTTCAAGCGGCTGGCCACGCGCCAGATCGTCTTCGGCTCGGTCGCGCTGGCGCTGGCGCTGGTGCTGGTGACACAACTGGTGCTGTCGGCGGTGTTCGGCCACCTGCTGGGCAACGTCGCGGCCGGCGGCATCGCGGTGTTGATCGTGCTGTTGTGGTGGGTGGTGCCGAAGGTGTACCGGGCCAGGGGCCGGCTGTGACGCCGGCCGGAACGACGCACCTGCGCGGCCGGGTTGCCAGCGATCACAACAGCGCGCTGCGTTCGCGCAGCAGCGCGTCCAGGCTGCGCCGCAGCTGCAGGGCCGATGCTTCGAGCGCACGCTGCCGCTGCAGGTACGCGGCCGAGAAACGCCGCCCCTGGCGGTCGCCTTCCTGCACCGCGATGCCGCGTTCGCGCTCGGCTTCGGCGGCCTGCAGTTCGGCATAGGTGGTGACGATCTGCCGATCAAGCTGGCGCAGCCGCGCCGCCCGCGCCTCGGCGTCGCGCAGCAGCTGCTGGCGCGTCATCGCCAGCGCACGCAGCCCGGCTTCGGTCTGGTCTGGGTCGGGCGGATGGATCTCGACACTGATCTTCTCGCTGCGACGCGCCTGCGGGTCCGGCGCGTCGCCATAAACGACGCGGCCGTTGGTCAGCACCGACTTGTACAGCGTGCGCTCGGCCGGCGTTGCGGCAAGCGCCCAGCCCAGGCCGGCTACGGCCAGCACGCTGCGCAGCAGCCGCAGCGTGATCAGCAGGCAAGCGGTCGGTAACGGGTGTGTGGTGTGGGGCATGGATCCTCCGTGGGGCTGATCTCCATACTTCGGTGCAAGACCGGAATGACCATGAGCACTGCAAAAATGCAAGCAGGCCTGCGAACCTTGTGCTGCCGCTTGCGCCAAGCATGCGTCGGAGAAACACACGGCCTGAATCGCGTCCGCCCGATGGCACCAACTTCGTCAGCGGCGACGTGTCGCATGCTCCGCCGTGCAGTCATGACGCACCCATGATCGGGGGTGGAGCCTGCGTCGCTGATCCGGGCACCGTTGCGGTCTGCAGGGTCATGCCGATCGATGTGTCGCCATGGGCCGAATGGGCAAAGGCTCGGCCTCCGTGCATGCGTGCGATGGCCGCGACGATCGACAGTCCCAGCCCGTGATTCTGTGCGGCGCTGCTGCGCGAACGGTCGACGCGGTAGAAGCGGTCGAAAAGCCGGGGCAGATGTTCTGTGCCAATGGTGAGGCCGTGGTCCACGACGCTGATCGTTGCTTCACCGGATTGCGCTGCACCGATCTCGGGCTGCCGTGACTGCCGAGCTTGATGCCGCGCGCAAAGACGGCACGCTGGCCATCATGCAGCGAGGGGGTGCCGTCCCTATCAAGAGCACCGGGCCAGGCAAGACGCGGGACCAAGTCGTCAAGGAACTGCGCAACGAGTCCCCCGAGGCGCGCCGTGCCCGCATGCAACTGCATGCGGGTGGTTGAAGTTGGCTGCATTGCCATGCACCGGCAAATGGCAACGACGCAGCAGTTCCCTGCTAGCGGGGCTTGCATCCAGGCAGGTGGCACGGCGGCAGGAGGGAATCTTTGAACGCCGGATGTCATGGTCGCTGCGCGGCTGAATTCAGCACTGGCCAGTTTCATGAACGGGGTACGGGTGTGTGTGTCGCAGCAGCCACTGTCGTATCGGCGCCGGCGGCTGGCCCGCTCGCTCTCGTTGTGTCGATCTTGTAGGCCAGCAGGCGCAGCGCGTTGATCACCACGATGACAGTCGATCCTTCGTGGAACAGCACCGCCGTGCCGATGTTCAGGCCGAAGATCGTGGCGGGGATCAGCACGGCCACCACGCCCAGGCTGACCCACAGGTTCTGCTTGATGATGCGGCTGGTGCTGCGCGACAGGCCTACCGCAAACGGCAGCTGCGCCAGGTCGTCGGCCATCAGCGCCACATCCGCCGTTTCCAGCGCCACGTCGGAGCCGGCGGCGCCCATCGCGATGCCGACGGTGGCATTGGCCATGGCGGGCGCGTCGTTGACACCATCACCGACCATCGCGACCTTGCCATGCTCTTCGCGCAGCTTCTTGATCGCGTCGACCTTGTGCTCGGGCATCAGGTCGCCGCGCGCCTCGGTCAGGCCGACGGTCTTTGCCACCGCGTCGGCCACCTGCTGGTTGTCGCCCGAGATCATGATCAGCCGTTCGATGCCCAGCGCCCGCAGCTCGGCCATGACCTGCGCCGCCACCGGGCGCGGCGTGTCCATCACGCCGATGACGCCGAGGAAGCGCGACCCTTGGCGCACCACCATCGTCGTGCGTCCGGCCGCGACCAGCTTGTCGTTGGCTGCGCTCACTTCGGTCGTCAGGGCCACATCGGGCAGTTCCGAGAACAGCACCGGCTTGCCGATGAGCACACGCTCACCGCTCACCTGCGCCTCGATGCCGCGGCCGGTGATGCTCTTGACGTCGGCCACCGCGGGCGCCTGCACCCGGCCGGCCAGCCGCTCGCGCGCGCCGCCGACCACGGCCGAAGCCAGCGGGTGGTCGCTGTGCTCCTCGACCGCCAGCGCCACCGCCAGCAGTTGATCTTCGGTGGCACCAGCCACCGCAACCACGTCGGTCAGCCTGGGCTTGCCTTCGGTGAGCGTACCGGTCTTGTCGAAGGCGATGGAGGTCAGCGTGCCCAGGTTTTCCAGCGGCCCGCCACCCTTGACCAACACCCCGCCGCGGCCGGCGCGGGCCACGCCGCTGAGCACCGCGCTGGGCACCGATATGGCCAGCGCGCAGGGGCTGGCCGCCACCAGCACCGCCATGGCGCGATAGAAGCTGGTGGCAAAGGGCTCGTCGATCACGACCCAGGCAAACAGCAGCACCACCACCAGCGCCAGCACCAGCGGGACGAAGATGCGCTCGAACTTTTCGGTGAACTGCTGCGTCGGCGAGCGCTGCGCCTCGGCTTCGGTCACCATCTTGACGACGCGCGCCATCGTCGACTGCTCGGCGCGGCGGGCCACCATCACTTCGATGGCGCCGGCGCCGTTGATGGTGCCGGCGAAGACGCGGCTCTCGGGCCCGACCTTGTCGAAAGCGGCGAGCGCGGCCTTGGCGGCCGCGGCGTCGCCGATGGGGCGTTTGTCCACCGGCACGCTTTCACCCGTCACCGGCGCCTGGTTGACGCTGGAGTTGCCGACGACCACCACACCGTCGGCAGGCATGCGCTCGTTGGGCTTGACGATCACCACGTCGCCGAGTTGCAGTTCGGCAACCGCCACTTCCTGCGTGCTGCCGTCGCGGCGCACGGTGGCCGTTTCGGGGGCCAGCTTGGCCAGCGCCTCGATCGCCTTGCGCGCCCGGCCCATCGCGTAGTGTTCGAGCGAATGGCCCAGGCTGAACAGGAACAGCAGCAGCGCGCCCTCGGCCCACTTGCCCAGCGCCGCGGCGCCCACCGCGGCCACCAGCATCAGCGTGTCGATCTCGAATCGCTTGGCACGAAGGTTCTCGATCGCCTCCTTCAGCGTGAAGTAACCACCGAAGAAGTAGGCCGCGACATAACACGCGGTCGGCAGCCAGCCTGGCGCCGCCGCGGCGAAACTCTCGATGAGCCAGCCCCCCGCCAGCAATGCACCGGACAGTGCGGCGAAGATCAGTTCCGACTGTTCGCCCAGCGGCCCGCCGTGGGCGTGGTCGTGGTCGCCAGCGGCTTTGCCGTGCTCGCCCTTGGTTTGATCGTGTGGGGCGTGGTCGTGCTTGCCTCCGGCGTGGTCATGGCCGGCATGGTCGTGGCCGGCGTGCTCATCCGCGGGGGGCGATGGTGGAGCATGGGCTGCAGTCGCTGGCGCCGCTGCCGCCACGGCCGCGGGCATGGCTGCGCGAACGCCCACGGCTTCGGCCTTCGACAGCAGAACGCTCTCGGACACCACCGACCTGTCGTATTCGATCCGCACCGTTCCGGATGCCGACACGTCGGCCTCCAGCACGCCCGGCACGCTGCGCAAGGCCTCGGCTGCGCTGCGTGCGGCGCGCGCATGCAGCGTCGCGCCACCGCGGATCACCAGATGTGCAAAACGTTCGGTCAGTTCAGCGCCGGCTGCATGCACCAGCTCGCGCACCCGGGCCAGCGGCAGGGTGGCCGGTTCATAGTGCACGCAGAGCTGTGGCGATCCGCTCTCGCGGCCGACGACATGCGCCTGCGAAATGCCGGGCCGGCCTGACAGGGCGTCGATGAGGCGGCTGACGCAACGGTCCTGAGCATCGTCCACATCGGGCAGGACCAGCGGCAGGTCCAGGCGCAGCGTCGTTGCTTCGGTCATGGAGGCTCCTCGTTCTTGTTTGTTGTCTGGCAAGAAAAGTGGGCTCGAAATGCGTCACCTCGCAGCGCCCGGCGGCGCCGGGATGGCGGCCGTCAGGCGCAGGTTGCCGTCGTAGCGGTCGGCGCGGAAGACGATGGCGTCGCCGACCCGGATGCGAACCACGAGTGCGGGGTTGAAGTACCGAAACGTCGTCGTCGCGGCGGGCAGGGGGAGATGGGCGATGGGGGCATGCCGCAACGTCACCGTTCCACGTTCGCCGTCGATCCGGATGACCGTGCCGGCGATGAGGTCCGAGGCCGATGCCTGCGCCAGGACTTTGCCTGAACCCCATGGCGCCAGCCAAAGCCAGAGCGGGAGCGTCCTGCGCCGCAACGCAGGCACGGCGCAGTCGCTGTGCCAGGCGGCGGCATCAGATTCCGGAGCAGGCATCAGTGGCGTCCCCCGCGATGGCCGCCATGCCCGCCGTGATGGCCATGGCCGCCGCGATGGCCTCCCGCATAGCCGCCGTAGCTGCCGTAGCCCCGGTAGTAGGGCAGGCCACCGTAGTAATGCAAGCCGTCGTAGTACCCGAGGTAGTTGTAGCCCAGGTACAGCGCGCCCGAGTACGCGTTGAGCCGGTAGCGGCCCGACACGATCTGCGCCCTGAGGTCTTGTTCGCCGCGGGCCCGCCCTTGCAGGTAGCGCAGCAGGCCTTCGCTGACACCCGCAGCGCGCTGCTGCTCGAAGTCTTGCGGCGACAGCACGAAGGCGACGCCTCGCCTCTCCATCTCCGCGATCAAGGCGTCGTCGCCCAGCCCCTGCTGCGACATCACGACGACTTCATCCAGACGCAGGCGGGGGGCCTGCGCTTCGGGAGCCTGGGCGGTGGCGCAGCCCGTCAGGGCGACTGCCGAAACCAGCGCGAACAGCGTCAAAGCGTTTTTCATCAGAGGTCCCCTTGTGATGAATCTTGGACGCGGCCCGGCCACCGGTTGTTCCGTGGCGTCGTCGAAGAGTGTTCACCGTGTGGCCGCAGTCTCCCGCGTCCCGCGGGCCGCGCGCGCCGCTGCCCACAGATCGAGCTCGGGCCGGTAACCCTGCGTCTGCGTGCCGAAGGCGCCCAGCAGCGTATGGAACAGGTTGTCGTGGCTGTAGGTGCCCCCGGCAACCCTTTGCAGCGCGCCCGCATCGAGTTGCAGTCTGCTCGCAATGCCCGCCGAAAGCCAGGCCATCATCGGGATAGCGGTCTGCTCGGCGGGCGCCAGCAGCATGGGCAGCCCGTGCAGGTACACGTTGCCTTCGCCCAGCGATTCGCCGTGGTCCGACACGTACAGCAGCAGGCTGTCCATGCGCTCGGACTCGCCAGCCAGCCAGTCGATCGTCTGCGCCAGCACCTCGCTGGTGTAGGCGATGCCGTTGTCGTAGGTGTTGATCAGCGCCTGGCGCTCGCAGCTCTGGATCTGGTTGGTGTCGCAGGTCGGCGCGAATCGGCGTGCGCCGCTGGGGTAGCGCTTGTAGTACGCCGGCCCATGGCTGCCCTTCATGTGCAGCACCACCAGGCTGTCTTTGCCGGTCGCCGGCCCGGTCATGGCGGCCCGGAGGCCGCGCAGCAAGACTTCGTCGAAGCACTCCTCGGGGCCGCAAGGGCCGGCCATCGCGCCTTGACCTGGGAACTGGGTGTCGACGCGCTGGCACACGCCCTTGCAGCCCGAGTTGTTGTCCAGCCAGCGCACGGCGACGCCCGCACGCTGCAGCACATCGAGCGCGTTCTCACGCGCGGCCGCGGCCGCCACCGAAAACCGCTGGGCGCCGAGGTCTGAAAACATGCACGGCAGCGAGCTGGCGGTGTCGGTGCCGCATGACGTGACCTTGTCGAAATAGACGACGCCCTTGTCGGCCAGCGCCTGGTTCGTCGCCCGGGCATAGCCGCCGAGCGAGAAGTTGGCCGCGCGGGCGGTTTCGCCGACGACCAGCACCACCAGCAGCGGCTTGCGGCTGCCGGCTGCCGCCGGCCGGGCGGCATCGGCGCCCACGGTGATGAGCGCGGCCGCCGGCCGAGCCCGGCCTTTCCACAGGCCGACGAAGCCATTGGCCACGTTGGTCGGCGTCAGCAGGTGGCGCAGTTCGCGGTGGTTGCGCGCTGCGGCGGCGTAATCAGCGTAGAAGGCGGCCAGCGCCGCCAGCAGCAGCAGCGTCAGTGCCAGCGCGTGTCTGGCGACACCGGCGGCCACGGCCGGCCAACGTTGCCGCTTCACCGGCACGGCCAGCAACAGCGCCGCCGGCAGCAGCCCGCGCCAGGCAAAGTCCCACCACAGCGAAGGCGACGACAGGTCCGCTGCCTCGCGCCAATCGGTTTCCAGCACGTTGCGGATCATCCCCTTGTCGATCAGCACGCCGTAGTTGCCGATGAAGTGCGCTGCCAGGGCGCTGACGAGCAGCACCGTCGCGAGCAAGGGCTTGCCCACCGAGCGCCAGCACAACATGCGCAAGATCAGACTGAACAGCAGCCACAGCACGGCCGCGAGCGCCACCACGGCCAGAATGCTGCGCGATGAGGACAGGTCCCGCGCGGCCCACAGCGTGCGCCAGAAGCCGGCGTTGTCAACGACGAGCAGCCACAAGGCCGTGGCCCCGCACAACGCGGCAGCCGAGACAGGGCGGATGGAGCGAGGGGTCATCGCGCAGACGTGTTCAGGTTGGTGCAGCCAAACACTGCATTGCGCGTTGCCGCTCGAAAGCAGTAGGGCAGCCATCCCGGCAGGCGCTTCTGACGTTCAGGCCCGTGTCCATGCCACTCTGCAAGAACTGCTGAACAAGTTGACAGCCAGCAGGAGCGCCTGACGTCGGGCATGTGCTCATGCGGTTGTCCCAAGCGTCGAGCGTGCCAGGGAAATGCCAACGACCTCCAGAGTCAAGGCCCGCGTGGCCGTTTGCGCTGCGGCTTCGACCGCTTCGGCGGTCTGCCCGCAGCTCGGTGCGCGTTCAATCGGTGCTGCAGCCGCTGCGCATAGGGAGGCTCTGGCTTCGGCACGGGCAGGGGGTGACGCTTGCGCCACCAGAGGAACAAGCCGTATCCGACGATGGCTGCGACCACAATGGCCAGCCACATCCACGCCATGGTCATGGCCGGTGCGGTGTCCAACGTCTTGTAGCGCATGGTGCGGCCTTCCTTTCATCGTGGTTCGTGATCGAAGACGAACCCCGGGATCGCCGCGCGATGCAAGATGCCCGGGCGCGGGGGCGCGGGGGCGCGGGGGCACTGGGTCGGTGGCCAAGTTGGCTGAGCTGGCAATCAAGCAGTTGGCCGAACGACGCAGGCCCTTGCAGGTAACGCGTGAACGCTTGTCGACGGCACTTGCGACGGAGCTACTGCACATCGGCAACCAGTCGCAACTGCGCGACACGATGGCGGCCCTCAGCAACGTCGCCATGTTCGAGTCGGTAGGTGCTGCCCCAGGCCCAGACGGAGCCCACCAGTTCCACGACCCGCACCTCGCCCGCCGCGCCGTTGACCGCCAGCTCGGCCGTGCCCTCGCTCCACGCGGCGGTGAACGTGTGCGGGCCGGGCCGCATGCGCAGGCGCACGAAGGACTCGGGCGTCGTCACCACGGGTGCACCACCGTCGACGGTCAGCCGCACCTGGTTGACTGCATCGCCCCACCGCTTGCGAACGACATAGACCGTCAGCAGCCCCGGAGCCGGCTCGAACCGCTTCGCTTGGACCTCAACCGATTCCGGAGGAATCGGCGTTGGCGTGCAGGTCAGCGTGCGTCGATACCACTTTCCGACACCGAAGCAGTACGTTCCATCCGGGTTGGCCGGCTGCATCGGCTTGGTCATGCAGCCCGTGCCGAGTAGCGCCACAAGTCCAGACCCGACGAGCACGGTTCGACGCGAAACGTGGTTCATGGCCTGGCACCTTCACATGTCACTTGAGTGTGAAGCGTGCCGATACGGCGGGCTTGCCGTTCAGCGCCACCTCCGCCAACACCTTGGTGCCCGCGCCGACCTTGAAGCTGCCTTTGGCTTCCAGCTTGTCGCCGATGATTGCCAGTGGCGCTTCGGTCTTGTCGCTGCCGTTGAACACCGTCAACTTGCCGGTGGCGCTGGTCAGCTTCATTGGTTTTCCGTGGTCGCTGACGTGGATGACGATCAGCTCCGGTTTGGCGACCAGTTCCATGTCGCCGGCCTTGGTCTCGACGACAACGCCGCCGAACTTGGGCGCGTGGTCTTCGGCGGCGTACAGCGCAGTGGCCGGCAGCGCCAGTGCGGATGCGGCCAGCAGCGGAATCAGAAGCTTCTTCATGGTTGAGTCCTTTTCAGGGTTGGGGGAACGGAGGTGGCGTCAGTGAATGGCGGTGGCCTGCACGACCTCGGTGACGGTGATCCAGCCGGCAACGGTCTGGCCGGTGCGTGCCGATGCCTGGATGGCGGCGACGATCTCGTCCACTTCGCCGTCCTCGCAAAGCAGTTCGAGCTTGTATTCGTTGACCACCTCGTCGCCGAGGTCCATCGAATAGTGCTGCTCGCCGCTGTCCAGCGGCATGATCGAACCCTTGACGACGTACACCGCCAGGTTGTGGCGCCGGCCGGCGCGTTGGCTGCCCCAGGCGGGGCAGGCTTTGAGGGCCGCGATCACGTCGGCGACGCGGCTGCTGTGCACATAGGCTTTGATTTCCTTCATTGGGTGTCCTCGATGGGTGTCTGCGGCAGGGGCGGGGGAGCGTTGTCGTGCGCTTCTTCGGCGGCTTCACGTTTGCGTTGCTTGGCTTCCGCGCGTGATTCGGACCATTCATAGATCAGCGGCAACAGCAGCAGCGTCAGCAGCGTCGAGGTGATCAGCCCGCCGATGACCACGGTGGCCAGCGGTCGCTGCGTCTCGGCGCCGACGCCGGTGGACAGCAGCATCGGCACCAGGCCCAAGATCGCCACCGAGGCCGTCATCAGCACCGGCCGCAACCGCAGCGCCGCACCCTGGCGCACGGCGTCGCGTATCGACAAGCCGTGTTTTCGCTGGTCGTTGAGGAAGGTCACCAGCACGATGCCATTGAGCATGGCCACACCGAACACCGCGATGAACCCGATGGCCGAAGGCACCGACAGGTATTGCCCGCTGATGAAGAGGCCGACGATGCCGCCGATGATGGCGAAGGGCACGTTGGCGATGATCAGCGTGGCATGCCTCACCGAGTTGAACGCCGTGTAGAGCAGGATGAAGATCAGGCCGATGGTCAGCGGAACGATCACGCCCAGCCGCGCCATCGCACGCTGCTGGTTCTCGAAAGCACCGCCCCATTCGACCCAGTAGCCGGTGGGTATCTTCACCTGGGCCTTGATGGCGGCGTCGGCGTCCTTCACGAACCCGTCGATGTCCCGGCCCTGCACGTCCATCTGCAGCACGGCATAGCGCTGCAGGGCTTCCCGTCGTACGAAGGTGTAGCCCTCGGCCAGTTCGATCTTCGCCACCTGAGAGAAGGGCACGATGGCGCCCTCGGCCGTGCGGATCGGGATCTGTGCAATCGCCGACGGGCTGCGGCGGAACTCGTCGGCCAGGCGCACCGCAATGTCGAAGCGGCGTGTCCCGTCGATCAGCGTCGAGACGGTTTCACCGCCGATCCCGGCCTGCACCACCGCCAGGATGTCGTCGGCGTTGAGGCCGTAGCGCGCCGCAGCCTGACGATCCACCTTGATCACCATCTGCGGCTTGCCCTTGTTGGCCTCGGCAGCAAGGTCGGCCACGCCAGGCACCGCGCCGATGACTTGCTTGATCTGCGCCGACAACTCCTCCAGCTTGTCCAGGTCTTCGCCGTAGATCTTCAGCGCGAGCGTTGCGCGCACCCCAGAGATCAGTTCCTCCACGCGCATCTGGATCGGCTGCGTCGCGCCGAAGACGGCGGTGGCAACTTCGCCTTCCAGGAACTCCTGCATCTCCTTGCCGAGCGCCGAGTACGACTGCTTGACGGGCCATTCGTCCTTGGGTTTGAGGTCGAGCAGCACCTCCATGTAGTTGACGTCGGCGGTCTCACCCTTCTCGGCACGGCCGATCGTGGCCAGCACCGACTTCACCTGCGGATACTTCTTGCGCAGGCTGGCGTCCATCACGTTGGCCACGCGGATCGATTCGTCCAGCGACGTGGACGGAATGCCGACGACGCGGAACATGATCGCGTCTTCCTGCAGCGTGGGCATGAATTCCTTGCCCAGGAAGGGGAACAGCGCCAGCGAGCCCAGCAGCAGGACCACGGCCGCACCGACCACCACCTTCTTGCGGTCCAGCGCCCAGTCGAGCATGGGCAGATAGGCCTTCTTTGCCCACCGCACGAGCCAGGTGTCCTTCTCTTCCTTGGGCTTCAGGATCAGCGCGGCCAGCACCGGCACCAGCGTCAGGCTCAGCAGCAGCGAGCCGGCCATCGCGAAGGTGATGGTCAGCGCCATCGGCTTGAACAGCTTGCCTTCCAGTCCCGTCAGCGAAAACAGCGGCAGGAACACCACGATGATGATCATGATGGCGAAGGCAATCGGGTTGGCCACCTCGCGCGCTGCTTCCAGGACGATGTGCGTGCGGTTGATCGGCCGGCCGGACTCGCGTGCATGCGACAGCAGCCGGAATGCGTTCTCGACCATCACCACCGCGCCGTCCACCATCATCCCGATGCCGATGGCAAGACCCGCCAGCGACATCAGGTTGGCCGACATCCCGACGCGCTGCATGCAGATGAAGGCGAAGAGCATCGCCAGCGGCAGCGTCACGATCACGACGATGGCCGAGCGGAACTCACCGAGGAACAGGAACAGGATCACCGCCACCAGGATCGAGCCTTCGATGAGGGCGTTGGTGGAGGTCTTCAGCGCTTTGTCGACGATCTCGGTGCGGTCGTAGGCCGCCTTCAACTCGATGCCCTTGGGCAATGCCGCCTGCGCGATGGCGAGCTTGGCTTTCACGGCCGCGACCACGGTGGCGGCGTTCTCGTTGATGCGCGCCAGCGCGATGCCCAGCACCGTTTCCTGGCCGTTGCGGGTGACGGCACCGAAGCGCACGGCGGGTGCCTCCTTGACCTCGGCCACGTCCCGCACATAGACCGGCGCGCCATTGCGTTCAGCCACGACGATGGTGCCGATGTCGGCGGCGTTGTTCACGAGCCCGAGGCCGCGCACCAGATACTGCTCGACGCCGATGTTGAGGTACTGGCCGCCGACCTGCTTGTTGTTGGCCGTCAGGCGTTCCATCACCTCCTTGAACGACAGTCCGTACTTCACGAGTTTGCGCGGGTCGATCTGCACCTGGTACTGCTTCTCGTGGCCACCCCAGGTCGTCACGTCATCGACGCCCGGCGCCGTGCGCAGGATCAGCCGCACCGTCCAGTCGTGCAAGGTGCGCAGGTCCATCGCGCTGAGCTTCTTGTCGGCGTCTTCGATGGTGTACCAGAAGACCTGGCCGAGGCCCGAGCTGTTGGGCCCGAGTACGGGTTCGCCATAGCCCTGTGGCAGGCGACTCTTCACCTCTTGCAGTTTTTCGCCCACCAGACGGCGCGCGAAGTAGATGTCGACGTCGTCGGCGAAGTACACCGCCACGTAGGACAGGCCGAACAGCGACACCGAACGTACGACTTCGACCTTGGCCAAGCCTGCCATCGCGGCTTCGATCGGTACGGTCAGCAGCCGTTCGATGTCTTCGGCGGCGACTCCGGGGGACTCGGTATAGACGTTTACCTGTATCGGGGTGACATCTGGGAAGGCATCCACAGGCACCTGCCGGTAGGCCATGACGCCCAGTCCGACGAGCACGGCAAAAGCCACGAGCACCAGCACCTTGTAGCGCAGGCTCGCATCAACGAGTGCATTGAGCATGGTCAGTGGTCCTTCTCAATGCCCGTGGCCAAGCTGCGACTTCAGCTTGCGCGCCTTGAGCGCGTAGGCGCCTTCGGTCACCACCTGGTCACCCGGCTTGACGCCTGACTTCAGTACCGTGCGGCCGGCGATGCGCTCGCCGGGCTCGACCTCGCGGGCTTCGTACGCACCCTGCTCGAAGACGAAGATCGTCGGCTTGCCCTCCAGCAGCACGATGGCTGCGTCGGGCAGCGCAATGGCTTCGCGCTTCTCACCCACCGCTTCGATGGTGGCGGTGGCAAACATCTCGGGCTTCAGCCGGCCGTCGGCGTTGGGCACTTCGATGCGTGCGGCAACCGTGCGTGTGTCCTTGTCGAGCATGGCGCCGATATGGCCAACCTTGCCGGTGAAGGTCTGGCCTGGATAGGCGGGCACGGTGACCTTCGCACTCGCGCCCACGCGCACCTTGGACAGCGCAGCTTCCGGCAACGCGGCCTGAATCCACACGCGGCTCAGGTCGGCGATGGTGAACATGGGTTCACTCGGCTTGGCCAGTTCACCCAGCGTCACCTTCTTCTCGATGACGGTGCCTGCGAAGGGCGCCGTGACCGCGAAGCCGGAGACGCTGTTGCCGGTGGCGCCTGGCGCGCCGCCCAGCAGGCGAAGTCGGTCTGCCGCGGCACGCAACGCGGCCGCCGCCTTGTCGCGGTCAGCCTGCGCGCGCAGGAAGTCCTTGCGCGGGATGATCTCTTCGGCGTTCAGCGACTCGGCGCGCTTGAAGTCGGCTTCCGCGATGCGCAGTTCAGCCTGGGCCTGCATCCATGCGGCGTGGGTTTCGCCGACCTCGACGCTGTCCAGCGTGGCCAGAACCTGCCCCGCGCGCACCTTGTCGCCCAGCTTGGCGGGCGCCGAGAGGATGCGGCCGTCGATGCGCGGTGAGACACGCACCAGGCGGTCCTGGTCGGGGAAGATGGTGGCGGTGACGACCACTGTTTCCCCCAGCGCCTGGGCCTTCATGGCCTCGACCTTGATGCCGGCGCGTTCGGCCTCTTCGCTGGTCAGCGTCAGCTCGCTGGCGCCTTCGGCGTGCTCGTCCTTGCCTTCGCCCTTCTTCTCGCCAGCGTGCGCGTCGGCCTTGGCGCTTGGCGCCGCCGGTGCATCCTTGGCGCTTTCCTTGCTGCAGGCTGCCAAGCCCAATGCCAGAGCCACAGCCCCGGCGATGGCTGCAAGGCGCAGCCGAAAGGTCTGATCAGGCGTGCTCATCGTGATGTTCCTTCTTGCGACCAGCCGGCCGCGTTTTCAAGTTCGATTCGGGTGGCGTGGTACTCCGCCAGTGCGTCGCCCAGTTCACGCTCGGCGTCCAGCGTCTGGCGGTTGATGACCAGTTGCTCCAGCAGGCCGATCTGGCCGGCCTGGCGCGACTTGGCCGCCAGTTGCTGGTTGTCGCTGGAGGCCGGCAGCAAGGTGCGCTGAAGGCGTTGCACACGCTCGCGCTGGCTGCCGAGCCGGCTCCACAGGCGCCTGACCTGGGCCTCCTGGTCGCGGATGACCACCGCGCGCTCGACTTCCGATGTCGTCACGTCGCTGAGCGCCTGGCCGATGCCGGCCTGGTTGCGCTTGAACAGCGGCAGCGGCATCGACAAGGTCAGCATGGTGACGCGGTCGCGTGCGTTGCCCGGCCCTTCGCGGCCGACGTTGAGGCCCACCGTCAGGTCCGGCAGGCGGCTGGCCCGCTCCACGCCCAGCCGGGCGCGTGCCGCGTTTTCGCGGGCAGACAGCGCACGCAATCGCGGCAGGGCCTGCGCGGCGGTGACGAGTTGGTCCAGGCTGTAAGGCAGGCCTGTGCCCAGTTCGGTGGCCAGTTCACCGGCAACGGAAGGCACAGCCGAAGGCGGCAACTGCAGGGCAGCAGCAAGCTCGCTGCGCGCGTCCAGCCACTGCTCGCGGGCGACGGCCAGCGCATTGCGCGCGCGCTCGGCCTCGACCAGCGCCACGTTGGCGTCAAGTCGGGTGTCCTCACCAGCCGTGCGCCGCTTGGCGATGGCCTGGGCCGTGCTGTCAAAGAGGTCCACCGACCGTTGCTCGATCTGGATGCGGCGCTGAATGGCGAGCACGGCGTGGAAGCGCAGGGCGGCGTCGCTGCGCGCCTGGCGCCGCGCGTCTTCGATCTCGGCCCGCAGCGCATCCAGCGCAGCGGCCGCAGCTTCGCGGCGCCGGGCCTGCTGGCCACCGATCTCGATGGGCTGGGCGATGCCGACAGACCACCCGTTGCTGCGCTCGTCAGGCGGTGGCGTGATGCGGGTCTGCGTCCTGCTGCGCTCGAGGCTCAGTTCGGGGTTGTTGGCCAGGAGGGTCGACGCCTGCTGCCGCGCGCCTTCGGCGGCAGCCAGCTGAGCCTCGCGCAGCTTGACGGCGGGACTGGCCAATTCGGCCTGTCGCAGCGCCTCTGCGAGTGTCAGTGCAGGGGGTGAGGCCGGCACCTGTGCGTTGGCAAGGCCATGGGCGGCGGCCAACAGGCAAGCCGTGCAGGCTGCCACCAAAACGGGAAATCGCATCGAATCATCCTTCTGGTCTCACGACAGAAGCGATTCGGAGGCGACGTGGGGGTGTCGTCAGTCAGTCCATGAGTCAGACCACCACGCCGCTGCCGGATCGCGCGGCAGGAGCGGGGACGACTCGATCAGGACGTTGTGGGGCGGACGGTACGTACGATGTGTAGCGTGGTTCTCGACAACCCGGAGAGCGGGCCTGGGGCAGCGCATGAATCCCGGGGGCGTTGGCTTGCACGGCCGCGGAGCACCCGAGGTGGCAACTCTCGCAATCGGCGTGGTAGGCGCCCACGGCATCACCCTGGTTGTCCGCGGCCGGTGTGACCTCGCCGCCGGCCTGGTGCTTGTGCTCGTGATGGCCGAAGTGCTTCTTCGCCAGGACGCTGGCTTCATGCGCGCAGTACGGCGCCGCCGAGCCCCAGACCAACTGGAACGGCACGACAAGCAGCAGGAACGCGAACACCCAACGACGCATGACCCGGATTCTAGACTGACAATTTTGGTTGCGGCCCGCAAGACATGCGGTGCGAGCCTTGGCTGATCGCGATTCCCGCCGGAAAGGGCTATCAACGCTACTCCAAGTCGCCTCGAGTCCGCGCCATCCTGATCGAGGGCTATCGACGGAGTCGTGCGGCTGTGAGCAATCCCGGCTCAAAGCCGCTTGGCACGTGCCATCGGTACCCCGGTCAGCATCCGGCCCGAGGTTGAGGCTTGTCCGGACGGCTTGGAAGCATCGAGACGCGCGGCAATCGCCATCGGCACCCCGGACAGTTTTGCAGGCGTCACCGAGACTTCTGGCAACGAGCGGGCATCGAGTCGCTTGGCAAGGCTCATCGAGACGCCAGTGAGCGGTGTGTCCGACGGCGTAGCCGCCGCGTAAGTTTGAGTGCTCGCAAGAGAGGCGATGGCCAGGACGATCGAGGACGGGTTCATGGCTTGCGGTCTTTTCAGCATGGCGCGGCAGCAGGCACGAAGGCACGTCAGCCCCGCGCCGGGTTGAGGAGCTCACTCAATCTACGCACCGGCAATCAACAGAAATCTGTCCAGAACATGACAGGGCGGTCATGTTTCGCGTCAATGCTGCAGCAGGCGTGGCGCGACCCCTCCAACCTTTTGCGGCCCATCGGGGCTGGCGCGCTACGATGTGTGCCGAGCGCGGGTTTCCCGGGCTCTCCTGCTTTTCCTCCCTGAGCAGGAGCGTGGTCGCGATGACAGCGGCCAGGCTTCGCGCCTCGGCTTCAGGGCCGGGGCGTTTTCTTTGGCGCACCGAGTGGGGCGTACCAGAGAGAGCCCCACAGCCTTTCGGCCGTGGGGGTGAAGTCAGTCACGCTGCTTCGCGCAGTTCTTCGGTATCGACTTTGGCCGTGCCGGCCTCGTCTTTATCGAGGTCGAGCCGGCTGAGCAGCTCGCGCTGCCGGGTCAGCAGATCCAGTAGTCGGGCTTCGTGCTCGAACGGGCGCTCGAGTTCGAGGCGGATGTCGTCCAGTCGCTTGCGCCTGATCTCCAACTGGGCCTGGCCCGCGGCGTGCTGCTTTGGAATCGACGCCAGCAGATCGACCAGCGCCGCAACGAGTGCCGGGCCGGTCTGGTACGGCGTTGCCTCATACAGGCACGCGCCCGACAGGTACAGGCTTGGCACCTCGTCGCCGCGTGCCGTCTTGACGCCCAGTTCGAAGCCGCCGAAGCGGCCGACAAGCTGTTCGATCTCGCGGCCCCCGGCGCGTAGTTCGTCCTTCGTCGCCTTGACGATGCCGCGCAGGGTCTCGCCTACGGCATCGGGCCCGGCGATCTTCCGGCCGCCCACCTCCACGCAAATGCCCTGGAGGGTCTGTGGCTCGATGCGAGCCACGTCCTCGGCGTGCAGCGCGACCTTGCGCTGCTGTGCCTCGATCATCATCGGCAGCCGGCTCACTTCGCTCTCATTGGCGTAGCGCTGGTTGCGCCACACCGAGAACAGCGTCGAGAGCCTGGCCACTTCCGCGTCCACGCCGGCCTTTTCGATGACCAGCGGGTTTCCGGACGCCAGCGCCTTCACTTCCGCATACGACAGCGCCGCCAGCTCCACGTCTTCCAGCGAGCGGATGCCCTTGTCTCCCTTCATCACCTGGGCGATGAAACGCGCCTTGGTCTCCAGCGTCTGCCACATGTAGCTGTCGAAACTGCCTTCGGTGACGTAGCGGAAGATCTCCACGTCCTCGCACTCATTGCCCTGGCGCAGGATGCGCCCCTCGCGTTGCTCGACGTCGCAAGGGCGCCAGGGCGCATCGAGGTGATGCAGCGCACAAAGCCGGGTCTGCACGTTGGTGCCGATGCCCATCTTGGCCGTCGAGCCCAGCAGCACCCGGACCCGTCCTTCACGCACCGCCTTGAACAGCGTTGCCTTCTGCGTGTCGGTCTCAGCGTCGTGCACGAATGCGATCTCTTTATCCGGCACGCCGGCCTCGATCAACCGCGCCCGCAAGTCGTCATACACGCTGAAGGCGTGGCCCTGCTTGGGCGACGACATGTCGCAAAACACCAGCTGCGCACCGCGGAATGCGATGCTGCGTTTCCGGATCGCCAGCACTTCGCGCAGGCAGGCAGCCACCTTGCCGTTCTCGTCGAAGCGCGCCTGTGGTGCCACCAGCCGGAAGTCCAACGCCGCCTTGCGGCCGTCGGTGGTGATGGCCAGCATGTTGTCGTCCTGCGGCTTCACATGGCCGCTGCGGATGGCTTCGGCGCGCTGCACCAGCGTCTGCACAAAGGCCCTCAGCGCCTGGCTGGCCGGGCAGGCCACGGTGCGTGGCTTGCCGCCCCTGAGCTTGGGTACCGGCAGGTTCAACATCTCCGCGGTACGGATGTCGGCCACTTCGCCGAACACCGCCATCAGCTCGGGCACGTTGATGAAACGCGCAAACCGGGTGTGCATGCGGTAGCCGCTGCCGTCCGGCGCGATCTCCAGCGCGGTGACGCTTTCGCCAAAGGTGGCGGCCCAGGCGTCGAACTGCTGCAGCCCGAGTTCCTGCAACCGTCGCGGCTGCAGGTAACGCATCATGGTGTGGATCTCCGCCATGGTGTTGGCCACCGGCGTCGCCGTCGAGAACACCACGCCGCGTTGTGCCGGTCCTTTCGAGTCCGCGTGAACCTGCATCGTGTAGCGCGTCTTCAGGTACAGATCGAAGGAACGTTCGGAGTTACTCATCGGCAGGCCCGCCACGCGGGTCATCTTCGTGAACCGGTACAGGTTCTTGTGCAGATGCGCTTCGTCGACGAACAGGCAGTCGATGCCCAGCTGCTCCCAGGTGAGTAGGTCATCCTTCTTCTTGTCGGCCAGCAGCTTCTCCAGCCGCACCGCCCAGTTCTTCTTCATGGCCTCGAGTTGCTTGACGATCCGGTTGCCCCGGTCGTTGCCGCTCTGTCCACCTCGCTCGGCCCGTACAGCCATCTCGATTTCCATGATGATGTCCTTGATGAATGATTCGGTGAATTGCGGCGACACCTTGATGCGCTCGAAGCTCGAATGCGTGATGACGACCGCGTCCCAATCTCCCGTCGCGATGCGCGACACCAATTCCCGCCGGCGGTCGCCTTCGAGGTCTTCCTTGCCGGCCATCAGCACCGCCGCATTCGGATAGAGCCGAACGAACTCGGCGGTGTACTGCGCCAGCATGTGGTTGGGCACCACATGGCAGGGCTTGTTGGCGAAGCCCAGCCGGCGCAACTCCATGCTGGCCGCTACGCACACCGCCGTCTTGCCGGCGCCGACGACGTGGAACAGCCCCGTGTTGCCGGACTGCACGACGCGCCATATGGCGTCCTTCTGGTGCGGGTGCAGCTCGAAGCAGCGGGAGAACCCCGGCAGCTTCAGGTGCGCACCGTCGAACTGCCGAGGCCGTGTGGCGTTGAACAGGTCGTTGTAGATGCGGCAGAGCTTCTCGCGTCGCGTCGCATCGTCGAAGGCCCATAGGGCAAACCGTTCCTTGATCAGTCCCAACTTCTCGCGGGCCGCCAGGGTCTCGTCGGGGTTGACGATGTACTTGTCCGCCTCGGGGTCACGGTCGCGCACCGTCGGCACCTGCACGTTCAACGCGCACTGCACCAGTTCAATCGCATTCATGCGCGAGGTGCCGAACTCCTGCGTCACCTTGACGTTCTGGCGCGCATCCCAGTCCCGGTAGCGCACCGACCAGGCACCGGCCGGTGCCGAGTAGCCCACTTCACAGTCCTTCAATTCCAGAACCTCCCGGACGAAGGTCTCGACCTCGACCGCCGGTATCCAGACCGCCCCGAGACGGGGCTCGATCGCGGCCGGCAGCAGGTCATCCGGCTGGACTTGTTCCAGCGCTTCGATGTTGCGCCGGCAGGCCGCACCCGGCAGGACCGCCTGCTTCAGCTTCTCCTTGACGTTGCCCGACAGGTACTCGTCGGCCGTCTTCCAGTGGCTGTCAGCCGGGTCCAAGAACACCTGGCCGGCTTCGGCCAGCGCGTCCAGCACCGCTTGTTCAGGCGCCGACAGCAGCCGCGCCATGTAGGCCGGCTCGACCCGCCCACGCCACTGCATCGATGCAGCCAGCGCCTCGGTCGGTTCACCGGCGATGGTCGGTTCGACCACGCGCGCCAGGGTGCGCCGCGTGAACAACGCCGCCTTGGTCGCCCGGTCCGACTCTTCGTCGTAGTGCTCCAGCGACAGCAGCAGCGGGTAGTCCGGGTCGCGCCGAAAGGCCAGCGCGTTGGCCCTTGTGGACAGGCAACCGTGCCTTGCGACATAGCGGTCGTAGCTGCCGTTGAGCAGGGCGCGCAGGTGGGTGATCTTGATGTCACCGTCGTCTCTCAGCTGGGCATCGAGGAGTGCCCGCGCATGGTCCCGGATGGCACACAGGCCGACGATCCGCGCACACTGCGTGCCGTTGAGCTGGTCATGCACATCGACCATCTCTGCACCCTCGACGCGGTGCACCCGCCCGTGGTGAAGGCGGTAGCTCCCGGGCTTGGCGCCGCTGTTGGATGGCACTTTGATGCGTTCAGCGCTCTTGTTGGCAACCGCCGGTCGGTACACACCCGTCGGCAGCAGGGCGATTCGCTCCGGCAGGGCAGTGACCAGGTCGCCGTCGAACACGGCGGTCGGCACTTCTTCGTAGCCGTTACTCTCGGTCCGGATGCTGCCGATGCAGAACTCCGGGTGACTGGCGTACCAGGCATTGATCTGCAGATGCCGCTCGTGGCAGTGAGGATGGCGCAAGGCCTCCGGCACGACGGACAGCTTCAACCACTCGCTGCCGACCGCTTCCCCCGGCTCCCGCTTGCGCAGGAACAGGATGTCGGTCTGCACGTCGGTGGACGCGATGCCGGCGAAGGCGCCTTTGGGCAGCCGGATGGCACCCAGCATGTGGGCCTGCGCACCGATGTACTGGCGCGCTGCATCGTCCAGGGCATCCATCGTGTAGCTGGTGGTGATGAAGCACACCAGCCCGCCGGGGCGCACCAGGTCCAGTGCGCGGCCGAAGAAGTAGTTGTGGATACTGAAGCGGGCATAGGCCCGGTTGCTCAGGTCGGCAACCTTGTACTTGCCGAACGGTACGTTGCCGATCACGAGGTCGAACCAGTTGTCAGGCAGCGGCGTTTTCTCGAACGGCGCGACGCGAACGTCGACGCCGCCCGGCGCGTAGAGCTCAGTGAGCATCCGTCCTGACAGCCGGTCGATCTCGATCGCGGTGACCTGGCTGTTCTGCGCCAGGCTCTGCGGCATTGCGCCGATGAAGTGGCCAATGCCTGCGGCGGGCTCGAGGATGCGCCCGCCGCTGAAGCCGAAGCGTTCGACGGCCTGCCACATTGCCTCGATCACGTGGACCTCGGTGTAGTGGCTGTTGTTGACCGAGGCTCGCGCGGCCTCGTAGTCGTCGTCCGCCAACTGCGCGCGCAACTCCCGAGCGCGTGCCAGCCAGGCACCGTCCGTCGCTTCGAGGTTGAAGCTGGCCGGCAGTCCGCCCCATCCGGTGTAGCGCAGCAGGATGCCGCGCTCGGCAGACGTTGCCGGACGCTGCTCGGCTTCGATCCGGCGCAGCGTGTCGATTGCCGCCAGGTTGAACCCGAACTTGGCGACGGCGCCACCGGGATGGACGAGGTGATCACGCGTCAGCAAGGGCCACTGACGACGGCCTTGCGGCTGTGGGATGCCGGCGCCGACGCGCCAGGATTGGGGCACTGTCGAAGCGGGATTGAAATCGGTCGACTCCTCGTCGGCAGCGTTGCCGGCCGACTCGGTGAGGTCGATGTCATCTGGTACCGCGAGGGCGGGGGAAAAGGATTGAAATTCCAGCTCGGTTTCGAGTGGGCTGTGCGTGGCGATGTCCGGTGCGAAGCCGGGCAGCCACAAAGAGGGCGCAGTGATGCGGGCCATCGGTGTTCTCCAATGAAAATGGGGAACACGGCCGCCCAGCAGGGAGACGTGCTCCCGGTGGGACATGGACGCGGAGGTCCGGAGGGTTTCGAGGCGCGCCGCGCGCGAGCGCGGAGCCTGAGCGGAAGAGGGCGGGTAACGACCGCGACGCCTGAGCAGGCTCAGGGGCGCTTGGGTGAGCGCGTCGGCCAGAGGCCAAAGGGAAGGCCAGTGTGCGGCGAGTGCGGGCTGCTTGTGGCCTTCAACCCGCGGCGGTCACGGCAATCGATGCGCAGGGCAGTCGGTTTCGGATGGCAACGCACCGCGTCGCCTCAGGAACGTCCTGAACCAGATGTCGCAATGCCTTGCAATCAGTCATCCCTTCGCGGATCGGTGTCCCATACGATGCATTTCAAAGGTGCCCGCCGCCGTGACCGATTCAGCGTCCGGCGATGCGCCGTTTGATCGCTGGACTGCGACGATGGCGATGCGCTAACAACAGGAACGTGGGTGAAGGCGTGTCGGGACGTCGGTGCCTTGGCATCTCGTCCCTGACCCCGAAACCCCGCGCCTTCAAAGGCGCTTTCGCGTGGCTGCCCCTGGTCGTGCGATTGACGATGGAGACGTTCAACAGCAGCAGGGGAGCAAAGACGTGCGCAACGACAAACAGGAAGGGGCGACGGACACCACGGCACGGTCCATCGAGATGCTGAAAGCCGTCATCGAAGGCCGCACCTACGACGCCGTGGCGGTCGACTACGGCATCACCCGAACCGCGGTGGAGCGTCGGGTGAAGGGGATCGCCACACGGCTGAGTGCCGAGGTGGGCATTGCAGGCCTCAATGAGGGCGGGGCCGCATTTGTCCGTCGCTTGCGTCACAAGCGGGCCGCGATCCTGGCGGCACTCGAACGCTTCGAGCCGAAGCCGTCCTGCAGCACACGCCAAGCGCGAGTCGTGTCCGCCACAGAGATCGACCAGGCTGTGCATCGAATCCGGGGACGGAGCGCGCAGCCGGCGCGGGACATCGCGCTGTTCTACATGCTGTTCGCCACCGGCGCACGGCCGCTGGAGATTGCGCGCATCGAGGTGCGGGACTACCTCGATTCAGATGGCAACGTGCGGCGTGAATCCGAGTTGCGCGCGGAAGCGACGATCACCGGCAGGTCCCGCCCGCTGTTCTTCGCCAGCAGCAAACTCGACGACGCTTTGAATGTCTACCTGCGTGTGCGGCTCGAAAGCCGACAGGGGCTGGGGCCGACGCCCTCGTTCCGCGGTCTCGACCCCGAAAGTCGGCTGTTCCTGACCGCGACAGGCAACGATTTCCAGATCACGCCTTACGGAGAGGCGGGCCAGCATCGCTTCCTGTGCCGGCCCATCCTGGAGACCTATCGCAAGCTGTTCCGGTATGCCGACGTCGAAGGAGCGACCGCGCTCTCCGTGCGGCACACGGTGGTGGCCCGCCTCTACGAACGTGGCGCCGACGAGGAGCAGGTCGGTCTGGTGCTGGGCATCAGCGACCGCAGTGCGGTACGCGGATTGTTCCCGCGCTCCCGGCCGACGATGGCGCGGTTGGTGGACGAGTTGATCTGAACGGAACACCCAGCGGCGAATGTCGAGACCCCTTCCAGGCTGCACGGCCTCGCCTCGTTGCTGCTCTGTGGCGGGGCGAGGTCTTTGTCTGGCGCCGCCTCCGGGATCTTGGCGCTCGCCACCATCGTGCTGCATCGGTTCGTCTCTCGACAATCATCGGCGAACTGCGAGAGAGGCAGTTCCGAATGGCTGCCGGCTGGGCGGACCTTTCGGCTGGCATGTTGACGAGGCATCGAGCAAGGTGCCGAAGCCATGGACATGCAGCGCTTCTCGATCAAGGGACGGGTCCTCAGCGTCGATGATCCGCTGCTGCAGGATGCGTTGGCGCAAGTCCACGACACTCCCGAACGACCTCGGTGTCTATGCGTCGCGGGCGGCATCGAGATGTATGTCTCCCGCCTTCGGCAGTTCGTCGTCAAGCGCATGCCGGAGACCGGCCATAGGCACCACCCCGGCTGCCCCTCGTACGAGCCGGACCCGGCGCTGTCAGGGTTGGGTGAACTGGTGGGCGACGCGGTTCGCGAGTCCGACGTCGGCGCCATCGAACTGTCCGTGGACTTTCCTTGGACGCGATCCCCAGGCCACGGTGGGTCACGCTCGGGCGTCGACTTGCCCGGCGATGTGGAGGTGGCACGACATCGCATCAGCTTGCGTGGCCTGATCCACTTCCTGTTCGAGCGCGCGGGATTCAACCGGTGGACGCCTGCGATGGAGGGCAAGCGCAACCAGGGCGTGCTCCACAAATACCTGACCGCGGCCGCACATGAGGTGATTGCGAAGGGCATTCCACTGGCGGAACGGCTGTACGTGCCAGAGCCTTTCAACGAAGCGACGCACCTGGCGATGGCACAGCGGCGCCGCGTGAAGCTCGACATCCTGCGACCCGTCGAGGGCCGCAGTCCGCTGGCCATCGTTCTCGGAGAGTTCAAGGCCGTCGAGTCCACTTCCTCGGGCCACCGAGTCTGGATTCGCCACATGCCCGATGCGCCTCTGCTGGTGGACAGCAAGACATGGAAGCGGATCGAGAAGGTGTTCGCTCCATTGTTCGAGGCGCGAGACGCAGACACGGGGTGCCGGGTGCACCTCGTGATGGCCGCGCTGATTCGTGCGCGCCGGGAGCACACCTACGAGATCGACGCGGCCAGCCTGGTGCTGACCAACGAGCACTGGATTCCGCTGGAGGGCGTGCACGAACTGCCGCTGGTGCAGTCGCTGATCGAGCAACGGCGGCGTTTCGTCAAGCCCTTGCGCTATGACGCTCAGGGTGTGGCGCGGTTTCCGAACGCGCTGCTACTGGACGTGGGCGCAACGCCGGTGCCATTGCATGTCTTCAGCCCCTTCATGACCGCCAGGGACCGGGAGATCAAGGAAGCCGCCCTGCGTGCCTGCGATCATGGCTGGGTCTGGCCGGCGGACGCATCCGTCATGCCGGCGCTGCCGCTTGCAAGTCCGTGATTCGCGCCCTTGACGCGGTCCGTTCGCGCGAGAGCATGTTTTGTCGAGATGTCTCGACACGCATGAAGGAGCGCAATCATGGCGAATGCCATCGTGACCATCCACGGCGGGCCGATGGCCCCCGCCACGTTGCTAGGCCCCTCGGCGGCTCGCATCCCCACGGCTGGCAAGATCAGGGCCGGCATCAAGGTGCTGTCGCGCGCCGCGGCCGAACAGCCGCGCGCCCGCGAAATTTACGACCAGGGCGTGGCCGCCGGTGAGTCGTTCGACCAGATCGAGAAGGCACTGGTCGAAGCATTGCCCAAGCTCAAGACGCCGCTGATCCCGCGCAACGTGGCTTGGTTCACGGTGCGAGGTCAGGACTTCGCGAACCCGGCGCTCGCGGCGCAGTTGCTGGACGCGCACGGCGAGGATCGGGGCGAGGGCCGTCGGCTGTATCGCTTCCCGGTAGTCTTCCCCTCGGACCACTGGCAGACCGTGATGCCACACGAACTGGCCGCCTGGGGTGCCAACGAGAAGCGCTTCTGGTCAGAGTACTCGGCCGATGGTCGCGTGCGGCATTGCCACTGCCATGCACCGGTGCCGCTGGTCGACAACGGCAAGCGCGCCATCCGGTTGTTCGGCGGCCGCAAGACGATGCTGCGGCAGGAGAACGGTGGCGTGTGCGAGCCGGAAACCTGCCACGAGTACCAGACGAAGCAGTGCAATCTGAACGGACGCTTCCTGTTCTTCGTGCCCGGCATCCGCTCGATCAGCGCCTTCGAGTTGCACACCAACAGCTTCTACGCGATGAATGCCGCGATTCAGAAGTTCGAGACCATCGGCTTCCTGCGCGGCGGACGAATCTCCGGCTTCCTTGATCGGCAGCGAACGCCGTTCTACCTGAGCAAGCGGCTGATGGAGGTCAGCCACATCGACGAACAGGGCAAGGCAGTGCGCGTGCCGCAATGGATCATCGAACTGGAAGCGCCGGTCGATGTATCGGCGCTTCTGCGCGGTCCGGAAGACGACGATGCCGCCATCGTTCAGGGTGAGTTCGCGAGCCAGGTGCTCGAAGGCGTCAAGCCAGCAGTTGACGGCTCAGGCGTCGCCGACCGCGTGGCGGACTCCGAGCCGGTGTCAACCGGGGAGGGCGGAGAGCCGACGCTCGACAAGGTGATCGCTCGCGCTGGCGCCATCGGCCTGAGCGCGGAGGTTTACCTGGCCTACACCGACCGTCGATGGGGCAGCGGCTGGAAGCTCAATCGGCAGGGCCGCCGCCGGGCCTGGGACGAACTGGAGCGATATCGAAACGACCCGCAGGGCTACGTCGACAAGGTCGAGAGCGAAATGAAGGTGGTGTCATGACTACCCCAACCTCGATCCGGGTGGCACACTTTTCCGACTTGCACTACGGTCCGAAGAATCTGGCCGAGGCCGACCGCTGCTTCGGCGACGCCATCGATCAGGCGATCCGACTGAACGCTCAGGCGGCGGTCATTTCCGGCGACGCCACCGATCACGCGATGGACCTGCACGCACCGGCCGCCGCCGCGCTGGCCGCGCAGGTTCGGCGGCTGGCCGATCACTGCCCGGTGCTGATGCTGCAAGGCACGTACTCACACGAACCACCGGGAACGCTCGCGATCTTCCGGTTGCTCGGCGGACGCTATGCCGTGCATGTGGCGGATCGCATCCAGCAGGTGGGCCTGACGGCCGATCGCAGCTGGGCCGCATACGACGGCTGGCGCTTCGATCAAGTGCCAGCGGGCTTGCTCGCCTTGTTCACCTGCGTGCCCACCGTGAACAAGGCGGTCGTCGCGGCGGCGGTCGGTGCTGGCGCAGCGGCGCAGGCCGTGGGTGAGCAACTGGCCGACCTGTTGCAGGGGTTCGCGCCGATCCATCGCGCCGCCCGCGCACTCGGCATGCCGACCATCGGCGTGTCGCACGGGACCGTCTTCGGTTGCGTGTCCGAGCACGGCGTTCCCATGGCGGGTTTCGACCACGAGTTCACCGCCGGCAGCCTGTTCGCCGCAGAGGCGCAGGCGTTCCTGCTGGGTCACATCCACCGGCACCAGTCGTGGCAATGCGACGGCGGGGCGGGCCGGCAGCGCATCGCCTACCCCGGCTCCATCGGGCGTTTCCACTACGGGGAAGAAGGCTACAAGGGCTTCCTGCTCTGGCAGGTCGATGCGCATGGCGCGCGATGTTCGTTGCACCCGACACCTGCGCGTCGCACCGTGGACATCACATTCGAGGGCAGACCGGCGCTCGATGCACTGCGGACCGCTGTCGCGCAGCAGGACATCGCGGGTGCCTTCATCCGGGTTCGCTGGACGATTGCCGAAGAAGACCGCCATGAGGTCGACCGTGCGGCGATCATGAACGTGCTGGCCGGCGCCACCGAGGTCAAGCTCGAGGGGCGCATCGTGCCGGTGGTGCGCACCCGCGCGGCGGGCATCGCACAGGCCCACAGCCTCGTCGAGAAGGTGAAGACCTGGGCGGAGGTCACCGCGTGCCAGCCAGCCCCCTTGCTGGCCTGCCTGGAGGCCTTGTCGACCTGCTCCGTCGAGTCCATCGCCGCCAGCGTGCTGGGCCGACGGGACGTAGGCCCACCGTCAGCATCGGGCTCATCCTCTGCCGGTCTGGCCGGCGTGTCGAACGAGCCGATGTTGTCGAGCTGAACCTCTCGATCCGGAACCGTGATCTTGCAAGGCCGATTCGGCGCGGGAGACTGGCCCTGACGCAGCACCTGGAGACCACCGATGCAAGTTCTTTCATTGACCCTCAAGGGGTTCCGCGGTATCCGCGACGGACTGCGTCGCGACACGCTGACGCTGGACTTCGAAGCGCTGGCGGGCGACGCTGCACTGGTGGCCATCGTCGGCGGCAACGGCCGCGGCAAGACCACGCTGATGGACAACATGCACCCATACCTGACGATGCCCTCGCGTGCCACGGCAGCGGGTCCGGGCGGTTTCGCGTACTACGACCATGTGTGTCTCCCCGAAAGCGAGAAGGACCTGGTCTGGACGCACGACGGCGTGCGCTACCGGTCGCAAGTGGTGATTCGGTCGGGAACACGTCGCCGCACGGAAGCCTTCCTGTTCGAGCAGTCGGGCTCGGCCTGGCGCCCGCTGCAATTGCCCGACGGCACCGTCTCGGACGGCAAGGTGGACACCTACACCCGCTGTGTCGAAGCCGTGTGCGGCAGCGCGGACACGTTTTTCACGTCGGTGTTCTCGGCGCAGGGCAAACGGCAACTGAGCCACTACCGCAACGCGGAGATCAAGACACTGCTGGCCGATCTGCTGGGGCAGGAGGAAATCCGGGCCCTGGGCCAGAAAGCCGGCGAAGTTGCACGCACCTTGAAGACCGGGTTGGCGAGTGTTCGCCAGGAATTGGCCGGGCTCGACGACGAAAGCCGGCGCATCGGCGACGAACGACGCCGTGTGGAGGGCGCGGGGACGCGCATCGCACGAGCATTGGCCGCGCGCGCCGCTGCCGATGCGGCACGGGACACCGCGCGTACCCTCCAGGCGCGATTGGTGGCCGAACGTGAACAGACGCTGGCGACGCAGGCACAGCGCCGGCGACTGACGGACGAACGGCAGGCAGCCATCGAGGCTGGCGCGCAGGGCATGGCTGCGCTGGACACGCAGGATCGGCAGGAGCAGGAGCGCATGACGGGCCTGGGACAGCGGATCGCCGAGCGCGTCGCCCAGGGGCGCAAGCGGCGTGACACGTTGGAGAAGCGGCGCCAGGAGCAATTGCGGGTGCTGGTCGCTGCACCCGCCGTCCTGCGGGCGGCAAGGGTGCTGCCGAGATCGCAACGTGTTCTGTCGGCCCGGACAGACGGGGTGGGCCATTGGCGCCAGCAGGTGCAGCAATGGACGCAGTGCGTCAGCGCGCGGACCGCTGCACAAGTGCGACTGGTGCAGATCGAGCGCGAGGCAGGTCAGGCGGTGCTCAGAACCGAGGAACTGGCCCGGCGTTTTGGACTGACCGGCGAGGTACCGTGCGCAGGAAGCGATCTGCAGGGCCGCTGCAAGCTGTTGGCAGACGCTCACGAGGCCCATGCGTTGGTGCCGAGCGCGCAAGCCGAGATTCACCGGCTGGCCGTCGAAAAGCGCGGCGTGCAGAGTCAGCTGGATCAGAGCGAAACGATGTCGCAGGCGCTGGCGCATGCCCCGGGCGAATGCGCCAGGGCTGAGCGACAAGAGACGCTGGCCCGTGACCGCGTGTCGCGGTTGGCAATGCTGGCGGCACGCACTGATGAAATCGACCGTGCACGTGCCGAGGTGGCCGCTGTGGAGCGGGAACTGGCCACACTGGCCACCACCGTGTCCGCTGATGAAGGCCCGGAAGAGCGGTCGGAACGCGCACGGATTTCGGCGTCGCGTGAGCAGATTGCGGTACGCCGCCAGCAGCAGGCCGAGCAGACCCGCGAGCGCGTGGGCCGACTGGACGCGGCGTTGACTGCGTTGCCCGCGCCGTTTGCGGAACAGGCACTGGTGGCGGCGAACGACTCGGTCGCGCGTGCCACGACCGCGCTGAGCGCTGCCGAACAGGCCCATCTGCTGGCCGTCAGGGATGGGCAATCGTTGGAGGCCGCGACACGACAACTGGCCGGCGTTGCAGACCGACGGGCGGAGGTCGCGGCACGACTGGCCCGCGTCGAGTCGGCATTGGGCGGGTGGACACTCTTCGCACGCTGCATGAGCAACGACGGGCTGATCGCCCTGGCGATCGACGATGCCGGTCCCGCGTTGTCCGGGCTGGCCAACGACCTGCTGCTGGCCTGCTACGGGCCGCGCTTCACGGTGTCGATCCACACGCTCGTCGAGACCGGCAAGGGGGACCAGAAAGAGGGCTTCGACATCGTCGTGCACGATGGTGATTCCGGGGACAGCAAGAGCGTGAGCCTGATGAGCGGCGGCGAGCGAGTGTGGATCAACGAATGCCTGACCCGCGCGGTGGCGTTGTACCTCGCGCGGCATTCAGGTCGCCGCTACGGCACGCTGTTCTCGGACGAAGCCGACGGCGCGCTCGATGCAGACCGCAAGCGCATGTTCATGGCGATGAAGCGGGAGGTGCTGCGGCTGGGCGGCTACGAGCGCGAGTTCTTCGTGTCCCAGACGCCCGAACTGACGGCGATGGCGGACGCGGTGATCGACATGGAGGCGCTGGTGGAATCAGTGACCACACCTGTTGGGGCATGGTCACTCGATCCACTCACTGCCGACAGTCAGGACGACGACAGTCCCACCACCTCGGCCCAGCGCCAGGGCGGGACGTCCAGGCCGTAGCGATCAATCAGTCTGAAGAAATCCGGCCAGCGGGCGGTGGCGAATTCGGCAGAAGCTTCGTCCTCTCCGTACCGCTTCTCGATCCGGTAGCCATGGCCGGCGGAATCGAGTTCGGTCAGCACGGGGTGGTTCGGACCCACGCGAAGCCGAGCCCGCCAGTGGCCGTGCGCCAGACACTCCGGACCATCGAGCAGCGCGCGGATGCGCCGCACATAGGCTTCCGGCGTGCAGCGTCGCCCGTTCGGTTGCAGGCTCCCGCCTTCGCATGCGCCTGCCACGCGAACGGCTTGACGCAGCACCTGCACGCGGCTGCCGATCATGCCGACGTTCCAGCTGCGCGAACGCTTGCCGGTTCTTGCGTCGCAGACGTTGTTGTCACCGCCTTCGATGGCGATCACGAAGCGATCGTCGGTCATGCCGAGCGAGGCCGCGGACACATGGAATGCAGTCCATTGGTATTCGAGTCGGTGGCTCATCAGGCGGCCTCCGCGAACAGCGTGGGTTGAACAGGCGGTGCGGGTGCACCTTCTTCCGTGGGCATCAGTTGCAGCTCAATCCTTGCGGCGTCACCCAGATCGGCGGCGAACACGAAGGACTCCAGGTAGAAGGCGTCACGCGGCGCCGTGGGCTCGCGCAGGTCGACCACCAACTCGAAGGCCCGGTGGCCCTCCCGATATCGCATCCGGGATGCGTACCGCGACTCGAGATCGTCGAACCGCTCGAAGGGCGATGAACTCCAGGAACTGCGTTGCCCCCGCAGCGGTGCCAGTGGCGCGTCGAACACGGCAACTGCGTAAACGCCGAATTGGCTTGCGAACTGTGTCGCCGACAACGGGCGGCCGAGGGTGCGTCGCCACTGCGCCAGATAGTTCTCCGGGGTCACGAGACGTCCGTCGACGCGCAGTCCGCCATCGACGGTTCGCATCGCGCGGTCCTGGCACAGGAGGTCGAGGACCTCGTAACGTGCCAGGAAGGGCAGGCACCGACGTTGACTGCCCAGCACTTGCGCGGTCGTGTCGTTCGACGGATGAAGGGTCCACGCGACCGCGACGTAGCGCGGATCACAGTAGATCGTCGTGTCGTCGGGCAAAAGGATTGCGGCCTGCTGAATTTCGTTGTCCGGCAGCAGGGGTGCTTGCCGGAAGTCCGCTGGTTGCATGTGGGTCTCCAAAATGAGGGCAGGGCGTCGGCCATTCGGCACGACGCCCTGCGTCAGGGGTGCCACCTTGCGGTGGCGGTGGGTGACTCAGCCGGCCAGGACGGTCGGCGGTCGGCCGGTGTGGTGCTCGACCACGCGGTTGCCGGCCTCGTTTTTTGGTCCAGGCGCACTGCTTTCAGCAGGCTGTCCGGAACGACGATGCCGAGTCGAGCGAGTTGACCGGTGACGGTCGCCACGTCGGTCCAGTCGCGCCACGGTTCGTGCACGCTGGCGTACAGCACGTCCTCCTCGGCATCGTGATCGCCGTCGTGCGCCGTCAGCACTTGCAGGAACACCTCATGCAGCGGCCGGTCGTAGCCGGCCACGACGAGCACATCCCTGGCGCCGCAACGTGCCTGCGCATGGTGGCGGCTCATCACCCGGCTCCCGGGTCGTTGAACACGGTGAGCCCGTCGATGACGGCCGCGTGGGCATCGAACTTGAGCCAGACCACGCCGGCGTGTTCGGCCAGTTCGAAGATGGCGGCCAGGTCGGTCTCGGCCGGGATGTCGTAGCGCGGTGCCCCGACGTAGACGAAACCACCGTCATCGGTCGGGTACGCATTGACCGACAACTCGTCGGCGACCAGTTTGCGGCGTGTCGCCGCAGACAGGTGCGAAACGGACAGGGCAGCCAGCGGCTCGGCCTGCTCCAGCAGGCGGGCCACGGTGGATTCATCCATGGCGGGCTCCTTGTTTCTCGCGCGACGGCGCGGGCCTCACCGGGCTGCGGCACGGACGACTGAAGTCCATGCCGCAGTCCCTGCAACGGAACCAGCGCAGGCGCCCGAGACGGCCAAGCAACGAACCCTGTCCAGGGCAGAGCGGACAGGAGGTCGCGGCAGATGTAAACATATTCTCTCCTTCGCAAGTTGGGAAGGGGCACCGCCCGACGGGCGGAGTGCCCCGAGAGGGTGACAAGCGAGACAACTCAATGCGCCAACGCCTGGCTACAGCAGGCCACGTTCCGCAAACGACAGCACCGTGTCGCCGGCGACGATCAGGTGGTCGATGACGCGCACGTCCACCAGACCCAGCGCCGACTTGAGGGTCTGGGTCAGGTACTCGTCGGGCCGACTTGGTTCGGCCACGCTCGAGGGGTGGTTGTGGGCTAGCGCCACGGCGGCGGCGTTGTGTGCCAGCACGCCTTTGACGACCTCGCGGGGGTAGACCGAGGTCTGAGTCAGGGTGCCGCGGAACAACTGCGCTGCCTCGATGACGTGGTGGTGAGCGTCGAGGTAGACGACGATGAAAACTTCGTGTTCCAGACCCGCGCAGTACAGGCGCAGCCATTCGCGCAAGACCTGCGGCGAGTCCATCACCGGGCGGCTCTGCATTCGGGCGTGCAGGTCGCGCAGCAGCAGTTCACGGGCGACCGTGAGCTTGCGCTGCAGCCGATCTTCGGCGGTGGCGACGTTCGCGCCTGGGATGCTGAGGTAGGTCGGTGCTGCATCGGCCAGCACCACGGCGGCAGATTCGGGGATTGGGGGCGAGAGCAACTCGCCGACCAGTGCTTCGCGCGACAGCGCGGACAGGTTCTGCATGGCGTTCTCCAGGGGTGAGGGTGGGAACGCCGTCCCCAGCGGGAACGGGGTTCCCGAGGGATGCGCATGAATGGGCATGCGCGGCTGAATGGCAGGTATCGACTGCAACGCCTGACGAGGTCAGGTCCTCCATGCGGAGGGATCGATCCGAAGACCGAGGGGCACGGCCAGTGTGGCGGCGGGGGGTCGAGCGGACAACCGGAGGTCGCGCGTTGCCACCCGAAAGCGGCGGCGAATGCTTCCGCGCTGCACGTCGTCGTGCAATTGCCACGGCCGCGGTCCGAATACCGCCGCAGTCCGGCTGGAGTCCGACCTGACGTCGACTTTCAAGAACGGCGCAGAAACCTGCGGACAGGCGTTTTGAGATGCGGCACCATGCACGCTCGGCTCCCCTTTGGAGCGATGCCATGCTCCGTTTTAACCAGCAAGTCCGACTCACCCGCCGCGAGGTCGAGCGCTTCGTGAAGATCACCGACTTGCCGCCGGAGAACATCCGAACGCTGGCGGACTTCGACGCCTACATCGCCCGTTGCAAAGCCCACTACTGGGGGGTGTCTCACGACACCCGCTTCCTGCACTGGCTGATAGACCGCGAGCGTGATCGCTGCTGCAACGATAGGGTGAGTTGCAGCTTGGTAACTTGACCAAGGGGTGGTAAGGCGCCGATCGTCCGAGAGGTAGCCAACGGCCCGAACCTTCCAATTCTGTGAGCAACCGGCGGCAAAGTCTGTCGCTTCACCAATGGCAGAGTCCCACCATCACCGACCCTCGTTCAGGTAAAGGGGTGGCCGGATTCGCGTGCGTTCACTAGGCCGGATACGTTGGTTGTGATGTTCCATGATGTTCCGGTTGGTTTGACAAACCCAGCTGTGACGCTATCATCGCCACACTTTGGAACATCAGAGGTCCGTCATGGCCCAGCCTTACACCGCCACCGCCAAGCAGAACCCTGGTCGCCCGTCGTGGTTGGTCGAATTCCGGCATCCGCTGCGCATGGACAGCGCCGACAAGCCCGGGAAGAAGACGCGCAAGGGCCTCGGGACGGCTGACGCGGGCCGGGCGCAGCACCTCGCCGGCCAACTCAACGAACTGCTCGCGAACGAGGCCCTCTGGTCCTTGGGGGCGCGTGGCGAGGCAGAGAAGCTCTACGAGCCCGAGGTCATCGAAATCTTCTACGGCGAAATCGAACCGCGAACTTCGGACGCGCGGCCGCTGCGCGACAAATTTCTGCCCTTCCCAAAGCGCGAGGACGGCTACGCCAAGGTGGTGATGCTTGGTGTGCCAGGCGCCGGCAAGACCACGCTGGTGCGCCAACTCATCGGCACGAATCCGAAGCGCGAGGCGTTTCCCTCGACGTCGCTCAATCGCACCACCACGTTTCCAACCGAACTCGTCTTGAAGCCGGGTCGGCTCGATGCGGTAGTTACCTTCATGTCCGAGCACGAGACCCGCTTCGAAGTCGAGGAATGCGTGTCTGCGGCCATCGTGGAGGCGGTGGAAGGCGACCTGCCGCTGGTCGCGCGCACGTTCCTCGAAAAGAGCGACATGCGCTTTCGCTTGAAGTACCTGCTGGGCGACCTCGACGAGGAAGTGGGAGAGGTGGACCCCTATGCCGACGAAGACCCGGAAGAAGTGACGCCCGAGGGCGACGAAGCGGCGCAGCTTAACGAGGACGAGCGCCGACGCAATGCCGCGAAGGTTCAGGAGTACATCGAGCGGATGTTTGGCATCGCGGCCAGATGCAAAGCTGCCATCGAAGCTGAGCACGGTGAACTGCTGCAGATGTTGCCCGCAGACCGCGCCGCGGCGCTCGACCTCATTGAAGAACAGGCCGATGCCTCTGAGGATTTCCTCGAACTGGTTTCGGACATCCTCGACGAACTGCGCTCGAAGTTCGAGAACGTCACCGTGGGCAAGTTCGACAAGACCACCACCGGATGGCCGAAGGCGTGGCTGATGAAAGCAGCGTCCGAAGAGCGCGCACAGTTCCTGGCCGCGCTCCGCTTCTTCTCCGGAATCAGCGACCGCTTGTGGGGTCGGCTGCTGACCCCGCTTGTGAACGGTATGCGCGTTCAAGGCCCGTTCAAGGCCGAGTGGGCGTCCACCGAACCCCGGCTGGTCCTGATGGACACGGAAGGTCTTGGGCACAAGGCCAACTCGACGGCCGACCTGCCGGAACAGACGGCAACGCTGCTGCATGAGGCTGATGTCATCCTGTTGGTGGACAGCGCGAAGAACGGGCTGACCAACTACGCCGCCGGCAAGGCGTTGGAGAGCATCGCGAACTCCGGCCTGACCCGGAAACTGGCGATGGTGTTCACGCACATGGACATGGCCTCGGCATCCGGCCTGAAGGGGCAGCGTCTGCACGACCAGGTCTTCTCCGGGCTGCGCAACGTCGTCGACAACCAACTGTCGAAGTCATTGACACCCGAGTCTTCGCGCTTCCTGCTCGAGCGGCTGCAAGGCCAAACCTACTACGTCGGCCGTATCGACAAGGCTGACCCCAGGGGTGCAGAGCCCGAACTCAACCGGCTCCTGACCCATTTGATGGCCGAACAGCCGCCGGTCATCAAGCCGGTTTCTGTGCCGCAGTACAACCCGGCGTTCCTGATGATGGCCATCCAGGAAGCCGCACGAGACTTTCGCCGGCAGTGGCAAGGCATCCTTGGCATTTCCCACGATTCCGACCACAAGCCGAAGTCGTGGCAGACCATCAAGGCCCTCAGCCGCCGCTACGCCGAGAACTGGGGCGAGAACTTCGAGCTTCGCCCAACGGCGAATCTGCGGACGACGCTGGAGGCAGCCGTTTCTAGGTTCCTGGAGGGGCCCATTGGATGGTCGGGTGACCCCACGCCCGAGCAAAAGCGGGACGCCATCGAGCGCTTGAAGACGGCGGTCACCAAGCAGCTCCCCGACCTCGCGCGACGGCGCTTGCGAGAGCAGCCTCAACCGTCTTGGCACGAGGCATGGGTGCCGCGTGGAACCGGCAGCACCATCACGCGGCGCATCCGTATCGAAGGCATCTACCAGCGCTGGGTTCCGATTCCGGAATCGCGCGGCGACCAGGCCGTTGTCGACTTCATGAAAGAGATGGAACACGCGGTGAACACGGCGCTGCAGGAGTTCGAAGCCCAGGTGAAGGCTGAGGCCGAGAGTAGCGCTGCAGCCTCGAAGGTGTCCCTCCGGTAAGGCAGCTTGATTTCGACTGAAGCGGCCGCGTAGGTCCTACAGAGAGGTACCAGGCGGCCGTCGGCGTTTCCCCTGGCTTGCGTTCCAGGTTCAGCTCGCCTACTCTGCGGCCCCATGCAGGGAACCTTGAGCTACCGACACCGCGTCATCACCGACGCCGACCTCATCTTCATCCGTCGTCTCGTTGCCCAGAATCCCCAGTGCAGCCGCCGACGCCTGTCGGAGAAGCTGTGCGAGGCCTGGAACTGGGTGCAGCCCAACGGCGCGCTGCGCGACATGGTGTGCCGCGGCATGATGCTGATGCTGCACCGCCAGGGCCTGATCGAGCTGCCACCGGTGCGCCAGGTGGGTCGCAGTTCGCTGACCGGAGACGGGCAGCGCGACAAGCCTGCAGCGGTAGTCATCGAGCAGACCCCCTTGGGCATGAGCCTGGCCGAGCTCGGGCCGCTGGAGATCCGCCAGGTGCGGCGCACGCCCGAGGAGGCGCTGTTCAACAGCCTGCTGCAGCAGCACCACTACCTGGGCTATTCGCAGCCCGTGGGCGAGCACTTGAAGTACCTGGTGTTGGCGCGCGGCCGGCCGATCGCTTGCGTGGCATGGAGTTCAGCGCCCCGCCACCTCGGCAGCCGCGACCGCTTCATCGGCTGGGGTGCGCAGGCGCGGCTGAACAACATCCGGCTGCTGGCCTACAACACGCGCTTCTTGATCATGCCGTGGGTGACGGTGCCGCATCTGGCGTCGCACATCCTGGGTCGCATGGCGCGGATGTTGTCGGCCGAATGGCAGCAGCTGTACTCGCACCCGATCTACTTCGTGGAGACCTTCATCGATCCGCAGCGTTTTGCCGGCACCTGCTACCGCGCCGCGAACTGGAAGGTCCTGGGGCAGACCACGGGTCGCGGCAAGGATGCGCCCACGCGGGCCGTGAACCGCTCGATCAAGCAGGTGCTGGGCTACCCCCTGGTCAAGGACTTCCGCCAACGGCTGTCGCGCCTTGCTGAGACGGCCGGCCCAGTCGCGGCATGAAGGAGCCTGAACTCGTCACCGCCACGCAGCAGGAGCTCGACGAGATCCTGGCGCTGGCCAAGACAAGCTTTCCGGTGCGGCAGTACCAGTTGCTCGAAGGGGTGCTGGCCACCTTCGTCTACGTGATGCTCAAGCTGCAGAACGCCAAGACCTCGATCAAGCGCTTCCAGCGCATGCTGTTCGGTCATCGCACCGAGCACAAGCGCAACGTGCTGGAACGCGCCGCACAGGCGGGCGAGTCGGACGCGTCGGACGCCGAGTCGGTGCCGGAGCTGCCGGCAACGGTGCCGCTGGCCCGGCCGCCCCAGCCCGGCCACGGCCGCAACGCCGCGCAGGCCTACAGCGGTGCGCCCATCGTCGCGTGCGATCACACCGAACTGGCCTCAGGCGACCGCTGCCCGCAGTGCGACAAGGGCCGTGTCTACGACTCGCCCCCCAGGTCCATCGTCAAGGTGGTGGGCCAGGCACCGCTGGGGGCGACGGTCTACAAGTTGCAGCGGCTGCGCTGCCGGCTGTGCGACGCCGTCTTCACCGCCCCCTTGCCCGCGGCGGTGGCCTCGTTGCCCAAGTACGACTCGAGCTGCGCGAGCATGATCGCGCTGCTGCGCTACGGCAACGGCATGCCGCACTTCCGGCTCGAAGGCCTGCAGGCCTCGCTGTACGTGCCGCTACCGGACGCGACCCAGTGGGACATCGTCGCCAAGGCCGTGCCCGCACCGCGTGCGGTCTTCGAGGAGTTGATCGTGCAGGCCGCGCAGGCGCCGCTGCTGCACAGCGACGACACGCCCATGAAGGTGCTCAGCCTGATGGCCCAGCGTGCCAAGGCTGAGGCTGACGGCGTCAAGCCCGCAGCCAAGGCCATCAACACCTCGGGCATCGTCGCTATCCTGGAGCAGCACACCCAGCAACACAAGGTGGTGCTGTTCTTCACCGGCCACGCCCACGCCGGCAAGAACATGGAGCGCGTGCTCGCCCATCGGGCCCAGGAGCTGGCCCCGGCCATGCAGATGAGCGACGCGCTGGCGGCCAACGTCGCCGGTGAATTCAAGACCGTGCTGGCCAACTGCCTGGCCCATGGGCGGCGCCAGGTGGCCGATGTCGCCGAGCAATTCCCTGAAGCCGCCCGCCACGTCATCGAGGCCCTGGCCGAGGTCTACAAGCACGAAGCCACGTGCCGAACGGATGGACTGTCAGCCGAGCAGCGCCTGTCGTTCCATCAGCAGCACAGCAAGCCGGTCATGCACGACCTTCAGCGCTGGATGAACGAGCAATTCGACAAGCGCCTGGTCGAACCCAACTCCGGCCTGGGCAAGGCCTTGCGGTATCTGATCCGGCACTGGGACGAGCTCACGCTGTTCCTGCGCCAGGCCGGTGCGCCGCTGGACAACAACCTCTGCGAACAGGTTCTGAAGCGGGCGATCCTTCACAGGAAGGCCTCGATGTTCTTCAAGACTGCGAGCGGGGCCGAGGTCGGCGACATCTACATGAGCCTGATCCACACCTGCCGGCTGTGCGACGTCAACCCTTTCGAGTATTTGAACGCGCTACAACATCATGCCCAGGACGTGATCGGCCACGCCACGCAGTGGCTGCCGTGGAACTACCGCGAGCAGCTCGGCGCCGCCGTGAACTGAGCCAACCAGGCCACCAGCATCAGGCCGCCAGGCTCAGCGCGCGCCAGGCCGGCGCGGTGTGAGCGCGCGAAGGGTCGCCGGCCATGAGCAGTACCTGCAGCTCGCAGGCCTGCAGCATGCAGTCGGCCTGCTCGCCGTCGGGCCACCACGTGAACCTCCCGCTCGACAAACGCTTGTGGCACATCCAAAAGCCCTGGCCGTCGTAGACCAGGACCTTGATGGCCGTGCGGGTGCGGTTGCTGAAGACGAACAGCGCGCCGCTGAAGGGGTCGGCTTGCAGGCGCTTCCTGCAGGCGCCCACCAGGCCGTCGATGCCGGCGCGGAAGTCGATCGGCTCCACGGCCACCAGGATGCGCATGTGCGGCGTGATCTGGATCATCACGCGGTCCAGAACGCACTGCACATCGCCGGCAGGCCAGCCAGCGCGTCGCCGTTGAGCTCCACGCGCATCTTCGCGCCGCGCGCGTTGGCCATTTCGACGACACATTGAGCTTGCGAAGCCCGCGCCGGTGATCTTGAGGCGCACGCCGCCACCCATCGCACAGCGGCGGCCCAGGGCCTGTTCCCGGTTGACGCGCCGCAGACAGGCATTTCCACCGACAGCTACAAGACCAAGCTTCCGGCAATCAGGGCCTGGCTCATCGACGTGGCACGCCGCAGAAGCATGGTGACCTACGGTGAGGTCATGGACCGGTTCGGCCTCATCTTCTTCGTGCTCCGAACGGCGATGAGTCGGCTCGGCCACGAGTGCGTCGAGAACAAGGAGCCCATCCTGACGGCGTTGATTGTCGACAAGGAGACGCATCGCTGCTCCGAGGGCCTGCAGGATGAATTCGGCGTCGAGGACGACCAGGCTGAGCGCGAACGCTGCTACGCACGGTGGTCGGAAACACCTCAGCCCGTGACCGCAGGCGGGTCTGCCGCCGAGCCTGCGACAGAGCCAGAGGACTCCCTCGAAGCCCGGGCGGCTCGCTTTGCCAAGGTAGAGGTGCGCACCCATCAGGCGGGGTTTCGTCGCGCCGTGTTCTTCTCTTGCGAGGGCAAGTGCGTTGTCAGCGGGTGCGACGTTCCTGAAGCCGTCGAAGCCGCGCATCTCGAAGGTCGGAACTGGCGTGCCGGCCACAACTCCGCAGCCGACGGTGTGCTGTTGCGCCGTGACCTGCATGCCCTGTACGACACTGGCCTGCTTTCGTTCGGTGATTCAGGCGTCGTTGAGCTGCATCCGAAAATCGTCGAGTACTACGGGCCGCTCCAAGGCGTGGTCGTTGATTTGCTTTCGCCGACTGCTGTCCAACTCGCAATCTGAGCCCCGCAGCGCGACGGCCACCGACGTGACCAAAAGGAGGGCCCTCCGGAGAGGGCCCATCAACGACATTCAGAGGTGCGGATGCATGCCGCACCGGATTGATCGAGCGCAAGCTCAAGCGGCTTCCGGCATCGGGTCGAACAGGTGATCGAGCGGTGCGACATCTCCGACCTGCAGTGCGGAA
Organism: uncultured Burkholderiaceae bacterium; assembly: GCA_964371405.1. Taxonomy (GTDB): domain Bacteria; phylum Pseudomonadota; class Gammaproteobacteria; order Burkholderiales; family Burkholderiaceae_C; genus JAMHWF01. The sequence goes on from CAYJLV010000001.1 coordinate 68,034, forward strand.
CACGCGACGATCACGCGAGGTTGCACCGTGACGTCGCCGCCGTTCACGGCTTCGACATGGGCCACGACGGTGCCGTGGGGCGTACGCACCTCCATGTCACCCAGCCCGTGGGTCCAGGAGGCGTCGACCTCGTAGTCGGCGTCTTGCGGCAAACGATCTCGAACGAGTTGCACACCGGCATCGAAGGTGTCGGTCGTGACCACGTCCGTCAGGTCGCCGTACTCGCGGTCGTAGAAGGACACCTTGTAAGCGGGTTGCGACGGCATGGTCAGGTCCAGCCGCAGCGCTGGCATCAAGTACCTGGCCACATCGAGGGTGCTCGCGGGGGCGACGACCTGGTCGCGTTCCAGGCGGCCCAATTTGAGCAGCAGGGCATCGGCGTGGGCGCAGTCATCGAGGGCGAGCTGGGTGCGCAGCCCGACGATGTCTTTCACCATCAATCGCAGTTCTTGAACGATGGCACGTTCGGCACGCGCTTCGATGGCGCGCAGGGTTTCGGCGGCAGAGGCCATGGGGAATCCTTTCAAGCAGGGGACGACGTGCCGCAGGCAAGTCGTGGTGGTGAGGGAGGGCGGCCCCGGCGGTTGCCGCAGGCAGGAATCGGAGGCAACGATGTACGCGCCTCGACGAATGGGGCAGAAGAAGAGGTCGAGCGCCCCACGCGCCACCGAGCGGTGGGCGTGAGGCTTCGACGATCCGGGCACGCAGCGAGCGCTGGGATGCCGGTGCCAGAAAGGTGACTTCCTGGCGCTACGAGTCAAGCCGCCGCGCGAGCAGCTTTGGGCCGGGTCGAGTTCGACGGCGACAACTCGGCTCCCGTCGTGGCAGGCGCCACGGCAGGCACGGCGGCCTGCGGATCGAAGCTCGCTTGCGCTCGCGCGAATTCAGGTTCACGCGTCAGCCGGCGAACTTGAGGCGCGGCCGGCTCTTTGGCTGTTTCCGGGAGGCATTCGAGTGCCATGTCGCCGCCCCGGCGCAGCAGGCGCGCGGGCGCGGTGAACAGTCCACTGCACAGCCAGCGGACAAACTGTCCGATCCGCTTGTTGCGTGCCTGGCGCGCCTTGTGGCTGCGCAGCGATTCCTTGCAGCACAGGTACAGCGCCAGATGGGTGCGCTTCATCTCCGGATCGGCTTCGAGCTGGGTCAGCACTTCCGCGGCGATCGTCACGTCGTGACCGACGCGCCGGTAGAAGGTGACCCAGGCTCGCTCTTCCTCGAACTCGACGCCGAAGCGTTTGGCACGAGGGCGGGCTCTTTCGGTTTTCTCAGGGGACATGGTGTTGGCTCCGGTAAAAGAGGGAACACCTTTCCCCGGCGGGGTGACGGTGGACTCCCCGAGGGTTGCAAAGGCGTGTGGCGCTGATACGCTGACCAGCCCACACATGGAGGCCCACACGATGCTTCGTGCAGGCACAACGCGACGGTTCACGCCCGACGAAATCGAGGAATACCGATCACTCGGTCTCGACTTCGAAGGAGCGCGAACACAGGACGACATCGAACGGGCGCTGGCCACATGGGCCGGTGCGCTCGCTGATGAGCGACCTGATCTGCTGGAGAAGATCGTGGTGGAGATGGCGAAGGCGAAGGGCGTCAAGTGCCCTGCGCGTTTGACCAGGGTGGTCAGCGGCGCGCCTTCTGCCGATTCCCTTCGGCAATCTTGATCCAGCGGTCGGCGATCTCGTCCAGATAGACCAGATCGTCGGGCTCGATGTCGCCAGACTTTCGCAGCCGGGCGATCACTTCCTTGACCAGCGGCGGGTCATCCTTGGCGAGTTGAACCGCCAAGGCCGAAATGCGTTTGCGGTAGAGGCTGGTCAGCACGACCCGTCTCCCGCAGCGCGGTTCTCGCAAGCCCCGAATGTCTGCGCGAACGCAGGCAACAGCGGCTTCATCAGCGCCGCGATCTGCGGCGCACGCAAGGTCAGCATCCGGGCACGCCCGGAGCCTCCCAGCAGCACCCCGACGGGGCGCAGCGCTTTTGTCACATGGACATCGAACATGGTGTTCTCCTTCATCGAATGAAAGGGAACACCCATCCCTGGCGGGGAACTTGGGGTTCCCCGTTCGGGATGCTCCTGCCGGGAACGGCGGAGCGGCTCTGTGGCACGAGGCCACGGCGTTCAGCCCGAGGGCTGAACAGATCACACAGCCACGGTCGTGGCTGAACCGGAGCGATGTCCGGTCTCTACGAGGCAGGTAACGACTGCGACGCCAGCGAGCTGGACTTCAGGAGGCCAGGGCCTCGGATGAAGGCTGTGCAGGCGCGATGCCCACAGATAGCCCTTCCAGTCTGGCACCCGGGGGGCGCAAGCTCAAGATCGCACCGGACCGTGTCGGAAGATGCCACCCGAAAGCGCCGAGCAGTTGAGGGCTTCTGCGGTGGCGCGCGGCGACCGGCAGGTGGCTGAACAGGCCTGTCGCGCCGACATTGCCCATCGACAGCGCAGCCGGTTGGCGACTTTCGAGTGATGGTGGTTATCTAAACAATATGATAATATTCATCACCGCTTTGGGAGCTGTGATGCGTCAAGTCAGGGATGGGCTGGTGGTGTCGAGCGTCGGGACGCTGGCTGGCACGCCCGGCGAGATTGGCGAGCAGTTGCGGCATTCCGGCGCCGAGCGCGCCATTGCCCTGACCTTTGCGCATGAGAGCGAAGGCACCGTGCGAGTGATCGCCGAAGCCCTGGGCAACCTGGCACCGATGGTCGCGGGCTTGGTCAAGCGGCGTCAGCGCGAGGCACTGGACAAGATAGTCGATGCACTGGTGCCGACGGTGCCGTTGCCGGAGCACATGCTGGTCGAGGCACGGATGACGGCACACGCGCGCAGCGAAGTCCTGGCCTCGGGGGACTGGCTCACCGCGGCGCAACTGGCCGAACTGGCAGGTTTCAGCGCCTCGAACCTCAGCGCGCAGCCGAACAAGTGGAAGAAGGACGGGCAGATCTTTGCGATCCGCCACCAGGGCCTGGATTACTTCCCGGCCTACGGCCTCGATGCCGAGGCAGGCTACAGGCCCTTGAAGCTGCTGGCGAAGACCCTGGCGGTCTTCGGGACCGCCAAGGACGGATGGGGCCTGGCCTACTGGTTTGCCTCGGCCAACAGCTTCCTCGGCGGCAAGCGTCCCCAGGACGCGCTGCTCAAGTCGCCCGAACGTGTGCTCGCGGCGGCCACCGACGAAATGGCCGAGATCGCCCATGGCTGACCCGGCCGGCGCGAGCCGTTCGCGGCGCGCCGCCCGGTCGACGCCAAAGGTGGTGTTGGCCAGCACCGTGCCGGCGCCGCCGGCTGTTCTGCACATCACCCCGGTAACGTGGAAGGCCGGCACCGCGCTGCACCGCGTTCACCTGGACGTCTACGCAGCAGACGCGTTCAATCCGGGCATCAAGGGCAATGCGAGGTTCAGCCCCATCGTCAACGCCGTAGGAAAACCGATCCCGACGTTGTACGGTGGCACGAGCTTCAATTGCGCGGCCATGGAAACCGTCTTCCACAACGTGCCGTTCGCACCTGGGCTGAAGACCTTCGCCAAGCACAAGCTCGAAGGACAACTGCATTCGGTGCTGGCCATCACGGCGACACTGACGCTGGCCGATCTGCGCAACGTGCCGCTACGCAAGCTGGGCGTCGAACGCAAGCAGCTGATCGACACCGAGAAGGACACCTACGGGCAGACCCGCAAGTGGGCCCAAGCGATCCACGCGCAGCACGCCCACATAGAGGGCCTGTGCTGGACCTCGCGGCAGGACGACAGCGCCATGGCGGTGATGCTGTTCGGCGACCGCGTTGGTGCAGGCGTGTTGACGCGGCGGGGGTCTTCGCGCGCCTTGCTCGATGACGGGCCGGCGTATGCGGAACTGCTTACCCTGGCTGACATGATCGGCGTTTGCGTCGTCGCCGGACGAGCCTGACGGTGGACGGATCGGGCCCCGCAGATTGGCTGATTGGAGTTCGCTGGGTGCTGTGCGAACCTGCGCTGAGTCGAAGAACCAAGGAGTAGGGGAGCAAGGATGAGCGAATCAACTGTCGCGACGTTCAATGCCGGTGCGTCGATGCTGGGCTACCTCTACCAAGTGCGCGTGGCACTGCTGTGGGCCGTGCGTCAGAGTCGGATCGGGGACTTCTCGGTCAGCGTCGAAACGCTGGACGATGTGAGTTTCGAGGCGAGCGGCGATCCCATCGCGGTGCTGCAGACCAAGCACTCGGTCCACAGCACATCAGGCTTGAGCGATCTCAGCCCGGACCTTTGGAAGACGCTCCGCATCTGGATGGTCGGCCGCTTCAGCGGCGAGGTACCCATCACAACCGCAAAGTTCCTGATCTCCACTTCGGTGACATCAGCCGGCACCGCCTGTTCGGCGCTGGTCCCGGAAAGCGAGAGCCGCGATGTCGAAGCCGCGTCCTCTCGGCTCAAGCAGGCGGCCGCAACGTCGACGAATGCCGACCTGAAGGACGCATTCACGGCGTTCCTCGCGCTGGATGAGACCGAGCGCCGGCAACTGTTGGGCAGCATCTACGTGGTGGCGGGCCAGCCCGATGCGGACGCCATCCACTCGCATTTGCAGGCAGAGCTATATCACGTGGCGCTTCACCACCAGGCACTGTCGGTTCAGATGATCGAGGGCTGGTGGTTCAAGCGGGTGATTCACGAACTGTTGTATGGCGGCGCCGGCATTCCAAGGGCGGAGATTGATGCTCAGATCTCGGAGGTCCAGGAGTCGCTGAAGCGCGATGCGCTGCCCATCGACGACGAGATCGACGCTTTGATGGTGGCACTCGAACAACTGCCGGAGTTCGCTAGCAGGCCGTTCTATCGCCAGGTCGAAATCGTCGGCGCCGGGCCGCGTCGCATACGCAACGCAATCACGAGCTACCTGCAGGCGTTTCGACAGCGTTCTGCCTGGATGCGCGACGACTTGTTGTTCGACGCCGACCTGCGGCAGTACGACCAGCGCCTGCTCGTCGAGTGGGCGCTGCTGCGCGAGCAGGTTTGCGACGAACTGGGTGAAGGGGCCGGCGAAGACGAGATGACGAAGGCGGGGCGGGCGATCCTCAAGTGGGCTGAGGACGCACCCCTACCCATCAAGTCCGGAGTCAATGTGCCCTGGGTGTGCCGGGGATCGTTTCACATGCTCGCTGAAGATCGGCGCCTGGGTTGGCATCCGGACTTCGAGGCCCGCATGCAGGCGATCTTCGATGCGCCCTCAGGTGGCGCAGCATCATGACCGAGTGGCAGGACAGAACCATCGAGCAACGCAATCTGCTGAATCCGGCGTTCTGCGCTGTGGTGCTGTGGCAGGTGGCCACGGGATATCAGGCGGAAGCCGAAACGGTTACTGGCGCGACGGCGGCGCTGCCCGTCGAGTTGGCCTTCGTCGGTGCCAGTTTCGTGCTGCGCGGCCAGACGCGCCGCCAACTGCCGGGCACCGTGCGCACTTCGCTCGCCACCTGGATACAAGACCACCCGCTGGAGCGCTCTGCTGTCGCCAAGGGTATAGAGATTCTTCGTCCGTATGTGCGCGAGGCCCTGCTGTTCGGTGCGCAGCATGGCGCTCTGTTGATAGCCGGACGTGGTGTGGCCAGTGAGCCGGGCGCCGCCAAGCGGATCAAGAGCTACTTGAAGCAATCGAGCGCCGACGTCAGGGACTGCGCTGGCCAGGCTCACTTTGTGGGGCGCTGGTTGCACAAGGGCGGTACACCATCGACGGTGATGGCAATGTTGGGAGTGCAAGCATGATTCAGATCGTCGCCATCGTTGCGTACAGCCACGATGGACGGTCCAGGGCCATCCAGATGGAGCCGGGGCGCGTCAACATCATTTCAGGCGATTCGCGTACTGGCAAGTCCGCCTTGCTGGGGGTGATCGACTATTGCTTCGGTGCCTCGGAGTGCGACGTTCCCGAAGGCAAGGTGCGCCGCAACGTCTCCTGGTTCGGTCTGCTGCTTCAAACCGAGCGTGGGCAGGCGTTTGTCGCGAGGCAAGTGCCCGCCGGTGATGCCAAGTCCAGCGAGGCCGTGTACGTCAAGGCCGACTCGGAACTTACGATCCCCGCGCACGCAGAGCTCCGTCAGACCACGAACAGGGAAGGGCTCAGATCGCTGCTTGCGTCGTGGGTTGGTATGTCGGACTACCTGCATGAACCGCCGCCGGGCCAAACGCGGGTGCCGCTGGCTGCAACCATCGGCCATGCGTTGACGTTCTGCTTGCAATCGCAGAACGAGATTGCCCAGCGCCGCCACCTGTTCCATGGGGCAAGCGACCGCTTTGTGGCTCAAGCGATCAAGGACACGCTGCCGTACTTTCTGGGTGCGGTGACCGACGACTATGTCGCCAAGCAACTGGAGCTGAAACGCGTTCGCACTGAACTTCGCCAAATCGAGCGCCGGCTGGCAGAGGCTTCCGCCATTCGAGGTGAGGGCGTGACGCGCGCGGACACCTTGCTGGCCGAGGCCAAGGCGGCGGGCCTGACAACGCTGGGAGACGGTGCGACATGGCAACAGAAGGTCGAAACGCTGCGCCTGCTGCAAAGCTCGCCCGTGCCGAGTGCACTCGCAGAAGGTGGTGACGACGCCGAGTTCCGCCGCCTGACGGACGAGCGAAACGAGTTGCTCCGCGAGCAGCGCAGCTTGGTTGCCACGCTCGAACGAGCACGCGCCTTCGAAGGCAACTCTCGTGGGTTCTCCGCGGAGGCCAGGGAGCATGCGGCTCGGCTGAATGCCGTGTCGGTCTTCGAGCAGGGTGTGGACGGACATGCCTGTCCGCTGTGCCTGCAGGGATTGCCTGCCGAATCGAATGCGCCGTCGATTGGCGAACTGCGCGCCGCCCAGGCGTACATCGGTGAGCGCAGCGGCGCCATGGACTCGGCCACCCCTCGCATCGAGTCGGCGATCCAGGAGGTGGAGGGCAAGTTGGTCGAGGTCCGTCGCCGCATGGACGGCAACCGTGAGTGGCTGACCGCGGTCAAACGGTCAAGCCAGCGTCTGCAATTGGCCGCCGACACCGAAGCGCGGCGGGCGATGGTTCTGGGGCGCATCAGCCTCTATGTCGAGAACATTCCTCAGATGCTCGACCTCACGGCGCAGCAACGCCGGCTGGACGAACTGAAGCTGCAGGAGCAGCATCTCGACCAGGCCGTCAGCGCCGACGTGATCCAGCAGAAACTCGAGTCCTGCCTGTCGAACGTGAATCGTTACCTGTCGGACTACGCCCGGCGGATCGGGCTGGAGTATTCGGAGAGTCCACTCCGGCTCGACCCTCGTGCGCTGACCATCGTGGCCGACACCCCCGAGCGCCCCGTTCCCATGTCCGAGATCGGCAGCGGCGAGAACCATGTCGGCTATCACATCGTTGCGCACCTCGCGTTGCACACGTGGTTTGCGAACCGACAGCGGCCGGTTCCGGCCTTTCTGTTGTTGGACCAGTTGTCGCAGGCTCACTTTTCGCCGGACGCAGCACCGCGCGACGGCGTGAAGCAGGAGAAGTTGGACTCGGATCGGAAGGCCGTCAAGGCGCTCTTCGGATTGATCTTCGACGTGGTCGAGAGCCTTCAGGGGCGGTTTCAGGTTTTGATCACGGACCACCCCGACTTCAGCGACGATGCGCGGTTCCAGGCGGCATTGCGGGAGCGGTGGCGCGATGGGTTGAAATTCGTGCCGGAGGACTGGCCGAAGGCCGACAACGTCGCGTGATAGTCGCTACAGTTGCAAGGCTGACGGGATTCGTGTCGCTGCGGGCAATGTCACAAGGTATTTGCTGGGCAGACTTGCGCACCGTGGAAGTACCGCGTCAATGATGGAGCCCGCCGGTCCGAATGTCTGGAACGGACGCTGTCTCTGGAGGCGAATGCCGTGCTGAGTAGGCTGTGAGGCCTTGAACGGAGAGGGAGTGGAGCGATTTCTTGCGCGCCGACGTCACGCAGTAGCTTCGCGACTGAGCCGGCTGACTCGGTTATCGGCATGGGCCTCTCCCCCGCTGCCGAAGCACTTGAAAGCCCGTGCACGGATGAGATTCTGAACGCATGGACACGCACAGGGCGTGTCCCGTTGCCCTTGTTCAGGAGCCTCAGATGAAACTCTCCAAAGCCGAAATCGACGCGATCATCGCGGCGTCGCCCCGCACCACCGTCCCGTTCGACAAGCTCGTTCTCTCCGAGACCTATCAGGCGCGACCGAGCGACAGCAAGTCCCGGTTGAGCATCACCGAACTCGCGGCCTCGATCAAGGACAGTGGCGTCCTGCAGAACCTGGTCGTGATCAAGGGCACGCGTGGCTTGCACGAGGTCTGCGCAGGCGGTCGCCGCCTCGACGCGCTGGCGCTGTTGGCACAGAGCGCCGACATCGCCGAGAACTACCCGGTGCCGGTGCTGGTCGTGCCGGCCGATCAGGCCTTGCTCGCCAGCCTCGCCGAGAACGTATTCCACGAGCCGATGCACCCGGCCGATGAATACATTGCCTTCGCCAAGCTGAGCGCCCAGGGCAAGTCGGTCGAAGATGTGGCCGCAGCGTTCGGCGTCACACCGTTGGTAGTCAAGCGGCGCATGAAACTTGCCACCGTGTCGCCCCGGCTGATGGCGCAGTTCCGCGCGGACCAGATCGGCCTCGACTGCCTCATGGCGCTCGCCTCGGTGGACGACCATGCGAAGCAGGAACAGGTCTGGGCCAACCTGCCGTCCTGGAACCGCCGCCCCGACTGTCTGCGCCAGATGCTCGCGCAGGGTGAGATCGAGTCCGACCGCGATCCGGTGGCGAGGTATGTGACCCTCGCCGCCTATGAGAAGGCCGGCGGCGCGTTGCGCCGAGACCTGTTCTGCGACGACGACAAGAAGGCCTACCTGCTGGATGCCGCCCTGCTGGACCGGCTGGCCAGCGAGAAGCTCGAACGGAAAGCGAAGCAGATCGCCGCACAGGGCTGGAAGTGGATCGAAGTGCGAGCTCGCTATTCCTTCGACGAGTTCGTCAGCTACGGCGAGCTTCGGAAGTCACGCCGAGAGCCCAGCGAAGAAGAAGCCGCTGCCATCGAGCGCATCGAGTCGCGCATCGCTGAACTACATCCCCAGATGGAAGCACTTGTCGATCAGGGTGACGATGATGGGCAAGGCGATCAAGTCTTCCTGCAACTCGAAGCCGAGGAAGAGACGCTGCAAACGAAACTGAAGGCGTTGCTGGAATCACTCTGCGTCTGGCCGGTCGAACTCATGGCCGAGGCCGGGTGCGTGTTGTTCGTCGGCAGCAAGGGGACTGCCGAGGTCAAGTTTGGCCTGATCCGCCCGGACGATCGCGCGAGCATGGCCGAAGCCGCAAAGCAGGCGCGTCCCACCGACGGTCCGGACAATGCGCTCGTGTCCCTGCCGTCGGGGAAGAGCCGACCCGTCCATTCGGACAAGCTGATGCGTCGCCTGACGGCGCATCGCGTCGCGGCCGTGCAGGCCGAACTGATCCAGCGACCTGACGTCGCGCTGGCGGCGATAACCGCGCATCTGGCCGTGAAACTGATGAAGGACGGATTTCGCTGCCATCGCGGCGGCGACGATGCGCTGACCCTCAGCGTCAGCGACACCCACGACGGTCTGCGTCGGGAGACGGAGGACATGGCGGGCAGCGCGGCGTGGAAGGCCATGGAGACAGAACGCGTGCACTGGGTGTCGCTGCTTCCGGAAGCCGGGCCGACCCTGTTTCCGTGGGTGATGAAGCAAGATCAGGCCACGGTCATGCGCCTGTTGACGTTCCTCGTCGCAACAAGCGTGACAGGTGTGAGCGGTATCGAACGTGAGACGCAGACCACCGATGCGCTCGCCGAGGCGCTGGAGCTGGACATGCGCAAGTGGTGGACGGCGACCGCCGCGTCGTATTTCGAGCATGTCTCGAAAGCCCGGGTGCTCGAAGTCGTGACCGAAGCGGCGGGCGCCAACGCCGCCAGCCCGCTGGCCTCGCTGAAGAAGGATGCCGTCGTAGCGGGCGCCGAGCAGACGCTGACCGGCCTGGGATGGCTGCCGCCGATGCTGCGCACGGGTTCGGCTGTGCCGTCGGGCGCACCGGTCGTGGGTGACACGACAGCCGACACGGTGAACCTCGAACACGACCTTGAGGTGGCCGCGTAACGAGCGCGAAGGGCGAAACAGCACAGGGTGCTGCGGCGCCGCCCGCACTCAGGCCGGGGGCACATCCGGCGGAGCGTTCTCGGCGGGGTCGGGAGACGATCCGCCGCTCGGATCACCCGCCCGCGCCGAGGGTCGCCGACGCTTGCCGAGAACCGCGCCAAGGTACGCACCAGAAGCCTTGGCCCGGCCATGACCGGCGAGTTTGGCAACCTGCAGCCGGGCCGCGTGGTCGATGTCGGGCGGTACCGGCCCGCCACCTCGAACGGGGGAGAGGTAGCCACTGGCGCCCTGGTAGGCGTTGTTCAGCATCTCGTGGCGAAGCCCGTGGCCGGTCGCGCCGAGTTCACGGAATTTTAGGCCAAACCTGGCGAGGACATAGCTGAACCTGCGAAGATTCTGCTGCAGCGTCTTGGCGGGGTCGCCCAGATGCCCGTCCTTGTGAACCGCCACGGTTTCGGCGAGCGCCATCGCCGCGTGTCGCTGAGGGCAGTCCAGCGGCACGAAGCGTTCGCGTCCGCCCTTGCTGCCGGCCTTGATCCGCACATACCGATCCGCCTGACGTTCCGCCTCTGGTAGACCGGTCTCGTCGAACGACAAGGTGCTCGCGAAAGGCCTGAACATCACGGCCTCCTTTCGCCGCAGCCCCAGAGCCAGGATCACCCGCAACTGCGCGCCAACATGGCGGTCGTACGTCGCGATTCGCGTCAGCATGTCTTCGATGTCGATGCCCTGGGCCGACCAGCTCTTGTCGCGCAGCGCGACCTCGTGGCGCCGGTACTCCTCGATTTCCAGCCCGTAGTACGCCGGGCCGCGCACGAAGCCGTGCTTGCCGAGCCACATGGCCAGCCCGCGCAGGAAACTCAGGTAGGTCTGGATCGTTGCCGGTGCCAGGTGCTCGCGCCGCCACACGTCGACCATCGCCTGGATGTGGCGGTGACCCAGGTTGCGCGGGTCGGGCAGGGTCTTGAAGCCGCCCTTGGTTTTCAGGTCACGGAAGAAACGGCGCAGGAACATGGCGCGCTCGTGGCGCGTCTTGTGCGAGACCGTCTTCTCCAGCGCGGTGTGCTGCGCATTGAACAGCGTCAGCAGAATTTCCAGCACGCGCAACGGCGGTGCCGCGCCCGGCTTCTGCCGGGCCAGGATCTCGTTCGTGCTCAGACCGGCCCACTCCTGGCGACGGACTGGCTGGTGGCGCGAGGAACGGCCGCCGACGGGCGAGCCTTGCAGGCGGCGTCGGGAGGCGGAACGGACGGAAGGATCGGACATGGGTCTCTCCGGTATCACCCGGCCACCGCCCGAACGGGGGACAGGTCAGTCAAATGGGGGGAATCCGATGGGGGCCACCGTCCGGGGGAATTCCGAAGCCCGGACGGCTGGTGGTCGTGTCGATCGCGCAGCACGCGACCACCGGCGGTGCTGCGCTCACCCAGATTTGTGCCGATCCGGCCAGCGGGACGCATGCCACGGCGAAGTCAGCTCGGTCGGTCTTAAAAATGAAACGGTTGATCCGTCCCGGGCACGCATTTCTGCGATCACGGGCTTGTGGATGCCGGCAAGCCTCGAGGGCACAGCCGGCAACGGCGCAGAGGTCCAGCCTCAGCGCGCCTGATGGATCAGTTCGAGATTCGTAGCGTCATCCACTCGCATGGGTCCACCCCTGACCGAATGTCCAGGGCGGTGTCGAGTTGTCGAGCGAGGTCGTGCGGGGAGCCCACAAGGGCAAACACAGCCGCACGGTGCGTGGAACGCGTGCTCGAAGGAGGGCGGGAACAGCGGATCGGCATCGGGTGCCGACAAAGCGTTTGCGTCATGCCGCGGCGCGTTCTCGAAGAACGCCCAGCGTGTTCGCTGGAAGGCCGCGGCGCATGCACTACGAAAGAGATCGCTTACGGGTCATCAGCTCGGAGGCGATGACCGGGCCGATTCAGGGATCGGCGCTTGAAGGGCGGGTGACGACCGCAACGCCTTTTTGACTCCGCGATGGAGCAGGGCAAGGAGCCTTCGGGAGCCGCCAGTTGACGCCATAGCAAAGCGCGGGTCAAGCGTCGTGCATCGATTTCGGGTGGCGAACACGACGCGTCGAAGCGCGGGGCTGAGCCGCAATTAGTTGAACGAGAAGGTCGCGAGCGAGGCGCCACGGGGGCTTGACAAGCGCATCGGCCGCCTCTGGTTCGATCCGTCCACTCGAAGGCTGCCGTGCGAGGCCGCTGCGGCGCGCAGGCTGCGATTCGAGCCCTTGACAGGGCAGGCGCCGGTGCGACCGTGGTGCGATGCAAGACCTCCTCGCGCGACCGGCGATCGAGTCACGCTGCAGTGCGACAGCAGCGAACTCTGGCGGCGGTCCATTCCGACCTGATCCCGAAAGCCGGCACGGAACCGGCGACATGCGCGTGGATGACCTGGCACTGCCCGTCGATGCTGGCGGGATTGCAACTTTGAAGCGGAGCTTTGTCATGGAACTGATCGTCAGAGCGGTGGATGTCGGCTTCGGCAACACCAAGTTCATCACCGGAGTCGCCGGGGGCGATATTCGTTGCGCCAGCATCCCCTCGCTGGCTTACCCGAGCGCGCGCGATCCCGCCACGTTGCCCGCCGCCGAACGTCGCAAGACGATGGCGATTCCGATCAACGGCCTGTACTACGAGGTGGGGCAGGACGTGGCGCTGGCGACGGACAACCTTCGCGCCACCCACTTGCACGATCGCTACACCGAGACACCCGAGTACATGGCGCTGCTGCGGGGTGCGCTCGCTCTGATGAAGGTTCCCAGTATCGACCTTCTGGTGGTGGGCCTGCCGGTGTCGCATTTCATGGGCAAGAAGGCGGCGCTCGAAAAGGCGGTGACCGGTACGCACGACGTCGGCGGCGGCAAGGCGGTGATCGTCCGCAAGACCTTGGTCGTTGCGCAGCCGCAGGGCGCACTCGTGTACTACGCCGCAACACACCAGAAGATGGCGACCATCGAGCACGAGCAGAGCCTGATCATCGACCCCGGCTCGCGGACCTTCGACTGGCTGGTCGCGCGGGGCATGCGCCTCGTGCTGAAGACGAGTGACTCCGTCACCCGCGGGGTGTCGCACGTGCTGCGCGTCATTGCGAGCGATATCAGCACAGAGATCGGCACGCCCTACACCGACCTCGACGCCATCGATCGCGCGCTGCGCACGGGCAAGAACCCGATGGTCTATCAGAAGACCTACGACATCTCGAAGCTGATGCCGGTGGCGCACTCGGTGGCAGAACGCGCCGTCGGCGCGATGCTCGAAAGCATCCCGGCCGACTACAGCTTCCAGAACATCATCCTCGTCGGGGGTGGAGCGTTCTTGTTCAAGAGCGCGGTGAAGCAGGCATTTCCGAAGCACCGCATCCTGGAAGTGAGGGAGCCGATGTACGCCAACGTGCGCGGGTTCCAGATCGCCGGCATGAACTACGCGCGCAGCGTGATGGAGCCGGCCAGTGGCACCGGGCGCGTGGCGCGAATGGAAGGAGAGGGCGCATGACCATCCCAGCCAAGAGTGCCGGCCCGATCAGCATGCTGTTCGAGATGAATCGCGAAGACAACCCGCGGCTGTACGACGACCTGGCGCGATTCAACAAAGGCACGAAGCGGGTCAACCGTCTGCGCTTTCTGGCGCACGAAGGGCTGCTGGCGCAGAACTGGTTGCTCGTGCCAGCGATGGCTGGCGCTGCGGCTGCACTTCCGTTGCCTGCAGGTCCGACGGCGGGTGGCTTCGATCTCGGTGAACCGACTGTCACGAACCAGATGTTCGGACAGCCGTTGAGCGAGTAGGGGCGCACCGTGACTGGCAGGAAGCGACAAGCCCCCAAGGTGGATCGGGTCAGCGCATCCGAACTCGCGCAGATGGGCGTCTGTGAGAGGCGGGTCAAGTTCGAGCATGACCGTGGCAGGCGACGTACGCCCGAGCAACTGCAGGCGATGGAGCGGGGGCTGCGGGCACATGAAGAGTTCTACCGGGAGGGCCAGGACGTCGCACGAACTGGTGGTCGGTGCTTTGTGGCGACGCTGGTGTTCGGCGAAGCGCCAGAGACCCACATCTTGAGGTGCTTCCGGGATCAGGTCATGCGGCCTCGGCCGTTGGGGCGCCGCTTCATCGTCGCGTACTACCGGTTCGCGCCAGCCGTGTGTCGGTTTCTGGATCGCCGTCCGAGCTTGCTTCCTGTGGCGCGGTGGCTGCTTGGCGGAGTAGTTCCGATTGCCGTCCGGTGGCTTGATTGGCGGAGAGGCCGCCATGATTGCTAACGTCCTGGTCGGGCTGCTGATGGTCGCGGGCATCCTCGGGGTCGCCTGGTCGTTGTCGAAGCGAGACCGTGCTGGCTCGGCGCCCGTGAATCTGCCGAGGGAACTGCGCGACGCACGGCTGCTGTATGCCGAGCAGTTGTTCACGGCGGCGGGCCAGCCATCGATCTCTGCGAGGGTGGACCGTGCTTACCGCTTGCCGTCCGGGGCGATTGTTCTGCTCGAACTCAAAACCCGCGAGATCGACCGGCCCTATTTGTCAGATGTGATCGAACTGTCGGCGCAGCGCGCTGCGGTCGTGCTGCAAACGGGAGAACCGGTCGCGGATCACGCATACGTCGCGGTCCGGCTCCCCGGCGGCGCCCGCCCCAATGTTCACCCGGTGCAGTTGATGGGCCTCGACGAGGTGGCGGCGCTGGCATTGCGGCGAAAAGCTATCGTTTCAGGCAGGCTCGCGCCGACCTACGCTGGTTCGGCTCGGATCTGCAGCCAGTGTGCCTTTGCACCGAGATGCGAGAAGCGCATCGGGCAAGGCCAGTTCCGCCGGAACGCGACTCAAAGCGCCGTCGACGGCGCGCCGCCTCGGCGGAACTGACCAAACATCCATGCCCCGCCAGTATGTTGCTCACTTGGCCGAAGTGAACTGACTGGACGTGTTGACCCCGATTCGGCCATGCTAAAGTGACCGAGAACCTGACAGCGCGATGACCGTGAGTCGAGAGCGAAGGGTCGGTTTCGTCTCATGACATCTCACCTGTATGGAGGGGAATTTGTCGGGATGAAGCCGGGCCCCGAAGGGCAAAAGCCTTGATTGGCGCGGGTTGCGAGCCGAAATGCATGTGATGATCGACCACATGTGAGCCCGGCCCAAGACGTCGCATGACGTCCCGCAAGGCCCTGATTTCATTGAAGAAATCGGGGCCTTGTCGTTTCAGAGCGTCTCATGCCTGACCGCGAAATCCCCCGTGGAATTGGGATATAGCGAGGAAACGGCGTCCCCGTTTCCCTGCAAATTTCCCATAAACGGGGAACGGCCAGAGACCCTGAAACGAGGACCTCATGAGACACCTGAACTACACGCTCACACCCTCCCGGATCAACAACGTCAAGGGCAAGGCGCGGCCCTACAAGCTCACCGACGGCGGTGGGCTGTACGTCCAGGTGATGCCCAGCGGCATCAAGACCTGGCGCTTCCGCTACATGCTCGGCGGCGCGGCCGGCGACGTGCGCATCGGGCGCTACCCCGAGATCGGCGTGGCCGATGCCCGAGACCGTCACTTCGAACTGCGGCAACTCGTCGAGCGGGGTCAAGATCCCGCAGTGAAGGTCGCGCAAGAGCGCGAGGAACTGGAAGCGCGAGTCCAGCCCAAGCGGTCCGAAGACGACGTCGAGGCGTTTTCGAAGCGCTGGGTCACGGAGCGCCTCAGCACCCGCACCAAGGGCTATCGGGCCCAAATCCTGTCGCGCCTCGAACGCTTCGTCTGGCCCGCCATCGGCCACAAAGCGCTCGACGAAGTGAAGCCGCGCCACGTGTTGGAAATTCTCGAAGCCCGTCGCAGCACGCCCAACACGGCCGAAGGCGTGAGGATCATCATCCAGCAGCTCTACAACTACGCGATACAGAAGCTCATCGTCGAAACTAACCCCGCGCGGCCGCTGCGAGGCGTGATCGACGTGCCGCGAGCGCAGCATCACCGGCACCTCAATGACGAGGAGTTGGGCGCATTCTGGAACTCCGTAGCCCGTCAAGGCGCGCACTTCGTGACGATCGCGGCGACGCAGTTCCTCGTGTACACGATGTGCCGGAAGTCGGAGGTGATCCGCTCTCGCTGGACGGAGTTCGACCTCGCCAAGGCTCAGTGGGACATCCCTGCGGCGCGGATGAAGAGCCGCCGGCCGCATCGGGTCTACCTGGCCGCTCAGGCGGTTGAGTTGCTGACGCTGTTGCGCGCGAAGACAGGAGAAGGCAACTACGTATTCCCGTCGACGCAGCGTGCCACCGTGCCACTCGCCGATTGCACGCTCAACCACTTCTTCAAGCGGCTCGACTTCGGTGTCGAAGAGTTCAGCCCCCATGGCACCCGAGGGACCGCGGCGACGTTGCTACGCGAACACGGCTTTGGTCGGGACGTGGTCGAGTTGCTGCTGGCCCACAGCGAGAAGAGTCAGACCGCGGCTGCCTACCATCACCACGAGCTCGAGCCGGAGAGGCGCAGGGCGTTGCAGTATCTCGCCGACCAGATCGACCAGCTCGCAAAGGCTGACCGTCGGCGTCGCGAGGTGGCGCGCGACACCTCTGTGATACCCAAAGGAGCACCGGCGATGGCCGAGTAGGTCGAGGCCCTGCAGTCGATGCGTGCTGGCGTCAAGCGGGTGGTACGACGACTCTTCCGGTCTTCCGTTTCGCCCCGGCGCGTGGGTTGAAGATCGACAACCCCGCGGCGATCAGGTCCTACCTTGTTGCACGAGGCCTGGTTCGACAGCGACTGGACCGAGAAGTGCTTTGCGAGCAGCTCGGGGTGCGGGCTAACAAGGCGGAGTGTGCGGAACAACGAACAACGGCGGACGACAATACAGGCGTCGGTCGACATGCTGGATGACTGGATCCGTAACGGCGGCAAAGTAGGCTCTGTTCGCCGCCAGGCGACTGCGCTCGCGTGAACGCGGCCGATGGCTGCCCCGAGTCTTAGCAGGCGTCGGCACCGCCGCGCTACGACCACTGCACGTCGAGTAAAGCCAGCACCACCCGCGCCGTCGCGTCGACATTGCCTCGATTCACGCTCGCCACCGGAGACCGGCCGTCAAGGGCTTCGGTGGGCTCCGCCAAGGTGCGGTACACCGTCCACGGGTCGAGACCTTCCGTCGCCTGGAGCACGGCGCGAGTCAGTTGCAACCCCGGTAGCTCCAGCTGCCACTCGGGAATGCGCTGGCCGCGGCGCCCGACGTCCAGAGCAAGCAGTCTTCGGGAGGCGATGTCTTTGTAGATCTGCTGGCGGGACTTGCGAGCCAGACGCACGAAGTCGGCCAGCGGCAGGTTGTGCGGTCGCTCGAACTCGCGGAGCAGCTCGGCGCGGCCTTGCTGGACATCGAAGGCCGTCGGCGCCCAAGAAGTGCCCGCGTGCAGCGACTCGGATTTCCGATGCAATCTTTTGGTCAGCGGCGTCTCGCTCGTCGTGTTCGTGGCGGCCGCCAACTTCTCTCGAACAAGGCGGTCAAGCTCGAACAGGAATGCCCCGCGGTCGAGAACGGTGACTGCTTTGTCGAAGCGGAGTACCTCGGTGGGGGTGACGACCGGTTGATCCACAGCCGCCGCGCCTCGAACTTTGGGCATGGAGAGCCCCGCACACATTATGGAGGGAATAGCCTAGTCTCCTATGTCTCGTATGTCAACTTTGACAACAAGCTATGCCAATGCATGCAGCAGTCGCGCGAGAGATTGGAGGCGACGCCTTGATTCGCATCGGATGGAATATTTCAGGCGTTTTCTAAACATCATCGCTCAGGTTGATTGGAAGATGTGCTATTTTTCTCCCTCCATGGGAAGTCCAAGGCAATCTCTAATCAAACGCGTGCAAACCGAGCTGCCACGGGGGGCGCCGTTCGACCTCGACGCGCTGGAGTACCTGGGTGTGTCCGCGAAGCTTGCCGCCTACTACGCGGGCAGCGGCTGGCTGACCCGCGTAGCGCAGGGCGTGTACGCCTTCCCCAACGACGAACTGACGCCGCATGGAGCTGTGAAGTTGCTGCAAGGGCGCGCCGCCGGCCTGCACGTCGCAGCGAAGAGCGCCCTTGCTCTGCAGGGCGTCCGACACAACCTTGCCCCGCGCGAACTGCTAGTGCTCTGGGGTGATGTCCGATTCGAACTGCCGAACTGGTTCAAGTCGCGCTTCCCCGCCCGCTACGCGGCCGCACAGCTCTTCAAGTGGCCAGATGCCGACATGCCGGCGCGCACGCTCGCAACACCACCCGGCGTGACCCAGGGCCTGCGCGTATCGGTGCCCGAACGAGCGGTTCTCGAAATGCTGTACGAGGTAGGCACGCACCAAAGCTTGGAGGAAGCCCGCAACGTGTTCGAGGGCCTGCGCAATCTACGCAAGGAGCTGCTCGGGCAGCTGCTGGCCTGCTGCACGAGTGTCAAGACGGTGCGGCTGTTCCTCACTTGGGCTCGCGAGACCAATATCGTGGATGCAGATGCGCTGCTTCAACGGCATGTACTGCCGACCGGGAGCGACAAGCGTTGGATCTCACGGCTCAAGGACGGTACGTTGTTGACGCTCAAGTCCCATGGATAAGGGCTACGCCGACACCGTGCGCCTGCTTCTGGCGATCACGCCGGACGTGTTTGCCAACGACATCTTCGCGATGAAGGGCGGGACGGCGATCAACCTCTTCGTTCGCGACATGCCGCGGCTATCCGTCGACATCGACGTGGTCTACACGCCGTGGCAGCACACTCGCGATCAGGCGCTGCCAGCAATCGCAGGCGAACTCGATGCCATCGCGAGGCGCGTCGCAAAGCTCGGCCTGAATGCACGGAGGATGACGACCAAGGACCTTGGCGATACGAAGCTTCTCGTCGAGAACAGCGCGAGCCAGGTCAAGGTCGAGGTCAATGCCGTCTTTCGCGGGACGGTGCTGCCAATGGAGCGACGAGCGCTGGCAGGCAAGACCGCGGAGATGTTCGGTGCCGAACTCGAGGTTCCCGTGCTGGCGGTGGACGAGCTGTACGGCAGCAAGTTGGTCGCGGCGATGGACCGCCAGCATCCACGCGACCTGTTCGACGTGCTGCAGATGTTCGACTCCGAAGGGTTGACAGATGCGACTGTGGAGTGTTTCGTGACCTACTTGGCCGGCCATAATCGTCCGATCCATGAGGTGCTCCTTGGCACCGAGAAGGACATCTCCGGCGAGTACAACGACAACTTCGTCGGCATGACCGCCGAAGCCGTCAGCCTCGAAGACTTGTTGAAGACACGCTCGCGCCTGCGGTCCGAGCTGACAAGGCGCCTGAGTGACAAGCATCGGGCCTTCTTGATCGGTCTGGCGCGTGCGGTTCCCGACTGGACGCTGCTGAAGTGCCCGCATGCGGCCGACCTTCCTGCGCTGCGCTGGAAGCTGGCGAACCTGCAAACGTTCAGTCAGCGGAGGCCTGCGGACTTTGAGAAACAGGCTGGCGTCTTGGAGGCGTACCTGCGGTAGCCTTGTGGGCGTGTGGCGGTCTTCGATCTGTGACGCATAGGACTGGCGCTTGAGCCGCCGATGACAACAGTGCAGAAGGCAGAGTCGCCGATTGAAACGGAGATTGCCAACGCCAAGCCAATGTGTAGGCTCACCCCCGCCAGAGGTCATCAAATGCGAAAGTCCATCTTCATCGGATTCACTCTGCTCGGCGCAGCACTGGGCTTGTTCTCGTCGATGGGCGAGAGTTTTGGCGTGCAGGTTGTGATGGCGTCCGTTGGTGTCGTGGTGGGCATCGCCGTCGGTGGAGTCCTGTCGAGGCTGCGTCGCCGGCCGAGTCACGCTTCACCGATGATCGATTCGTCCGAGGCATCCGAGGACAGGGTCAGCAACTACTGGCTCGATCATGGCCGACTCACCGCGGCACCGGGCTTACCGGATCCAGACGAGACGGATCAGATCAGCCTGAAGCCATGATCATGGTTTGCGCTTGGTGATGCCCTTGACGGCGTCCTTGGCCGCATCCAATGAGGCATTCGCATCCGCGGCAACCTGCCTGCCGGTCTGCATGAGAAGTGACTTTCTAGACTCGAGGGTACCTCCTGGCGTCTCGACGATTTCAGCCTTTGAATCGAACCGTTCCGGTGCGCCGCCAGTCTGCCCCTGAATTCGTGCTCTTGCCCCTTCAATTTCAGATCGAGTTTCCGACGCAGGCGGTAGAGCAGTGGGGAGCGGTGCTCCTGCTGGCCGCAATGCCACTGTGGCGTCATGCCTGCGGTGTGCTGTCTCGAGCGCCGGATGGGGCGCCGACTCGGCCCGTGACTGTTCGTAGCCTGTTCGGATGTCGCCGAAAGATGACGGGAGTGCCGTTCCGTCCGCGAATGAGCGGGTCGGTCGCAGGCCTTGGCGCGCCAGCTCAGCGTCCATCAGCGCATGCGCTGCGGCACTGTTGCCACCGTACTGTTCGGCGTAGCGCATGAACATGGCAAGGTTGTGCGGATCCTGGGCGACGTCGATCGAAATCACCTCTCCCCGCTCACGCGCGGCCGACAAGCGCTCCGCCAACGTTCGACGTTGAGAGTAGGCGGCCTCCGCGCGCTCGGCTTGTGAGGTGACGGTGGCCAATCGGGAAGATGTCTCTCGGCCCTCGCGCGCGTCGGACGCAACGGCGTTGAGAAAGGTCGAATCGCGCGAGATGCGATCTCCGAACTGCTTGAACTCCGCCAGCTGTTCGCTGGTCATTGTGCTCAGGACTTTCTGCTCGTCGCGGCTCAAACCCGACTGATACTTCTTGTCCGCACTCGCGTGAGCTCGAGCGCTGGCAATCGGTGTCGAGACACCCAGAGAAGTGTTCGCACCGAAAGCGATCTGTGCAACCTGCGCCTGCGACAGACCTGTCCGCTCGGATACACCCTTGGCGATCTGATCCAGGCGAGTAAGGCTTTCGCCGAACTGCTCAAAGTTGCTGGATGCCATGCCCGACGTGCTCTGATTCGATCGCAGCGTCGCCGTGCCGCGCGTAAACGCCTCGGTCAGCATCGCCGAACGCTGCTGGCCTGCGGAAATCGCCTCGCTGCGTGCCGCCTCGGCCTGACGGCTCGCCTCGGTCACGTCCTGCTCGCTGACCCGCATCGACACCACGCGCGACGCGAAACCCTGGTTGCGCAGCAGGTTCGCTGCCGTGCGTCCGGTGAGCGCGCTCGATGTGAAGGTGTTGCCGCTGAGATCGCTCTGCCACGAACTCATGAACGCCGACGTGCGGTTCGGCGCCAGCTGCAACTGGTCCATCGCGACGTTGCCCATCGACACGTTGCCCACTGCCGCTCCCGCCGTGCTGCCGGCCAGCATGCCCTGCAGCCCGGACAAGCCGCCGACGAGTGCCGTGCCGAAGTTCTCCATGCGCTTGAGCGCGGCCCAGGCGATGAAAGGGATGCTGATGGCCAGGTAACCGACCACTGCCTCGCCGGAAATCGCACGCGAGTAGATCGTCGACGCGGTCTGCAGCGCGAGTGCCTTGGTACCCGTGCCCAAGTCCGACGCGGCCGCCAAGTCGTAGGCGGCGTACACCGAAGCCATGTAGTTGAGCACCGCGTACAGCGGCGGCCACAGCTGGATCCAGATCAGGATCGCCGCGTACCCCTTGAAGGCGATCATCGACTCGCGTCCGCTCGTCAGCAGGAGCAGCAGGACGAAGAGCGGGAACAGGGCGTAGGTCAGGGCCTCGATGACATTGCGAAACACCGGCAGCGACTGTTCGGCGACCTTGCCGTAGTTCATCCACGTTGCGTTCTGCTGCGCGACCGCCTGCGCCCGGCCGACCGCGAGCACCATCGCCGCCGGGTCGTTCACCTTCTGCCCGATGATGTTGCTGGTGTCGCTGATGGCATTGAGCACCGCGTTCTGCCGGATCAGGTCCGTTGCCGTCGCGGCCGCATTCGCGATGCTGTTGCGGATGTAGGCCTGCTGAATCTGGCCAGCGATCGCGGCGGTCGCGGCGGCGCTGGGCAGCGTGGGGTTCAGCTGGAAGGCCAGCCGGCCCTCGATGCGCGTGACCTGAGCCGGCAGGCGGCCGTTCAGGTTGCCGTAGACGTTGGGGCAGATGTCGACGGTCACCGCCGCACCGGCGCCGGTCACCGTGCTGAAGCGGGCCGGATTCGGCGTGGCCATGAGCGCCCACACGTCGTCGGAGGTGGAGAACGTGGCCGGATCGACGGTGCCGTCGATCAGGTCGTACATCGTGCAGTTGTGGATGAAGTTGATCAGGTCGGTTCGGAAGGTGGGGTCCTGGAACACCACGTTGCCGGTCTCGCGGATCAGGCGGTTGCCGAACATCAGGCCGTTGCGCTCGTAGCTCAGTTCCGCCGGCATCGCGCCCGCGCCGGGGATGACCTGGAACGCGGTCTCGAAGAGTCCGGTCAGCGTGTGGCCGATGGTGCTGGTGATGCTGCCGAGCATGGCGACGCCGAACGGCACGTTGGCGACGACCTTCACGGCCGAGCCGCCGGTCTTGTCCACGATGCCCACGGTCACGCGGGGCACGATCAGCACCGAGAACACCAGCAGCACGGTGGCCAGCCATTTCCAGCCCTGCAGCTTGTCGGGGGCAAATGCGTAGGCGAGCAAGGCGGCGATGAAGCCGCAGAAGGCCACCGCCGCGACGGCGGCCCTGTAGTCGCTCGACGCATGGATGGCGGCCGCGGCGTTGAAGATGCCGAACAGGCTGTCCGCGTTCTGGTAGGCGAAGATCTCCCACATGGCCGCCTCGAGCAGTCGGATCGGGCTACCGGGCCACGTAGGCCGCGCGCTGCCCCAGCATGTCCATCACATGCTGCGGCATGCTGGAGCGCAGTTGCCGCTCGAGCTGCTCCAGGTGGCTGGAGACGGCGCGGAACGAGCCGACCTTCTGGTACAGCAGGTTCTTCTCCTGCGACAGCTGCAGCAGCATGGCCTGGGCACGCTGGCGCACCTGGTTGGCGAGTTCACGCTGGCTCTGCTGCAGCGTGTAGTCCTTGTCGAGCGCGGCCATGCCCAGCCGCAGGTTCCGCTCGAGGAAGACGTAGGCATAGTCGGCCGCGATCACGTCACGGTACTGGCCGATCAGGCTGTCGGCTAAGCCCGAGCCGGGAATCGTGGCGCCGATCGACAGCATCCGGTACACCGGCTCGGTGGTCTGGTTGACGAAGCCCACCTCGGCCGAGTTGTTCGGGATCGCTGTGCGCGTCGCGATCTTGTCGGCGATCGACCGCATCATGGTCTCGACCCGGGCCGTGAAGGGCGTGTGCGTGTAGCCCGTGTTCAGCGTGACGACGTCGCAGTTCGTGTAGTCGTTGCAGCGCAGCAGGTGCTGCGTGACGTTGGTGCCGGTCGCGGCCGCCTGGCCGTAGAGCAGCTGGCTGATCGAGGTGATCGTCGGCGGCACAGGCTCCGGGTCTCGGTTGGCGCTCTCGGGGTGGAAGATCACCGTGCCGACGATGCTCATGATCAGCTCGCGCTCGGCGTCGTCGAGCGCCGTGCCGGTGCGCTGCAGAGCCTTCCAGGTGAGGTTGCCGACGAAGGGCGCCTTGTTTCGGACGTTTGGATCTGCGGAACTGCGCGCTGAGGCCAGGATGCTCGGCCGGTCGCTGGCGCATCGGCGTCGGGCGGCGTCGCGGTCGCTCTCCAGGCCCATCTCGATGGCCAGGTCGGCGCAGGCTTCCTGCGAGCTGTAGCCCGTGGCCTCGGCTGCCGTGCTGACGATGGCCTTGGCGGTTTCGCAGGAGTTGATGCGCGCGTTGTTGATCCAGGTCTCCAGGCCCTTCGCCCACTTGGTCAGGCCACCCAGCAGTGGCGAGACCGACTCCAGCGCGAGCTGGAAGGCAATGCCGGGCAGTGCCGCCGTGATGTTGCGCAGCATGTTCTTGAACTCTTCGGCCGAGATGTGCGAGAACGACCCACCGAAGACGTCGATGCCGCCGCAGCCAGCCTTGGCGCTGGGGAACTGGATCGCCGCGAGCTGGTAGACCTTATTGGGCGATCGCATGAACAGGCTGCCACCGGTGTAGGTGTTGAAGGTCTGCCCGCGAAACGCACCCGGCGCGGTGTAGTTGCCGATCGTGCCCAGGTTGTTGAACATGGTGTTCACCTCGGCGTTGAGGTCGCCGGCCCGGGCTGCGCCGGTGTGCCACGTGATGGCCAGGGCGACGAGGGCGGCGCAGATGCGTTGGGACGGGCGGGTGGGCATGACGATCCTCCGGGGAACGGGATCAGGGCAGTCCGAGCTGTCGCACGGCGCTGGGCACCATGGCCTCGAAGGCGGGTGCCGCGGCGGCCGTGATGCGCTCGAGCATTTGCGATTCGGACAGCACGCCGAAGCCGATGGGCACAATGCGGCCGGTGAAGGGTTGGGCCAGATAGACCGCGGGCACTTGGGTCACGCGCAGAGCCGCCGCCGTGCCGTTGTCGCGGCGCGCGGACGTAAAGCCCGGCAACACGCCGCCATCCAGGCTGACTGCTTCGACGTGGATGCCGTGGCGCCCCTGGAACGCTTCGAGCGTCGGCGCGAAGGCGTGGCAGTAGGGGCAGTCGCCGCGGAAGAAGAACAGCAGCACATGGTCGCGGCTCAGCTCGGCGATCGAGCGCGAGCGTTCGCCCAGTTGCTGCGCCTCGAAGACCTCCAGCGCCTTGGCGTTGACCGGACGTCCCTGCAGCGAAGGATCGAGCTCCGGTGTCGTCCAGGCGACCCGCTGCGCCACGTCGGCGAAGGTCGAGGCCTGGGCGACGACTTTGGACTCGAGCTCCATGTAGCGCCTGACGTTGGCCTCGGTCGGCCGCATGACTGCGATGCCGCGCAGATCCTCGACCCGCTGACGCAGTCGTTCGAGTTCCACCAGTTCGGGCGGCCGGGTATCGCGGCGTGGATCGCGCGCCGCGGCGGGCGGCCCCGCAGGCTTGGGCGGCGCGGGTCGTGGTGGCTCCGCTTCGGGGGCCGGTTCCTCGTAGAAGTGCCACCCGCGCCACGTGTCTCCCCAGAAGCGGGGCGACTCGTTCCCCGCCGCACTCGCTGCCGGTGATGCACAAGCAGCGATAAGCGCGAGCCACATCTGGCGCCGGATGCCATGCATCACACGCCTCAGGACAGCGAGCGCGGCGGCAGGCCGTCGCGGCAGTAATTGATGCCGAAGTCGATGGTCCGCCGGCGCGGGCCTGGCTCTCCGGGAAGCTGCACGCCGTCCTGCCAGAAGCTCACCTTCAGGCGCCTGCAGCCCGGCTGTGCATAGCGGCGCTCCGTGCTCACGTCGATGTGGACCGGCGACGTGGCCTTGAAGCGCGCCGTGATCGCGTCCGCCATCGGACCCGACAGCACGCCGTGCGCGCGCCCATCCGGCGCGTCGATGGCAGCCAGAAGCAGGGGGCGTGCGTCGGGCACTGCCATGCGGTTCTGGGCCGTCGCTATCAAGGGCGACAGGGCCAGGGCGAGGCCCAACGGGCTCGTCATGAGGAGACGCTGGCGGTTCACTGGCATCTCCCCTGGCCGTAGTAGCAGGTCGGTATGCGACCGCCGCTCTGACCTTGCAGCGTGGCCACGTTGGGTATGGTCGGCACGAGCGAGGCGTAGAACTCGCTCAAATCCATTGCCGCGAAGTCCAGTGACTGCAGTTGGGCGATCGTGAAGCCAGAGCAGTCCGGGCTCTCCGCGCTGCCCCAGCCCTTGCCGACCTGCGATCGCCCCTGCTCGTTGACGATGCGGGCCAGCATGCTGTTGAAGCAGCACTTGCGCGTGGTGTGCGTGATGCACGAGACGCAGGAGCCGAGGACGCGGATGCAGGACGAGCAGTAGGTGCCGACGGCGTGGCATAGGCCGGCGCCTTCCTTCATCGCGAGCCTGCCTTCCTCCTCGTCGCAGGATGAGGCAGACATCACGACGTAGATGATCACCGCGATGACCAGCGACCAGGGATCGAACGCCACGACCAGGCTCTGGCCGGAGTACACCGCGACCGATCCCGCAGGCAAGGCCGCGCCGTTGACGGCGACCGTGACCCCGTAGCTCGTGAAGGTTCCACTGAATCCGCCGCCCATCAGCAGGGCCGACATGCCCTGGTAGATGAACTGCCGGTTCTCCGCGTTCATCAGCACGTCGTAGACCAGCCGCGATCCGGTGCCGAAGAGGCTCTGGTTGGTCATGCCGGCGCCGGCACTGTCGGCGTAGCAGCAGTTCTTCAGCAACCGGTCGCGGCAGCGGTTGTCCTCGCCCTTGAAGACCTGCATGCGGTCGGTGTCGAGGTAGACGCCGGCTTCGCGTGCGGCCTCGAGCATCGACATGCTGCGCGCGAAGTCGGGATCGTTCGCATGGCTGATGTCGTAGCAATTGCCCTGCAGGCAGAAGACGTTCGCTGGACAGTTGCCGGCGCTGGTCACGGTCTGTGCCGGCACCGGGCAGCTGTAACTGTCCTCGTACACCTCACAGGCGCCCGTGACGGAGTTGCTGCGCCGGCAGACCGAGCTCGAGGGTGCGCAGCCGGCGGCAACCAGTGGTCCGCACTGGCTGGTCGGCGCGGAGCCGCTGCAGTTCA
Source organism: uncultured Burkholderiaceae bacterium (assembly GCA_964371405.1). Taxonomy (GTDB): domain Bacteria; phylum Pseudomonadota; class Gammaproteobacteria; order Burkholderiales; family Burkholderiaceae_C; genus JAMHWF01. Next base: position 94,619 of record CAYJLV010000001.1, read on the forward strand.
GCGTGCTCTCGTACTGCCAGCAGTCGCGCGTCACCGCCGCCCCGTCGATCACCTTGGTCGCCGGGCCATCGGTGCACACGGCCGCGGTCTGCACGGTGCAGCGGCTTCCATCGGCAACGGCCGGGCACTGGTCGTCCCAGCGGTCGGTTTCGGTGATCGTGCTGAGAGGCCGCGTGTACGACAGCCGCATCGTCGGGATCGGGCCATAGGCAGGATTCGGATCCCATCCGACGACGCTGCGCTCGCTGTCGAGGTTCCAGTAGTAGCCGGGCAGGCTGCCCGTCACGTCGTAGCCGACCAGCGTCGTGGCGCCACTGGCCGGCGCATAGCAGCGTGTGCCGTCGAGCGCTGTCGTCGTGCAACCGCTGTCGCCCTGGCAGACGGTGTCCTGGATCAGGTCGCCGCTTTGCGTGCCGGTCGGGCAGGCCGCATAGCGCTTGAGGAAAGGTTCGACGCTGGTGCAGCTGTAGCCGGAGTCGCCGCCGCCGGTGCAGTTCTCGGCCCGCTCGGCGGCGATCATGGCTGTCAGGGCGCAGGTGTCGCCGGTGCAGGCCTTGTCGGCGACCCAGACGCCGGTGCGGATCTCCGTGCCGCTGCTCCACGAGTAGCTCGTACTCAGCACCGCGACCATCTGCGGGAACACCACCGGTGTCGTCATGTCGACGTCGAAGAAGGCCAGTGGTGATGCGTCCTGGGTGACGCGGAAGTGCTGCGCCGTCTCCGGGCGGTCGGGCAGGCACTGCACGTCCACGCCGGTGCGGCCCGCGCTGGCCTGGGCGAACCAGTCACCGGGCGTGCAGTTGGTGCTGCGTTCGATGCCGACGGTGAGGCTGCGATTGCAGCGGTAGCTGCCTATGCCTTCATAGCGCAGGCAGCTGCGGGTCTGCGTGCCGGCGGGCAGCGCCGTCGTCGTGGTGGTGCAGCCGCTGTAGTACGACGCCAGGTTCTCGAGCACGCTGGACGGCGCGCGGGCAATGCCATGTGCCGCGGACACCGACGGGTCGCCGGGACCGATGGCCGGCCGTGGCAGGTTCGCTGACCCCAGCGCGCCGCGCTGCGCCTGGCACACCGGGTCGTTCGGCAACGTGGCGCAGAGCGACAGCCGCGCGCTTCCCTGCGACGACAGGTTGGGCTGCCGGTAGTACGCGGATTCGGGTGGCGCGGCGGTGTAGCCCGGCACAACGCTGGTGGCACTGGGCGCATTGACGGTGGCGCGGGCGGCCGGGTTGGCGGCCTGACCCGCCGCAACACCCTCTTCATGAGGTCCGGCGGGCGCCGTGACCGGGGTCACGGCCACGCAGAAGGCGGTGAGGCAGGCGATCAGCTTTCGCATGGCATCACTCCCGGCGGCCGAGTCGCGTCAGGAAACGGCCGGCGTCCTTCGCGAAGGCCGGCGCCGAGCGCTGGAAGTGCGCAAGCGCGTAGTCGAGGCTGACATCGCCCGCCGCTACGACGTGGTCGTCGGACCGCGCACACTGCCCGCCGCTGCAGGCGGTGTTTTGCGTGCCGGCCCGGGCGAGCACGAAGGCGGGCACGCGCTGGATCGCATACTGATCGAAGGCTCGCGGATCGATCTGCACGGCCACCGGCCGCGTGCCGATCAGTTGCTGAATCCGCGCTGCGGTGCGTGGCAGCGACCCTTCGGTCAGGCCGCGCAGCAGCAACTGCGCGCGAGCGCGAGCGGCCTGGTCCACCAACCGCGCCAGCGTCGCCTCAGGCATGGAAAGGCTGATGAACACGATCAGGCGCGGCTCGTCGGCTCCCGGCAGCGTGGGTGACCCAGACGCGCCCGCGAATCCGCGCGCCAGCGCCTCCAGGTCCAGCGGCGTTTCCGTGGCCGGCACCGGCAACGCATCGACCCGCGGCATCACTTTGGCGGGCGGCAGACCGACAGGGGCTTGCGCGCGCACGGCCGTGGCGGTGAGCAGGAGTCCGGCCACGAGTGCGGCAAGGCGATGGAAATCAGTAGCCCACACAGCAGTTCCTCTTGCGGAACAACATGAACGCGAAGTCCTCGCCGCGCACCGGGTACTCCTTGCCGGCGCCCCAGACGATGGTGCTGCGGCCGAAGGGCTGGCAGCAACGTCCACCATCCTTGGCGGTGTTCGCCACTGGGTAGGTCAGCTGGGTCTTGTAGGCGGTCTTGTCCATCGCCGGCAGGAAGTAGGGGCCGCACAGGCCCGCCCTGCCATGCCAGCCCCAGGCCAGCAACTCGCGGTGCATCTTCGCGGTCAGGCGCTGGGCGATCAGCGCCGCCGTCCGCACGCCGCCGAGGTGGTAGGGCACATGGCCGTCGAGCGGGTAGAGGCCGCCCTGGCAGCCGGCGCACCAGAACATCTCGGCGATGCCGAAGCCGGCGGTTGCCGCGACGCAGTCGGCCGCGCAGGCCGCCACGGCCACCGGATTGGCGAACAGCACTGCCTCGGGGTTGAGGATCAGCGTGAGCTCGTCGTCGTTCCACAGCGGATCGACTTCGGTGAGGTAGGCGAGGTCGAACGAGCCGCGTTCCAGGCACGGAAAGTCCGTCACCACCTCCAGCCAGTACAGCACCGGGTTCATGTAGAAGTGCGCCTGGTAGAAGCTGCCGCCGTCACCGTCGCCCTCCGGCCGGGTGAAGCGGGCGGCGGTCGGGGCATCGATACCGGGGTCCAGGTCAACGCCACCGAGCGACGCCAGACAGAAGGGCTTGCGCACCGCCTCGACGTGGCGTGCCGGTTCCCAGAAGCCGATCGACAGGCCGACGGTCGGGTTCACGCCGCAACTGCAGACGGGGCTGGACGGATTCGCGATGTCTTCCTGCCCGTCGAAGTTGGCCAGCGTGGTGCCGCCCAGCGTGATCGGCAGGATGCAGCTCCAGCAGATGTCGGTGATGGGGTTAGGGAATCGACCGGTGCAGGTCAGGCTGTCGCCGGCCAGCGCGGGACCGGCGGCGAGGGCGAGGGCCAGCATCGCGATCCTGGCGCGCAGGCGTCGGGCGAGGTTCATGGCAACCCCAATTCGTCGATGCGAAGGCGCAACCCGTCCTGCGAGACCAGCGCCGGCACCTGGCGGATGCCGAAGTGGCGCGTCAGGGTGCCCGCCTGGTCGTAGTACACGGGCACGCGCCAGGCCTTCATCAGGTCGAGGTACGAGCCGCCGGTCAGGATCGGCTTGATGCGGCCGGCGTAGCGTCCGCTGAGTTCGCGAGCGTGCTTCACCTGCCGCGGATCGCGCGCGTCGAAGAACAGCAGATGCCGCGACAGCGACACCACCTCGAGCGGGTTCTTGCGCATGCCCGCGGCGAACAGCAGGCGGCCCTGCGGGTCGGTGATGTTGCGGTCGAGCGTGAAGCTCGGGTCGAGGTAGTAGGTGCGCGGGCGTTCGGTGGTGCGCAGGCCTTCGACCGGCGGCGGCTGGCGCACGGTGTCGATGCCGCGAGTCCGCGCCGCTTCCGCGAGCCGCAGCAGCTCACCGCTGCGCTCCTTCTCGCGCAGCCGCTGCTCGATGAAGGCCAGCAGGTGCTGCTCGGCGATCTCATAGGTCGGCCCGAGGGTGCCGAGATCGACTGCGCTGGCCTTGCCGCCAACGGCCAGCAAGGCCGCGACCAGCAACGGCGCGGCGGCCCGGCTCATCGCGCACCCCGCGTGCAGTCGATCTGGGAGGCCAGACTGGCAAGTGCCGCAGGGTCGCGCAGATGGCTCGCCCGGATCATGCCCATCAGCACCGGGTTGCCGTCGCCGACCGCCATCGCCACTCGCAGTTCCGCGGCTGTCAGCGGTCGGCCGCAGCGCTGCTGCCACGCCTGCCGGTAGGCGCGGGCACCGTCGTGCGCGGCCGGCGCGATGCGCGCCAGCAGCGCCAGGTAGTCCTCGATCGGCATCTCGCTTGTGCCGGGGGCACCCGGCTGCGCCGGTGAGGTCTGTGCGTGCGAAGGACCGGAACCCGCCACGACAAGTCCGGACAGGGCCAACAGCGTGGCGGCAAGGTGTCGGGCGTGTTGCATCGCCGTGCCTCGTCAGAACAGTGGGATGACCGTACCGAGCACCTGATCCGCGCGCACGAGGCCGCTGGCCCGGTAGCGCGAGTCGAAGGAGTCGGGGCTGGTGCCCTGCACGTAGTAGTGGCCGGCGGGAATCACGGCGGCCGGGATCGGCTCGAGCGCTTGCCGGTCGTGGGTGTGCGTCTTGGCCAGGCCGACGATCTCGCCGTTGATCGCGACCACGCGCCCTTCGACGGTAATGCGGTCGCCAGGCAGGCCGCGCACGATCTTGAAGAAGGGCTGGCCGCGCAGCCCCGGATAACGCGCCTGCGCTTCGCCGTCGAAAGCGAACACCACGTAGTCGCCGCGCTTGAGCGCGTTCGGCCCGTACTGCATCAGCGCCACCCGGCAGGGCAGGCTCGGCGTCCAGTTGAAGAGCACCGGCAGCCGCGGCGTGGGGTCGATGAACAGCCGCGTGTAAGCGAAGCCCCAGATCGCGAAGACGGGCAGGTACAGGTACCAGCGCTGGCGCAGGTGGGTGCCGAAGTCGCGGGCAGTGTTGCCGAGGCGGTCGATGCGGTTGGTCATGGCACCTCCACCTTGCGGCGCAGATGCGCCGTCAAGTCCACCGTCCGCGGTGCAGGCGCAGCGACGGCGGTCTTCAGAACCACCAGGCAGCCGCACTCGCGCGGCAGTTCCTCCAGCGCGAGCGGCAGACGCTGCGCGAAGCTGCGCGCCATGCGCATCGCCTGCTCGCGCTCGCCATCGCTTGCGGCGCGCGTGAGGATCAGCGTGAATTCGGCCTCTTTCTGGCGGTAGACCTCGGCGACATCGACCACGCCGATCAGCTGCGCCGGCCGCACGATGACGCGGTCATAGGCCGCCAGCGTGCCGAGCACGATCGCGCAGGCCATGCCAGCATTCAGCAGCAGCGACTTCGCGCCAGGGCTCATGAAACATGCCCCCGGCGCCGCAGCAGTTCCGCGATTGCGTCGTCGATGGACAGGCCCTGGGCGCGCAGCTCGTCGATCGGCGCGTTGTCCTCCAGCTTGTTGGAGAACAGCAGGTGGGTCGCCGGGTCGAGGATGTTGCGCGCCACGCCCTCCCCGACGGGCGACGAGATGTAGACCTCGGAGAACACCCCCGGCTCGGTGCGCAGCGAGTTCAGCAGCCGCTTTTTCGGCTCGTCCATCGACAGCCGGCCCTGGCGGTCCAGCATCTCGATCGACTCGGGTTTCTGGCGCAGCAGGAACACCCAGTCCGAGCAGTTGAAGGCCGCTTCCATCTGTGCCGAGCCGTAGTAGTCGTCGGCGCTCTGCGTCGCGGTGCCCAGCGAGCCGCCGTACTTGCGTGCGCGCCGCGCCGCCTCCTCGACGACGGCGGCCTTGACCGGGTCGTCGGCGCCAATGTCGCCCAGCTGCTGCTTCAGCTCGTCGATGAAGAGCACCTTGCGCCGGTTGCGCGTCAGGTACATCTCGCCGGTGATCTGGTGCAGCAGCAGGATGTTGACCACCGCATGCAGGTCGGGCCGGCGCTTGAGCTCCTCGTTCTCGATGACGACGAAGTCGTTCTCGAAGTCGATGCTGTTGCGGCCTTCAAAGAAGCGCTCGTACTGGCCGCCCCGCGCGTAGGGGTTCAGCATGATCGCGAGATCCTTGATGCGCGGGTCTTCGCGCACGCCCAGTTCCTCGATCGTCCCGGCCTTGAAGGCGTCGCGTAGCGCGGTGACGGTCAGTTCGTTGCCATGCGCGCGGAACAGCTTGAGCACCATCGCCGAGATGGCCTTGTATTGAACCTCGTCGAGCGGCCGCGACATCGAGGCCATCTTCGAGATGGCCGGCACCAGCATGTCGATGTCTTCGTTGATGTCGACGATGTGGGTGAAGGGGTTCAGGCAGATGGCGACATCGGGCTTGAACTCGATGTAGGTGCCCTTGGCCTTGCGGCACAGCTTCTCGAACGAACGGCCCAGGTCCAGCATCCAGACCTTGGCGTCGATGGCGCGGTAGGACCAGGCCATCTCGTTCATCAGCACCGACTTGCCCGAGCCCGGCGCGCCGATGATCGCGAAGTTGTAGTTGCCGAGGTCGTTGTCGAAGATGTCCAGCGTCATCAGCTGGCCGCGCCGGCCGCCGAATACGAGTGCCGGCGTACGCGTGCCGCGCCACTCGGCGATCAGCGGCGCCAGGTGGATGGCATTGGCCATCGTCTTGCGCGAGACGCGGCGCATCTTGGCCAGGTCACGGTGGAAGCGCTCCGACAGCGACATTGGCAGGCTGGCCAGCAGCGCCTGCCGGTGCATGTAGACATCCGCGTTGAGCTGGAAGCCCCGGCCGCGCCAGATCGCGTTCGCGGTCTCCTGCGCCGCGACCGCCTTGCCCGGGGGCGAGAAGATCGCCAGCTGGTGGTACAGGCTGACCAGGCTGCTGCCGACGTCGATTGCGTTCGCCGCTGCGGTCCAGTCCTGCAGCTTCTTGCCCACGTCGGGCATCACCTCGGCCATCTTGCTACGCGCGTTCTGCGTCGCACGCACATGGTTCGCCGTGACCACCGACTTGGTGACGTTCGGGTCGAGCACATGCACGCCCATCGTCAGCAGGAAGGGTGCGCTGTACTGCAGCGCCGGCTGCATCAGGTCGCCGATCAGCGAGCCCATCTGCCAGAGCGCAAAGCGCTCGGGGAAGGACTTGATCGAGTAGAAGCGTGCCTCGAGCCGGTGCTCGCTGCCTTCCTTCCACAGCGTCAGGCCGCCGGGCTGCGGATCCTGGATGGTGTCGAAATCGACGATCTGGTCGCGGATCTCGCGGCCGTCGTCGTAGTGCAGGTTCGGTGCATCGGCCTGTGAGATGCGGTCCGGGTTGGTGAACAGCGCGCACCAGTTGATCAGGTCGGCGGCGTCGCACACGCGGTTCGGCAGCGAGGCCGAGCGCAGCGTCGAAGCCATCGACTCGCGCAACGCCACCAGTTCGTCGCGGCGGTTGAGCTGGCTGGCGTCGCCCGGCAGCGCCACGCTCATCATCAGCCGGAAGTCGCGGATCGTGTAGTGGAACCCCGACGTCAGCGACCGCTGCGCGCCACCGAGCAAGTGGCCGACACGCTGGCGCGCGAGGCGGTGGAAGAGGTTGTCGTTGCGTGCCGGGCGGCCCCAATGCTTGGCCTTCTCGGCCTGGTCGGTGTCCTCGACGCGCAGGTTGGCGTAGCGGCACAGTTGCTCGCGGATGTGCGGCGAGGCGAACAGGTGGAACTGGACCCCGGTGCCGGGCGGGCAGGTGGCATACAGCGACACCAGCACCTCGGCCATGCGTTCATCGGCACCGGACTGCGGCATCAGTTCCAGCAGGAAGCCCAGCCCGTCGCGATTGACGAACAGCTTCTCGTCGACCAGGTAGGCCGAGTAGGGCAGCCAGGCGGCGAACTGTTCGGCGGGCGAGTCGGCTTCGGCGCCGAAGGGCAGCCAGTCCGCGAGGCCAGCGCGTTCGACATGGGGGAGGCGGGCGTTCATGTCGGCCTCAGTCGGGGCTGTCACCGCTGGCGGGTGCGGCGGGCCGCGCCGGCAGGCCCGGGATCAGTGGTTCGAGACCGGGCGGACGCTGCACACCTGCGGCGGGAGCGCGCGGCACTGCTTCCGCAGTGGCGCGTCCGGCGGGCGCACGCACGGGTACGTAGGCTTCGCGGATCGCGCGCTGGGCGTGGTCGACGAGCCAACGGCCGCCATCGATCTGCACGTACACGTAGCCCTGGTCGTAGAGGTCGCGGTCGGCGTCCTCCCAGGGCTTGAACCACAGGCGCAGGATGCGCGGTGCGGAGCGCAACGGGAGCACCTGCACGGCGTCCGCCGATGCGTTGCGCACGGTGGGCGCGCTTGCCGCTGAAGACGGTGGTGCCGATGCCGGCATTGCAGTCGGCATCGCGCGAGTGCGTTGCGCCGGCAGGTTGTTCGCCACTGCGTTGGCATAGGTCCCAGACACAGACTGACAGGTGACGCCGTCCGGAGCCTTGCAGGCGTAGCTGGAGTTGCCGCTCAGGCCGGACAGGCTCATGCAGCCCGCGAGCGACGCCACGCTGCCGAGCAAGACCGCAAGGCGACTCATGTGTTGCGCGTTCATGGTCTGGCCTCCAATGCGGTGCGAGCGAGCCGGTCCTCGATCACCGGCCGGGTGACGAAACCTTCGGTGCGCGTGCCGTCTGCCCAGAAGAGGGTCGGCGTTCCGTTCACGCCCAACTGGCGGGCGAGTGCGAGGTTGCGGTCGATCGGGTGCTCGCAGGAGGGCGCTGATGCCGCAGTTGGCGCAACGCCGTCGTGCATCGCCTGCCGCCAGGCCCGTACCCGGTCCGCCGCGCACCAGATCGCCACCGGCCTCGCCATGCCCTGGAAGGGCAGCAGGAAGGTGTGGATGGTGACGTCGTCGAGACCGTCGAGTTCGGGCTCGAGCCGGCGGCAGAAGCTACAACCGGGGTCACTGAAGACCGCGAGCCGGCGGCGGCCATTGCCGCGCACCGTCGTGATGGCGTCCGCGACGGGCAGCGAGCCGAAAGCGATGGTTGCCGCCGATGGGGTCTCGGCCGTCGCCGGCTCGGCGCGTGCAGCGGCCAGCAGGCGCGGCCCGGTCAGGTCGGTCATCGTGCGTGTGTCGAAGAGCCGGCCGAAGATGAAGTAGCGCGGGTCGCGTGCGGCAACGAACGCGACGTTGCCGTTCATCCAGACCTCGTAGACGCCAGGCACGGGCGAACGCGCGACCTCGGTGAAGCGGGTGCCGGGATGGGCCTTGCGCAGTGCGCCGAGCAGTCGGGCCTCGTCGGCGCTCGGGCCGGCCGCTACCGCCGCGGCCAGCGGTGACAGCAGCGCGATGCACAGGGTGGCGAGTGCCGCGGGCCGTGTCAGCGGCCTGCAGCGGAGCGGGTCAGTAGGAGCCATCGTCGTCGGCCTCCGTGCTGCGAGTGGTTGAAGACGGGTTCGCGCTGGCGCGCTGCTCGGCGCCGGGCGGCGGCAGGTCGATGCGCACGCCCTTGGTGATCACGACGTCGATCTCGCGGCCGGCGTCCACCTCGATCACCGGGAAGGTGTTCTCGGCAAGCTTGATGTAGTACTGCGCCAGCCGGTCGAGCGCGCGCCCGACGCCGGTGCCCAGGCCGGCGCGGTAGGCGTCGGCGCCCGAGGCGGTGGCGATCGTCCCCAGCGCCGACGTGCTGTAGCTGGTGGACGAGGTGGCCAGGCCCTGGCCGATACCGCTGACCACGCCGGCCAGCAGCGCGTTGGCCAGCATCTGCCCCTGCTTGGTGACCAGGCGGCCGCGCATGCCGACCTTGCCGTCTTCGCCGTACACGCTGCCCTGGATGCGGACCTCCAGCGCCGCGCCATCGGCGCGCACGCAGGAGAGGTTCTCGGTGCGCAGGTAGGCGCGTTCGGAACTGATGTCGCCGTAGCCCGCCGCGATCACGAAGCAGTCGCGGTACTCGCCGCGGAAGCGGTTCGGCAGCACCGAGTTGTCCGACAGGCGGATCAGCACCGGATGCGGATTTGATTGCGACTGGCCGCCGGTGGGCGCGTCCAGGCCGCCGAGCAACGTGCCACGTGTGAAGCTCACGGGCAGGAAGGTCGACACCGTGCGCGCGTCCGCGGTCGCGGGGGGCTGCGCGCTGGTGGCAGCGCGGTCGGCCACCGCGATGCGCATCAGGACCGGCGCGGCCGGTGCCTGTAGCGACAGCGCCGAGGAGAGCGGCGCCGGCGGCACGCCGGGCGGCATCGCCGGTACCGCACCTGCAGCCGGCCCGCGTGGCGCAGGGGGCGGCGGAGGCAGTGCCGAAGGCAGCGGCAGCGAGGGTGCTGCCGCAGCCGGACTCGGAACGGGCGCCGGCATGGGCGCCTGCACCGCCTGCGTGGTCGCGGTCAGCCGCTGCTCGAGTTCCGCGAAGCGCTGCATCGTGCGCGCCTCGAAGGCCTGGCGGTCCTTGTTCAGTCGCCCTTGCTCTTCGCGCTCGCTCTCGTACTGCGCGAGCTTGCTGCCGGCCGTGCCGACCCACTGATCCACCGGGTTGACCTGTTGGCCGGGTGGCATCACGCCGATGTTGGTGACCGGGCCGGGCGTGCTGCCACTGGCCTTGCCCGCCTGGCCCGAAGGTGCGCTCTCGGCGAAGGCGAAGACCAGCCACAGCAGGCCCACGCCGCCCAGCAGGATCGCGCCGAGCATGGCGTACTGGCGCTGCCGCGGCGTCAGGCGCTCGACGAGCGAGCGCATCGGTACGGGCAGGTTCATCGTTCGCCTCCGCGGCGGATCACGTAGACGCTGGTGCTCTCGCCAGGTCGCAGCTGGTGGTGTTCGACCGCGACGCCCAGCACCTGGCCGCCGGCCTTGCTGTCGGGGCGGTCGAACTCCTGTTCGGCGAGCACCATCACGGCGGCGCTGATGTTCTGCAGCAGGTACTTCTCACCAGTCAGGCGGCGGCCTTCGTAGCGGCGCATCAGTGCGAAGCGCGCCTCCGCCCACAGTTGCACCGGCTGGTTGAGTTCGTCCACGCGCACGTCCGGCGGCACGCGGTCCGAGGCCATCGCGACCAACAGTGCCTTCATGGCGCGCACGTGGTGGGCCGACGGGCTCGACGGGCTGGACGACGTGTGGCCATCGACCGGCCCCGGCGGGACGCTGCGGTCGCGGATCAGGATGGTGTCGGCCGGCGTATCGGCCCGGCGCAGGATCAGCGTGTAGGTCGCGTGGGCCGACGAGATGAACAGGTTCACCGGCTTGCCCGCGGCGGCGCTGCCATCACTGGTGGTGGCGACCGGCCGCACGTAGATCTCACCCTTGTCGCGGTCGCACTCGATGACGATCTCGCCAGCCGGGTTGATCGCCTGTGTAAGGGGTGCCACCGGCGAGCCGGGCGACCCGGATGCGCCAGCCGCCGCACCGCCGCATGAACTGGAGTGGATGTTGCCGAAGACATCGGTGATCGGCGCACCCTCGATGCGGATGCGCGTCGGCTCCTTGACCGACAGGATGGCTTCCACCGCCACGCCATCGCGCGCGTCGACGATCTGCAGCGCATGGCTCGCCGGAGTGCAGACCAGCGCGATCAGCACGGCCGCGACGTGTCTCCGCGCGTCAGCGAGGCTACGAGGCCGCATGGGGAAGCTCCTTGAAGGTCTTGAGATGCACGCGGCCGCCGGCGTAGCTGAACTCCACCAGGTAGGCCTTCAGGTCGTTCGCGGTCTCGACGCCGTTGACGAGCGTGCGCAGCCGGCCGCGCACCACCACCGACTGGCCTTCCTCGCTGGGCACCAGCTGCTGTGGTGCGAACGCGGTGCTGGCGTTGATGCGCTTGAGCCGCGCGGCCTCAAGCTCCTGCCGGGTCTTCAGGCTGCCGTGCTGCTCGGGCTCGACGTAGCCGAGCAGGATGTCCTTCTTCCAGTCGATGGAGGCCGGTGTCACGTCGAGCACGAGCCAGGCGACGAAGCTGCCCATCTGTTCCAGGTACTCGCCGCTGGCCTTGTCGCGTGTGACCCAGAACGACTTGTTGATCGACGGCGGCACGACCACCGTGCGCACCGCACCCAGCAGATTCAGCACCACGGCCAGCGCCAGCACGTGGCCGGCCGCCAGCAGGCCGACGGCGGCACCGAGCGTGCGATTGCGGCGCCGCAGTTCCTTCAGGTCGCCGCTGAGCCGTTCGAAGTCCATGACGGGCGCGCTCCGGGTCTCAGCCGACCATGCGGCGGATGTGCGAGGGCGGGGTCGCGCGCATCGCGGTCAGCGGGCTGGTCGGCAGGTGCCAGTAGAGCCAGTGAATGGCGAAGGCCGGGTGCTTGTCGGCCTTGATGCGGGCGATCCAGCGCGAGGTGAACAGCCCGGCGGCGAAGCACAGCGCGAACGAGAGCTTCGAGCCCGACATGTAGCCCATGAACAGGCCCAGCAGGGCAGGCGCCGCGACGTCGACGTCCCAGAAGCCGATCTTCCACTGGTCGTCGAGACGCCGCGGGATGTAGGTGTCGGCGTGCATGGACCCTCCGGGCGGTGCGTGCAGAGCGGGCCGCGGCGGCTCAGACAACCGCGCCCATGATGGCGCCGGCGATCACCAGACCGACGGCGGCAAAGATCGCCAGGCCGACGTAGAACAGCACCGGCCCGAAGTTGCGCAGCGCCGCCAGCGAGATCAGCGCGACGACGAAGCCCACGAAGCCGACCAGCGCCTTGATCCCGGGGCCAAGGCTCGCGATGGCGGTGAGCGCGGAGGTCAGCGGGCCGGTGATGCCGGTGAAGGCGACCAGGTCCAGCGCATGGCCGGGAAAGGCGATGCCGAGGCCGAGCGCGATCAGGCACAGGAGGGCGGCGACGGTCCACGGCCGGCGCGGAGCGCGGCGGGTCAGCGTGGGGGCGGCAAGGGTGGTCGTGGTCATGGAAACCTCATCGGTTGGGCGTGGAGAGAGGAACGCGGGTTGGGGGTTGGCGAGATGGCACACGGGTGCGTCCGCCGGCCGGCGGTGCCCGGCAGCGGGACCAACGCCATGCGGGACTGACCGCGCCGATGGGGCGCACCCTCGGGCTCACAGGGCGCCTCCGTCACGTTCGAAGGTGACCTCGACGCGCCGGTTGGCTGCCCGGCCCGAAGCGCTGTCGTTGCCCGCGGCGTAGCAGCACGCACCTTGCGACTGCACGCGCACTTCGACGCCGGTCAGCACGCGCGAGTGGCGCGCCGTCAGGTATTGCTGCACCGTTTCGGCGCGGGCCTGCGCCAGAGCCTGGTTCGCTGCGGCGGGCCCGACGCTGTCGGTGCGGCCGGCGATCAGCACACGGCGGACCGGCAGCGGCTGCGCGGCCGCGAGGTCGAGTGCGTCGCGGCCGGCGGCGTCGAGGTCCGAGTGACCGAAGCCGAAGCGCACGACGACCTTCAACGGTGACGGGTCTTCGATCACCTCGGATGCCGAGACTGGCGGTGACCTATGCGAGACCGTCGGCGTCAGCGCCGATGCATCTTGTACGAGGGGCGTACGCGCAGGCGACGGTTCCACGGCGACGGGCGCTGATGCGGGCGCAGGGAGCGACTTGGCGCTGGCCCTTGGGCAGGCTGGCGGCTGGCACAGCGTGAAGCGAGCGTCGCGACCGAAGCCGGACTGCGCGATGCGTGCTGCGCCCATGCCAGTCGCCGCAGGTGCCGGTGACAGCGACGGATTGGGCCCAGCCAGTTCCATCGAACCGCAGGCCGCCACGCCCAGTGCAATCCACGCCAGCAGCGTGCGAAGGGCGGGGCACTTCACGGCCTGCCCCCCGCGGCTGCCGGCAGCTTGCGAAAGACCTGCCACGCGTAGCGCGACCGGGCTTCGGCGCAGCGTGCGCCCTTCAGGTGCGAGCAGGCGGCGTTGTAGGCCCCGACCCCGTTCCAAGTGGCGCCATGGCGCGAGAACGTGTCTGCGAGCAGCCAGGCGCCGACCTGGATGTTGGTGCAGGCGTCGAACAAGTGCGCCTCGGCGATGCCGTGTCTGGCCAGCCGCGGCAGGTGCGAGCTGTTGATCTGCATGAGGCCGATGTCATAGGAGCCCGTCCGTGCGACGTGGGACCGGTTGACCGCACGCGGATTGAGGTTCGACTCGACGCGAGCAATCGCATAGAGCAGTTCGGCGGCGACGCCGTAGCGCTGCGCCGCCTGTTCCCAGCACGCCTGCGCCGGCAGGACCCAGAGCCCCATCAGCCAGAGCACAGCCCACCGCACGACGCCCGCCACAGCCGACCGCGAGTCGGTCGAAGCACAAGGCAGCGGGGTGGGCAGAGTGGTGAACATCACAGCTCCGAAGACAGGTCAGCACGCTCGCTGGCCAGCAGGCCGCGAGGCAAGGCTGGCGATGCCAGCGAGGGTCGGGTTCGGGTGGGCCGGCGTCGGAGCCGGCAGGGTGCTCAGCGGGTCAGCGCGCTCGCGCGCGAGGGCCGCACTACCCGGGGCGTGGCAATCGCCATCGGGACGAGCGATCGGCCATGTTCAGCCGGGCCTGGCGCAGCACCCGCGCGTCGGCGTCGTCGATCTGGCGGGCGAGGGCGACGCAGGCGGTGGTCAGCTGATCAAGCTGGAACTTGGGGTTCGGATGCCGGTTGGCCGGCGAGCGTTGCACGGCCTGCAGCAGTTCGTACTGCGGGCGCCACATCGACTCGCGACGGCGCGGCGTGTTCGGCGCGCGCAGCACGAGCTGGGTGCCGAGGAAGCCGAAGATGCGCCCGGGCGCGTCGTCCGCCTCGAAGACCAGCGACACGCAGGCGCTGATCAGGTCCGGGAAGCGGAAGGTGGGCGACGTGTTGTCGTCGCTGCGCAGCAGGCCGTACAGCCACTCGTGCTCGTCGAGGAAGAGCCGCGTCTCGACGGTGTCTGCGTGCTCGCCGGGCGAACTGCCGTGGGCACCAGCATCGGGGGCGTTGTGCGAAGCGGAGATCATGGGCGCATCCGTGGGTCATCGACTGCGGGCGGTGCTCTTTGGAGCGGGTGTCCGGAAGGGTAGGCAGGGCGCAGCGCCGGCGCCGGGCGGAATGCAGCGAATGAGAGGGGGGTTTCGGCGTTGAGGTGATGGCGCTCTGCAAAAAGTACCGGTCCGTCGGCGATCCACGTCAATCGAAGGGACGCAAAGCGGCGCGGAAGCGCGGCCGAATATCGTCCTGTTCCGGACCCAGCATGCAGAACATTGGCCTGCACAATCGCAGTGTGTTGGCCGACAGGGAACCGCTGGCCGAGGCAACCGTCAAGGATCGCTTGACAGTTGAATCCGAAGGCGAACTTCAGTGCGCAACCCGATGCGGTAGAGGCTCGACTCGCGCGTCACGATTGGTTAGCTGCCCTGTGTCACCGCATCCCTTTGTCTGCCGCCTGGTGGAGCGACGGGGTGGCGGTGCGCTTTGGTGCCTGCCATCTACGAATTCCGAGACGGCGTGTCGGAAATCGAACCCATGAGGGGCAGGCCTCTGGCAGGTGTCCAAGGCACAGGCGTGGTGCATTCAGGCGCGGCGATGGAAATTCGCGAACGCGCGGCCCAGCAGCAGGCTCATCAGTAACGGAACGACCGGCATCGACAGCGGATGCAGTGTCACCGGAATCACGAAGCCGACGACCGCAGCGCAGGCTGTGACGATGGCCAGGCAAGTGAATGCGGCAAAGAGTTCCGGATCGTGCTGCCGGAACTCTCGAGACCTGAGTACACGCACGACGCCGCCGTCCATCAGCGCCGCCGCGCAGAAAGCGGCCAGCCAGGGCAGCCATTCCAGCATCGTCGACAACCTGTAGGAGGCCAGCAGCACGAGTGCGTCGATGGATCGGAAATAGGCGTTGTCGAACAAGCGCCGGTTCAGCGACGTCATCTCGTGCGCCACCGCGCTGTCCAAGGCGTTTGCTGGTGGCGCGTCGCTCGCTGATGGAACCGGCGTCACCTCACGGGCTGAATCCTGCAGGCTGAGCGCCCGCGAGAGGATGCGCGACGCGGGTGCGTCGCCCCAGAACGCCGTCATGGTCTCGTGCTCGGCCCGCATCTGAGCCAGAAAGCGCTGTGCCGGATGCACGGAAGGCAGGTACAGCACCAGCACCAGCAGGCACAGCAGCGAGATGACGGCGACGACGCGAATCACGGCGCTTGGCCCGGTATCAATGCGGGCCTTGATGCAGGTCTGGGGGCGGCGGTCGGCGGTGACGCATCGGGATCCAGGATCGGAAACCGCCCCTTGATGATCCTTCCGCCCGACACCGAGGCGAAGTATTGCAGGTTCGGCAGTTTGCCCAGCACGTCGGCCGGCACCATCTCCTCGAAGCTCTCGGTGAGCTGCGTGGAGTAGCTCGACGAGAAGTCGCCCAGGTGCGCGTCGGCGCCGCTGCTCAGGCCCACGCGCACGGTGTGGATGGCGGTCTTGCCGAAAGTCTCGACGACGAAGTCCTGCGTCGGCCGGTCTTTCGAGCGCAGCGCTATCAGGTTGTTGAGGTTGCCCAGTGCCATGCGCGCCGCGTCTTCGCTGCCCAGGCGCTTGGCCAGGTCCGCCAGCGTCTGCATCGCGCAGGTGGTGAAGATGCCGCCTTCGGCGCCCTTGTTCAGGATCTCGATCAACGGCTGGTTGATCACGTTCGAGACCTCGTCGACGAACAGCGAGATGCGCCGGTAGCCGCCGAGGTTGTAGCGCATGCCGGCTCGCGCGGCCAGGTCGGCCAAGGCCAGCGCGCCGATGGCCGTGGCCACCGACGGGTCGGGCAGCGAATCCAGGCACATATACAGCACGTGGCCGGCGCGCTCGATCTTCTCGAAGTTCATGATCGGGCGCGTGTCGTCGGCGTCGAACGGATCCGGCGACAGGCTCGGGCCGAGGTCGCCCGAGGTGAGCATGGACAGCACGGGCAGCAGGTTGGCTGTGATCTTCTGGTAGTGCTCGCGGTTGTGGCGGAAGGTGCGCACCTGCGCATCCAGCACCTTGTTGCGCTGCGACTGCGCAACGTGGTGTTCGTAGTAGGCGACGAAGGCCAGCAGGTCGGCGCTGGCCGCTTCGGACGGGCGCTTGAGGTTGCCGCGGTGGGCGTCGTGCAGCAGCTTCTTCATCTCGGGCAGTTCGCGCCAGTTGGCGCCCAGGGTGCGCTCGTAGTGGCGGCGCAGCGTGCCTTCGAGCACCGGCTCGATGCCGCCTTCGATGTACTTGGTCAGCTTCACGAGGTTCGGCCGCTCCTCGAGCTGGATCAAGCCTTGCACGACAACGTTGACCGCGTCCCAGCCGAAGGCCGAGAACGCGCCCGCCGTGTCGGGAGGCATGATCGATTGGATGCGCGAGGCGATCTCGGTCGGCTTCTGCCAGTTGAAGGTGAAGTCCAGCCGCACGCCGGTCTCGGGGAAAGCGGGGTGGAACTCCAGGAAGGTGTCGGGTGCACGCCAGTCTTCGCAGGCGCGCTGCGTCACGCGCTTCAGGCGCCGGCTGTTCTTCGGGTCGATGACGATGACCACGTCGCCCCGCCGCACCGCCTGCGTGATGAGGTTGGCCAGCGCCACCCCTTTGCCCGACTGCGTGGTGCCGACAAGCAGGGTGCCGCCTTCGAAGTTCTGCAGCGGCCGGTGCAGCGGCACTTCCTTGGGCTCGACGCCATGAATGTAGGGCAGGCCGATCTCGGCGTCGGGCTGCGGGTGGCTGTCGTAGCCCAGCCAGGCCAGCAGACGCGGCGAGACGGTGAATTGCCGGTAGTCCACCTTCGCCAGCTCGTACAGGCGCTGGGCGTGGACCGGCCGCCAGTCGAAGCCGAAGCCGAGGAACACCTGGTCGGGTTGTTGGCACCAGCGCGCCAACTCGCCGGTGGTGATGGTCTGCACGCCGCGCCCGCCGAGCGAGGCGCGCAGCACCAGGGTCCTCAGCGCTTGCGCACCGCGGAAGATGCCCCAGACAAAGCAGCAGAGCGCCAGCGGCAGCGCCAGTCGGCGCGGCAGATGCCCGAGGACACCGACAGCGGCGAAGAAGGCTGTTGCCAGCAGCCAAGTGGCAGCGGCGTAGGCCTCGTAGGCCGGGCGCCAGGGCATTTCGTACTGGCGGACCAGCATGCTCAGGCCTGCGGCGATTCCGGGATCGCAAAGGTGGCGAGGTCGAGGCCGGCGACGAATCGCGGATCGACGACCAGGCCGACGGTAGTAACGCCGCCAAAGTCCCTGGACGTGGTCGGCGGCCGGTTGGCATCCGCGTGGACCAGCATGCGCAGGTCGCCCAGCGCGCGCATTGCAAGTGCAGGCTGCAGACCGCGGCGTTCCAGTTCGGCGAGCGGTACGAAGATGCCGTTCGCCACCGTGCACGCGGCAGCGCCGCGCGCAGCGCCGTTTAGCGTTGCCACGATGGAGACTAGCGCGTCACGCACGGCGGGGTTCAGCCGCATGGGGGCCTTCAGCGCGATCGTGGTGGCGGCGGTTGTTTCGCCTGCGGCTGTTGCTGCGTTACCCGGCGGCGGCGGCAGGGGCGCTGCTGGGTCCGCGTCGGCAGCGTCGAGCAGCGACAACTGGCCTCGCGGCGGCGGCGTCGGAGGTGCCGGCGCTGCCGTGGCGTTCATCGGTCTCGCCGGCTCGCGACTCGTCGCGAGCGTGCCGGCGAGCGGATGCGGGCTGGCCTCCGGGCCTGACCAAAGGATTGCCGGAGACGTCAGCTTGATGGCGTCCAGCGGGCCCTTGGCGCCGGGCGGCTGGATGAGCCACGTGTTGTGAGAACTGTCGCGGGGCTCCGCCACGCCGGCAGCGAGCAACAGGTCGAGAACGGTATCGGCAGACTTTGGTATGCCGGGCAACTGATCCGCCTCGAGCAAGGCCTGCGCGTCGGCAGCGCATTGCGGCCAGAGCAGGAACAGACCGTCGCTGCCGTACCAGACGCGCGACTTTTCTCGGTTCGGCACCCAAGCCGACTCGGCCGCAGCCAAGTGGCGCAGCGCATCCACCAGATAGCGTTCGAGGTGCGAGCCGAACTGCGGCGAGCCGTAGCGGTCCGCACTGGCTTTGAGATTTCGGTCGATGACCAGGGCCAGCGAGCGGCGGACCAGGCTATCGAGGACGTTGGGTTCGCGATACACCGGGAGGCCGCCTACGCTGGCAAGCAGGTGCGGGACGATGACGGTGTTGCCGGTGCTGAGGTCCTGCAGCACAGCGGGCCCCACGACATGAGGGAGAGCGAACAGGCCCAGGCTGCGCGCCTCGGGCGCCTGAGCGCGCCAGCGCACGAAGTAGCGCTCGACGCAGCGTTCGGCGAGCCATGCGGCCAAAGGGGTGAGGTAAGCGGGCCATTCGTTGCCGTCGGCGTCGACGACGATCAACGATGCCAAGGCCCGGTGCAGTTCACAGCACAAGCCACCGATGAAGGTGGCGTGCCGCCAGCGAGGTTCGAGCTGACGGCGCGTGCTGATGGTCGATTGGCCGCAGAAGATGTGCGCGTCCGTGCCCTGCAGGGCATAGAAGGCGACCTCCAGGCCCAACTGCAGAAGGCCGCCGGGCTGGCGGAAGTAGTTGTCGGGCGTGGCGGGGAGCAGGTGAACGTAGCCGGCGTAGGCTTCGATCAGCGCCAACGCGTCGCGCGCGAAGGTCTCTTGGTCCAGGCCGAAGCACAGCCGGATGCGGTCGATCAGGGCGCTCTGGCTCCGAATCAGTTCCGTCCCAGGGCTTGCCGCGAAGCCAGGATCCATCGGCGAGTAGCGCATCGGAGTCGTAGCCCGGGATGGTGCAGCGCATCGAGTATCAGGCTGGGAGTCTTCCCAACGCGGTGGAGCGGAGTAACCCGAAATGGAGCTCGTTGAGGCGGCGTATCGACTTCAGCTCGGGAATGCAGCGCGTGGCCGACAAGCCAGAATTGCAGAAACTTTGGGGGGCGAGATGGACCGTTCTGTTTGCTGCAAGTGCATCGAAGACGCGCATCTGCGGAAGCTTGTCGATGACGAGGCTGAAGGCAAGGACGTCGAATGCGCTGTCTGCGGTGAAGCGGGCGAACCGACAGTCACGGTTGAGCGACTCGGCCAGCTTCTCGAACCGATCATGCGCGAGCACTTCGTGGTCGGACCCAGCGTCAAGAAGTTTGGCGAGAACGACTCGGAGTGGTGGGAGCAGGAGGGGG
This sequence comes from uncultured Burkholderiaceae bacterium, assembly GCA_964371405.1. Lineage (GTDB taxonomy): Bacteria > Pseudomonadota > Gammaproteobacteria > Burkholderiales > Burkholderiaceae_C > JAMHWF01. Next base: position 114,137 of record CAYJLV010000001.1, read on the forward strand.
ATCCAATCGCCTACTGGGTTCAGGAAGTGCTGGGGCAGTACTTCGACTTCGAAGACGCGATCGTCCGGGCGGTGATCGACGCGGACGAGTACTGGCCAGGGGACGGTGGGGAGGCGTACTGGGACGACACCAGCATGTACGTGCCGAAGCGCGTTCAGACACACCAGTACTTCGCGGATTGGCACTACACGCTGAACGAACTCAAGCACGGCCGGCGTTTCTTCAGTCCTTCGGCGCGGGCGCTGTTCGACAAGTTATTCGACGGTGTAGACGACCTCAAGGCGTGGACCGGAAGGCGGTTCATCCCGGTTGTCCGTCGCCTTTCGATGGGCACGAAGGTCTATCGCGCGCGCGTCTGTGGTTCGCGAAGTCTGCTCAAGGACATTCTGGAGGACCCCTTGAAGCATGTTGGTCCACCACCCACTGCGAACGCGCGCGCCGGGCGAATGAATGCCGAAGGGGTCGTGGTTTGCTACGGCGCGAGAGACCCCGATACATGTCTGGCCGAAATGCGCCCGGCACTGGGCGTGGAGGTTGCACTGATTGCCATGGAGACGACGCGCCCGCTTCGAGTCCTTGACTTCTCCCGGCTCGATCACGCGCGCGGCGGCAAGGCCTTGAGCTACTTCCAGGGCGACTACACGGACCAAGTAGAGCGGCGCACGTTTCTGCGGCGTCTGCATGGCCTGATCTCCCAACCCATCGTGCCAGGGCACGAGGCGGACTACATGATCACCCAGACGATGGCCGAGTATCTTGCGCACGTGCACGCGAGATCGTTCGATGGTGTCCTTTTCGCCTCAGTTCAGCGGGCAGGAGGAACGAACATCGTTCTCTTTCCAGACAAGGGGCTGCTGACGGATCAGCCAGCCGATGCCTTCGGGCTAAGGTACGTCGAGAAGAGCTTGAAGCTCATGTCCACTACTTCGATCCGGTATCGCCATCAAGAGTTGGACATCGGCACGGACGGTGGCGGCGACCCCTGGGTTTCTAAGGGGGGCATGCAGGACTTTGATGAAGATTGGACGTAGTGCTCCATACCCGTCTTCTCATCGCGGCGTCAGTCGATTCACTCCGACGGGCTCGTGGTCGGTGGATTGAGAAGACTCAACACGCCGATGTCGATGGTGCGAAGGTCTATCAACGGCCGCACCGGAAACGACGCCTGCACCCGCTGATCCGTGCCGTAGCGCTGCACCAGCTTGCAGAACGGGCACTCGTCGTTGGAGCGCGGCGCCGAGCCGTAGGCCGCCAAGTACTCGCTGTGGCAGGTGGGGCAGGCGACCAGTGCGAAGCTCTGCACGCTGGTCAGCCACAGCCCGTCGGTGTGCGCGGCGAGGTCGAAGGCGCGATCGAAGCTGATGCGCTGCGGCGGTTCGCAGATGCTGCCGTAGTGGCGGTAGGCGGCGACGAGCGCTTCGGCCGCGGCGAATCCGCCGTCGCGCAGGCGCCGGTAAAGCGCCACGACGATGGAGGCCTCGGCGCGGTAGAGCAGGTTCGCACCGTGATACCACTCTGGGGAGTCGGGCGGCCGGCCGCGCGGCACGTTCTCGCGGTCGGGGAACAGCAGGCGCAGCAGCTCGCGCGGCGGCAGGCCGGTGAGGTGGCCGATCGTGCGCACACGGGCGCCGAGGGCGGCGCAGTCCTTGGCCAGTTGCAGCGCGCGCAGCTGCCGGTCGACCCGAAGCGGGGGACGGGGCTCGCCCATGGCGATGGCCAGCGGCGGTGGTCAGGAGACGAGGTGTTGGGCGGCGTGTACCGCGGCGAGCGGCCGGGCCAGCGGCAGCGGTGCTTCGAGCAGCGCCAGCAAGTCGCGGCGCGCCGGGAAGAGGGTGGCGTCGCCGACGTTGGCGACGATGGCCATGATCTGCTGCACGCCCAGGCCGGCGATTCGGTCCGCCTGCGCGGCATCGAGCGCGTACTTGCAGCAGGTGGCGGGACGGTCCTGCAGGACGCCGTCGCGGATGGTGAGCAGCAAGGTCAGGTTGGTGAGCTGGACGTCGGAGAGCTGCGCCTGGTTCATGGTGCTGTCCTCGGGTGAGCCCTGGCCGGGCACGGTGGATGGGTGGGATTGAGATGTTTCGGGTGGCGGTCGGGTGTCGAGCGGTGTGCGCCACAGCATAGGGTTCGGCACTCAGCTTGCGATGGCCCGCGGCCCCTTCGGGACCGCATTGCCATGCACAACCGCCCGGACTCCCGGGCGAATCCGTGCAGCCCGGGCCCGCGATGGGTCCGGGCCACTCCGGCCCGTGCCGCGCTCAGGCGGCTTCGGCGAGGCTCTTCCACTCGTTCTGCGGCAGCTCGATGAGGCGGCCGCCCAGGGCCTCGAACTCGGTCGCGCGGTCGTAGTCCTCGACCTCCTGCGAGTAGTGCGTCACCGCGTTGACCAGGCCGTAGCCGGTCAGGTCGGCGTCGGCGATCAGGTGCCGGAGCACGCCGGCACGCTCCTGCTCGTTGAGGGCATAGCGGTTGGCCAGCACCTCGACGGTCTTGACCGGGTCACCGGTCAACGGGATGCGCAGCGTCTTCTGCAGCTTCTGCGCGGCCTGCAGGAAGGTCGCCTCGGACACCGCCGCCTCGACCACGTCGCGCACCTTCAGGAAGAAGGCCTTGTCGTCGGCCTGCAGCGTGTCGTCCTTGAACACCGTGATGGTGTCCGCGACGTTGCCGATGCTGCGGCCGACGTGCGTCTTGTGCAGCGAGAAGTCGGGCACGATCAGGCCGTTGAGGCAGCGCAGCCGGTAGATCAGGGGCTGCACCGAGAGCGTGCCGTGGCCGACCTCGGAGTTGCTCACGACCACGCCGGCCTGCACGACATCGCCGGGCGACATCTCGTGCTTCAGCTGCGGCGTGACCACCTTCAGGTACATGCGCGTCTCGGTCAGTTCGACCGATTCGAAGCGCACCTCGGGCAGGCGCTGCAGGATCGGCAGCACGCTTTCGGCGAGGTCGTAGTTGTCGAGCCGGCGGTAGCGGTCCGACAGCACGGCGCGGACGTTGCCGTCCAGCGTGCGCAGCATGCGGCGGTCGTCGTCGCTCTGCAGCCAGGTGTTGACGTTGCGGTCCAGCAGCACGGGCTGCTCGCTGCGCATGCGTTCGAAGTAGGCATACGGGATCTTCAACTTGTCGGCGAGCTGCCGGCGCGCCAGCGGCGTCACGCCGTAGCGCGCCGGGCCGCCGGTCTCTTCGACGACGAGCCGCGTCTGGCCCGTGTCGTCGGTGTCGTGGCGCATCAGCGCCGACGGGACCACCAGGTCCTTCTTCGAGTTCAGCTGGCGTTCGAGTTCCTGCGCCAGGCTCACGAGGGTGCGTCCGTTCTTCATCACAAGCTCCGATCGGAAAAGCGGGGCGCCACTCCCCTTTTGGGGCTGGGCCCCGCGGGGTGGGTGATGGATCCGGCACTTGGCCGAATCCTCGATGGCGCGGGTTCAACCGCGCCGACTGCATGCAGTTCAGGGTCTGCCTTCGCCCTGTGTCGTTGACACGGGGCCCGGTGTGGCAGCGACCGGTTGGGTTCATGGCGTCTCTCGGCTACGCGGCCTGGGCTTCGGCGTCCCTGCTGCGCATCCGCCATACGTCAGCCCAGTCGTGGCCGGGCTGGCGCGGCAGGAACACGCGGACCTGTCGCGCGTCGATGCCCGGCGCGCTGCGGGTCAGGCGGCGCGCCAGCGCGTAGGCACAGGCCTGGCCTTCGAAGCCGCCATCGGCGTCGTTGTCGGCATAGATGCAGACCTGACGCACGCACTCGGGCAGCCACAGCTTCTCGAGGTTGCCGGCGCTGACCGCGGCCCACGCCGGCTTGCCCGTCGCGAGGTGCACCGCCAGCGCGGTCTCGATCCCTTCGGCCACGGCCAGCTCATGCGCCGGTTCGCACAACCGGACGGCGGCGCCGTTGATGCCGGCCGAGAGCACCTTGCGTGCGTCCGGCACCGGCGCCTTCTCGCCGTCCTTCAGATAGGTCCGGTGGAGCGTCACCGCGTGGCCGTCCGGGCCCTGGATGCAGGCCAGCATCGCAGGGTAGTCGGCCACCTTGCAGGCGCGGCCCGCGGCGTTCTTCTCGTAGTAGCCCAGCGCCGGGTGACGGCGCAGGACACTGGGCGGACAGCGCAGGTGCAGGCCGCGGCGGCGCAGGTAGCAATCGACCTCATCACCGGGCTGCACCGGCAGCGCTTCGTCCCACAGGCGTTGCGCCAGGCGGCGCATGCGCTGCGCGGACGGTTCGGCCGCCGCCGGTGGGGCACTCGGCGTGGAGGCCGGCGCTCCCACACAGGACTCCACCTGCCGCAACGCGGTCGCGAAGTCGAGACCGAGCGCGGCCTGCAGCAGCTTGAAGCCGCCGCCCGCGCCGCAGTGGCGGCAGTGGTAGTTGCCTTCGCCGAACTTGTCGGTGTACTGGAAGCGGTCGGTACCGCCGCATGACGGGCAGGGGCCGTTGCGCTTGCCCAGGATGCGATCGTCAACGCCCAGGCTGCGCAGGATCTCGGTCCAGCGGCCGTGTGCGCGGCGTTTGGCTTCGTCGACGCGGTGCTCGAAGGCCGTGTCATTCATGGCAGCCTCCGCGTTCGCCGCGGCGGCAATCGGAAGGGGGCATGGCTTGTCGGTTCATGGTTTCTCCTTGACGGGTGAACCCCCCACGCCGGACCTGCGCCCGGTTCGAGGGCGAGGCTCCGCGGCCATGGCGGGCGGGCCGGCGCTGCGCGCCGGAGGGACTTCGGGGCTGGCTTCGGAGCGATTCGCTCCAGGTGTGCCTGCGACCTGCGGGAAAACCTCTCCGCAGCGCGCACGCGACGTGCGGCGCTGGGGAGAGGAGGCCCGAAGGCCTCCCACCCGAGTACTCAATCGGCCAGCTCGACCGCATGGCCGCTCGCTTCCGTGCCCACGCTCAGGCGGAACTGCCTGCCATGCAGCACCGGGTAGCGTTCGAGCTTCAGCTCGCGCAGCAGCGAGTCGAGCGTGTCCTTCGGATCGACGGAGCGCAGCCGACGGATGAGGTCGGCCAGCGCGTCGCGGTCCGCGTCCAGATCGGACTGCAGGAACTGCTCGTTCTCGTCGGTGAAGTTCGAGACCTGGCGCACCGGCTCACCCGACCATTCGCCGTCCGGGATGAAGAGCACGCCGTCGTGGTGAACGCCGGCATCGGTGATGTCCACGCTGTCGCTGCCCACGCCGACGCGCACGGCGGTACACAGCACGACGTCCGGCCAGATCCAGCGGCCTTCCAGCGTGCGGCGAACACGCTCGCCGAGCGGTTCGACGGTGACCGGCTCGTCGTCGAGCCAGCGCACATAGGCTTGCACCCAATGCTCGTGATGCAGGCCGCCCAGGTTGAAGAGCGCGCACCCCGTGGCACGCGCGAACATCCAGCGGCCGGCGTTGTTCTCGTCGATCGACTCGATCGAGCACAGCTTGATGGAGCCGGCCTCGATGGCCGCTCTTGCCGGTGCGACAGCCACCGTACGCAAGTAGTCCCGGTCACCGGAGCCCTCCTGGTAGGGGTAGCCGCAGATCTCGTCGAACACCGCGGCCGGCAGGACGTCAATGTCGTTGAGCAAGTCCAGGTGCCCCCAGCCGCGCAGGGCCGGATAGAACCGGGTGACGAACACATCGGAGGGCAGGGAGCGCTTGGCGTCCTCGAGCACGCGGCGCCATTCGGCGCGCAAGGCGGCGTCGATGCGCCGGCGCTGTTGGTCTTCGTCGATCAGCTTGTCGCGATCGGGCAGCCGTGCCATGAACTGGCGTGCATCGAGGTGCAGCACGTTCACCCGCTCCGGCCGGTGGTAGATCGGGCGCAGCACGCAGAAGCCCTGCAGGTAGACCAGCGTTTCGTGGCTGTGCTCGCCATCGCGCGTGCCGCACAGGTGCAGGCCACCGACGGTTGTCGTGGCGAGGTCCAGGTGCTCCGGCGAATGGGGCCGTTCGAGGGCCTTGCCGTTGAAGCACACCGGCACGGGGAAGCCCGCGCACAGCGTGGCGATGCGCGACGCGAGCTCGGGCAGATCGACGCCGTGCAGCTCGATCTGCGTGCCTTCCGTCGGCGCGTCGGCCAGCCCGATGACGTCGACCGGCGTTCGGGCCAGTGCCGCCGCGGTGTCAAAGTCGGCACACAGGCCGCGTGATCGCACGATGCAGCGCGACGCGGCGTAGAGGCATTTGGAGAACCCGATGCCGAAAGGGTGCTCGGCGTCGCAAATGGGTTCATCCCAACCTGACTCGTTGAAGGTCAGCAGCTTCTGGAAGTCGTCGATGCCGCGGCCGTCGTCGCGGACGGTCAACGTCCTGGCCTCGGCATCGTGGTCGATGGCGATGGACGTGGCGCCGGCGCGCCGGGCGTTCTGGAGCAGTTCCGACACGAGGGTGAATCGGTCGGTGAAGGCGAAGCGCTGGTTGCGCAGCGCGCCTTCCTCGTTGATGCGGACTTGAATCTGCATGGTGGGTCTCCGGTGAACAGCGGGTGCCCCCGGAGGAGCGCCCGCCTATTGGGGTGGATCGGGGGGTGGGTCAGCCGCGCGGCGTATCGAAGTCGATCGGCGCGGTGAAGAGCTGGCCGGCATGCAAGGCCTCCAGCAGCGGGTGGTCGAGAAACTCGAACAGCAGCAGTTGCTGCACGTGCAGCGCACGGCCACGGCTGTCGAGACGCTCGACCTGGAAGCCGAGCGGATGCCACTGCAGCCGGTAGGCCAGGCGGTCGGCGCCGGCGATCACGAAGGTGCGGCCGGGCCGCCCGGTGACGATCTCGCTTTCCTTGACGAGGTATTCGAGATCCTCGGGTGCACGGACGGGAAGCAGCAGTGCCTCGACACGCCCGGGATGGGCAACGATGTGCATGGCGGCTCCTCAGCGGACCGGCGCGGCGCCGGGCAGGCGGTGGCCTTCGGCCCGCGAGGGCGTCGAAGGCGGGTCGGTGGCGTCCAGATGGGCGCCGAGTGCGTGCAATGCGAGAACGGCCAGCACGCCGGCCGCGCGAAAGAAGCGGGACATGGTGTGTTCCTTGAAGTGGTGGTCGCCGCAGCGCGGCGGCGGCCGGGAAGGGGCTCAGGCGAACAGGTCGCCCTGCAGGGCGATGGCGCGGACCTGCTGGTTGATCCACTGCGGGTTGCGGGCGAGCTGGAGCTCGACCCACTCCGGGTTGCGGGCAACGGCCTCGCGCACCCACTCGGGGTAGCGCGTCAGCGTGGCTTCCAGCCAGCGCTTCACGCCATGCCGGATGCGGCTGCGGATCTCCTCGGCGTCGACGAGGCCGCAATAGCCGATCGGCGACAGCGGGCTGCAGCCGACAACGCGCAGGCAGTTCACGAACGAAAAGGGCCGTGAGTCCTTTTCGCGCTCGGTGAACACCCAGCGCAGCGTGTCGAGCTTGGCTTCGAGGGGCGTCTCGGGGTCCGCCAGCGCCTCGACTTCCTGCAGCAGGCGCCAGTGCAGGAACACCACGTCCTGCTCGGTCCAGTCGATCGGGTCGGCGCCAGTTTTGGCGTGGTCGTCGTCCTCGGCCAGGACGTCGATGATCGAATCACAGTGGGCGCCGGCCGTGAACAGGGGCGCGCGCGAACGTTCGAGCGATGCTCGGGGTTGTGGCATGTTGGCCTCCATGGGGAACGCGGAGGCCATGACCGCCCGGGGGCTGATGGCCCCACGGGGTGACGAATGCCGGCGCGGAGCCGGCGGCTGACTTCAAGGGCTGGCTGGACGCGGCGCATGCCGCGTGATCGGGATGCCAGCGACCGATCGAAGCGCGCGTTGCAGCTGTTGGTGGCACGGGAACCGTGCGGTCAACGGCTCGAAAGCGCGCTCGGGGTGCGAAGCGGCCGAAGGGTTCGAGCCGCCCTCGTCGCGCACCGGATTCAATGGGGCTTGCCGAGGTGGACGCAGGGCCAGCTGCTGCGTGAATGAAAGGTAGCGAGGCGAACGTGCGCGGTCAACGGGGTTGCCGCCGTTTGGCACGGGCTGATGGCGAAACCACCGTCGCCGCACGGCCGTTTCGCGTGGCGATGGGTGCCGGCGGCGGCGAACACTGGCCGCCAGCGCGTCCTGCGCGGGAGATGCCGATGCACAACGAAGTCCTGCCGACGACCACCAGCCTCCAGATCGTGCGGGTGGACCAGGGTGGCGTGAACGAGCGCATCCTCGCGCGCGAGGCCAAGGTCGACTATCGGCGTGTCGAGGCGGCGAGCGTGAAGATGCCGGCCTGCTTCACCAGCGCCGAGGGCAAGCGCCTGTTCGTGCGCATGTTCGCGACGCTGCAGCTCAACGCCCACTTCATCTCGGTGATCGCGCGCACGCGCCTGGACCCCGAGGACGTTGCGCGTGTCGAAGCCGCGCTGCGCGAGCGTTTGGATGCCGTATCGGCGGCGCTGGACCGCGCCATCGACGGCGCGGAAGCGCTGTTCAAGGCGCACGGGATCACGCGGGTGGCGACCTACGACACCCGAGCCCTGGAGATCGAGGTCGGCGTGCTCTCGTCAAGCGGCCGGCGTTATCTGGAGTTGCTCGGCAAACTCGACCAGCTGATGCCGATGCTGCAGACGCTCGAGATCCACGAGGTCATCACCACACGCGAGGTCGACAAGCAGCGCGCGCTGGTGAAGCGCCAGGTGCGCGGCGTCGCCACGGCGGCACGCAACTTCGCGTCGGGCCTGCGGCGGCGGATGAACGCACCGGAGGTCGAGATCGAGGGGCAGGGCGATTCGGTCGAAGAAACGACGCCCGATGGCGCGAGTGCCCAGGCAGGCGCAGACACTGCGATATCCGCTTTGCCGCCCTCCGCCCCTGTGGCCGAGGCCGACGGGTCGGGCGAAGGCGAGAACGACGAAACACCGGCGCCGCGAATCGCCACCGCATAGCGCCCGAACAAGGCGGCTGTTTCGCGGGCGCTGGTGGCGCTCGGCGTGAGTTCATCGGGCAATGGCGCTACCGTCTCACGCAGGTGCATGGCGGCTCCGCTGGCCGCAGCACTTCCCCCATCGGCGCTCGATGGCGTCGCAGTCGACACCTGCCCTCATTCCGCTTGAGGTGGCCACCGTCAACGCCGGCCCTCCACCACAGCGTGAATCACTCTTCAAGGGTCGGGCATTGGCGCCGGTCCGCACGAACCGCCAGCTGGGAACGCACCGGCGGTTGACCTGGAGTGTTCGCGTTCCTGTCCGCAGCGATCCGACCGTGACCCTTCGCTGCCGCAACGAGCTGGTCATGCCTTCCGGCGGAGCCGTCCGCCGCGGAGATCGATCATGTCCATGCGGACCTCCTTGCCAGGCAGCACCGCTGCTGCCAGGCCCTTGCACGCCGTCGAGTCCGGCGCTGCGAACAACCCCCCAGCCTCTCTGCCGGACACGGGCTTTCTGCGCCAGCGTCAGGTGCTCGCGTTCGTACCGATCTCGAAGTCCACGCTGTGGCGGCAGGTCCGAGCGCGCTCGTTCCCCAGCCCGGTGAAGCTGTCGGCACGGGTCACGGCCTGGCGTGCCGAGGATGTGCGCCAATGGATCGCAGATCACAGTGGTGGCTAGCTCCCGGGCCGCGAATGCGGCGGCTGTGAAACGTGGAGATTGATGCCAGCAAGAAACGGTCGTTGACCTTCGCGCCTTTGGCGTCGACGGCGTGCGCCTGCAATATTTGCTTCGCCAGGTGCAGACCTGTTCCACGATTCGCTCACTGCTGCGCTCCGGTTGATTTGAGTCGCGCTGGCTGCTCGAAGGGTCGGCGAGACCTTCGCTGCTACATCCTGAAAAAACCCCGCAGTGGACATGGTGGGACAACTGGGCATCAACTTCACCCCCAACAGGCAACTACGGGAAACCTGTGAGGTGCCCGCGGATCTGCCGGCCGTTTAGTGCCGGATTGTGAGGAGCGCATGGATGACGTCGACTCGTGCTGCGCGCTGCGTTTCGCCTGTCCCCGCTGCGGCGAGGAGACTTGCGACGAGTATGAGGTGCTCGATTCCCTGAAACCCGCAGCGTGGCGCTGTGAAGGTTGCACGCGCGTGTTCGACGTTTTGCTTCTCTCTTGTGAACGGTGCGGCGCCGAAGTTGTATCCACTGCCCTTGCGCGGCGGGAGCAACCCGACACGCGACTCGTTCGGTGTGCGTCCTGTGGCGCGTCGGTGGCAGGCGATGTCACAGATCCAGAGTAGCCCGCAATGGCAGCACGACGGCGATTCGATCGTGGTCGAGAGCCCGGATGGCGAGGTCTTCATTCGGCTCCGTGCGGCGCGAACGGGCTTGCTCGTGGAACGTCGGCGTCTTCAGACTGCGGGAGGAGCGCGCCTGACGCAGACGGTGGTATTCAATGCCGCCGCCGACTTCGAGCGCTGGTGCGATGCGGACACGTTGCGTTTCGACTATCCAATCGTGTCGTCGCTGCTTAGGCGACAGGGGCTGGCATTCCTGGGCAGCGTTGAGGCGTGTGGTGATGAGCTCGGCCGCTCCGCTCAGGGGTGACCTGATCGGCGATGTCGCGCGGCTGGCGCTGCGCTTGACGAGCGAGCGGGATGCCGCCGAGGTCACCGCGATACTTGACGAGGTCTGCACGGCGATCGGTGCCGACGCGGCGGCTTTCGCCACCTTCGTCCGTGACGACGAGTCCTACGAGTCGTATCGCTTCATCCTCGCGTGCGATCCTGCCTGGTGCCTGCAATACGAAATCGGGGCTTGCTATATGCACGACCCGTGGCTCGCGTACGTTCGTCGTTCGGCGGAGCCAACCCTGGCGAAGCACATACCGGTGTGCACTGGTGCCGAGCGTACGGTCGTGAAGCTGGCTGAAGACTTCGGTTTTCGCTCGGCGCTGGTCGTACCCGCTCAAGCGCCGCAAGGACTGACCCGGCTGGGCGCACTCTGCCTGGGTTCGGCGACCAACCACTTCTTCGAGACGGACGAGCTGCCCGCTGTTTCGTTTGCTGCGACGGGGCTGGCGGCCCAGTTGCACGAGTGGCAGATCAAACAACTTCGCATGGAACTGCTGGCCCGCGTCGATGTCACCGAGGCGGAACTGGAACTGCTCAGACACGAACGCGAAGGTCGCAAGTCAAAGCAGGTCGCTCAGCTCATCGGCTGTTCCTGGCAGTCGGTGGACTCGCGCTGGCAGCGCTTGAACGCAAAGTTCAACGTCACCTCGCGGGCGGCCGCCGCCCGAATCGCTGCCGAGTACGGTCTGATATGACGGCGACATTGGTTGCGGCTCTGCCAAAGCTGCTACAGGCCGGCTTTTTCTTCGTACTCCTGCCGCCAGCGCTGCTTGCCCTGTCTGCATGGGTCGCTGAACCGTGGCTCGTCGTCGGTGTCGTGTTCCTCTTGTTCCCGTTGAGTCGGCTGGTTTTCGGCGCGTTGTCGCCGGTCGGTTCGGACACGATTGGCGGGGGGCGACGATGGCTGGATGCAGTGCCGTATGCCTACATGGGTGCGTTGGCATGCGCTGTCGCGTTTGTGTGGTGGCGTCTGCAGGCATCCCCTGCGCACTCGCTCGACCTTGTTGGTTGGACACTAAGCCTGTGGGCGACGTTCGTGTTCGGAACATGCGTCGCTCACGCGCTGCTTCACTCAGCTTCGGCGCGAGAACGCCTGGCGGGTCACATGCTATCGGGCGCCGTAGGCTACCCGGTGCTCGGCTACGAGCATCTGAGGCATCACCGGCTTGCAGGCAATACGGACGCGGCCGAGTGGCCTCGCATCACGGAACCGGCGTGGAAGTTCGCGGTCAGGAGGCTGCGGCGGGTTTTGGGTGAAACCGTAGGACCGGAGGGAATGCTCTGGCCGAACGGCCGAGGGGCGCCGCAGGTGCGCGGGCTACGCCTGGCCCTCGCGGTGTTCGCGGCGGTCGGTGCCGGCTTCGCGTTCATCGCCGGTATGGTTGGCGCGCTCATGTGGGCGGCGACAGTCGTCCTTGTCGCGCTGACGAACCAATTGGTGACCTACATCCAGCACTGGGGACTCGGCGACGACCAATTGTCGGAGGCCCGCGAACGAGAGTGCGCTTGGGAAGACGACTGCCGGTTCCAGGCCTGGATGACACTCAACCTGAGCGTGCACCAGGCGCACCATCACGATGCCGGCCTTTCCTACCACAAGCTCTCCCTGCATCCCGAGTCACCGAGACTGCCCGTGGGCTATGTGCTGCTCTTCGTCGTCGCGATGATTCCGCCACTGTGGCGGCGGCTCATGGCACCGGCGCTTGCGTACTGGCTCCTGCATCCCGGCGACCCGCCTTCCGCAGGATACCGTCTCACGTGCGTAGTGGCCTACCGCAGCGTATGAGCGCCACGGTCGCGGCGCTAGATGAGGGCTTCAGTCGACCGACTTCGCGATCTCTGCGGCGGCGAGGGCCAGGGGTTCAGGATCCAGCTTGCGAAGATCGAAAGTCCCATGCCGATTGGACGGCTGATAGTTGCGTCGAGTCGAGCGCTCGTAGCAGGGGTCGTAGTGGTCCCGCATGACGGCTTCGAACAGTGCGTCGACGTTGCCGACTTCGGCCAGCTGACTCCAGCAGGCGAGCGCCTCGCCGCCAACCAGCGGCTTGAGCGGTTCCAGTTTTCGCACCATCTCGCGGGGATCTGCCGCAAGGTGCGGGTAGTCCTGGCGCCACAGCTTCACCCGCTCGTCCATTGATGCGGTCAGATGGATGATGGGAGACTCGTGCATCCTCTCGAAGAGCTGCTCCGGAAGCTGAAGGTTGCCTATCTTCTTGCTCTCGGCTTCCACCCATACTCGTCGGGTGAGATCAAACTTACTCACGGCCTGCAGCAGGATGGAGTCGAAGAGCTTCTGGGTCGGCTGGGCCGTCCCCGGCAGGGCTCCCAACAGCGAACCTCGATGGTTAGCCACTGATTCCAGGTCGAGCACCTGCTCGCCGATGCGTTCAAGCGCTGTGAGCAGTCTCGTCTTGCCACAGCCCGTGGGACCTGCCAACACGCGCAGGTCGAGCCTCGCGCATAGTGATGCCAACGACTCGCGGACCCACTGGCGGTAGCGCTTCCATCCGCCGCCCAGTACATCGACCTCGAACCCGATCGTCCGCAAGTTGTCGGCCCACAAGCGACTGCGCTTTCCGCCCCGGAAGCAGTAGACGAGCATTCGATCGCCTGCCTGGTAGCGCGAGATCAGTGGCTTGATCTGGGCTGCGATGTTCCTCAGCGAGTATTCGACGCCGATCAGATAGGCCGCGTGCTTGTCGGCCTTGTGCTTGGTGCCGACTTCCGCGTACTGCAGATCGTCCACAACCGGCAGGTTGACGGCTCCGGGGATGTGGTCCTCGAGGTACTCATGAGGAGACCGGGCGTCGATCACCAGCGCGTATTCGGGAAGCCGACGTATGCCGAGCTGTTCGAGCGATACAGATTGCATGGGTTGGCGCAGCGCAAGTGCCGCCTGTCTCGCTTCTGCGAGAAGGTAGAAAAAAGCTTGAATCCATCGCGCGACGGATCGCCTGCACGACCTACATTGAGACTGGACACCATGGTCCGACCACACGAGGCTGGAGTGACGGTGCGCTGCGAGAGATCATGCCTCAGCCCGCGAGATATCGCGACCCTCTCGCGCCGTTGTCCACACCAGCGCATCGTCGGTGTCGAGCATCGGCGCGCGACTCGCTCGCCGATGCAAACTGAATCGAGCCCGTGTTGAAACCACGCGCACGGCAGCTTACTTTCGGCTGTTGGCGCAGGGGCCAGTTGGGGACGATGGACATGTTCGACAGCAGTCGGGAGGCATGCCATGGACAACGATGAATCAGATTCCACAGTCGCCGCGCCGATGCAGGCGGTGGCCATGCTGCGCGCAGTGATCGACGGCCGCACCTACGAGTCGGTGGCTGCAGACTACGGCATCACGCGCACGGCCGTCGAGCGGCGCGTCAAAGCGGTGGCGATCCGCCTGTGCAGGGAAGTGGGCATCGAAGGGATGAACGATGGTGCCGCCGCCTTCGTGCGTCGCCTGCGCGAGCGGCGCGGGGCCATCCTGCACGCCCTGGAGCATTTCGAGCCTGCTGCGGGCCACGCCCCGAAAGGAGATCGGGTGGTGAGCGCGGACGAGATCGCCCGGGCGGTGTTGCGCATCCGAGGCCGCAGCGCCCAGCCTGCGCGCGACGTGGCCTTGTTCTACACGTTGTTCGTCACCGGCGCGCGCCCGCTCGAGATCGTGCGGTTGCGCGTCCGCGACTACCTGCAGGCCGGTGGTGAGGTACGCCGAGAGTCGGAACTGCCGGCGAGCGCCAGCATCTCTGGGAAATCAAGACCGCTCTACTTCGCCAGCCGCAAGTTGGACGACGCGCTGGACGCCTACCTTGCGGAACGAGTGGCTCGGGGCCATGGCATCGCCGACGGCGGTGCCTACCGCGGTCTCGATCCGGACGGACCCTTGTTCCTGAGTGCGACGGGCGAGGGCTTCCGCATCACGCAGTACGGCGCACAGGGTCGCCGGCGCTGCCTGTGCCGCCCGATCCTCGAGACCTATCGCAAGCTGTTCCGCTACGCGGAACTGGAGTGGGCGACACCGCTGTCGATCCGACGCACGGTGGTTTCTCGCCTGTATGACCGCGGTGCCGACGAGGAACAGGTGGGTCTGGTGCTCGGCATCAGCGAAAGAAGCGCGGTGCGCGAGCAGTTCCCGCGAGCCCGACCCACCATGGCGAGCCTGGTGCGGGAACTGGTCTGAGCTTCGGGCGCCGCTGCTTATCGGCGATTCGACGGGTTGCGGCCGACGTACACGACAACGGGCTTCCCGGCAAAGCCGGCCGGCGCGATCTGGTTGACATCCACAGCCCTGCGATCGAGCCCGTCGAAGGTCCACGAGAACTGTTGTGCGCCGTTGCGGAAGGTCACGCTCTCGCCGTAGGCGACGTTCAGTCGGTCGGCGGAAGCCAGGTCGACGACGCGCACCGGCGCGCCCTGCGCAGCGGGCTGCCCGTAGATCGACTGGCCGTTCATGAACGTGTTGCCGCTCGCGGCAAAGCCGGCGAAGGGAAGCACGCTCAAGGCAGCGAAAGCAGCGGTGCGGAGTCGGCGGGTGGATTGCATGTTCAGTTCCTTTCGATGGGGGATGGGTGCCGCCAGCGCGCGATCGCGCGCCGCGCTGGCATCGAAAGGCACTGTAGAAACCGCATTCCAACAGCCGCTGAACGGGAACATGACAGTCTCGTCATGTAGCGGCCTCGGCAAACTGCGTGCGGCAGGGACTCAGTGCGTACCGCGGATGTGGCGATGTGGTGACGCGGAGGTCGACTGGGCGGCGGCGGTGTCGAGTTCGGTCAGGATGCCGCACTGCTCGATCGCATGCGGCGTGCCGCACCTTGCGCGCAGCGCCTTCAGGTCCTTCTGCAGCGTCCGCAGCTCGCGGATGCGGTGGGTGACGTGCTCGATGTGCTCGTCGAGCAGTGCGTTGACCTCGCCGCAGTCCTGCGATGGCGCATCACGCAGCCGCAACAGCGTCCGGATCTCGTCCAGCGTCATGTCCAGGTTGCGGCAATGGCGGATGAACGCCAGCCGCTCGGCATGGGCGGCCGTGTACACGCGGTAGTTGTTGTCGGCGCGCTGCGCCGCGGGGATCAGACCCTCCCGCTCGTAGAAGCGGATGGTCTCGACCGCCGTGCCGGTCGACTCGGCAAGATCGCCGATGCGCATCGTCTTCTCCGTGCAGGCTCAGGGGGCTTGACTCTATACCGACTTCAGGGTTTTCAATAGCGTTCATGAGCCAAGGAACGCGACCGTGAACACCACCCACACCCCCGCCACTCGCGCCGCAGCCAGCGAGCCTGCCGCCGCCTGCGGCGCCTGCCATGGGGACGTCGGCGCTGCGCTGGCGCCGGAGGGTGTCGCCCCACCTGCCGGCTGGGCCCGGTTCCATGTGCCGACGATGGACTGTGCGAGCGAGGAATCGGAGATCCGGCGCGCGGTCGAGTCCATCGCCGGCATCCGCGCGATGACCTTCCAACTCGGTCAGCGCACGATGGCCATCGATGCGCCACAAGCTTCCGTCGAACAGGCCGTTGCCGCAATCCGCAAGGCCGGCTTCGATCCACAGCCGCTGCTCGAAAAAAGCACAGGCTCGACGAGCGACTCGGGAGCCGGGTCAGACGACCATGACCACGGCGCCGGCTCGGAAGGTCCTTGGCGGCTCGGTGGCGCCCTGCTGCTGGCCATCGGGGCGGAGGTGCTCGGCTTCTTCGCCCCGGACACGCAGGTCTGGAAAGGTGCGGGCCTGGCACTGGCGGCCGCGGCCATCTGGCTGGCCGGCTTCGACGTCTACAAGAAGGGTCTGACGGCACTGCGCCACGGGCGGCTGAACATCAACGCGCTGATGACCGTGGCCGTGACCGGCGCGTTCGTGATCGGCCAGTGGCCCGAAGCGGCCATGGTGATGGCGCTGTACGCCATTGCCGAGGCGATCGAGGCGCGAGCGGTCGATCGCGCCCGCAACGCGATCAAGGGCCTGCTGGCCATGGCGCCCGAGGAAGCCTCAGTGCGGCAGGCCGACGGCAGCTGGGCGACCCTGCCGGTCGCTGCCGTGGCGCTCGGCGCCATCGTGCGTGTGCGGCCAGGCGAGCGCGTGCCGATGGACGGCGTGCTGTCCGCCGGGAGTTCAAGCATCAACCAGGCGCCTGTGACCGGAGAGAGCATCCCGGTGGACAAGGCGGTCGGCGACCCGGTGTTCGCGGGAACGATCAACGAGACCGGCACTTTCGAGTTCGAGGTCAACGCACTGGCGTCGAACTCGACGCTCGCGCGCATCATCCACGCGGTAGAGCAAGCCCAGGGCACCCGCGCGCCCACGCAGGGCTTCGTCGACCGCTTTGCCGCCATCTACACGCCGGCGGTCTTCGTTATCGCGTTGGCGGTAGCGCTGCTCGGCCCCTGGCTGCTGGACTGGACCTGGATGCAGGCTGTCTACAAGGCGCTGGTCCTGCTGGTCATCGCCTGCCCCTGCGCGTTGGTGATCTCGACCCCGGTGACGATCGTCAGCGGCCTGGCAGCCGCCGCGCGCCGTGGCATTTTGATCAAGGGCGGGATCTACCTGGAGAAGGCGCGAAAGCTCAAGGCCATCGCACTGGACAAGACCGGCACGATCACCGAGGGCAAGCCCAAGCTGGTGGCCTGGGAGGTGCTCGGTCCGGGGATCGATGCTGCTGCGGCCGAGCACATCGCCGCGGCGCTTGCGGGGCACTCCGACCATCCGGTCTCACGTGCCATCGCCGCCGGCCTGGCGCCCAACAGCGTGGAGGCGAAGGACTTCAAGGCCATCGCCGGTCGCGGAGTCCAGGCCGATATCGGCGGTACCGTCTACGTGCTGGGCAATCACCGGTTGATCGAGGAGCGGGGTCAGTGCTCGCCGGCCCTCGAGGCGACCTTGCGCACCCACGAAGAAGCGGGCCGCACCGTCAGCCTGCTGGCTTCCGACGCCGGCCCGATCGCCTTGTTCGCGGTGGCCGACACGATCAAGGCCTCGTCCCGGGAGGCGGTCGCATCGCTGATTGCACTCGGCATCACGCCGGTGATGCTGACCGGCGACAACCAGGCCACGGCGACGGCCATCGCGCACGAGGCAGGCATAGCCGAAGCGCGTGGCAACCTGCTGCCCGAGGACAAGCTCGAAGCGATCAAGGCGCTGCAGGGCAAACATGGCTTGACCGCGATGACCGGCGACGGCATCAACGATGCCCCGGCGCTGGCGCAGGCCGACATCGGGGTGGCGATGGGCGCCGCCGGCACCGACACCGCGATGGAAGCGGCGGACGTGGTGGTGATGAACGACGATCTGCGCCGAATCGCCGAGACGGTGCGGCTGTCGCGGTCGACACATGCCGTGCTGTGGCAGAACATCACGCTGGCGCTGGGCATCAAAGCGGTGTTCCTGGTGCTGGCGGTGTTCGGTAACGCCTCGATGTGGATGGCGGTGTTCGCCGACATGGGAGCAAGCCTGCTGGTGGTGCTCAATGGACTGCGGCTGCTGAAGAAGGGGGAGGGCAAGTAATGTCGAAGACAGGATCACTGCGCATCGAAGCCTTCGAGGCCGCGATGTCCCAGGCCCGCCGGTACAGGGCCGCTGGCGACGAAAAGAACGCGTTTGCCGCCCTCGAGCGGGCGCATGTGCTCGGGCAACTGGACTTCGTCCCGCACCTGCGGGTTCACTGGCAGATGCTTCGGGTCGGCTGGAGCGCGGGCGACCGGCGCGAAGTGGCTGGCCAGCTGATGCGCATTGCACTGGTCCCGGTCGGCCATCTGATCGGACGCCTGCCGGTCGGCAACACCGGGGGTGCGAACGTCAGCGCGTTCAAGCCGATGGTCATCTCGCCCGAACTCGAGCGGCTGATCGAGGAACGAGACCGATGACGCCCGCACCGGCCGGTCTCCCAGAACCACGTGCAGCGAAGGTCGCTTCGCACGGCCGCTGGTGGCTGCTCATGGGCGTGGCCGCCGTGCTTCTCGCGCTGGACCAAGGCGTCAAGTGGACGGTGGCCACAAACCTGCCACTGGGCGAGGCCGTCACCGTCACCGCCTGGTTCAATCTTGTCCATGTCCTCAACCCCGGCGCGTCGTTCTCGTTCCTCGCCGATGCAGGCGGCTGGCAGCGCCACGCGCTCACCGCCATCGGGCTTGCCGTCAGCATCGTGCTCGCCTTACTGCTGCGGCGCGGCGTTCGCAACCGCTTTGAGACGGCCGCCTACGTCGGCCTGATCGGCGGCGCGCTCGGCAACGTTACCGACCGGCTGCGCATCGGCGCCGTGGTTGACTACCTCGATTTGCATTGGCGCGACATGCACTGGCCCGCATTCAACCTGGCGGACATCTTCATCGTCGGCAGCGCGGCGCTGCTCGTGCTCGCCTCGTTAGGGGTGGGGGCCGCTTCGCGCAGGGACGAGCGAGAACATGCGACGTGATGCCTCAAGGGCCGACAAGAGGTCTCCGGACGAGAATGCTGCCGATGAGGTTCCACATTCCGAATCAATGAGCGAAGAGCACCCGATTGCGCCGCAGGGCAATGGCCAGCACGCCACACTGTGGACCCCGCTGTTCCTGGCCTGGTTGCTGGCTCTGGTGGCCACGGCCGGTGCCTTGTTTCTGGGCGAGGTGATGGGCAAGACACCTTGCGTGCTGTGCTGGTACCAGCGCATCGCGATGTTCCCGCTGGTGCTGGTGCTCGGCGTGGGCCTGCTCGCATCGGACGCGCGCAGCGTGCGCTACGCAATGCCCCTGGCCGGCGTGGGATGGTGTATCGCCGCCTACCACCTGCTGGTCTTCTGGGGCGTGGTGTCCGAAGGGCTCGTGCCGTGCGGCCAGGGATCGTCCTGTGCCGACGTCGATGTTCAGGTGGCTGGCGTGGTGCCGATTCCGTTGCTGTCGCTGGCGGCGTTCACGGGCATCCTGGTGGCGTTGTGGGTGGCAAGAGGAAGGGCAGGGAGGGCAAAGTCATGAACAGGAAATGGATCGTTCTGGGTACGGTCGTGGCGGTCGTAATGGCCTTCGCAGCCGGCGTGGTGGTCTTCACGACCCGCTCCAACCAGGAAGTGAAGCAGGCGGTCCAGACGAACAGCGATGCGCTGGTGAGGCAGCATTCGCCGATCTTCGGCAATCCGGCGGCCAAGGTGACGATCGTCGAGTTCTTGGATCCGTCCTGCGAGACCTGCCGGGCCTTCTATCCGATCGTCAAGCGCATGGTCAACGCGAGCTTCGGCCAGGTCAGACTCGTGGTGCGTTATGCGCCGCTGCATCAGGGCTCCGACACGGCGGTCAAGATCCTCGAGGCGGCGCGGCAGCAAGGCAAGTACTGGGAGGCGCTCGAGCGGGCGATGGCTACGCAGCCCCAGTGGGCCGCGCATGACCGCCCTCAGCCCGAGATGCTTTGGGACTTCATCGGTGACATCGGCCTGGACATGATGAAGGCCAAGGCGGATGCCAAGGGGCCGGCCATCGAGCAGTCGCTGCGTCAGGATGTGGCCGACATGCAGGCCTTGAAGGTGGATCGGACACCAGGATTCTTCGTCAACGGCACGCCATTGCGTGAGTTCGGCGAGGCGCAGTTGAAGGCGCTCGTCGAGCAGGAACTCAAGAAGGCCGGCGCGCCCTGAGCAGAGTGCGGTTCACGGGCTGATCCGCACGCGGATGATCACGGGCTCGATGCCGGGGTTCGACCACAACCAGCAATAGTCTTGGCTTGCGCCCGGTGCAAGGCGGCCCTTCGCCGCCGTGACGGCGGAGATGCCTTCCGGGTACTTCACGGCGCCTTCCTCGTGGAAATGGGTGTTGAACGCGACCGGTGCTTCGGATTCGAATGCCCAGTCGAGCACTGTTCCGGCCGTGAGTCGGGTGCACAGTTCCACGAACTCGCGCGGTGGTGCGGTCAACTGGCGGACCAGAGGGCGGTCGTTCGGCAGCGTCACCTCGACGAGTTGCCGTTGCGCCGGGCTGGCCTCTGCAAGGCAAACGACAATGGCGGCGCATAGCAAGCGACCTGAGCACGGCATCGCGGACTCCCTCGAAGAATCCTGAACCTCGGTCTGCCCTGACAGCGCGGCATCGTGGCTTTGATACCAGTTCGTGCCGTGGCGTTCACCGCCCGGGCGACAAGGTTGTTACCTCCTGGCCAGCGGCGGGTTCCGGCAGGCCAGACAAGCCGGGCTCGGTTGCCGCATCCTTCAGGATCATGCCGATCGTCGAGATCCCGCCCGACGAGGTCGCCAGCGGTCTCCCCCCGTGCATGCGCGCGATGGCCGCCACGATGGACAGCCCGAGCCCGTGATTGCGATCAGCATCGCTGCGCGAGGGGTCTCCACGGTAGAAGCGGTCGAACAGGCGGGGAAGATGGTCGGGTTCGATGGTGGCGCCGCGATTGACCACCGTCAGCAGCACCTCGCCGGCCGCCTCAGCAGTGATCTTCACGCGCACCGTCGAACCGCGCTGCGCATAGCGCGTGGCGTTGCCGATCAGGTTGGACAGGGCGCGCTGCAGCAGCGGAGTGTCGAAGCTGCCTTCGGCATCGCCCACGACTTCCAGCGTCAGGCCGGCATCCACGAGCGCCGCCTCATGGTAGTTGCACACCTGTTGCGCCAGCGCTGCCAGGCTGGGTGTCGGAACCCGGCGCGCCGAGGCGCCGCGATCCGCCTGCGACAAGAACAGCATGTCGTGGACGATGCCGGCAACGCGCTGCAGTTCCTCCAGATTGGAGCCGAGCACTTCGCGCAGTTCGTCGGCATCGCGGGCCTTGCGCAATGCCAGCTCGGTGCTGCCGATCAGGGTCGCCAGCGGCGTGCACAGCTCGTGGGCCACGTCCGCGTTGAAACCCTCCAATTGCTCGTACGCGAGTTCCAGCCGGCCGAGCAGTTCGTTGAACTGCGCGATCAGCGGCTCGAGTTCTTCGGGCTGCGCGGAGCCGTCCAGCCGGCGATGCAGCGTGTCGGCCGCGAGCTGCCGGGTCTGGTTCACCAAGTCGCGCAGAGGACGCAGGCCAAGGCGCACGAGCAGGAAGCCACCGGCCGATACGAGCAGCGTGCCGGCAAGCGCGGCCAGGGCGAGCGTGAATCCGAGGCGGCGCAGCAGTGTGGCATCTTCGCGGATATCCAGCGCAAGGACGGCATCGAGCGACCCCTGCCCCGGTGCGGGCTCAGGCACGGCGAACCGTGCGACGCGCACGTCGCCGGTCGGTGGCGCCGAGGAGCGGCTATAGAACCCCGATCCATCAGCGCGCGTCAGCGCCAGAGCCATGTCGGGATGACCGATGAAGAAGTCATCGAGCTTGTGCTTCAGCGTGACGACATCACCGTCGTGCGACGACTCCGCGAGAAGGTGGCGCAGCTGCACCTGCTTCTGCACCAGTTCCTCCGACTGGCGGGCCTGGAAACCCAGGTGCGTGGCGCCGTAAACCGCTGCGCACACCACGACCAGGCCGGCCAGACTCTGCAGAGCCAGCCAGTACGACAGCCGGCGGCCGAGCGACCCGATGCGGCTGCGGCTCATGCGTCGCGCGACTCCAGCACGTAGCCCATGCCGCGCACGGTGTGCAGCAGGGCCCGCTCGAAAGGTGCATCGAGCTTGTTACGCAGGCGGCGAATGGCGACATCGATCACGTTGGTCGCGCTGTCGAAGTTCATGTCCCACACCTGTTCGGCGATCTCGGTGCGCGACAGCACCTCGCCCTGCCGGCGTACGAACAGCGCGAGCAGACCGAACTCCTGCGCGGTGAGTTCGAGTCTGCGTCCGGCGCGCACCGCCTTGTGGCGGATCAGGTCGATCTCGAGATCAGCCAGCCCGAGCACGGTCTCGTTGTCCGTTGCGCGGGCCGGGCGTGCGCGGCGCAGCAGCACCTGGATGCGCGCCAACAGCTCGGAGAAGGCGAAGGGCTTGACGAGGTAATCGTCGGCGCCGCTCTGAAGACCCCGTACCCGGTCCTCGACGCGCACACGGGCGGTCAGCATCAGCACCGGCGTCTGTTTGCTCTGCCGCAGCGCGGCGAGAAGGCTCAGGCCGTCGATGCCCGGCAGCATGCCGTCGAGCACGATCAGCTCGTAGTCGGATTCCATCGCGAGGTGCAGGCCATCAACACCGTTGTGGGCGAGGTCCACCACGAAACCTTCCTCGGTCAGACCCTTGCGCAAGTACTCGGCTAGCTTGACCTCGTCGTCGATCACCAGCAGCTTCATGTTCGTCGTGCCCCGACGCGGTGGCGAGGCGAGCCAGTCCAAACTGTCATCGCGTCGACCCGTTTCTGTTGGTGCGTGGTTTCTAGATTGCGGCTCATGCCGTCAGGGCATCCCGCAGCAGGTTGCTCGCGGGAACTCCGCAGACAAGGAATGGACACCATGCGCTTTGACAAGTTCGCTTTCGCCACCGTTGCCGCCCTCTCCACCCTCGCGCTGCCCGGGCTGTCGCAGGCCACGTCGATCTACCACGCTGCGAGCGGGGAAGCGGGGTTCACGTACCACCCGGATCACGCCACGAACAGCAAGTCACGCGCCGAGGTGCTGGCCGAGCTCGAGGCCGCGCGCAAGGACGGCACGCTGGCGCTGATCCAACGCGGCGCGCCCCTGCCGATGAAGAGCGCCGGCCCAGCCAGGACGCGCCAGCAGGTCATCGACGACATGCGCAACGAGTCGCCCGAACAGCGCCGCGCGCGCTTGGAACTGACGAGCGGCGGCTGAGGCGTCGGACCGTATCAGTGGCGGTTTGGGTGGCTCTTGCTGGAGCCACCTTGCCGCTTGCGCTTCGCGGCGCCCTGGCTCTTCGCGAGTCGCTGTTCCAGGCGCTGGCTGTAGCTCCGTTCTGGCGCCGGGACCGGGAGCGGATGGCGCCTGCGCCAGTACCGATAGGCGAACCAAGCCACGAAGCCAGTGACGAGAAAGCCCAGCCAGATCCAGGCAATCGTCTGCGCCAGGTTCGTGTCGGGCAGTAGTCTGCGCATGCCAACTCCGCGTACCGGGTTTGGAGGCGCATCGGGCCCGCGGCTGGCGCCAGTCGGCCGGGCCGCTCCTCATCCGACATCGGCCACGAGCCGCAGCGACATTGCGCGTTGGCGGGACTCTGTGGCATCGCCACGTTCAAGTCGGTAGTTGCTGCCCCACACCCAGACGCTGCCGATCACCTCGACAAAGACAACTTCCCCCGCGGCCCCGGCGACGTCCAGGGTGGCAGTGCCCTCCGGCCAGGTGACGGTGAAGCGGTGACTGCCCGCAGGCAAGCGCCAGCGCGCGAAGGACTCAGGCACCGTATCGACAGGCGAAGCACCATCGCTGCTGACCCGCACTACGTTCTTGGCATCACCCCAGCGCTTGCGCACCAGAATGACCGTAAGTTTGCCGGGTGCCGGTTCGAAGCGCTTGGCATCGGCTTCGACCGCCTCGGACGGGATCGGAGCCGGAGTGCAGGTGAGCTTCGGGCGATAGCTCTTGCCGATGCGAAAGCAGTAGGTGCCATCGGCATTGGCCGGCCGCAACGGCTTGGTCATGCACCCTGCCGTCAGCAGCGCGGAGCCGCCCACGGCGAAGAGCAGGGCGCGGCGACGTGCGAGATTCATGGTTGTACCCGCTTTCGGTTCAGTTGCACTCGGCCGTCGCGTTATCGCGCAGCGGCAGTGGTCCACTGCGCGTCGGCGATCAGCCTTGTGGAACGTGCACGCAGCTTTGCGCCAGCCGGATCGGCGTCCGACCAGTGGTAGCCGCGGTCCAGCGGTACCGACGAGCCGGCCAGTTCGATGAAGCGCAGGTCTCCCGCTGCCCCCGAGACATCGACGGCCTGAAGCCGCCCGTCCCATTCGAAGGCAAAGCGGTGCGTGCCGGGCGCCAGGCGCAGCCGGATCAGCGAGCGCGGCAGTGTTCCGATCGGTGTCCCGCCGTCCACGATCACCGCCAGCGGTCGAACGGCATCCGCCCATGCGGATCGCACCACGTACACCGTGAGTACGCCGGGCGCCGCCTCGAAGCGCTTGGCATCGACCTCTGTCGCCGCGTTCGGTATGGGCTCGGGCGTGCAGACCGTGCGCCTCGTGCGCGGCGTCGTCATGCAGTAGGTCCGGCTGTCGACGGCGCGCGGCTCGGGCGCGCTCGCGCAGCCTGTCAGGGCCGCGGCAGCGCCAGCGCCGAGTAGAAGTTTCCTGCGAGAGATCATCTGATCCTCCGATGTGGGTCCATTCGCTGACCGCGCGCAGCGTTCCTGCGCCGGAGCGCGATTTACTTCAGCGTGAATCGCGCGGCGACGGCCGGCTTACCGTTGAGCGCCACGTCGGCCAGCACCTTGGTGCCCGCGCCGACCTTGAAGCTGCCCTTGGCTTCGAGCTTGTCGCCCGCCAGCGCGAGCGGCGCCTCGGTCTTGTCGTTGCCGTTGAACACGGTGACCTTGCCGGTGGCGCTGGTCAGCTTCATCGCCTTGCCGTGGTCGCTGACGTGGATGACGATGAGGTCTGGCTTGGCGACGAGTTCCATGTCGCCGGCCTTGGTTTCGACGACAACGCCGCCGTGCTTGGGTTGGTGGTCTTCGGCCGCGAAAGCCGGCGAGGCCGAGGCGGTGGCGAGCAGCAGAGTGATGAGAAGGTGCTTCATGGAGACTCCTTGGTTGGGGTGGAAGAGATGGGTACGGTCAGTGGATGGGCGTCGCGCTGACCACGTCGATGACTGTGATCCAGCCGGCGACCGCCTGGCCGGTGCGGGCGGCCGCGACGAGTGCGGCCGAGAGGGCCTCGACCTCGCTGTCCTCGCACAGCAGTTCCAGCTTGTATTCGTTGACAACCTCGTCGCCGAGGTCCATCGCGTAGTGCTTCTCGTCGTTGTCCAACGGCAGCAGCGTGCCCTTGACGACGTAGACGGCAAGGTTGTGGCGACGGCCACTGCGCGTGCCGCCCCAGGCCGGGCTGTCCTTCAATGCAGCGATCACGTCGGCGATACGGCTTCGATGCACGTAGGCCTTGATTTCCTTCATGGCGTCTCCTGGGTGGGTTGCGGTAGCACGACTGCTGGAGCTTGTTCGGCGTCCTCGGCCGCGTGGCGTGCACGCTGCTTCGCTTCCGCGCGCGACTCCGACCATTCGTAGATCAGCGGCAGCAGCAGCAGCGTCAGCAGCGTCGAGGTGATCAGGCCGCCGATCACGACGGTGGCCAGCGGGCGCTGCGTCTCGGCGCCGACGCCGGTGGAGATCAGCATCGGCACCAGGCCGAGGATGGCCACCGAGGCCGTCATCAGCACCGGCCGCAGGCGCAGCGCGGCCCCCTGGCGCACGGCGTCTCGGATCGACAGGCCATGCTTGCGCTGGTCGTTGAGGAACGACACCAGCACGATGCCGTTGAGCATCGCCACCCCGAACACCGCGATGAAGCCGATCGCGGACGGCACCGACAGGTACTGCCCGGTGATGAACAGCCCGACGATGCCGCCGATTATCGCGAACGGCACGTTGGCGATGATCAGCGTCGCGTGTCGCACCGAGTTGAACGCCGTGTACAGCAGGATGAAGATCAGGCCGATCGTCAGCGGCACGATCACGCCCAGGCGCTCCATCGCGCGCTGCTGGTTCTCGAACGCGCCGCCCCATTCCACCCAGTAGCCGGTGGGCATCTTGACCTTGGCCTGGATGGCGGCGTTGGCGTCCTTGACGAAGCTGTCGACGTCGCGGCCCTGCACGTCCATCTGCAGCACCGCGTAGCGCTGCAATGCCTCGCGGCGCACGAAGGTGTAGCCCTCGGCGAGTTCGATCTTGGCCACCTGGGCGAAGGGCACGATGGCCCCTTCGGAGGTGCGAATCGGGATCGCCGCGATGGCCGACGGGCTGTTGCGGAACTCCTCGGGCAGCCGCACCGAAATGTCGAAGCGGCGTGTGCCTTCGATCAGCGTCGAGACAGTCTCGCCGCCGATTCCAGCCTGGACGATGGCGAGGATGTCGTCAGCGTTCAGGCCGTAGCGAGCCGCCGCCTGGCGATCGACCTTGATCACCATCTGCGGCTTGCCCTTGTTGGCCTCGGCCGACAGGTCCGCCACGCCGGGCACGCCACCGACCACGCCCTTGAGCTGCGCCGAAAGCTCCTCGAGCTTGTCCAGATCCTCGCCGTAGACCTTCAGCGCCAGCGTCGCGCGCACGCCCGAGATCAATTCCTCCACGCGCATCTGGATCGGTTGCGTGGCACCGAAGACGGCTGTCTGCACTTCGCCTTCGAGGAACTCCTGCATCTCCCGGCCGAGCGCGGCATACGACTGCTTCGTCGGCCACTCGTCCTTGGGCTTCATATCCAGCAGGACTTCCATGTAGTTCACGTCGGCGGTTTCCCCCTTCTCGGCGCGGCCGATGGTGGCCAACACCGAGTTCACCTGCGGGTACTTCTTACGCAGGGCGGCGTCCATGACGTTGGCGACGCGCACTGATTCCTCGAGGGAGGTCGAGGGAATGCCCACGACGCGGAACATGATCGCGTCCTCCTGCAGCGTCGGCATGAACTCCTTGCCGAGCAACGGGAAGAGGGCGAGTGCGCCGACGAGCAGTGCGACCGCCGCGCCGATCACCGTCTTCTTGCGGTCGAGCGCCCAGTCGAGCATCGGCAGGTAAAGCTTCTTCGCGCCACGGACCAGCCAGGTGTCCTTCTCTTCCTTGGGCTTGAGGATCAGCGCCGCCAGTACCGGCACCAGCGTCAGCGACAGCAGCAGCGAGCCGGCCATCGCGAAGGTGATCGTCAGGGCCATCGGCTTGAACAGCTTGCCTTCCAGCCCCGTCAGCGAAAACAGCGGCAGGAACACGACGATGATGATCATGATCGCGAAGGCGATCGGGT
The DNA here is from genome assembly GCA_964371405.1 of uncultured Burkholderiaceae bacterium. Taxonomy (GTDB): domain Bacteria; phylum Pseudomonadota; class Gammaproteobacteria; order Burkholderiales; family Burkholderiaceae_C; genus JAMHWF01. Next base: position 141,349 of record CAYJLV010000001.1, read on the forward strand.
TCGCCACTTCGCGCGCCGCTTCGAGCACCACATGCGTACGGTTGATCGGCCGGCCCGACTCGCGTGCGTGCGAGAGTAGACGGAAAGCGTTCTCGACCATCACCACCGCGCCGTCGACCATCATTCCAATGCCGATCGCCAACCCGGCCAGCGACATCAGGTTGGCCGACATGCCCACGCGCTGCATGCAGATGAAAGCGAACAGCATCGCCAGCGGCAGCGTGACGATCACCACGATGGCGGAGCGGAATTCGCCGAGGAACAGGAACAGGATCACCGCGACCAGGATCGAGCCTTCGATGAGGGCATTGGTAGACGTCGAGAGTGCCTTGTCGACGATCTCGGTGCGGTCGTAGACCGCTTTCAGCTCGATGCCCTTGGGCAGCGCGGCCTGCGCGATGGCCAGCTTCTCTTTGACAGCCTGCACCACCGTTGCGGCGTTTTCGTTGATGCGGGCCAGGGCGATGCCCAGCACGGTTTCTTGCCCGTTGCGGGTGACGGCGCCGAAGCGTACGGCCGGGGCTTCCTTGACGTCCGCGATGTCGCGCACATAGACCGGCGAGCCGTTTCGCTCGGCGACCACGATCGTGCCGATGTCGGCCGCGCTGGTCACCAGGCCCAGGCCGCGCACCAGGTACTGCTCGACGCCGATGTTCAGGAACTGGCCGCCGACCTGCTTGTTGTTGGCGGCCAGGCGCTCCATCACCTCCTTGAACGACAGCCCGTACTTGACGAGGCGCCGCGGGTCGATCTGCACCTGGTACTGCTTCTCGTGGCCGCCCCAGGTTGTCACGTCGTCGACACCCGCCGCCGTGCGCAGGATGAGCCGCACGGTCCAGTCCTGCAGGGTGCGCAGGTCCATTGCGCTGAGCTTCTTGTCGGCGTCCTCTATCGTGTACCAGAACACTTGGCCCAGGCCCGAGCTGTTGGGCCCGAGTTCGGGTTCGCCGTAGCCCTCGGGCAGGCGGCCTTTCACCTCCTGCAGCTTCTCGCCCACCAGGCGGCGCGCGAAGTAGATGTCGACGTTGTCCTTGAAGTACACGCCGACGTAGGACAGGCCGAACAGCGACACCGAGCGCACGACTTCGACGTCCGCCAGACCCGCCATCGCGGCTTCGATCGGAACGGTGAGCAGTTTCTCGATATCCTCGGCGGCGACGCCGGGCGACTCGGTGTAGATGTTCACCTGGGCCGGTGTCACGTCGGGGAAGGCGTCCACCGGCACTTGCCGGTAGGCCATGACCCCGAGGCCGATCAGCACGGCGAAGGCCACCAGCACCAGCACCTTGTAGCGCAGGCTGGCATCAACGATTGCATTGAGCATGGTCCGTGGTCCTTCTCAATGCCCGTGGCCGAGCTGGGATTTCAGCTTGCGTGCCTTGAGTGCGTAAGCCCCCGACGTGACCACCTGGTCGCCCGCCTTGACGCCCGACTTCAGCAACGTGCGGCCCCCGACCCGTTCACCCGGCTCGACCTGGCGCGCCTCGTACGCGCCCTGTTCGTAAACGAACACAGTCGGCTGGCCCTCCAGCAGCACGATGGCTGCGTCCGGCAGCGAAATGACCTCGCGCTTGTCGCCGCCAGCTTCAATGGTGGCGGTGGCGAACATCTCGGGCTTCAGCCGGCCATCCGCGTTGGCGACCTCGATGCGGGCCGCGATCGTGCGGGTGTCCTTATCGAGCATCGCGCCGATGTGGCCGACTCGCCCGCTGAAGGTTTCCCCGGGGTAGGCCGGTACCGTCACCTTGGCGTTGGCCCCCATGCGCACCTTTGCCAGCGCGGCCTCGGGCAGATCGGCCTGAATCCAGACGAGGCTCAGGTCGGCGATGGTGAACATCGGCTCGCTCGGACTGCCCAGTTCGCCCAGCGTCACCTTCTTCTCGATCACGGTGCCGGCAAACGGCGCCGTGACGGAAAAGCCGGCCACGCCGCTGCCGCTGGCGGCCTGTGCGCCACCGAGCAGCCGCAGGCGGTCGGCGGCGTTGCGCACGGCGGCGGCCGCCTTGTCGCGGTCGGCCTGGGCGCGCAGGAAGTCCTTGCGCGGGATGATCTCCTCGGCGTTCAGCGACTCGGCGCGCTTGAAGTCGGCCTCGGCGATGCGCAGCTCGGCCTGGGACTGGGTCCAGGTGGCATGGGCCTCGGCGACGTCGACGCTGTCGAGCGTGGCCAGCGTCTGCCCGGCGCGCACGCGGTCACCCAGCTTGGCCGGGGCCGAGGTGATGCGGCCTTCGATGCGGGGCGCGACGCGGGCGAGGCGGTCCTGGTCGGGCCGGATCGTGGCGGTCACCTGGATCGTCTCGCCGAGCGCCTCTGACTTGATCGGCTCGACCTTCACACCGGCGCGCTCCGCTTCCTCGGCCGTGAGCGTCAGTTCCTCGGCTCCTTCGGCGTGGCCGTCCTTCTTTTCGCCAGCATGCTCGGCATGCTTGTCGCCCTCGGCAGCATGCTCGTCCTTCGCGCCGCCCTTGCCGCAGGCGGCGAGCGAGAGAGCGACGGCTACTGCCATGGCCACCATGGCCAGGCGTGTCGGACGCCCTGCGTCGTCGTGCAGCGTGATCATCGTGCGGTTCCTTCTTGCGACCAGCCGGCCGCGTTTTCGAGTTCGATTCGGGTGATGTGGAATTCGGCCAGAGCCTCGTTCAGGTCGCGTTCGGCGTCGAGCGCCTGGCGGTTGACGAGCAGTTGGTCGAGCAGGCCGATCTGGCCAGCCTGCCGCGACTTGGCGGCGAGCTGCTGGTTGTCGGTCGAGGCGGCGACCATCGCGCGCTGCAGGCGCGCCACGCGCTCGCGCTGGCTGTCGAGGCGGGTCCAGAGGCGACGCACCTGGGCCTGGCCGTCGCGCGTCGCGGCGGCACGTTCGATCTCTGCCTGCGTGGCATCGCTCATGGCTTGGCCGATGGCCGCGTCATTGCGCTTGAACAGCGGCAACGGAACCGAGAGCGACAGCGTCGTGACGCGCTCGCGGCCATCGCCCGCGCCCTCGCGGCCGACGTTCAGCCCGACCGTCACGTCCGGGTAGCGGCTGGCCCGTTCGACGCCGACCCGCGCGCGGGCAGCATCTTCGCGCGCTGCGAGTGCGCGTTGCTTGGGCAAGGACTGCGCCGATGTCAGGAGCTGATCGAGGCCGTAGGGCAGTGGCGCGCCATTCGGCACGCCGAGGTCACCGACCACCTCCGGCACGGCCGAGGGCGGCAGCTGCAGGGCGGTGGCGAGTTCGGCCTTGGCGTCCTGCAGATGCTCCTGCGAGACCGCCAGCGCATTGCGGGCGCGTTCGGCCTCGATCAGCGCGACGTTGGCATCCAGGCGCGTGTCCTCGCCCGCGCTGCGCCGCTTGGCGACGGCCTGCGCGGTGCCGTCGAACAACTCGACCGAACGCTGTTCGAGCCGCACCCGTCGCTGCGCGGCGAGCACCGCATGGAACCGCAGGGACGCTTCGGCGCGGGCTTGGCGCCGCGCATCTTCGATTTCGGCGCGCAACGCCTCCAGCGATGCGGAAGCGGCCTCGCGGCGGCGTGCCTGTTGTCCGCCGATCTCGATCGGCTGGGCGATGCCCAGACCCCACTCACTGGCACTGCCGTCAGGCGCGGTGGCGCGGCGCCGCGTGCGCTCGACGCTGAGTTCGGGGTTGTTGAAGAGGAGCGCCGCGGCTTCGCGACGTGAGCCTTCCGCGGCTGCCAACTGGGCCTCGCGGGCGCGCAGGGCGGGGCTGGCGGTTTCTGCCAGCCGCAGCGCCTCGGCAACCGTCAGTGCGCCTACGCCTGCGGTGGTCTGCGCACTCGCGGGTACGGTCGAGGCAGCCAGCACGAAGGCCAGCGCCAGGAGTGGGAATCGCATCGAATCATCCTTCTGGTCTCACGACAGAAGCGATTCGGGGCGATGTGGAGATGTCGTCGGTCAGTCCGCGAGGGAAGCCATCACCACGCCGCCGCCGAATCGCGCGGCAGGAGCGGGATGAGCTCGATCCGGGCGGTGAGGGCCGGCGGGAATGTGGGACTCGTAACGAGGTTCTGGGTCCCCCGTGGTGTCGCCACGCGGCAGCGCTCCGACTGCGGGGGTTGCCGCAGGCATGAAAGCGGAGTAGCCCAGATGGCAACTTTCGCAGTCGGCGTGGAACGCTCCCGTGGAGTCGTCAGCATCGTCGGTGGCCGAGACGACCTCGCCGCCGGCCTGATGCTTGTGCTCATGGTGGCCGAAGTGCTTCCTGGCCGATACACCGGACTCGTGCGCGCAGTAGGGCGCTGCCGACGCCCAGACCAGCTGGAACGGCACCACCAAGAGCAGGATCGCGAGCAACCAACGATGCATCCGGCAATTCTAGACCGGCTCCGATTGCATCGGGAAACATGGCCGGCCCGATCGGCCGAACGATTTGGCACCGCGCCCGGCGCCGTTCGGCGCGTGTCGTCGATGTCGGACTCCGGTTCCACCGCTGAGCCATCCGCCGCAGGTGTGCTCACTACGGCATTGCGTCACTGGATCTTCCGCGTCCCGCAAGAGCAGAGAGCCCCGCAGGGCCTCCGCTCACCCGTCCGAAACACTCAGTGGCAGCTACCGCAGCAAGAGCCCGCCGACTTGGTAGGAGAGTTCGATCCGCCTTTCACGGGCACCGGCGTGTAGCCTGCTTCCTTGATCGCATCGGCCAGTTCCTCGGCGTCGGCCGAAGCCGGCTCCACTTGGACACGGTGCGAGGCCAGGTCGATGGCGACCTTGGCGTTCTTGTCCGTGGCCTTCAGCGCCTTGGTGATGGTGCTGACGCAGTGGCCGCAGGTCATGTCGTTGACTTCGAAGGTGATCATCGCTATCTCCAGTGGGGTCGGGTTGTTGACACGCATACTGTTGACCTTTCCATCGTTGTAAGGTCAAGTGATGACCTGGAGAGACCCCTCTAGCTGCAGGCAGAAGTCAAAGGTACTCTTGACCTTTCCATTGTTAGAACCCTGACGATGCGCAAACACTGAACGGCACATCGAGGCGCCCATGAGTACAGCCGCACTGTCCAATCCACTCGGAATCAAGCTTCAGGTCACCGGGATGACCTGCGCCTCGTGCGTCATGCGCGTCGAAAAGACGCTCAAGGCGGTTCCGGGGGTCCAGCAGGCGAGTGTCAACCTGGCGACGGAGGAGGCATCTGTCCATGCCGATGCTTCCGTGACGGCGGACTCGCTGGCTGCGGCCATCCGCAAGGCCGGCTACGACGTGGCGACCACCGAAACGACGCTGCTGGTGGAAGGAATGACCTGCGCGTCCTGCGTCGCGCGGGTGGAGAAGGCGCTGCGCAAGGTTCCCGGCGTGTCCGGCGCCACCGTCAATCTGGCGACCGAGAAGGCGACCATTCAGGCGCTTTCCACCGTGTCGGTTTCAGCGCTGAAGATGGCCATCGAGAAAGCGGGCTACGCGGCGAAGGACCCTCAGCAGAACAGGCCCAAGCCAACCACTTGGCTGCCGGTCTGGTGGCCAGTGGCGGTCAGCGCTGCGCTGACCCTGCCGCTTGTCGCGCCGATGCTGCTGTCGCTCTTCGGCATCGAGTGGATGCTGGGCGGATTGGCACAGCTGGTGCTGGCCACGCCCGTCCAGTTCTGGTTGGGCTGGCGCTTTTACCGGGCCGGCTGGAAAGCCGTGCTCGCCAAGGCCGGCAACATGGACCTGCTGGTGGCGCTGGGCACCTCCGCGGCCTACGGACTCTCCGTCTACCTGCTCTTCAAGCACGCCGGGCACGGCATGCCGCACCTGTATTTCGAGGCCTCGGCGGCCGTCATCACGCTGGTCTTGTTGGGCAAGTGGCTCGAGCACCGGGCCAAGCGGCAGACCACCGACGCCATCCGCGCGTTGAACGCGTTGCGACCGACCACCGCCCGGGTCCGCCGGGACGGCGCGGAAGTCGACATTCCGGTGGAGCAGGTCGTCGTGGGTGACCTCGTCGTCGTCCGGCCGGGTGACCGCGTCGCCGTCGACGGTGAAATCGTCGAAGGGCGCAGCCACATCGACGAATCGCTCATCACCGGCGAGAGCCTGCCGGTGCCCAAAGCCGTCGGCGACAAGGTTACCGGTGGCGCCATCAACGCCGAAGGCGCGCTGACCGTTCGCACGATGGCCATCGGCGCTGAAACGACGCTGGCTCGCATCATCCGGATGGTCGAGTCGGCCCAGGCGGCGAAAGCGCCCATCCAACGCATCGTGGACCGCGTGAGCGCGGTGTTCGTCCCGGTCGTCCTCGTCATCGCGCTGGCGACGTTCGCCGGCTGGGCGGTCTTAACAGGCGACTGGGAACATGCGCTCATCAACGCGGTGGCCGTGCTGGTCATCGCCTGCCCCTGCGCTCTCGGGCTGGCGACGCCGACGGCGATCATGGCCGGTACCGGGGTGGCCGCCCGGCACGGCATCCTCATCAAGGACGCCGAAGCACTGGAGGTCGCGCATGCCGTGACGGTCGTCGCCTTCGACAAGACCGGTACGCTCACCGAAGGCAAGCCGTCGCTCGCCGCGGTGGCGGCGGCCGACGGTTCGAACCGCGATGAGGTGCTGCGGCTTGCGGCCGCGCTGCAGAAGTCGAGCAGCCATCCGCTGGCGCTGGCGGTCATGGACAAGGTGCGCGAGGAGCGGCTGTCGGTCCCCGAGGTCCACGAGGCGAAGGCGCTTCCCGGTCGGGGCGTCGAAGGCACTGTACGCGGCAAGAAGCTAGCCCTTGGCAGCACCCGGATGCTGCGCGAGTACCAGTTGAACGAGGGCGATCTGCTGACCGACGCTCAGCGGCTCGAGATGCAGGGCAAGACGGTCTCGTGGCTGGTCGAGTCGGATGGCAAGAAGTGGCGCCTGCTCGGTTTGCTGGCGTTCGGTGACACCATCAAGCGCACCGCCGCTGCAGCGGTGGCGAGGCTCCATCAGCTGGGCATCAAGACGGTCATGTTGACCGGGGACAACAGGGGTGCGGCTGAAGCCGTCGCGAAGGAACTCGGCATCGACGAGGTTCGTGCCGAAGTTCTTCCCGGTGACAAGGCGGCCGTGGTGAAGGAACTGCGCGACGCCGGTGCCGTGGTCGCGTTCGTCGGCGATGGCCTGAACGACGGTCCCGCACTCGCCGCGGCTTCGGTGTCGTACGCGATGGCGGGTGGCGCTGACGTGGCGACCGAGACGGCCGGCATCACGCTCATGCGCGGCGACCCGCGGCTCGTGGCGGACTCGCTGGATATCTCGCGCCGCACGTATTCGAAGATCAAGCAGGGCTTGTTCTGGGCCTTCGGCTACAACGTGCTCGGCATCCCGCTGGCTGCGCTGGGCATGCTGAGTCCCGTTATCGCGGGAGCGGCGATGGCCTTCAGCAGCGTGAGTGTCGTCGCCAATGCGCTGACGTTGCGGCGCTGGCGTGGCGCTGCTGACGCACCCGCCGAGAAGCGCCCGGAGCTATCGCAAACCGTGGTCGTGTCCGGGAGCGTCAGATGAGCATGAACATCGGCGAAGCAGCGAAGGCATCGGGCGTGTCAGCGAAGATGATTCGCCATTACGAGAGCGTCGGTTTGTTCCCGGAGGCGGCGCGAACCGAGTCCGGCTACCGCCAGTACACGGACAAGGAAGTCAGCACCTTGCGGTTCGTCCGGCAGTCGCGCGACCTGGGCTTCTCCATCGAGCAGATCCGCGAGCTGCTTGGACTGTGGCAGGACCGCCGGCGCCCCAGCCGCCAGGTGCGCGCGCTGGCGCAGGCTCACATCGAAGAGCTGGACGAGAAGCTCAAGGAACTCCAGTCCATGAAGGCGACGCTCGAGCATCTCGTGCATTGCTGCCATGGCGACGACCGGCCCGATTGCCCGATCATCGACTCACTGGCGCAGGAACGACGGGAGCAGGAGAAGAGCCCTGCGGCGGCGACCGGACTCGGACACCGCAGGACGACGGGGCTGCAAGTGGGACGGCGAGGGCGCCGGACCGCTTGACGGCAGATGCCAGGGCTTGGCCAGAGGGATTCGACGGTCGCTGAATCCTCATGCGATGGCTACGGAATTCGCACGTCTCCGACAAGCCTCGTCGAGCGTGCGCGCCGTTTCGCGATTTCTTCGTCCTCCTGCGACCAACCGAAGGAGGTGCCCCAGACCCAGGAGTCCCCTGAGAGCCGGAGGAATCTCACTTGGCCAGCGGCACCGCGGACTTCGATGGCGCCATGATCCTGCTCGAGGTCATAGGCGATTCGATGAATGCCCGCCCTGAGTCGCATCCGGACCATCGATTGGGGTACGGTTTCGATGGGGCGCGAATCGTCTACAGACACGGCCACGAGGTGGCGTGTGTCTCCCCAGCCGCTGCGTACCACGTAGACGGTCAGCGCACCGGGGTCAGCCTCGAATCGCTTGGCCTCGGCCTCGACGTCGAGGCCGGGAGTCGACTCCGACGTGCAGACGATCGGACGCTTTCGGGCGTTTCGATAGCAGTAGGGGCCGCTGCGGCGGCTGACATCTGAGTCCGTACTGGCGCAACCCAGGAGCACCAGCGACGTCGCCGATACGGCAAGCACCAGGACGCGCCGGCGTGTAGTCACGGCGCAGCCCCTGCCGAGCTTACGGGCGCTTGTCTGCGTCGGGCTTGGCGGTCGCCACGGGTTCGTTCGAGCACCAGCCGCGATTGCTGGTCCGGCATCGCCACGTGCCGTCGCGCATCGCCTTTTCGACCTCCGCGCGGACCTGCTCTCGCGTGAGCGCCGCGGGCCGGGCCGATTCGGTCGTGTTGGCAGTTCCGGGCGCGCCCTGGGCCATCTGGTGTTGGGCCGCTGCGAAGAGCGGGGAGCCGGCCATGACGGCGGCGGCCGCAAGCGCGCGGGTGGCTGTGAAGATGGAATTTTTGCGCATGTTGAACCTCGTGAGTTGTTGATGGATTCGATGCTTCACTCTATGGACTGCATGCTGACCAGCTGCGGACTGGAAGCTGACCATCTCGTAATCCAGCTGACGCAGCCGCTGGTGGACAATCTGCTGATGAGAATTCTCGTGATCGAAGACGAGGTCCGCTTGGCGGAATACCTGCGAAAGGGCTTGTCGGAGAGCGGCTATGTCGTCGACCTGGCCCATGACGGCATCGACGGGCTTCATCTCGCTGTCGAGGGCACGTACGACCTGATCGTCCTCGATGTGATGCTGCCGGGACGGGACGGCTTCGAGGTGCTCGCAGAGCTGCGCAAGCAGCGCAGGACGCCCGTCCTGATGCTGACGGCCCGTGACGCGGTCGAAGACAAGGTCAAGGGGCTGACCGGCGGCGCAGACGACTACCTCGTCAAGCCGTTCTCGTTCTCCGAATTGTCGGCTCGGGTCCAGGCCCTGTTGCGTCGCGGTGGGGGAGATCGCGACGGACAGCTTCCCACCAGCCTCCGGCTGGCGGATCTGGAGGTCGATCTGGCACGCCGGAAGGCGACACGGGCCGGCAAGCGGCTCGAACTCACACCCCAGGAGTTCAATCTGCTCGTGCTTCTGCTGCGTCGGCGTGGGGAGGTCCTGTCGCGCACCGTGATGGCGGAACAGGTGTGGGACATCAACTTCGACAGCGATACGAACGTTGTCGAGGTGGCGGTGCGCCGGCTGCGTGCGAAGCTGGACGAACCTTTCGAGGTCAAGCTGATACACACGGTGCGTGGCATGGGTTATGTGATGGAAGAGCGCCAGGAGTGAGGTGGCGCGTTCTTCTTGCCGACGGCCAGTCGCTCGGGACGCGCCTGTCCCGGTGGCTCGCGTTGCAGGGGCTGATCGCTGCGCTTGCCGTTTCCGGAACGGTGTATGCCGTCAATCTGTGGGTTCTGCAGAGCCGTCAGCACGAAGAACTGGCGTTGAAGAGCGCGGTTGTCCGCCATGCGCTCGCAGAGACGGCGGGCAACTCGGCGACTGAAGAGTTGCAGCACAAGCTCAAGGACTTTCTCGCGGGCCATGAGGACATGATGCTGTCCGTCACGTCCGGAGATGGGACGGTTCTCTTCAGCGCTCCGCAGGCGCCCGAGAGGGGAGATGCCGATTCGGCCAGTCGGTTCTTGCGGGTCTCCTGGGAAGACACCTGGCCCGCTGGCGCTCCCGGTGTCGTCCAGGTGGTGCTGGGGCTTGATGTGAGCCGCGACCAGGATCTGCTCCAGCGGCTCGGCTGGACACTCCTGGCAGCCTCACTGTTGGGAGCGGGGATCGTCAGCGTGACCGGGTTCTTGCTGGTCCGCAGAGGCCTGCTGCCGGTGCAGGCCTTGGCCGCACAAGTGGACGCGGTCGCGCTGGAAAGGTCAGGGCAGCGGCTGGACGGAGCGGGACAGCCGCTCGAGCTCCGACCACTGGTCGACCGCTTCAACGCGCTGCTGATGCGCGTTGAACGCGCCTACGCGCAACTGGAGGGCTTCAACGCCGACGTTGCACACGAACTTCGAACACCGCTGACCACCTTGATCGGTTCAAGCGAACTCGCGTTGCAGCGCGAGCGACCCGCCGCCGAACTGCAAGACGTGATCGCGGAGAACCTGGAGGATCTGAGGCGCCTGGCGGTCATCATCAACGACATGTTGTTCCTTTCGCAAGCAGACCGCGGCGCGGCGGCGCGCCGCTCGCAGGTGACGAGCCTCGCTGCCGAGCTCGGCGAGATCATCGAGTACCACGAGGCGGCGCTTCACGACCGGGGCCTGTCGGCGGTATGCGATGGCGATGCAACGGGGGCGTTTGACCTGTCTCTTCTGCGCCGCGCGGTGTCCAACCTGCTGAGCAACGCAACCCGCTACGCGACGCCCGGCTCGACGATACGGGTTTGGATCGAGTCGGAAGGTGGCCGGGCACGGATCTGGGTAGAGAACGAGGGGAGTCCGATCGAGCAGGAACATCTGCCGCGCTTGTTCGACCGCTTCTACAGGGCGGAGCGCTCTCGTCGGCAGGTTGGCGCGTCGAACCACGGGTTGGGTCTGGCCATCGTCGCTGCCATTGCGCGGATGCACCAAGGCGAACCGTTCGCCAGATCGGCCGATGGCATCACCGCGATCGGGCTGGACGTACCGTCGAGTGCGGCGATTGCGTAGCGGACGCAATCGCCGCGGCGAAGCCCTTGACAGGAGCGACGGTCGTTTGGCTGTCCCTTGCCGGCAGCGTCAGTCCGACACGATTGGCCTTGCCGATGCGTTCGACAAAGACGGTCCCGCCATGCATGCGCGCGACGGCCGCGACGATGGCCAATCCCAGCCCGTGGCCCGCTTGTCTTCGCGAGCGGGAGGTGTCCGCACGATAGAAGCGGTCGAACATCTGGGCTCGGACCGGCGCCGGTATTTCGAGCCCGGGGTTGAGGACACTCAGGGCGATGAGTCCATGGTCCGGCTCGATGAGGACCCGAATGGTGTCGCCGGCGCGGGTGTGGCGGATGGCGTTGGTGAGGAGGTTCACGAGTGCACGCAGCACGAGGGGAGGGTTGCAGACCGCCGCGGCGTCGCCGAACCGTTCCGCGACCACGCCAGCTTCCTGCAGCAATGCATCGCAGTAGCGGATGGCCTTGTCCGCCTCGGACCCGAGCGCGACATCTTCCAGTCCCTCCGCCCGGTCACCGCGATCTGCGCGGGAGAGAAACAGCATGTCGTTGACCAGCGCGTTCAGGAGCTGCAGTTCCTCGAGATTCGACATCAGAACCTCGCGCAGGTCCTCGCGAGATCTTGGCGACGAGAGCGTGACCTGCGTGCCCGTGACCAAAGAAGCCAGGGGCGTCCGCAGCTCGTGAGCCACGTTGGCATTGAAGGCCTGCAACTGCGCATAGGCGTCCTCGAGCCGGTCAAGCGCCTGGTTGAATGCGCGCACCAGCCCTGTCAGCTCGGCGCCTTCGGGAGGCACGGTCAAGCGCCGTCCCATGGAACTGGGCGTGATGTCGCTGGCTTCCGCCGAGAGCTGCGACACCGGCCTGAGGCAGCGACCGATGGCGAACCAACTCAGCAGCACGGTCGAGCCGACGCCGAAGGCACAGATCAGGACCAGCGTCGCGAGATGCGAACGAAGGAGCTCATCGCGGGGGCCGGACTCGATGGCCACGCGCAGCCGGCCGGCCGGCCATAACGATGCCGACGGCAGGGCCGTCTCCGTCACATCCGCGCGGACGCCGGGCGCCGGCCGCGGCGGGACCGTCGTTCCGTTGGCGCTCGACGCGCCGTAGATCGCCTCACCCGCTTCGTCGAACAGCCACACGTGGAGGCCGTCGTGGCCGATGCGCAGGTCGTCGAGGTGATGAAACAAGGCTGCACGATCGCCTGAACGATTGGCTTCGTCGATGAAGTGAAGGACGACGCTGACCTTGCCTGCCAGCTTCATTCGATCCGCATCGACCAACTCGGACTCGAGGGCCCGTTGCAGCAGCCAACCTGCAGTCGAGAAGACGACGAGTGCCACCACGCCAAGGCCGGCAGTCAGCCGGGCTGCGATCGAGGGATGGCGCCAGGTCATCACGCATCCGTGTCGTTGCCGCGGTCCAGTTCGAGGACGTAACCCATCCCTCGAACCGTGTGAAGCAGCTTGGTCGGGAACGGCTCGTCGAGCTTGGAGCGCAGACGCCGTATGGCGACTTCCACCACGTTCGAGTCCCCGTCGAAGTTCATGTCCCAGACGAGTTCGGTGAGCACCGTGCGTGACATGACTTCACCGCGATGGCGAAGCAACACAGACAGCAGCGTGTACTCCTGCGCCGTGAGATCCAGGCGCGTGCCGGCGCGAAACGCGCGTCGACGTATGGTGTCCAGTTCCAGGTCTCCAAGCACCATGCGGTCGGGTTCGTGGTGCGCACCTGCGGCACCGCGGCGCAGCACGGCCTGGATGCGCGCCAGCAGCTCTGTGAAGACAAACGGTTTGACCAGGTAGTCGTCGGCGCCGGCGCGCAGGCCTCGCACCCGGTCTTCCACGCTGTCAGCGGCTGTCAGCATGATCACCGGCGTGTCCTTGTGCTGCCTGAGAGTCTCGAGCAATGTGAAGCCATCGGCCCCAGGCAGCATGACGTCCAGCAGAAGGAGGTCGTAGCTTCCCTCCATCGCCATGTGTCGCCCGTCGATCCCATCGGTTGCGACATCGACGACGTAGCCGCTCTCGGCCAGCCCCCGACGCAGATGGCCTGCCAGCTTGGCGTTGTCTTCGACGACGAGGATTCGCATGGGAGGCTGCAGCGAAGCGCGTGAAGGGATGCCGATACCGACCGCCGTCCCTCTAGGCGGCCAGTGCCATGCGCAGAGGCTGCTGCGCATGGAAGGCCCACTTGGGTCCCTGTCGCAGGGCGTTTAGCGCCGTCGACCTGACTTTCGCGAAGAACAGGGATTCGTCGATGCCGGATCGCTCCAGGCAGTAGCGCAGACGGTGGGTCCGTTTGCGCCGGTCGCCCTCGATCGGGGACCCGTCCTGGCGCGACTGTTCGAAGAACCCAACGGACCGACGCAGGTTCTCGAGCGCCTGTGGCCGAAGTGCCGGGATGGCTCGAGGCGCCGCCAGCTTGGCCTGCGCAATCGACGGGTTGGGACCGACGACCAGCCCCCAGGGCCTGAGCCCTGCGACGATGTCGACGCTCATCGCTTCCAGCTTGGTCAGGCCGAAGTCCCGTGCCGTCCGCAGGCGGCAGGCCAGCCAGGGATCCTCGCGGCGTACGGCATCGATGGCCGCGTCGGCTTCGGCGTCGGATCCCGCAACCGGGAGCACCAGTGAGCCGAGCAATTGCGCTGCCAGCGCATCCTGCCGGCGCGCCGCCTGGTGAAGCCAATGGATGCCCTGCTCGGATTCGTGCACGGTGGTCGCCGACCGCAGGATCAGCGCGCCGAGGCGCCGCTGGGCGCAGAGTTCGCCCGCGAGTGCGGCCTTCTCGAGGAAGAACCGCGCCATCTGCGGATTGGAGACCGACGATCGGTTGTCTGCGTGAATGCGGTAGAGGACCATCCATGCGGCGGTCAGCCCGGCATCGGCAGCGCGCAGCAGAAGCGCTGCGCCTCTTCGCAGGTTCTGCCCCGTGGTCAGCAAGGACGTCGGCAGTGCAGGTGTATCGACCCCGCTCAGCGCTCGTCCGAGCAGCAACTCCGCGGTCGCATTGCCGCGACGGATGCAGTCTTCGAGAAGAGCCTCGACCGCACCGTTCGCGCATGGGAGCCGCAGCTGCGCGTCGTTTTCCAAGCGGGCGAGGGCGGAGCACATGGCATCTGCGAGTTCCGGCGTGATGGGCAGGCGCGCCGTCAGCGTGCCGCTCAGCACGCGCGCAATCTCCTCTGGATCTTCCGAATGGATAGCAGCGCTCAAGGCCAGCGGTACCAGGCGAGCGAGATCGATCCCTGGGGCTGCTTTCAAGGCATCCAGTACGCCGACGGCCGCATTGAGGGGGCGGCTTTGCAGCGCATGCGCGGCTGCGCGTGCGCCTGCATCGCCAGCGGCGGCGGCTGCGTCGAGCCATCGTGTCGTCTCGGTGACATCGGCACTCGTGAGTGTGCCCCACAGACCGAGTTTCACCTGCGCCGATATCGACCCTCCGCGCGCCGCCTTTGCCAGCGGGAGCAGCAGCTTGCGGTGCACCAATTCGTGCAGGGGCAGCGCATCGGCGATCGTGCGAGCGGTTCGCTCGGAGGGCTCGAGCGACGGGTGCGCCAGGTACTCGAGCCCGGTGTCGGTGTGCTGCGGAAAGCCGTCGACGCCGAGCAGGTAGCGTCTGCCGACTTCGTCCCGCGCTTCGAGGTCACCCTGCCGGGCGCTGGCGAGCAGCTGAATGTCTTGTCTCCGCATGTCGTTGTCCTTTTCTTTCGGGCCCGCATGCGACGGCCCGAATGACAACTCGTGAGGGTTGCTAGCAGGGCACACCACTTTGCGGTCCGAAAACGATAGGAATAAGCGACTGACAAAACACTTGCCGGAACATGACAGACCGGTCATGTTGATGCTCGGGGCCTCTCCTTCACGCCGCTGCGTCGGAGGCCTTGGCCCGTTCGGGCTCGACCGTGTCGGGCCGTTTGCGGTGGCTGCTGTGCAAGCTGCTGTGGAAGGGCGGCGACGGATGCCCGCCGAACTGACGAGGGTCTGCTAGCCACCTCCGGGCCGCTTCTCGCGAGCAGGTCGCCTCGGCCGCGCCTCGTCCCTAGGCTGCTCGCCAGCGCCTTCACGTCTCGTGCCGCAGCGCGCCTCGCACTTCATCCGAGTCCGAAGGCGCGTTCGTCGCGTGGAAGGTGTTGCCTTGTCCCACAACGGAGATTGCTCTCATGAAAAAGTCCTTGTTCACCCTGGCCGCGTTGTCCGCCTTTGCGGCGGGCGCCTACGCGCAGTCGTCGGTCACGCTGTTCGGCATCGCCGATGCCGCCGTGCGTCAAGTCAAGAATGGAAGCGCCGGATCCCAGAAGCAACTGGCATCGGGCTCGAACGCCACCAGTCGGTGGGGTCTGCGCGGCGTAGAGGATCTGGGTGGCGGCCTGAAGGCCGGCTTTCACCTGGAATCCCAAGTCAACTTCGACACCGGCACCGCCGACGCGAACAAGTTCTGGGGTCGCCGTGCAACGGTCAGCCTGATGGGCAACTTCGGCGAAGTGCGCATGGGTCGGGACTACACGCCGACCGCCTACAACACCTTCGCCGACGAGTTCGGCATCGTCGGCGTCGGCTCGCGCGGCATCTTCAGCTACGGAGCGGGTTCGAACCTGGGTAGCACCGCCACGACGGTGCTGCGGGCCGACAACACGGTGGGCTACTTCCTGCCCAACATGGGCGGGCTGTATGGCCACCTGCAGATGGCCGCTGGCGAGGGCGTCAACGGCAACAAGTACGTGGGTGGGCGGCTGGGTTACGAGGCGGGCCCGATCAACGTCGGCTTCGCCTACGGCAAGACGGAGACAGGGGCGACCACGCCGGACTTCAAGAACTACAACATTCAGTTCAACTACAAGTTCGGCTTCGCCACGCTGCATACGCTGTACGACGTCAAGGAGTGGAACCCGCGCAAGACCAAGGATCTGTCGATCGGTGCCACGGTGCCTGTCGGCCCGGGTGCGCTGAAGGTTGGCTACACCAGGGCAGATCGCTCGGGTGGCCCCGCTGGTTCCGGCTTCTCCGACGCCGACGACAGCACTCGCCTGGGCATCGGGTATGTCTACGATCTCTCGAAGCGCACCGCGATGTACACGACCTACGGTCAGGTCTCGAACAAGGGCGCGGCGCGCAGCTCCGTCCTCTACACACCGCCGGCGGGCATGCTGGGCGGCGAGAAATCGTCCGGTCTCGAGTTCGGCGTTCGCCACACCTTCTGATCGGCGAATCGTTGTGCGGTGACCCGCGCTGACCTCGACGGGCCAGCGCGGGTGTGCCGCGGCAGGCCCGGCTGCGGGCGTCGTTGGGGCGCCGCATGACGAAGATGTAATGGATCGGCAAGCAGTCTGTCGGCACGCGATTCCTACAGTGGCTCCACGGTGCACGAAGGCACCGCAACCGGTGAACCTCCACGAGAGGCGCACCTGCAACAGGAGTCCATCATGAAGTTCCGTTTCAGTCTGATCGCGCTGGTGAGTGCCGTGTCTCTGCCCGCGCTGGCGACCTCAGGCATCACCCCGGTTGGGGGTGAAGCCGGCTTCACGACCCATGCGATGCCGTCGACGAAGTCGCGTGCCGACGTCATCAAGGAGCTCGAGGCCTGGAAGCGCAATCCGGTCACGGCCGACGGCTGGCGCGAAGTCGGAGGCGATGCGGGCTGGGTCTTCGTCGGGACGAACAATTCCGGCAAGACGCGGGCATCGGTCATCGCGGAGACGATCCAGGCCAAGCGCAATCCGGTCTCGGGCGACGGCTGGCTCGATGTCGGTGGCGAAGCCGGGGTGGTCTACGTCGGCGTCCCGGGTGACACGCGCAACGCTGCGAACGCCGGCAAGCCCTCCCAGGCGGGCGCTGTCAACGTTCCCGGCGGGCTGAGTCGCAGCGGTCACCAGAGCGGCGCGACCGCCACCTCGCACATGCATCGCTGATGGGTCGGCGGAGGGCGGGTGGCATCGAGACGACGCGGCCGATCAGGAGCGTCGTCCATCCCGCCCATCGTCGGGCTCGCGCAGACCGCCGATCTCGGTGTAGGTGCCAGTTCCGGAGCTTCATGTGGGAAGAATTCAGTCTACGGCGGGACGCCGAGCCGCATTGATTGCACTCGGCTCAGGCACGCTGCTTCTCGCCGCGTGTGTGTCCAAGCCCGTCCGGCCGGCAAACGCCGATGGCACTTGGTGTCATCGCGTCGGCAAGGCGCCACGCTACAAGCTGACCTGCACCAGTGCGCCCGTGCCGCCGCCCACCGTGGAAGACGATGCAAAGCGGTTTGCTGCATCCGCGGACAGGTTCACGGTGTACGTGGTGCGGAAGCGGTGGGCCGACGCCGCCAACGTCGTCAAGCTGACCGTCGACGGAGGTGCGCAGGCCGAAACGGTGCCTGAATCCTTCGTGCGACTGAGGCTGCCGCCCGGTGAACATGTCCTGCGGGCGAGTTGGTCCGAAGGGGAAGCCCAGACGCTGGTTCGGGGCGCTGCGGGCCAGATCCGCATCGTTGAATTCGTCGGTTCGGTTTGGGTATGGGGAAGCACGTACGAGTTCATGCCCGGCGACGAGGCAAGCCGGGATCGTGTGCTTCGAGTTCGAATGGTGGCGGATGTCGGATGACAACTGCGGCGGACGGCCACCAACGAAGGCCGAGAGCGCCGAGAACCTTACGAATCCGTAAGCATTTTGAGCGGATCGTGTTGGCCAGCGATCCGTAAACTGCGACGCAAACTGATGTTTCTCAATGCACTAAGGTAAAGTTCCGGGCATGTCGGGTGTGGTTCGCCTCCTTCTCATCTGGTTCATCGCTGCTGCCGTCCCGCTGAAGGGCTTGGCTGCGGTGACCATGGGCGGATGCGGGCCGGGGCACCATTCTCCCCGGGCGTCGGCAGAGGTCGTTCCGCACGAAACGCACGCCGCCTCCCACGAAGTCCGTGAAGCCGTCGGGTCTGGCGAGTCTGGCAGCGCAGCGGAGGCCGTGAACGAGGTTCCTCAGACTGCGTCGGATTTGTCGACGGGGCAGTCCCCGCAATTGAAGATGAAGTGCAGCAGCTGCGCACCGTGTTGCAGCGTCGCAGCGCCCGCGCTCGAGCGGGTGGGCATCTCGCAGGCGGAATCGGCGTCTACGGCGGTCTCCTTCCTGGAGATCCGCTTTCCAGCAGTCTTTGCGGACGTACCGCATCGACCACCCCGCCTGACCCTCGCCTGACCGCCACCCTGGTTGATGACCGCCTTCTCGGCGGCGCGACCAGCATCGTAGACCGGCCCCCCTGCTCTGCAGGCGGGGTGACACGGTCCGACTCAAGCGAGGATGTCATGAAGATTGCCATGTACCGCTGGCTAGCGCCGGCATTCCTGGTTGCGGTCAGCTCTGCGAGCTGGGCCCAAACCGCGTCCGGCAAGAGAGCCGATCCACTCGATTCCTCGGCCGCCGTTCCGCCCCTGGCGTTTCAGTCGACGCTTGCGGGTTACCAGCGTCACGCTGAACAACCCGTGGGCTCCTGGCGCGAAGCCAACGACACCGTCAACCGCATCGGAGGCTGGCGGGCCTATGCGCGCGAGGCCCGGCAGCTGGATGCGCCGGCCACGAACAACGCGCCCCCGAAGCCGGCAACGCCGGCGCCGGCAAGCGCCCCCGCCGGTCATGGCGGGCACAAGATGAACTGAGGTCAAGCGGATGAATTCACCTGCCAATCCCGGGCGCGTCGCGCCCGACCGCCCGAGCGTGCGACGTTCGGGACTGATCGTCGTTGTCCTGGTTTCTGCCGTGCTGGCCGGCTGTGCCAGCTTCTCCCCCGATGCCGGGTTCTCGTCGATCGAGTCCGCGGCCAAGGACAAGCTCGGCAAGGACGTGCGCTGGGCGCGCAGCGATGCCGACGTCGACACCATCGATCGCCGCGTACGCGAGCTGCTTGCGAAGCCGCTGAGCGTCGACGATGCCGTTCAGGTGGCCCTGCTCAACAACCGCGGCCTGCAGGCTCGATTCCAGGATCTCGGCATCACCGAGGCCGAAGTCGTGCAGGCCGGGCGCCTGCCGAACCCTGGCTTCACGTTCGGGCGCCTTCGGCGGGGCGACGAGGTCGAACTGGAACGCGGGCTGCACCTCAACCTTGCTCGGTTGCTGACCTTGCCCATGGTCTCGCAGCTGGAAGCGCGCCGCTTCGAGCAGGTCAAGCGCGAGGTCACGATGGATGTCCTGTCGCTGGCCGCGGACGCGCGCAAGGCCTACTTCCAGGCGGTCGCGGCAGAGGAGACGGTGCGCTACATGCGGCAGGTGAAGCAGACGGCCGAAGCAAGTGCCGAACTGGCTCGCCGCATGGAGCAGGTGGGCAACTTCAGCAAGCTGGCGCGCACCCGCGAGCAGGCGTTCTATGCGGACGCTGCCCTGGGCCTCGCACGTGCCGACCAGGCGCAGCGTGCGTCGCGCGAGCGGCTCGCGCGCCTGCTGGGCGTCTGGGGCGACCAGCTCCAGTTCCAGTTGCCGGAGCGCCTGCCGGACCTGCCGGCCGAGGCGCGCAACCAGCCGGACATCGAAGCCGTTGCGATGGCTCAGCGATTGGACGTGCAAGCCGCCAAGCTCGGAGCGGAGCAGACCGCGAAGAACCTGGGGCTGACCCGCACGACGCGCTTCATCAACGTGCTGGAACTTGGACTCGTACGCAACACCTCCAACGAGGCTCCGCGGCAAACGGGCTGGGAGATCGGCCTGGAGCTGCCCCTGTTCGACTGGGGCGGCGCGCGGGTGGCTCGCGCCGAGGCGATCTACATGCAGGCACTGCACCGCGCGGCGCAGACGGCGATCAACGCCCGCTCGGAAGTGCGCGAAGCCTACGGCAACTACCGCTCCGCTTACGACATCGCGCGCCATCAGCGTGACGAGATCGTGCCGCTCAAGAAGCGGATCTCGGACGAGCAGGGGCTGCGCTACAACGGCATGATCATCGGAGTGTTCGAGCTCCTCGCCGACGCGCGCTCCCAGATCACGAGCGTCAATGCGTACATCGAGTCCCTGCGGGACTTCTGGCTGGCCCAGTCCGATCTCGACATGGCGCTCATCGGCAAGGCGGCGATGGCCGCGCCCGCCGGACCCGCGGCCGCGGCGGCGGATGGCGGCGGCGCCGGCCACTGACATATTCATTCAAGGAACTCGAACATGGTTTCCCGACGCAACTTTCTCGGCGGCGCCGGCGCGGTGACCGCTGCGGTGAGTGCCGCAGCGGTCAGCAAAGTCGCCATGGCGGCGCTGCCCGAGCCGGTCATTCAGACCAAACCCGACACGATGCCGCCGCTGGTGCCTAACACGGGCCGGCCTTACAACCCGGTGGTCACGCTCAACGGCTGGACGCTGCCCTGGCGCATGAACAACGGCGTCAAGGAGTTCCACCTGGTGGCCGAACCCGTGGTGCGCGAGATGGCACCCGGCTTCAAGGCCCACTTGTGGGGCTACAACGGTCAGAGCCCGGGGCCGACGATCGAGGTCGTCGAAGGCGACCGCGTGCGCATCTTCGTCACCAACAAGCTCGGTGAACTGCACAGCGTGCACTGGCACGGGCAGCGCCTGCCCAGCGGCATGGACGGCGTCACTGGCCTGACACAGCCTGGCATTCCACCCGGCAAGACCTTCGTGTACGAGTTCGTCGCACGGCGTCCCGGAACCTTCATGTACCACCCTCACGCCGACGAGATGGTGCAGATGGCCATGGGGATGATGGGCTTCTGGATCACGCATCCGAAGGGCAAGCACCCGCTCATCGACGAGGTGGACCGCGACTTCTGCTTCCTGCTCAACGCCTACGACATCGATCCCGGCGCCTACACGCCGAAGATCATGACGATGCTGGACTTCAACCTGTGGAGCTGGAACAGCCGCATCTTCCCGGGCATCGACCCGCTCGTGGTGAGCCACATGGACAAGGTGCGCATCCGCATCGGCAACCTGACGATGACCAACCACCCGATCCACCTGCACGGGCACGAGTTCCTGGTCACGGGCACGGATGGCGGGCCGACGCCGAAGAGCACGCGCCGGTATGAAGTGACCGAAGACATCGCGGTCGGGCAGATGCGGCAGGTCGAGTTTCTCGCCGATGAGGAGGGCGACTGGGCCTTCCACTGCCACAAGAGCCACCACACGATGAACGCCATGGGCCACGACGTGCCGACGATGATCGGCGTGGACCATCGCGGCGTCGCCAAGCAGATCACCAAGCTCGTGCCCGACTACATGGTGATGGGCGAGCGCGGCATGAAGGACATGACCGAGATGGAGATGCCGCTGCCCGACAACACCGCGGCCATGATGACCGGGCAGGGTCCGTTCGGGTCGGTCGGCATGGGCGGCATGTTCAGCGTCGTGAAGGTTCGCAAGGGCCAGAAGCGCGGCGACTACGGCGATCCGGGTTGGTTCAAGCACCCGCCCGGAACGGTGGCCTACGAGTTCACCGGCGAACTGCCAGACCCGGCGCGCTTCAAGGCGGAAGGGACCGGCTCGATGCCCCCGGTCGCGAAGCCGGCCCAAGAAGTCGAGGTCAAGGTACGCAAACCCGGTGGCGGGCACGGCGGCCACAACTGAGCGGCCTCGAGCCGACTTCCATCTGTCCCATCGGCAACAAGAAGGAATCCTGATGAAGCAGTTCAAGCAATTTCTCGCGGCCACGCTCGTGGCCATCTCCGCCTCCGCAATGGCGCACGGTGACGAGGCCCATGCCAAGAAGGCCGGCCCGGTCAAGAAGGAACAGAAGGACTGGGGCATCGCCGGCGACGCCAAGTCTGCCAAGCGGATCATCGAAATCGGCATGGCCGACAACATGCGTTTCACTCCGGACAGCATCGAGGTGCGACAGGGCGAAACGGTGAAGTTTGTCGTGCGCAACACCGGCAAGACCATGCATGAGTTCGTGATCGGCACGAAGGCCGAGAACGACAAGCATGCCGAACTGATGATCAAGTTCCCGACCATGGAACACGACGAGCCCTACATGGCCCACGTCGGGCCGGGCAAGACGGGCGAGATCGTCTGGACCTTCAACCGGCCCGGCGACTTCGACTTCGCGTGCTTGATCGCCGGTCACTACCAGGCCGGCATGGTCGGCAAGATCAAGGTCGCCGCGTCGGGCGCCAAGGGTGACGGGCATGCGCACAAGCATTGATGTGACGCGGAGGACTCGTCGGGCACTGCTGGCGGCTTCTGGAGGCGTTGCATTGCTGGGGCCCAGCCTGCTGCGCGCCCAGACGCAGCCCCTGCACATGGAGGTGTGGAAGAGCCCGTCCTGCGGTTGCTGCAAGGAGTGGATCAAGCACGTCGAGTCGCGCGGTTTCCGCGTGATGGTGCACGACGTCGGCAACACGGCGGCGCGCGAGCGCATGAAGCTGCCGATGAAACTCGGCTCCTGCCATACCGCGGTGGTCGGCCGCTACGCCGTCGAAGGTCATGTGCCCGCGGCCGATGTGCTGCGCCTGATCAAGGAGGCACCCGACGCCGTTGGCTTGGCGGTCCCCGGCATGCCCGTCGGCTCTCCCGGCATGGACGGCCCGGACTACGGCGACCAGCGGGATCCCTTCGACGTGCTGCTCGTCGCCAAGGACGGCAGCACGCGCGTCTTCAGTTCTTATCGTTGACCCATGAAAGGATCGTCATGAAGTTTGCACTCCCCGCCCTGATGGCTTCCATCGCTCTGAGTACACCCGTCTGGGCGCAGCAGAAGGCCGACGAGCACGCGGGTCACCATGCCGCGAGCAGCCCGGCGGCAGCGGCCGACGAGATGACCGACGCGGAAGTCCGGAAGGTCGACATCGACGCGGCCAAGATCACGTTGAAGCATGGCGACATCAAGAGCCTCGAGATGCCGGCCATGACCATGGTGTTCAACGTGCGCGACAAGGCCATGCTCGGCCAGGTCAAGGCCGGCGACAAGGTGAAGTTCAAGGCCGTCAACGAGGCGGGCAAGTTCACTGTCACGGACCTCAAGGTGGTTCGCTGAGACTGCGAGGCGGCGCGATGCGCTCCTCGGCCGCCAAGGCGCTCAGCGTCGGAATCGTTGCCACGCTGAGTGCCGCAGGTCTGGCCTGGCATGAGTGCGTGTTGCTCGCGGCCGCCGCGGCCGTGGGGCATCGGCTCTTCCTCTGGCGCATGGACGACGGCGCGCCATGGGATGCATGGCGTGCTGGCGTGCGATGTCTCTTCGCGGGCCTGTTGGGGCTGCTGGTGGCCGTTGCGTTGTTCGCCGTCATCGCGGCCGGCTTGGCGGGCTACTGGCAGATGGGGCATCACCATGCGCGCGCCACGCTCGCGTTGGTCGCGTCCGCTGCCGCCCTTCTGGTACTTGTCCAGGTGGACTGGCAGGCCCGTTGGGCCGAAACGCGCTTCTGGGCCTTCGTCGCCGGAGGCATCGCGGTGACGTTCGCGGCGTTGCGGTCCGACCTGGAATGGCTCCCATGCGTGGCCTCCGCAGGCATCGGAATGTGGCTGGCCTTTGCAAGCTGGCGGATGATCCGAACGCAGGCGCGCGATCTCCTGCGTTCGGATGCGCGGATGTGATGCTGGTCAGGACGAGCGCATGAAACGAGGCCGGTTGCTCCTGGCTGCTGCCGCGATCGGTACGGTGGTTCTGGTCGTTGCCATCTCGAGCCTGACGCCGAAGCCGGCAAGCACCGGGCTGCTCAAACCTGACGATGTGGAGGTGACGGCGCTGGGCCGGCAGGTCTACGCGACGCACTGTGCCGGCTGTCATGGGGCGAAGCTCGAGGGCCAGCCCAATTGGCGCCAGAGAGACGCACAAGGCCGTTTGCCGGCGCCGCCACATGATGCGTCCGGGCACACGTGGCACCACCCCGACGAGACGCTCGTGCGCATCACGAAGTTCGGCGTTGCCAAGGCTGCCAACCTGGCGTCGTACGAGTCTTCAATGCCTGCGTACGAAGGCGTACTGACCGATTCCGAGATCGTGGCCGCGCTCTCCTGGATCAAGGCCCAGTGGCCCGCCAGCATCCGGGCCAAGCACGACGAGATGAACCGCAGTTCGTCGCAGCAGCGCTGAGTCGATGCCGCACGAGTTCAGGAACCTCTCGAGTCTTTCGCACGCCGAACTGGGGCTCATGCTGATCGGTGGCTTGGCGAGCGCTGCGGTCATCATTGGATTGGCTCTGGTGCTTGCCTGGAAGAACCGACGCAGGAGTGCCGAAGGAAACCAGCCGCAGCGGCCGAAGCCTCGGAAGGTGAAGCGCCGAAAGCGACGATGAGGCCGCTTGCGAAACATGTTGCGCGTCAAGGCCTCGGCGCCGTGCAACGTCGAAGATCATACTGAACCAGGAAGGATCACGATTCATGCGGAAAACTCAGATTGCACTGACCGGCATGGCGCTGGTGATGGCCCAGCAAGCCTTCGCGGCCAGCCACATCGTCGAGATTGCCTGGAGTCGCGACGGGGCGTTTGCGCACAGCGCGAGCGTCGAACCAGGGAAGTTCGTCGAGCTGTGCGGCAAGCTTGCGCCGGGAGACGCCATTCACTGGGAGTTCGCTGCGTCCGTGCCCGTCGACTTCAACATTCACTATCACGTCGGCAAGGAGGCCGAGTTCCCGGCCAAACAAGCGCAGGTGAGTTCCGGGCAGGACACCTTGCGTGTGGCGGTGCGCGAGGACTACTGCTGGATGTGGAGCAACAAGTCGTCGAACCGGGCGCGGATCGACGTTCGACTGCAGCGCCAGAACTGACACCGTCGCGGGCGATGCGCATGGGGACCGAGACACTTCCGCTGAAGCGTTTCGATGCGGGGGAAGGTCGGCATTGCGCAGTCCTGCTGCACGGACTGGGCGGGACCCATCGCTACTGGACCTGCGGGCCAGTCTCGTTCGCACTGTCGGGGCACCGCACTGTTCTACTCGACCTGCTCGGCTTCGGTGAGTCGCCGAAGCCCTGGTTCCGCTACAGCGTCGAGCGCCACGTGGCGGCGCTGCATGCGAGCCTGGCCGGGGAGCGCTCCGTGACGCTGGTCGGGCACTCGCTCGGCGCCGCGCTGGCGCTCGCCTATGCGGCCCGCTATCCGTCGGTCGTCAGGCGACTCGTACTGATCAGTCTTCCCAACTTCGGCGGCGCGGAAGGAGCCGTCGCCTGGTTCGCCCGGCAACGTGGCGGCTGGATCTACACGAACATCTGGGCAACCGCACTCGCGTGCATCCTGACGCGGCGCGTCGTCGGACACCTGTTGCCGCGTCTTCTTCGCGACATCCCGCGCGAAGTCGCCGAAGATCTCGTTGCGCACAACATGGTTTCGTCGACCTCGTCGTTGTGGGAAGTACTGTACCGCCATGACCTGCGCGCCGAGGCGGAGGCGACGGCGCAGATCCTGCCGGTGCTGATGTTGCACGGCAGTGCGGATTTGACTGCGCCTTTGGCCGGGGCGCAGGAACTCGCGACTGCGCATTCGACGTGGGAAATGCGCGTACTCGGCGGCGTGGACCACCATCCCTGGTTGCGGGCGCCGCACGAATGCCTGCAACACATCGAGCAGTGGTTGTCGCAAGTCAGGGAGCAGCCGCCGCCGAGCTCTGCAGAGCCATGTTCTTGCGCCGCCGGACCCGGCGTGAAGGTGAACCCATGAGCGGCGTGTCCCTGTCGGAACTGATGGGCGTCGGGATCGCGCTGGCGGCAGGCCTGCTCATCGGCTTGGAACGCGGCTGGCATCAGCGCGATCTTCCCGACGGACACCGCGTGGCTGGCCTGCGCACGTTTGCGCTGATCGGCTTGCTCGGCGGCCTGAGCGGTTTGCTCGCGCAACGATGGGGAGCGATCGTTCTGGGCGTCGTGCTGGCCGTGGTGGCGCTGCTGATCCTGGCCGGCTACATCGTGACGGCCCGCATGCACAGCGTCATGGGCTTGACCACGGCGATGGCGGCCATCACCACGTTCCTCGTCGGCGTTTTGGCGGCGGGTGGCAGCACACTGCTCGCCGCGGCCGTCGCGGTGGTGACGGTCGCGCTGCTGCAACTCAAGCGGCCGATGCACAGCGGCATCGGCAAGCTCAGCGAGGGCGAGTTGACCAGCGGCATCCAGCTGCTGCTGATCAGCGTCGTCATCCTTCCGGTGCTCCCCGATCGCGGGTTCGGTCCGTTCGAGGCATTGAATCCCTACAAGCTCTGGTGGGCGGTCGTGCTGCTTGCGTTGCTCTCGTTCCTCGGATTCGTCCTGATGCGCTGGTTCGGGGCCCGGCGCGGGCTGACCCTCACGGCACTGCTCGGCGGACTGGTGTCCAGCACGGCGACCACCGCGACGTTGGCGCGCTGGGCCAAGGAAGCCCCGCAATGGCGGCCTCTGGCTGCCGGAGGAGTCACGCTCGCTTGCGCGGCCATGTTCGGCCGCATGGCGGTGCTTGTCGCCGTCGCCGCGCCGGCGCTCGGCACAGTGACCGTCGGGACCTTGGGCGCCATGGCCGTCGCAGGAGCCGCGTTCGGTGCGTACCTGAGCACGCGCGAACATACGCAGGATCTGCCCGATCTGTCGCCCCAAAATCCGCTGAAGCTGACCGCGGCAGTTCAGTTTGCCCTGTTCCTTGGCGTGGTCCTGCTCACCGGACGATTTCTCGCGGACCGGTTCGGCGACGCCGGGTTACTGGTCACGGCGGCGATTTCGGGTCTGGTCGACGTCGATGCCATCACACTGTCGGTGGGCCGCATGGTCGGCGATGGGGTCGTCGGCGCGTCGGTCGCGGGCCTCGCGGTTTTTCTCGCGGCTGCCGTCAACCAAGTCACCAAGCTCGGGCTGTTGTGGGTGCTCGACGGACGATCACTGGCGTTGAAGGTGCTGCCGGCTTATGCGCTGATGGCGCTCGTCGGTGTCGGAGCGGCGCTGGCACTGGGCTGAGCTGCGGCGATGTTCGCGCGATGGCTCGGCGGGGAGGGCAATTGCCCTCCAGCGAGGTTGCTGATGTCAGTTGCCGCGCTTTTCCGCCTTGATCATCTCGAGGCGGGCGAGTTCGTTGCCGACCATGATGATCTTCTGGCCGTCCTTGGTTTCCATGACGTGTCCGGCCTTCATGCCCACGGTCCGGCCGAGCCGATCCTCCATGGCCATCTTGCCGTCCTTGAACACGTACACGGTCGAGCCATCTTTGAGGTCGAACTTCTGGGCGACATTGCCCATGTCGACTGCGAAGGCGGCGCCTGCGACTGCGAGCATCGAGGCCATGATTGCGAGCTTCTTGAGCATTGATTTCTCCGGGTTGATGGGTTTGACAAATTGAAGCGTGAAGTGTCTTCAGCGCATCGAATCGAGTTTGCCCATCCGCGGATTACAAGAAGCCGTCAGCAACATGACGAGACGGTAAGCTTTCGTCGGTGCGTGCGCGCCGAAGTGTGCGACGCGCTGAAACGACCACCTCTGTGCCTCACGCTTGGAGTCATCGGGCAGGACCGGAGTCCGTAGTCGACTACGGAGGCATTGTTGATGCCGATCAAACGGCATTGGCGAGTTCGCGCCTATTCTTAATTCAACGAAGTTGCCTCTTTTCGCCCGCCCGTCATCATGTTCAGTGATCGCCGACGTCTCCGCCGATGGGCAGCCCAGGTGCTGCTCGTATGGCTGTTCGGCCTCGCGATGGGTGTTGCGAATGCCTGCGCCCTGGGTGAGCAGGCGCATCACCGCTCCGAAGTGGTGACGACGGCCGCTCCCGAGTCTCCTCAGAAGCATCAACACGGCAGCGAGCAAGGTGACACCGCCAAGGTCAACTGCCTGGACTTCTGCGAGAAGTCCTCTCTCGGTGCTCCGCAGTTGAAGGTGGTCGGTGATGGCTTGGCTGCGCTGGGTTTCGCGCTGCCGGTCTCCCACACGCTTTCGGTGGCCGGCCAGGCCGATCCCACAGTGGGTCGCCTGATGGTCGACTCGCCGACCCTGCCCGGCGGGCCCCCGCCGCGCATCGCGTTCCAGCGCCTCGCGCTCTGACACCCTCGGACGCCGCGCGGATCTGATCCGCGCCGCGTCCTGCCTTCCGTTCGCCATCGCGCCCGCAGCGGCGCCGTGAGGCAGCGGCATTCCCCGTTCGTGTTTGCGTTCCGTGTCGTTCCTCTCATCAGGAGTCTTGTCATGCGTACCCCCTTCCTTCTGACGTCCCTTGTCGCCCTCGCGTTCGGAGCTTCTGCCGCCGTGGCGCAGGAACGTCCCGCGGTCGCCCCGGCTGCCGCTGCCGCGGCTTCCATGCCGATGCCCATGGACTGCAATGCCGGCGCGATGAAGCGCCATGACCACGGCGCCGAGCGCAATGCGCCTTCGGCCAGGTCCATGCCCTGTGCGCCAGCCGAAGCGGCGTCCGGCGCCAAGGCCAAGGCCAGGACCAAGCCCGTGCACGACCACGCGAAGTTCCACAAGAACCAGTGACCGACGCCTCAATGCAGCCAGGAGATCCTCCATGAACCACTCCCATGAACACGGCAACGGTCGCCCGTCCGGCCCGAACTGGTCCCGCATCAACCAATGGGTGCTGTGGATCGGTCTGGCTGCCGCAGTGGCCTGGATGTTCTTCCGCCACAACGCGCACCTCGGGCAACTGCTGCCATTCCTGATCCTGCTGGCCTGCCCGCTGATGCACCTGTTCGGGCACGGCGGGCATGGTGGCCACGGTGGGCATGGCGGCGGGTCGGACACGAAGCCCAAGGACGACGCACGCCAGCTTCCCCCCGGTGGCCAGGGCGGCCACCAGCACTGAAACCCAAGGAGTCCCGATATGCAAACCACTGAACTCAAAGTCGACGGCATGACCTGCGGGTCCTGCGTCGCGTCGGTCACCAAGGCGCTCAAGCGCGTCCCCGGCGTGCAGGACGTCGAGGTCGATCTCGGCAGCGGCATCGCGCGTGTCCGCGGCGAGCACGCCGCGCACCAGGTGCCGGAACTCGTCGCTGCGCTGGGCGAGGCCGGCTATCAAGCGGACGCTGCGGCTGGCGCGCAAGCCGCGCATCAGCATCCGACCGGCGGCTGTGGCAGTGGTGCCGGTGCGGCCACCAAGGGTCGCGGCGGTTGCTGCTGCGGTTGAGACGTCATGCCGACACCGAACACCACCGTTGCGACCGATTCCGCGGGCCTCACGCCCGGTCGCCTGGTCGTCCGCTACTGGCTGGACGCGCTGTGGCGCGCCACAGCGGCGGCCGACACGCTGCGCGAGCGTGCGGCCAACATGAGCGCGCACGAGGCCGCGGGCATGCCGCCGCTGCTGCATTTCGAGTCCGAGCTGGTGGCGGACGGTCGGGATCTCGATCCCCCGTCGAACTACCGGTTGCTGCGCGTCACGCGCTGCGGCACCGACGCGCTCGAGAAGCACGTGCGCAAGGGCGCAGCACCGGTGATCGTGGTCGACCCGCGCGCCGGGCATGGTCCCGGCATCGGCGGCTTCAAGCGCGATTCCGAAGTCGGCATGGCGCTGCTCGAAGGCCATCCGGTCTACTTCGTCGTCTTCGACCCGGAGCCGGTCGAGGGACAGACGATGGGGGCCGTCGTGCAGACGCTTGCGGCCTTCATCGATATCGTTGCCGGGCGCCATCGCGGCAAGGCGCCGATCGTCTACGGCAACTGCCAAGGCGGCTGGGCGATCACGCTGGCGCTGTCGCACTGCGAGCAGCGCGCGGCGCTGGCGGTGCTGAACGGCTCGCCGCTGTCGTACTGGGCGGGCGAACGAGGCATCAACCCGATGCGCCTGCTCGGTGGCTTCACCGGCGGCGTCTGGCCGGCGCACTGGATGTCCGACCTGGGCAACGGCCGCTTCGACGGCGCCTGGCTGGTGCAGAACTTCGAGGCGCTGCGCCCCGAAGGTGTGTTCCGCAAGTACGACACGCTCTTTGCGCAGCCGGAGGCCGAGCACGACCGTTTCCTGGAGTTCGAGCGCTGGTGGAACGGCTTCTACCAGCTGGCCCGCGAGGAGATGCTGGCCATCGCCGGGGAGCTGTTCGTCGGCAACCGCCTCGAGGACGGGGAGGTCGTGGTCGACGGCCATTGCCGTGCCGACCTGAAGCGCATCGGGGCGCCGCTGGTGATCTTCAGTTCCTACGGCGACAACATCACGCCACCGCACCAGGCGCTGGGCTGGCTCAAGGAGGTGTTTGCCACGACCGAGGACCTGGTGGCTGCCGGCCAGCGGGTCGTCTACCTGCTGCACAGGGAGGTGGGCCACCTCGGCATCTTTGTGTCGGCGGGCGTGGCACGGCGCGAGCACCGCGCGATCCTGCATCACGCCGGAACGATCCAGGACCTTGCGTCCGGCCTCTACGAGATGGTTCTCGACGACGCCGCTACGGGCGACGGCGCCACCGCGGCCCGCTTCGAACCACGTCGCCTGGAGGACCTGCCGTTCGACGCCAACCCGGCTGGATTCGACAAGGTGCAGGCGCTGTCCGAGGCCGCCGAGCGTGCCTATGCGCAATGGGTCTCGCCGTGGGTGCGCATGGCGGTCACGCCCGAATCCGCACGCCTGCTGCGCGAACTGCATCCGATGCGCGTCAGCCGGCAGGTCTGGTCCGAGAAGGCGACGCCGGCGCTGGCCTGGTTGCCGTGGATGCAGCAGTGGCTTGACCAGTGGGGCGCGCACGACCCGGACCGCACAGCCAACCCCTGGTACCAGTTGGAGCGCGTCGGCGCGGACGCGTGCGCCCAGGCCTGGGAGTCGTGGCGCACAAGCCGCGACCTGTGGGCCGAAGTGGTGTTCCAGCAGCTCTATGCCCGCTGACCGGCCGACCGACCGTCACGAGGAGCCCACCATGAGAACCATCCCCCTGCCTGCGACAGGCCGGCGTCTTGCGGCCGCCACGTGGTTTTTGCTGCTGCTGGTGGTCGCGATGCTGAGCCCGGCGCTGGCCCAGAGCCGGCTGGAGCGGTCCGGCGTCACCCTCTATTGGGGGCTCGTGCCGGCGGCGGTCGTGGCGGACAAGCACGCGCTCGCCGAACTGCACGGCGGTCCGCCCAAGGGCGGCGGCCAGGTGCACCACCTCGTCGTGGCGCTCTACGACAGCGCGACCGGCCGTCGCATTGAGGACGCGGTCGTGCGCGCGCAGCTCAGCGAAACCGGCATCGTCGACGAGCCCGCGAAGTACCTGCTGCCGATGAAGGTCAACGATCAGGCCAGCTACGGGCAGGTCTTCGGCGTGGCCAAGGATGGTCCGTACCGCTTCCGCGTCTGGGTGCGGCTGCCGCAGCGCAGCGACGAGATCGAGTTTGCGGTCCAGGCGTGGTCACCGCACCGCAACCAGCGCTGAGGGACGAGCCGTGACCACCCCAAAGAAGCAAGCCGGCACCCAATCCGGCCGCGCCTGGCGAATGTGGATCTTCGGGATCTTTGCCGGCGTCGCGCTGTTGCTGCTGGTGCTCGAGCACCGGGCCCACGTGCTCGGTTGGGGGCTGCACGCGCTGCTCGGGCTGTGCGTCGTGCTGCTGTACCTCGTGATCCGCGCCGACAGCGGCGGCGATCGCCCTCGCTGACCGCCCGCGGGCTCTCGCATCGACCGAACAAGGAGGACTTCATGGAAGTGATCGATCTGGCGGGCCGCAAAGGCCTCGTGGTCGGCGTGGCCAACGCCGACAGCTTGGCTTGGTCTGCCGCGCGCCACTTCCGCAGCGCTGGCGCCGAGCTGGCCATGACCTACTACAACGAGAAGGCCCGGCCCTTCGTCGCGCCGCTCGCGGAGGAGGTGCAGGCGCAGCTGCTGCCCTGCAACGTGCTGGAGGACGGGCAATTGGAAGCGGTGTTCGACGCGCTGCGCCAACGCTGGGACAAGCTCGACTTCGTCTTCCACTCGATCGCATCGGCGCGCAAGGAAGACCTGCAGGGTCGCCTCACCGACTGCTCGGCCGCCGGGTTCGCCGAGGCGATCCTGGTGTCCTGCCACTCGTTGATCCGCATGGCGCGCCTGGCCGAACCGCTCATGCGCGATGGCGGCAGTCTCACCACGGTGAGCTACTACGGCGCCGAGAAGGTGGTCGAGCACTACAACGTGATGGGGCCGGTCAAGGCCGCCTTGGAGGCATCGGTGCGCTATCTCGCGCACGAGCTCGGGCCCGCCGGCATCCGCGTCAACGCGATCTCCGCGGGGCCGGTCCGCACCCGGGCCGCCTCGGGCATCACCCACTTCGACGAGCTGCTCGACGAGGCCGCGCGCCGGTCCCCGCAGCGGCGTACCGTGGACGGCTGCGAGGTCGGCCGCGTGGCGCTGCTGCTCGCCAGTCCCTACGCATCGGCGATCACCGGCGAAGTCGTGCACGTCGATGCCGGCTTCCATGTCGAAGGCATGGTGTTCCATTGAAGCCGTCGGGCAGGGCCATGCACATCCTCTCGCTCAACGCCGGCAGCGCGACGCTCAAGTTCGGCATCTTCGACCCGGTGTCGGCCACGCCGCTGATGGAGGCGACGATCGAACACCCCGCGGTCGATGCCGCGGCGTTCGACGAGATCGAGCGCCGACTGCGGGATGCCGGCATGCCGGCGATCGACGCCGTCGGCCATCGTGTCGCGCACGGCGGACCCCGCCTGAACGAGGCCGTGCTTGTCGACGCGGACACCGAGCGCGAGATCGAACGGGCCGCCCCGCTGGCGCCCCAGCACAACCCGGTCGCGCTGGCCGGCATCCGCCTGGCGCGCGAGCGCTGGCCGGGCCTGCCGCAGGTCGCGGTGTTCGACACCGCGTTCCACGCGGGCATGCCCGAGCAGGCCGCGGCCTACGCTGTGCCGCAGGCCTGGCGCGATGCCGGGGTGCGCCGCTACGGCTTCCACGGCCTGTCGCATCGGCACGTGCTCGCAGCGGTGAGCGGTGCGCTGGAACGGGCTCCGGAGCAACTGCGCATCGTCAGCTGTCACCTCGGCAACGGTGCCAGCGTCTGCGCGATCGACCGCGGCCGGTCCGTCGACACCTCGATGGGGATGACGGCGCTGGAGGGGCTCGTGATGGGCACGCGCAGCGGCGATCTGGACCCCGGCGTGCCGGGGTTCGTCGCGCGGACACTTGGACTCGACCCGGCGCAGATCGAAGCGGCGCTGTACCAGGACAGTGGATTGATGGCGCTGTCGGGCATCGGCCCGGACCTGCGCGAGATCGAGGCCCGGGCGCGCCAGGGGCACGCCGGCGCCCGGACGGCGCTGCAGGTCCACGCCTACCGGGTGCGCAAGTACATCGGCGCCTACGCCGCGGCGATGGGCGGCTGCGACGCCGTCGCCTTCACCGGCGGGGCAGGGGAGAACTCTGCCGCGCTGCGACGGCGCATCCTGGAGGGCCTGGAGTTCCTCGGCGTTCGTCTCGACGAAGACCGCAACGAATCCTTCAGCGCGTCCGGTGCCCCGGTCGCCGAACTGCAGGCACCGCGCTCGCAGGTGGCGGTGCTGGCGGTGCGGGCGCGCGAGCAGTGGGTCATCGCCCGCGAGACCGCGGCGGTGCTGCGCCACGCCGAGCGCCCCGTGTCGCGGCGGGACTTCTCGATGCCGGTGGCGATCTCGGCCCACCACGTGCATCTCACGCAGGCCGCCGTCGAGACCCTGTTCGGCGCCGGCCACGCGCTGCGCGTGTTGCAGCCGCTCAGCCAGCCGGGCTTCTTCGCCGCCGAGGAAACGGTTTCCGTGATCGGCGAGCGCGACCGGCTCGAACGCGTGCGCGTCGTCGGGCCCTGCCGTGCAGCCAACCAGATCGAGGTCAGCCGCACCGAGGCCATCCGGCTCGGCATCGAGGCGCCGCTGCGCCTGTCCGGCGATCTCGCGGGCAGCGCCGAGGTCACGCTGGCGGGGCCGGCAGGGATCTTGCGCACCCCGGGTTTGATCGTCGCGCGCCGCCACCTGCACCTGACGAGTGCCGATGCCCGGCGGCTCGGCGTCGGAGACCGCGGCGAGATCGAGGTCGTGCTCGACACGCCGCGCGGCACGGTGCTGCGCCATGTCGCCCTGCGTGTCGACGACGGCGCGGTGCTCGAACTGCACCTCGACACCGATGAGGCCAACGCGGCCGGGCTGCGCGGCGCCGGCGAAGGCGTGCTGCAGCGAAGCGACTGCAAGGCGCGCGTGTGCGGCGGGGCCGACCACGAGAACCACGCGTCTTGCGAGGCGCATTGAATCGACACAGGAGAGAGTCATGGCTACCAACGAAGTCGTCATCTGCGGCGCCGTCCGCACCCCCATCGGCACCTACGGCGGGTCGCTCAAGGATGTACGCGCCAGCGACCTTGGCGCCGCGGTGATCCGCGAGACGCTGCTGCGCAACGGCCTCGCCGGGGCTCAGGTGCAGTCGCTGGTGATGGGCAACGTCATCCAGGCCGGCAACCGGATGAACCCGGCTCGCCAGGCGGGCCTCGCGGCGGGGCTGCCCGTCGAAGTGCCCGCGCTGACGGTCAACCGCGTCTGCGGATCCGGGGCGCAAGCCGTCGTCAGCGCAGCGCTCGAGGTGGCCGCCGGCATGGTCGATTGCGTGGTGGCCGGTGGCATGGAGAACATGGACCGCGCGCCCTACCTGCTGCCGCAGGGGCGCTGGGGCGCGCGCATGGGCGACGTGACGCTGTTCGACAGCATGCTGCTGGACGGATTGCATGACGCCATCAGCGGGCAGCATGCCGGCTGGCACACCGAGGATCTGGTGCTCCGCTGCGGCGTTTCCCGGGAGGATCAGGACCGCTGGGCGCTGCGCTCCCAGCAGGCGTTCTCGGCCGCGCAGGCCGCCGGCCGGTTCGACGCCGAGATCGTCACCCTGCAGGTGCCCGGTCGCAAGGGGCCGGTGCCGTTCGCGCGCGACGAGCACAACCGGCCCGACACCACGGTGGAGTCGCTCGCGCGGCTCAAGCCCGCCTTCCGCAAGGAGGGCACGATCACCGCGGGCAATGCGCCAGGCCTTAACAGTGGCGCGGCCGCGATGGTGGTGGCCGAGCGCGGCTGGGCCGAACGCCAGGGGCTGCAGCCGCAGGCACGCTTGGCGGCTTTCGGCATCGGCGCCGTGGACCCGAACTTCTTCGGGCTCGCGCCGCTGCCGGCCGTGCGCCAAGCGCTCGAGCGTGCCGGCTGGACGATCGGGGACGTCGACCGGGTCGAGATCAACGAGGCCTTCGCGGCCATCGCGCTGGCCTGCCAGCGCGAACTCGGTTTCGCCGAGGACGTGGTCAATGTCGAGGGCGGCGCCATCGCGCACGGGCACCCGATCGGAGCGACCGGAGCGGTGCTCACCACCCGGCTGCTGCACGCGATGCAGCGCGACGGCCTGCGCCGCGGCATCGTGACGCTATGCATCGGAGGCGGCCAGGCCGTTGCGCTGGCGCTCGAGCGGATCTAAGCAATGCAAGCCGGCCCGGTCACGCAGGGACTTGACCCATGTGCAGCACCCGGGTCGAGACTCGCTGCCCTGGAGTCGACGCGGCCCTGCGGCGACGGAGAAATGCGATGCGATTGATCGACTGCGCGCGACAGGCCGGCGTGACCACCGACACGCTGCGCCACTACCTGCGTGTCGGCCTGGTGGAGGCGGACGGTCGGACCGAGAACGGCTACCGCACGTTCTCGGAGCGCAGTGTCGCGCGCGTGCGCTTCATCCGCGGCGCACTGGCGCTGGGTTTCACGCTCAGGGACGCTGGCGATCTCGTCGAGATGGGGCAACGCGGCGAACTGCCGTGTCCGCGCGCGCGCACCTTGCTCGACCAGCGCCTCGCGGAGCAGGGCCGACAGCTGGACGAAGCCCTGCGCCTGCATCGGCGCATGCAGCGGGCGGTGGCCGACTGGAAGAAGCGTCCCGACGGCGTGCCCGACGGCCACTCGGTATGTGGCCTCATCGAGGGGTTCGCGCAGGACCCGGCTTCGGCCGCGCGACGCGAGCGCGGAGCCTCCGCTCGGCGAAGGGGTGAGGAATGAACCACGTCGCCGGCCCGACCCACGAGCTCTGGACGCCGGAGCCGTACAGCGACGCAGCGGTCCGGCAGGGCATCGCCCTCGCGCGCGCCTGGACGACAGAAGCGAGTCCGGCACTCGCCTGGGAAACGACGCGCGTCGTTGATCGGCACGGCCTGGACCGGATCCCCGGACACCGGACGACGCCGATCGTTGCGGCGATCGTGGCTGCGGCGGGCGCGACGATGCCGCACTTCTCGCTACGGTCCGGCACGAGGGATTGGAGCAGCGCCGACGCGATGGCGACGCTGACCGGGGTGGAACTCGATCGTGCGGCTGCGGCCAGCATCACCTCGCGCGTGGGCGTATGCATCGCCCGCGCGGACGCCGCGGGTGTGGCGACGAGCGTGCCGTGGAGTCCCACGGTGGATGACGCCCGTCTCGTGGCGTCGGCACTGTCGCGCCGGGTGGCTGCCGGCGTGGGGAGCCTGCTCGTCAACGTGGCGGTCGGACGGGGTACCGGCGTGCCCGACGACGAGCGCTTCCATCGCCTGCAAGCACTGTTCAGGGCCGTGGGCGCGGCGGTCGGCGTACAGGTTCGCGTCGCCCGTTTGGCCGGGACACAGCCGGTGGGTCTTGGCATCGGTCCGGCACCCGAGGCGCTGGACATGCTGGCCGTGCTGCGCGGCGCGGCGGCGGCGCCGGTCGACCTGCGCATGCACGCGCTGGCCGAAGCCGGCCAGCTGCTCGAGATGTGTGGCGCGAGCCGACCCGGAAATGGCGAGCTCGACGCCTGGCGACTGCTCGACAGCGGCGCTGCATGGGTGCGCTTCCAGGCCCTGTGCGAGGCCCAGGGTGGGATGCGTGAGCCGACGCTGGCGCCGAACGCCGAAACCATCACGGCCGAACACGCTGGCCACGTGAGGTCGCTGGACGGCGCGCATCTGCGGCGCGTCGCGGTGCTGGCTGGCGCACCGCAAGGTGCCGGCGCCGGCGTCGTGCTGCATGCCCGGATCGGCGAGCGGGTGGACCGGGGCCAACCGCTGTTCACCGTCCACGCAGCGAGCCGACAGCGCCTCACGGCCGTGACGGACGAACTGCGCCACGCGCCGCTGATCTCCGTCGACGAGGTGTCGATCGAGACCCTGGCCGAACCACAAGACATGCACTGAAGGGACCCACCGATGGATCTCTCGACCACACTCGCCCGGCCCCTGCCGCCGGACCTGCACGCTCCGGCGCTGCGCATCCTGCGCCGCCTGCTTGCAGGCATCGAACGGCCACCGGCGCTGAGGCTGGGCGATGCGATCCTGCACGAGCTCGAGGCCCACCCCGAGTACACGCTCGTGATCCGCGACCCGGGGCTGCTGCGCCGCCTCGTGCTGCGGCCCGATCCGCTGTTGCTGGCCGACGCCTACTTCCGCGGTGTCATCGATGTCGAAGGCGACATGTACAGCGCACTGGCACTGAAGGCCCACTTCGAGACGGTCTCGCTGACCTGGCGCGACAAGCTGGCGCTCTGGCGTGACGCGTTGATGCTGCGGGTGTCCGAGCAGGACGGCCTGAAGCCGGTCGGGGGACTGGGCTCGCGCGTGGCCCGGCGGTTCGCGCATCGCCATTCACGCCAGACCGACCGGGCGGCGATCTCGTTCCACTACGACGTGTCCAATGCGTTCTACGGTCTGTGGTTGGATGCCGGGCGGGTCTATTCCTGCGCCTACTTCGAGGCCGCAGACGACTCGCTCGAGCAGGCCCAGCGCAACAAGCTGGAGCACATCTGCCGCAAGCTGCGTCTGCAGCCCGGCGACCGGCTGCTCGACATCGGCTGTGGCTGGGGCGCGCTCGTGTGCTGGGCGGCGCGCCGTCACGGCGTTCGCGCGCACGGCATCACGCTCAGCCAGCGGCAGCTCGAATTCGCGCGCGAGCGCATCCGGAACGAGGGCCTGCAGGATCTCGTCACGGTCGAACTCCGTGACTACCGCGACCT
Source organism: uncultured Burkholderiaceae bacterium (assembly GCA_964371405.1). Classification (GTDB taxonomy): domain Bacteria; phylum Pseudomonadota; class Gammaproteobacteria; order Burkholderiales; family Burkholderiaceae_C; genus JAMHWF01. The sequence continues at coordinate 179,128 of CAYJLV010000001.1, forward strand.
CGACGGCGCGGCGGTCTTCGACAAGGTGTCCAGCGTCGGCATGTTCGAGCATGTCGGCCTGGCGAACATGCCGGCCTACTACGCCGCGGTCCAGCACGTGCTGCGACCGGGCGGGCTGTTCCTCAACCACGGCATCACCCACGACGAGGAGGGCTGGAACCGGACCGTCGCGACCGAGTTCATGAATCGCTACGTGTTCCCGGACGGCGAGCTCGACTGCGTCAGCAACATCCAGCTCGGGATGGAGCGGGCCGGCTTCGAGATCCACGATGTCGAAGGTTTGCGGCCGCACTACGCGTTGACGCTGCGGCACTGGGTGCAGCGGCTGGAAGAACGGCGCGACGAGGCGCTGCGGGAAGTCGACGAGCCGACCTACCGCGTCTGGCGGCTCTACATGGCGGCTTGTGCGCTCGAGTTCGAGTCAGGAGGCACGGGCATCTACCAGATCGTCGCCTCGAAGCGCGATGGCGGAGCGTGGCCGGTCCCGCTGACCCGCCGCGATCTCTACCGTGGGTAAGCAGTCATGGCCGTCGCTTTCTCTGCCAATGGCAGCCGACTCGCGATCGGATCTGCCGGCCAGCGCCTTCGCGGCGCTGCTCGCCGCCGGGATGGCGGTGTCGATGGCCTACGGCGTGACACTGCCGCTGCTGCCCGGGCTGGTGGAGCGCGCGGGAGTCGGCTCGGCGGCCGACGTGGACAGCCACACGGGCTGGATCACCGGCGTGTACACGCTCGCCCTGTTCCTGTTCGCGCCTGCCTGGGGGGCGCTCGCGGATCGGATCGACCGCCGCTGGGTGCTAGCCGCCGGACTGGCCGGGTCGAGTGCGGCGCTGTGGGCCCTGACCTGGACCTCCGGACTGCGCGGGCTCTACGTGGCGCGTGCGATCGCCGGCCTGGCGTCGGCGGCGGTGCTCCCCGCGGTGTTCGCCTACGTCGTCACCGCGTCGGCGCCGACCCGCTTGCAGCGCCGCTTCGCCTGGATCGCCTCGGCCACCGCGCTGGGCTTCCTGCTCGGGCCGGCGCTCGGAGACGGGCTGGCGGTTCCGATCCGCGCGGCCGGCGGCAACGGCGCGTTCGCCACGCTGCCGCTGGACGTGGTCGCTGTCGTCGGGCTGCTGGCGGCCGCAGGCGTGCTCAAGCTGCCTCCGAACCGGGCCATGGCGCCTGCGCCGGGCGGTGCGATCTCCGGCGACGAGCGGCGCATCACTCGTTCGCTGCTGCTGACGGCCATCGTCGTGCTGGCGATCACCGTGGCCGAGGTCGGCGCGACCTTGGCGGTGCGCCGCGTGCCTGCAGCGGGCACGTTGCCGGTGTCGGTCTACTTCGCGCTGTGCAGCGGCGTGATGATCGCCGTGCAGTTCTGGGCCCTGCCGCGCCTGGAACGCAGACTGGGCGCGTCGCGGCTCGTCGTCGCCGCGCTCCTGGTGCTGTCGGCAGGTCTCAGCCTGCTGGCCCTCTCGAACGGGGGCCTCGTGACCGCTGCGGCGTTCGTGCTGGCAGCGGCCGGCATCGGCGTGCTCATCCCCTCGCTGGCCGTGCGCATCTCGAGTGCGGCCGGCGCGCGCCAGGGCTGGGCCATGGGCCGGCAGGCCGCGGCGGCCAACCTTGGGCAGGCGGTCGGTGCCGCAGCCACGGGAAGCCTGTTCGCGCTGGCACCGCCGCTGCCGTTCCTCATCGCGGGCGGGCTGACCGCTCTCGCGGCCGGCGCGGCGGCATGGGAGGGCGCCGCGCGCCGCACGCCGTGACGCCCGCCGCACACCCCTTCCACGCATCGAACAGGAGAAGGACATGACTCAGGCAGCGCTTCACGACGAGCCCACTGCGTCGGCCGCCGCGTCGGTCGACCCGGTGTGCGGAATGACCGTGGTTCCGGCCCAAGCGGCGGGGCGCGCCGAACACGGCGGGCGCACCTACCTGTTCTGCTCAGGGCACTGTCTGAGCGAGTTCCAGCGTGATCCGGCGCGCTACGCCGGCACTCCCGCGCGGGCATCCGATGCCGCGCCCGCGGCTACTCCGACTCCCGTCGCCGAGGACATGCATGCAGCCGGCCGACCTCTGCAGACCGTGCTGCGACGCGCCGAGTCGGGCCAGGCGAAGGACCCGGTGTGCGGCATGGTGGTCGACAAGGTCACCGCGCTGCGCACCGACCGTGCCGGGCGCAGCTACTACTTCTGCAGCGCCGGCTGCCAACGCACCTTCGAGTCGCCCGAGGCCGAGCTCAAGTCGATGCGCACGCGGGTCGCCATCGCGCTGACCGGCGTGCTGGCGCTGGCGATCATGCGTGCCGGTGCCTTCATCGCGCTGGCCACCGGCGCGACGCTGCTGACCTGGGTGCCGATCCCGGCTCTGCCCTGGTTCACCTGGGGCGTGTGGCTGTTCCTGCTGGTGACGCCGGTGCAGTTCATCGGCGGCTGGAGCTTCTACGTCGGTGCCTTCAACGCGCTGCGCAACCGGTCCATCAACATGGACCTGCTGATCGCGCTCGGCACCTCGGTGGCCTATTTCTACAGCGTCGCCGTGCTGTTCTTCCCGTCGGTGCTGCCGGTGAAGGTCGAGGAGCGCGACGTCTACTTCGAGGTCTCGGCGGTGATCATCGCCTTCGTGCTGCTGGGCAAGTACATGGAGGAGATCATCAAGAAGCACTCCTCGGCGGCGGTGCGCAAGCTGCTCGACCTCAAGCCCGCGACCGCCCACGTGCTGCGCGGCGGTGAGGAGGTCGAGATCCCGGCCGAGCAGGTGATGGTGGGCGAGACGATCGTCGTGCGGCCGGGCGAACGCATCTCGACCGACGGCGTGGTCATCGAGGGCGCCTCGTCGGTGGACGAGTCGATGCTCACCGGCGAGTCGATGCCCGTCGACAAGCAGGTCGGCGCGGCGGTGATCGGCGGCACGCTGAACCGCACCGGCAGCTTCCGCTTCCAGGCCGCGCGCATCGGCGCCGAGACCGCGCTCGCGCAGATCGTCAAGATGGTCGAGGACGCGCAGACCAGCAGCGCACCGATCCAGCGCATCGCCGACCAGGTGACGCGCTACTTCGTGCCGGCGGTGGTGGGCACGGCGATCCTCGCATTCGCGCTCTGGTGGCTGGCCGGCAACTTCCCGCAGGGCCTGCTCGCGTTCATCGCGGTGCTCATCATCGCCTGTCCCTGCGCACTCGGCATCGCCACCCCGGCGGCGCTGATGGTGGGCGTGGGCCGCGGCGCGCAGGCCGGCATCCTGATCCGCGGCGGCGAGATTCTCGAGAAGGCCGAGCGGCTCACCACCGTCGTGTTCGACAAGACCGGGACGCTGACCCGCGGCGAGCCGGCTCTGACCGATCTGCAGCCCTGCGGGCACTGCGACCACGACCAGGCGTTGCGCCTCGCCGCCAGCCTGGAGGCCGGCTCCGAACATCCGCTGGCCGAGGCGATCCTGCGCGGCGCCAGGGAGACCGGCATCGAACCCTGCGTGGTGCAGGGCTTCGAGGCCGTGCCGGGCCATGGCGTGCGCGGCCAGGTCGACGGGCGCGAGGTGCTGTTCGGCAACCGGCGGCTGATGGAGGGCGCCGGCATCGACGTCGCTTCGGTCGGTCAGGACATGGAGCGCTTCCAGGCGGACGGCAAGACGGCGATGCTGCTCGCCTGCGACGGAGAACTCGCCGCGGTGATCGCGGTCGCCGACACGATCAAGCCCGAGGCGCGCGAGGCGGTGCGGTCGCTGCGCGCCCAAGGCGTCGAGGTGGTGATGCTGACCGGGGACAACGCGCGCACCGCGGCGGCGATCGGCCGCGCGCTGGAGATCGACAGGGTCATTGCCGACGTGCTGCCCTCCGACAAGGCGCGCGTGATCAAGGAGTTGCAGCAGGCCGGCAAGGTGGTGGCGATGGTCGGCGACGGCGTCAACGACGCCCCGGCGCTGGCGACCGCGGACATCGGCATCGCGATCGGGTCGGGCTCCGATGTCGCCAAGGAGACCGGCGGCATCATCCTCGTGCGTAGCGACGTGCGCGACGTGGTGACCGGCATCCGGCTCTCACGGGCAACGATGCGCACGATCAAGCGCAACCTGTTCTGGGCCTTCATCTACAACGCGGTCGGCGTGCCGATCGCCGCCTTCGGGTTGCTCAACCCGATCATCGCCGCCGCTGCGATGGCGCTGTCCTCACTGTCGGTGATCGTCAACTCGGCGCTGCTCAAGCGGGCGCGCCTGCAATGACGGTGGAGCTTGCCATGAGATTCGTGAAGTGGCCCGAGTTCGCCAACCGCTGGATGTGGTTGTGTCCGATCCTCGCCGTGGTGATTGCCGCCTCAGTGCTGTGGTCCTTCGGCTTCGCCTGGTGGAGTGCGCTGCTGGCCGCGGTCATGCTGGTCTGCCCGGTGCTGATCCTGTGGGGTGCCATCCAGGTCGCCCTCGACGAACGACGATCACACCGGCGTCCTGGCGCCTGAATCCCGATTCCCTGGAGGAGTGTTCATGGACAAGAAACAGACGTTCTCGCTCTGGTACGTGCTGGCCGCCCTGGTGGGCATGATCCTGATGCAGGAGTTCTTCACCCCCCGGCATACGCAGACGCTGACCTACAGCGAGTTCAAGCAGGCACTGGTGGCCGGCAAGCTCGACGACGTGGTGATCGCCGACGGCATCGCGACCGGCAAGCTGCGCACCGAAGGGCTGGAGCAGATCCTGCCGAAGGACAAGCTCGAAGCGCTCAAGCGCGTCGGCGGCGAACACGGCTTTGCGACGGTGCTGGTCAACGACCCGGGCCTGGTGGCCCAGCTCGATGCCGCCAAGGTGCGCTACGGCAGCGTGCGCGAGAGCAAATGGCTCGGCGCACTGATCTCCTGGGTCGCACCGGCGCTGATCTTCTTCGGCATCTGGTGGTTCCTGATGAAGCGCATGGGCGGCGGCATGGGGCACGGCATGCTGGAGATCGGCAAGAGCAAGGCGCGGGTCTACATGCAGACCGAGACCGGCGTGACCTTCAAGGACGTGGCCGGCATCGACGAGGCGCGCGAGGAACTGATGGAGGTGGTCGAGTTCCTCAAGAACCCCGAGCGCTACCGGCGCCTGGGCGGCAAGATCCCGAAGGGCGTGCTGATCGTGGGCGCACCCGGCACCGGAAAGACCTTGCTGGCCAAGGCGGTCGCCGGCGAGGCCGGCGTGCCCTTCCTGTCGCTCAGCGGCTCGGAGTTCGTCGAGATGTTCGTCGGCGTCGGCGCGGCGCGCGTGCGCGACCTGTTCGAGCAGGCGGCGGCCAAGGCGCCGTGCATCGTCTTCATCGACGAGATCGACGCGTTGGGCAAGGCGCGCGGCGTGGGCCTGTCCGGCGGCCACGAGGAACACGAGCAGACCCTGAACCAGTTGCTCGCCGAGATGGACGGCTTTGACACCAACCGCGGCGTGATCATCCTCGCCGCGACGAACCGGCCCGAAGTGCTTGACCCGGCGCTGCTGCGGCCGGGCCGCTTCGACCGCCACGTCGCGATCGACCGGCCGGACCTGATCGGACGCAGGCAGATCCTGGAAGTGCACGTGAAGAACGTCAAGCTGGCGCCGGCCGTCGACCTCGCCGTGCTCGCGGCGCGCACGCCGGGTTTCGCAGGCGCCGATCTGGCCAACCTGGTCAACGAAGCGACGCTGCGTGCCGCCAAGCGCGACAAGGACGCGGTGGACATGCAGGACTTCGAGGAAGCGCTGGACCGCATCGTCGCCGGTCTCGAGAAGAAGAACCGGGTGATGAACCCGACCGAGCGCAAGTTCGTCGCCTACCACGAGGCCGGGCACGCCCTGGTTGCCGAGATGCGCAAGAACGGCGACCGCGTGACCAAGGTGTCGATCATCCCGCGCGGCATCGCGGCGCTCGGCTACACGCAGCAGTCGCCGACCGAAGACCGCTACCTGATGCGCCGCAGCGAGCTGCTGGACCGGCTCGACGTGCTGCTGGCCGGGCGCGTTGCCGAACAGCTGGTGTTCGAGGACGTCTCGACCGGCGCGGAGAACGACCTGCAGCGTGCCACCGACATGGCGCGCCACATGGTGACGCACTACGGCATGAGCGAAGCGCTCGGCCTGGCAACCTACGACGCACGGCCCGCGCCGCTGTACCTGAATGGCCCGACGCTGCCCGAGCCGCGCACCTTCAGCGAGCGCACCGCCGAGGCGATCGACGGCGAGGTACGCAGGCTGCTCGACGAGGCGCGCGATCGCGTGACGCAGACGCTGCGGGCGAACCGCGAGACGCTCGAAGCGCTGGCCGCGCTGCTGCTGGAGAAGGAGGTCGTGGACCGGACGATGCTGAACGGCCTGATGGCGTCGACGGCCGCTCCAGCTAAGCTGCGCGTGGCCTCCGTGGCACTGCCGCCGACGGACGGTGCGTCGTGAGCACGCGCCGTGGGCTTCTGCGCATGGCCGCGGCCGCGCTTCCACTCGCCGCGTTGGGCGTGCCGGGCGCTTGGGCCCAACCGTCGGAGGGGCGCGAGATCCTCGACAAGGTCGAGAAGCTGCTGTGGGGAAGCACGGTTCAGGGCGAGTACGAGATGACGATCGCCACGCCGCGCTGGCAGCGCACGCTCGGCCTGCGCCTGTGGATGGACCGGCCGCGGCGCTCGTTCGTGCGCATCCTGTCGCCGGCCAAGGAGGCCGGGATCGGCTCGCTGCGCATCGGCACCGAGATGTGGAACTACCTGCCCAACGTCGAGCGCATCGTCAAGATTCCGCCGTCGATGATGCTGCAGCCGTGGATGGGCTCGGACTTCACGAACGACGACCTCGTCAAGGAGAGCAGCATCCTCGACGACTACACCCACAAGGTGTTGGCCACGGTGCAGCTCGACGGCGAGGCGGTCGTCCAGGTCGAGGCCGTGCCGAAACCCGACGCGGCGGTGGTCTGGGGCCGCATTGTCTACTGGGTGCGGCGCGCCGACACGATGCCGTTGAAGCAGGAGTTCTTCAGCGAGCGCGGCGAGCGCGTGCGCGTGTTGTCGTTCACCGATGTGCGCAAGGTCGGCGGGCGGGTCCTGCCGACGCGCTGGGACATGCGGCCCGACGCCAAGCCCGGCAACTCGACCACGGTGGTGCTGAAAGACGCCGTGTTCGACCGGCCGGTGGATGACGAGATCTTCAGCCAGCGCAACCTGCAGAAGCGCTGAGCCCCAACCCCAGCGCGATATTCCGCGCAACCTGGACCCGACGATGAACCACCACCTTCCCTGGGTAGCCGAGCGCGTGCGGCTGTTCCGCGATTCCGATGCCGACTTTGCTCGCTGGGCGCGAGGCTACGGCCCCATTGTCCACAACGACCAGACTCAACTGCGCGTGCACGAGCTCGCGCAGGTGCTTGTTGCCGGCGGCAAGGCGGGCGACACGGCGAGCGTCTACCGCACGCTGTGGGCCGCGGACCGCCTCGCGGCGGCCGGGATGTGGCTGACCGTGCACATGACCTACGCCGACAAAGTCCATCCCGACGGGCGCGAGATGGCGCCCGAGGACTTCAAGGAAACGCCCGAAGGCCACACGGGCGGCTCGCTGAACATCGTGCCGGCCTACGTCGGCTATCTCGCCGCGAACGCGCTCAGCGGCCTGACGCGCGGCTGGCTGATGGGGCAGGGGCATTGCGTGGCGGGCATCGACGCCTGCAACCTGCTGGTGGGCAACATGACGCCGCGCCATGCCGAACGCTACGACCGCAGCGAGAGCGGGCTGACGCGCTTCGCCCGCGACTTCTACAGCTACGCGATCGACGCGGCGGGGCGGCCGGGCTCGCCGCTGGGCAGCCACGTCGGGCCGAACACCGCCGGTGGCCTGTCCGAGGGCGGTTACCTCGGCTTCGCGGAGCTGCAGTACGTTCACATGCCGCTGCCGGGCGAGCGGCTGGTGGTGTTCCTCAGCGACGGCGCCTTCGAGGAGCAGCGCGGCAGCGACTGGGCACCACGCTGGTGGCGTGCCGAGGACTGCGGCTTCGTCGCCCCGTTCATGATCCTCAACGGGCGCCGCATCGAGCAACGCAGCACGATGCAGCAGCAGGGCGGCCAGGAGTGGTTCCAGCAGCACCTGCGCCTGAACGGCTTCGACCCGATGGAGATCGACGGCACCGACCCGGCCGCGTTCGCTTGGGCTGTGCACGCGATGGAGGAGCGGCTCGCGGCCTGCGCGGCGGCGGTCGCCAACGGGAGCATCCGATACCCGGTGCCGCTGCACTACACCGTCGCCGAGGCACCGAAGGGCTTCGGCTTCCCCGGGGCGGGTTCGAATGCCGCCCACAACCTGCCGCTGGCCGGCAATCCACGCGTCGACGCGTTTGCGCGGCAGCAGTTCAACGAGGGGGCGCGTTTGCTGTTCGTGCCGGCTGGCGAACTCGACGAGGCGCTGGGCGTGCTCTGCCGTCATCGGGACCAGCAGCGCCCGCTCGAGCGCGACCACGCGCTGGCCCATCGCCGCGTCGATGCGCCCGTGATGCCGGCGGCGCAATGGCAAGCCGTCGGCGCGGGCCCGGTGTCGCCGATGGCTGCGCTGGACGCCGCCTTCGCCGCCATCGTGCAAGCGAACCCCCAGTTGCGGCCGCGCGTCGGCAACCCCGACGAACTGCGCAGCAACCGGATGGGGCAAACGCTGGACTTGCTGAAGCACCGCGTCTTCGTGCCCGAGCCCGGCTTGGCCGAGGCGGTGGACGGCGCGGTGATCACGGCGCTCAACGAGGAGGCGGTGGTCAGCGCGGCGCTGGGCAACAAGGGGGGCATCAACCTCGTTGTTTCCTACGAGGCCTTCGCCGTCAAGATGCTCGGCGCGTTGCGCCAGGAGATCCTGTTTGCCCGCCACCAAGCGGAGGCGGGCAGTCCGCCCGGGTGGCTGTCGGTCGTCACGGTCGCCACCTCACACACCTGGGAGAACGGCAAGAACGAGCAGTCGCACCAGGACCCGACCCTCGCGGAAGCGCTGCTGGGCGAGATGTCCGACACCGCACGCGTGCTGTTCCCGGTCGATGCGAACAGCGCGGCAGCCGCGCTGCGTGCCGCCTACGGTACCCATGGGCAGTTCTGGACCCTCGTCGTGCCCAAGCGGCCGATGGCCAACCGGCTGACCGGCGAACAGGCGCAGCGCCTGGTCGAAGCAGGCGCCTGCGTGGTGAAGGCCTGTGAGGGGCCCGAGGTGCTGCTGATCGCCATCGGCGCGTACCAACTGCAGCAGGCGCTGCTGGCCGCTGACCGGCTCGATGCCGCCGGGCATCGCACGGCGGTCACCTGCGTCGCGGAGCCCGGCCGCTTCCGGCTGCCGCGCGACGAGCGCGAACGCGCCTTCGTCGTCGGCGATGTGGCGCTGGAGCCACTCTTCCCCGCTGAAGCGACGGCACGCGTCATCGTCTCGCACATGCGGCCCGAACCGACGCTCGGCGTGCTGCGCCGGATCGACACCGGGCCGCAGCGCACCCGCGCGCTGGGCTACATCGCGCGGGGCGGCACCCTCGATGTCGCCGGCATGCTGTTCGCGAACCGCTGCACGTGGGCGCACGTCGCGGCCGAGGCCTCCTCCGCGCTCGGCATCGACGCGGCGCAAGTGCTCCGCGCCGACGAATGGGCCGCCGTGTGCGGGCTCGGCGATCCGCACACCGTGATGACAGCTGCTTGAATCCCATGCCGACGCCCTCCGCAATCGTCCGCGCCGACAAGGCGACGAAGGTCTACCAGCGCGACAGCATCCCGGTACCGGCGCTGCACGAGACGAGCCTCGAGATCCTGGCGGGCGACTTTGTCGCCCTGGTCGGGCCCTCCGGCTCCGGCAAGACGACGCTGCTGAACCTCATCGGCGGGCTCGACCGCCCGACGAGCGGTCGCATCTGGGTCGGTGATCAAGAGATCACGTCCCTGGGCCGCAAGGCGCTCGCCGAGGTTCGCCTGCGCCACATCGGCTTCGTGTTCCAGGAATACAACCTGGTGCCGGTGCTCTCCGCGTTGGAGAACGTCGAGTACGTGATGCTGCTGCAAGGCGTCGACGAGGAACGGCGCCGCCACGAGGCGATGCGCCTGCTGCACGAACTCGGCCTGGAAGGTCTCGAGAACCGCCGGCCCAATGAACTGTCGGGAGGCCAGCAGCAGCGTGTGGCGGTGGCGCGCGCCATCGCGGCGCGGCCGATGATCGTGCTGCCCGACGAGCCGACCGCCAACCTCGACTCGCAGTCGGGCTCGGCGCTGATGGACATGATGCGCCGCCTGAACGAGGAGCAGGGCACCACGTTCGTCTTCTCCACGCACGACCCGATGGTGGTCGAGCGCGCGCGCCGCGTGATCCGCCTGCGCGACGGCCGCATCGAGGCCGACGAGCGAAAGGCCGCGTCATGATATGGAAGCTGGCGCTGCGCAACGTCTTGCGCAATCGCCGCCGCTCCGGCATCACGGTGCTGTCGATCGCGGTCGGACTCGCCGCGTTGACCTTTCTCTGGGGCTTCATCGACGGCCAGAACCGCCAGATGGTGAACAACACCACGCGCTACTTCGCCACCGATGCGCAGGTTCACCTGAAAGGCTACCACGACGACCCGAGCCTTGACCGCGCCATCGAGGCCGGCGACCGTGTGCTCGCGGCGGTACGCACCGACCCCGCCGTCGCCGCGGCGACGGTTCGGCTGGAGACGACCGTGCTTGCGAGCCGCGCGGATCGCTCGCGCGGCATCATGGCCTTCGGCGTCGATCCGGCGGGTGAGTCCGCGGTCAGCGATCTGTCCAAGGCCATCGTCGATGGCCGCGCCTTCGATGGCCCGGGCGACAGCGGCATCCTGATCGGCGCAGACCTCGCCGAGGCCCTGGCCCTGCGCGCCGGCAATGACCTGGTCTTGGTGGGGCAGGCCTACGACGGCTCGGTGGCGAGCGCCCGGGTGCCGGTGCGGGGCGTGTTCCGCACGAAGATCGACGATCTGGACGGCTATGTCGCCGTGATGCCGATGGCGGTGATGCGCGATTTCCTCGCCGCGCCGAGCGCCGTGACGGCCGTCGCGGTGCGCCTGCGCGACCGGGGCGCGCTGGCTGCGGCCACCGAGAGCCTGTCCATCCGCGCCGGCTCCGACCACGAGGTGGTGGGCTGGCCGGTGCTGCTGCCGATGGTGGCGGTCAGCACACGGTTCCACGAAGTGATGGGCATCGTCGTGCTGACGATCTTCTTCGTGATGGTGGCCGCCGGCGTGGCCAACCCGGTGTTGATGGCAGTGCTCGAGCGCACGCGCGAGTTCGGCATCATGCTCGCGCTGGGCACCAGCCAGTCGCTGCTGTTCCGGCTCGTGGTCGCGGAGGCGGCGCTGCTCGGCGCGGCAGGGCTGCTGCTCGGCAACGCGGTCGGGCTGGGTGCCACGGCGGCGTTCGGGCGGATCGGCATCAATCTGGGCGCGTTCGCGGCCGGTCTGCGAACCATGCCCGGGCTGGAGGACGTGATCTATCCGGCGGTGCGCGCCGAACGCAGCCTGTTCATCTCGGCGATGGTGTTCGTGATCGCGCTCCTGATGGCTCTCTACCCGGCGTTCCGCGCCGCGACGCTGGAGCCGGTCGCCGCGATCCGCGGCATCGGCGAGGGCGGCAAGGCACGCGCTCGGGGACGGGGCGAACCCGCACCGGCCAGGCGCAGCCGCTGGCCCGTCTTCGTCTTGATCGCCACGCGAAACCTGCTGCGCAATCGCAAGCGCAGCGCCATCACCGCCTTCGCCGCCGCCTTCGCGATCGTGGCCTACGTCTTCCTGTACGGGTTCTTCGACGGCTTCGCCGAGCAGATCGTCGGCAACTCGACCGGCTACCTCACCGGGCACCTGCAGATCGAGCGCCAGGGCCTGCGTCGGGACCTGGCGCCCGAGCTGGCCTTCGAGGACGCCGGCGGCGTCCTGAAGGCGGCACAGGCCCTGCCCGGCGTCGCTGCAGCGGCGCCACGCGTGCAGGCGCAGGCGCTGGCCAGCAGCGCGACGAAGTCGGTGGGGGTGATGCTCTACGGCGTCGACCCCGATCTCGAGCCGGGCATCACCATCCTGCACCGAACCTTCGTCGAGGGCACGCCACTCGCGCGCGGTGCCGAGCGCGACATCGTCATCGGGAGGCGGCTGGCCGAGAAGATCGGCGCAAGGCTCGGCGAGAAGATCGTCGTCATGGCACCGGGGCTGGCCGGTGAACTCGGAACTGCCGCGTTCCGCGTCCGCGGCATCTTCGCCACCGAGAGCAGTTCGTTCGACGGTGCCATGGTCTTCGTCACCTTGCCGGCAGTGCAACGCATGCTCGGCCTCGGCGACCGGGTCTCATCGGTCAACCTGCGGCTCGTGGACCGGTCCCAGGTGGACGCCGTGGCCCGCCAACTGGCACCGGTGGTGGTGAGCCGTGGCCTCGTCGCCTCGACCTGGCCGGAGTTGCTGACCCGCGTGGCGGACATGGTGGGCCTGGTTCGTGCCATCCGCACCGTCATCGTTGCGGTCTTCTTCCTCGTGGTGGCGCTGGCGGTGATGAACACCGTCTTCATGGCCGTGGCCGAGCGGACTCGCGAGTTCGGCGTGATGATGGCGCTCGGCACGCCACCGGACGCGATCGTTCGCATGGTCGTCTACGAAACGGTGGCGCTGATGCTGCTGGCCTCGGTCGTGGGCTACACGGTGGGTGCGGCCATCGTCTCGACGTTCGGCAGCGTGGGCCTGGACCTGTCGCGCTTCTACAAGGACTACAGCGCGATTCCCGGGCTGACCGGCATCGTCTACCCGCGGCTCGAATGGGCGAGCCTGATCGGGCCCGGTATCGGCCTGTTCGTGGCCAGCGTCGCGGTGTCGCTCTACCCGGCGTCACGGGCCGCGCGGCTCGACCCGACGGCCGCGATCCGCCACACGTGATGCGCCGCGTGATGCTGCCCGCGCAGTTCGTCGGCACGATCATGCTGATGGCGGCGCTGTCCGTCGGCGTGCCTGCGCAGGCCGAAGGGCTGGGGCTGACGGGCAGCGTGAAGAGCCTGTTCGTGCGTTCACGCACCGTGAATGGCGAAGCGTACGGGCTGAGCCTGAACCGGCTGCGCGTCGAGGCGAAAGGCGATCTCGCGCCGGGTGTCGCGCTCGACCTGCAGTACGACAACGAACTGCTGCTGGGCACTTACCTGGACACCGCGGAGTTTCGTGCGCTCAAGGATCTCGCGTCGCCGCAGTACTGGCGGGCCGACGCCAACTACGTCGAGCGTGGCGATGTCTATGGTCGTCATCGCCTGTACAGGGCGGCCGTGACCCTGACCCGCGGCAACGTCGATCTGAAGCTCGGCCGGCAGCGCATCGCGTGGGGGACAGGCCGCTTCTGGAGCCCGCTGGACATCCTGAACCCGGTCAACCCGCTTGTGCTCGAGCGCGAGGAGCGCGTCGGCGTCGATGCCGCGTTGCTCGAGGCCAAGCTCGGGCCGCTGTCGCGTGCGTCGCTGGTCTACGCCCCTGCACCGGACCACGGCCCGGCCAGCCGCGCGCTGCAGTGGCACGGCAATGCGGCCGGCGTCGACGGGTCGCTGGTCGCCGGACGGCTGCGGGGCCTCGACATCGTTGGCATGGACGTCGCCAGCCAGATCGGTGACCTTGGCGTCCGCGCCGAGGCGGCTCGGTTGAATCCGGATGGCGGCGCCGGCTTCAACCGGTGGATGGCCGGTGCGGACTATGCCTTCGCGACCGGGCTCACGCTGAGCGCCGAGCTGTACTACAACGGCGCCGGTTCGCGGGCTCCTGCAGGCTACGACTTCGCGGGGTTACGCTCGGGACGGTTGACGAGCCTCGCGACGCGCTACGCGGGGCTGTTCGCGTCCTACGAGATCACACCGCTGCTGAAGTGGATGACCTACGCGGTGCTCAATGCCGACGACCGCAGCCGCGCGGTCGACAGCCGCCTCGTGTGGTCCATCGGGCCGGCCGCGGATCTGATCTTCGGCGTGCAGTATTCCGCCGGCGCCGCGGGCAGCGAGTTCGCTGCCTCGCCCAACGCGGTTCAGGTGCAGCTGCAGTGGTTCTTCAACCCGCCACTCCGATGAACGCTGGCGTCGACATCGGCCTCTCACTCTCGACCTCGACGGCATGATGGTCGGTATGAGCTCGCGCGCAACCTTATGGACTCGCGCCCGGTCGAGGGCAATCCGGGTGGGTTGATCCAGTTTGCTTATACAGTGTGGGACGTCGTGCTTGCATGACGGGCAAGCCCCGCATCGGGCTTCCTGAGCGACAGAAAGTCAACCCACATGGTCTGGCGTTGGTCCATTTGATGCGAGTTGCGTCTCGACGTTGAGATCAGGAATGATGAACGATTCTGCCGCCTCACTCGCGTGCCTGAGGCTCTTGAGCGGTGCCATCTTCGTCGGGCATCTTGGGCTTGTGCTGTACCCAGCCACCGCTCGATCTGAACCGGTGGTTTCCGTGACGAGATCGGGTCAAGCGTACCAAGTCAACGTGCGCATGGATGTTGCCGCTTCCCGCACCCTGGTGTGGCGGGTTCTCACAGACTACGAAAACTTGCAGCGTTTCGTTCCAGGTATGCAGTCAAGTCGCATTGTGAGCGGTCGCGGGGAGCCCATGCTGTTGGAGCAGAAGGGTGAATCGGGAGTGTTGTTCTTCAAGCTGACCACGACTACCGTCTCACGCATCTCCGAGACCCCGGAGAGCGAGATCCGTTTCGATCTGGTGAGCGGGAACCTCAAGCGCATGCAAGGTAGCTGGACATTGACTCCCCACGACCATGCCATCGGTGTCGGTTACCGTGCGGAATTGGTGCCCGAGTTCGCCGTGCCTCCGTTGATCGGACCTGCAGTGATGGCACAGAACGTCAAGGCGATGGCCGAAGGGGTGGCGCGGGAGATCGCGCGCCGCAAGTCGGCGAACACGAAGGAGTAGTGCGATGTACGGAGCCGAGCATGGTTTCCTGCTGCACACAGCATTGATGCTCGGTGGTTGGTTGGTCTTTCTCGTGATATGCGCCGCGCCGTTCGCCCTCGTGTTTCTGGCCTATTGGTTGGGAGTGCGGCGTGGCAGACGTCTTGAACGCGATCAGCTAAAGATCGACGACGCTCCGGCCCCGGGGCAGGCACAGACCTAAGTCGCGGTTTCGGGCGGTTTCGGGCGGCTTCGGCGTGTTGGCCGCGCGTACGTACGCGACGCCGACAAGCAGCGCCTACGTCCGAGCACCGAACGTTACGGTGTGTCAGCGAGCCCGTCTTTGCGTGCGGAACGCCACAGCCACAGACCCGCGATGCCGAGCGCCGCGTAGTTCAGCGCCATGAACCACGGCGTCGGCCAGGCGATGCCATCGAATCCGCGATCGGTGATTGGATAGAGCACCGGCGACGGGTAGTACTCGCTCGAATGCGTGAAGATGTCGATCACGATGTGCGACCACCAGCCTGCCAGCGGCACCAGCAGCCATCGCCATCGAAGCCAAGCGAGCATCGTGACGACGGAGGCGACAACAGCGCTGTGCATCACACAATGCAAAGTGTGCGACCAGGCCTGTACTGCGGCCGGCAGCCAGGGCTCAGCGCCCGGTGTCGCGAGTGCATAGCCCTGGAGTGCCGCCCATGTGCCGCCGCCCAGCAGTCCCCAAAGGGCGATGGGAATCAGTTGTCCGATGTCGGGCAGTGCCGCAAGCGCCACTGCGGTGCGCGCCTGGCTGGTGCTGACAGGCCAACGGCGCGCCACCGCCGCGACGCCAAGGCCGGCCCACAAGGAGTGTGCAACGATGTCCATCGCGTGCGACAGCTCACATCATGGAGCGGCTCAGCCCGACCTGCCGGCGTCGCGGTCGAGCAAGGCTTTGCGCTGCTCGTACTCCTGCGCGTCGATCTCGCCGCTGGCAAGGCGTCGCCGTAGCACTTCGTGCGGTGTTTCCTTGGAACCGCGCCGGCGCCCTGACGGACGGCCCCATGCCGCATAGACCACCGCGCCGATCAGCACGATCCAGAAGATCCACCACAGCCCGTGCATGCCGCCCATGTAAAAGCCCTCGCCGAAGTACATATGTGCTCCTTGGTTCGAGTCGCGTCAGTCGGTCGGTGCGGCATCGAGCACCGCACGCACGCGTTGCAGCTTGCCTCTCACTTCCTTGGCCACCGCAGCGACCTCTGGATGGGCCGTCAACTGCAGAACGGCCTCGGGGTCCATGAAGCCGACCACCAGCCGACCGTCAACCTCCTGGCGAACGACGACATTGCAGGGCAGCAGCAACCCGATGTCCGGCTCGGCCGTCAGCGCACGGTGTGCGAGGGGTGGGTTGCAGGCGCCCAGAATCCGGTAGGGCGGTACGTCGATCCCGAGTTTGGCTTTCATCGTGGCCTGAACGTCGATCTCGGTCAGGACACCGAAACCCTCAGACTTGAGAGCGGCCGTGACCTGCTCGACGGCTCGACCGAAGTCGCGCTCCCGCAGCACGCCATGGAAGCCGTAGGCCGACGGCGCGGCAGTGAGGGTGGGGTTGCTGGATTTTGTCACGATGCGGCTCCCGTCATTTGGCCGCCGGCGCAGGCGCCGCACGGTCCATCATCATCTGCATCATGGACTGCATCATCTCCATGCGCTTTTCCATCATCTGCTGGCGCGTGGTCATGTCCATCGGTGCACTCGCGGCCGCCATCGGTCCCATCCCTTGCATGCCTCCCATGCCTCCCATGCCCATGCCGCCCATCATGTCCATCCCGCCTTGCATCAGCTTCATCTGCTCGGCCATGAGCTTGCTGCGCTCTTCCGGCGTGCGTGCGGCGAGCAGCTTGTTGCGGATCTCCCGGATGGACTCCATCTGCTTGTCCATGTTCTGGCTCCAGGCTGACGGCGTTGCCGGTGCCTGAGCTGAAGTTGATTGCGCCCATGCCGGCACAGCGGCTGCCAACATGGCGAGGATCGTGAACGTACGGATGGATTTCATGAAGACTCCTGAGTGATGTGAGGAAAAGCCCGCGCCCGACGGTGTCGGGGCGGGAGCACTTGCCGGACACGAGCCGGCGGAAGAAGCGATGACCATGACAGCGTTGGTGCAAAAATGGCTGCGCCGGTTTCAGCATCTTGAGCAGTCAGCATCACGGCGTGTTGATGCAGCTCAGCGCGATTGGCTCGGGTCATCGCCGAGCAAGCGAAGGCGCCGCTCGTAGTCCTCCCGCGAGATCTCGCCATCCTCCAGGCGGCGTAGAAGTTCCTCCTGAGCTGTGCCGCGGCGTCTGCCGGTCTTCCTGAACGGGTCCAGCCCCAGGAAGATCACCCAGCCGGCAACGGCAACCCAGAACACCCACCAAGCACCGGCTGTGCTGTCGAGGAAATTCAGGTCAAGGGACACGGGGAACCTTCCAGACCCTGCTGCGTCAGCGCAGGAAATCGCGCCGCAATCCCATCGAGGCATCGGTCTTCGCGATGGACCTCGCTGGGTCCGTCTCGATACCGGTCAGAGCCCGGATCGCGTCAATGGTTTCCGGAATCACGATTGCCTGGTTGAACACCTGATAGGTGTAGTACGCCTGATCGCCGTCGACGGCCAGGACGTCCTCCCACAGCGCCACCTCCCACATGTCGCCGCGCGGGCGGCCAAGGTCGGACATCAGCTCGACCGTGCTGTTCAGCGCCACGATCCCGTCCGACGAGCGTACGAACGCGATCCGCGGTGCCGCCCGGAATGCCGCAAGCACCTCGTCGCGTGTCGCCGGCCGGGTCAGTTCGACCCACCAGGTGTGCAGGTGACTGGAGTTATGTGCAGCCTTCACGGCGATCGTCACGACGTCGAGGTCGGGGATGACGGTGCGAGCGTCCGGGCCTTGATGGCTGGGAATGACCTTCTCGGGGACCACCGTGTTGACGATGCCGTCGGCATGCGCCTCCCAGGGGTCCGAGGCGCGCCGGATCAGCGTGCCGCGTGCGCGTTTGAGCAGGCCTGCCGTCCGCAGCGCGCCGAGCGTGCGAACGATCGATGTGGTGTTGCACGACACGACGCGCGTCGACGAGCGCCCCAGCGCCGACGCATAGTTCGCCTGCGCGACGAACGAATGGCCGGTCAGCGCATGCGATTCCCCGCCGTGAAAGATGGCCTTGACGCCAGCCGCCTCGTACACGCCCTTGTTGATCGCGGCCACCTTCTTCGGCGTGCAGTCGACGACGACATCGGACTGCGCGAGCAGTGCGGCGAGGCCGCCCGCGACCGCGATGCCGGCTGCGCGCATCGGCGCCTCGGCCTGCGGCGTCGCCGCGTACACGGGCAGCCCGGCGCGGGCCGCAAGCTGCAGCCGGTAGTCGTCGACGATGTCGGCGACACCGGCGAGTGCCATGTCATCCTGAAGGCGAACCGCGTCGGCGACGCGCTTGCCGATGACGCCGTATCCGTTGACGGCGACCCTGATCCTGTTCATGTCCACTCCTTTGACGTCGAGTTTCCCGGTCAGCGCAGCGCGCGCCCGCGGGCGATGGAAAACGTGAATCGGATGGCAAGCGCATAGCCCGCCAGCGCGAGCAGCGGCATGCCGCCCCATTGCGGGCCCACGGCGTGCTGCATCAGCAGACTTGACGCGATGTACAGCCCGAGCGTCACCAGTGCCAGCGAGACGCGGCGGCTCGCGCGGTCCACACCTTCCTGCAAGCTCGCGTCGGGCACGATCGCGATCTCGAACAGGCGCTCGCGGGCGAACGCGCCGTGCAGCCGTTGTGCGAGCATGGCCGGCAGGTCGCTTGCCACGCTGCCCATCTCGAAGGCCAGGCGCTTCGAGGCCTCCGGCGCGGGTGCCTGCCGCATCGAGCCTGCGGCGGCGTGACGCGATAGCGTCTCGAAGATCGAGAACGCCGGCGCCAGTGTACGGACCGTGCTTTCGAGCAGCAGCATCGTGCGCGTCAGGACGAGCAGGTCTGTTGGTAGGCGCACCGACTGCGATCGGCCGGCGGCCACCAGCCGCACGAGCGCGCCCGACAGCGACCAGTCGCGCAGCGGCCGCTCGGCGCACTCAGCCAGCAGCGACTGCACCACGGGCAGGAAGGCGCGGCGCTCCACCTGCGCCCCCACCAGGCCCAGGGCGAGCCAGGCGTCGACCACCCAGTCGGCGTCCTGCTCGACGAAGGCCAGTGCGAACGCCGTCAGTGCGCGGCGCAGGCGGCGGTCCAGACGGCCGACGATGCCGAAGTCGTGGAAGCAGATCCGCCCGTCGGCCATCACGAACAGGTTGCCCGGATGCGGATCGCCATGGAACAAGCCGTGCTCGAAGAGTTGCGTCACGTAGCTGTCGACGAGACGGCGCGCGCAGGCCTCGCGCTCAGGCGCGGCGACGGCGTCGACGCGCACTCCGCTGCTGAAGCGCTGCACCATCACCGAGGATGCACACAGGCCGTCGACGACGTCCGGGATATCGACGTCCGGCGATCCGCGCCACGCTTCGGCGAAGCGCCGCACGAAACGAGCCTCGCGCGAGAGGTCCATCTCGAGCCGCAGGTTGCCGGCGATCTCGTCGACGATCGCCACGAGGCCCCAGCGCCGCAACGGTGGGAGCAAGGTCTGCGCCACCGCGGCAACCGCGTGCAGGATGCGCATGTCCGATTCAACGGCCTCGGCGGCTCCCGGCCGGCGGATCTTGACGATGACCTCGGTGCCGTCGGGAAGCGCGGCGCGGTGGATCTGCGCCACCGAGGCTGCGGCCAGCGGCGCCAGGTCGAAGCGTGTGAAGAGCTGCGAGCAGGGACGGCCAAATGCAGATTCGACGGCCAGCTGTGCCTGTTCCGATGGAAACGCACCCACATGATCCTGCAGCCGCGCCAGCGCTTGCTGTGCCGTGTCAGGCAACAAGTCGGCGCGCAGGCTCAGGTGCTGGCCGAGCTTGACGAAGGTCGTACCCAGCCCTTGGAGGAGGGCCGCGAAGCGTTCGGCTGCCGGGTGGTCGTCGCAGCGCATCACGCCGCGGTGCCAGGCCCACCACAACACGAAGCCGGTGAAGGCCAAGCCGATCCGGAGCGCGCGCCCGACCGGGGACCGGCGTGGCGACGGCCTGGCGGGAGCCGGTGCGGCATTCAGCATGTCAGGCCACGCGGTGCCGCGGCTGGTCGGCGTGCCACGCCGCGATGTTGTCGACGGTCTCGTGCAGGATGCGCGCGACCGCCTCGTGGGTGTTGAAGCCGACGTGGGGTGTTACGAGCACGCGCGGGTGGCGCAGCAACGGGTGCGACGACTCCCAACCGCGGACGCAGCCCAGGCCGTCGCAGCCCATCGGCGCCTCGGGCGCGGCGCCGCCTTCGTGCTCGAGCACGTCGAGGCCGGCCGCGGAAACAGTGCCGCGGTCGAGCGCGCGCAGCAGCGCTTCTTCGTCGATCAAACCACCACGTGCGGTGTTGAGCAGCACGACACCGGGTTTGATGCGGGCAAAGGCGTCGTCGTCCAGCAGGTGATGCGTTTCCGGGGTCAGCGGCGCGTGCAGACTCAGGATGTCGCTGCGTTCGAGCAGTTCCGACCATCCGACGAAGTCGATGCCGAGGTTGATCGCGACTTCCGATCGCGGTCGCGGGTCGAAGGTCAGGACTGTCATCCCGAAGCCCTGCGCGATGCGTGCCACGTGCGTTCCGATACGACCGAAGCCGACGACCCCCAGCACCTTGCCTGCCAGTTCGAAGCCGGTGAGCCCTCGGTAAGAAAAGCGGCCTTGGAGTGCGCGACCGCGTGCCTCGCACAGATGGCGGGCGAGCCCGAGCAGCAGCGTGAAGCTGTGCTCGGCGACGGTGGCGGCCCCGTAGTCCGGCACGTGGACGACCGCGACGTTGCGTTCCCGGCAGGCGTCGAGGTCGATGTGGTCGACGCCGGCGGAACGCGTCGCCACCAGCTGCAGCGCCGGCATGCGCTGCAGCAAGTCGCGTGTCACCGGCGTGCGGACGAACACGCACAGTACCTGGGCCAGCGCCGCAGCGCTGTCGTCCGCTTCAACCTGGGTGTCGGGCACGAAACGCGGCCACCACGAGCTCGGGCACAGCGCTTCGAGCATGGCCTGGTCATCGGCGGCGACGTCCATGAAGAGCACTCGCAAGGCCCCGGGCGGACTGCCCAGGGCCGGCCGCTCGGGCAACGCGGACCCGCTGGGCGAAGCATTCATGCCGTGCCTCCGGCTGAGCGCCGGCCCGGCGCGGCGCTGCCCTTGACACCCCGGTACAGCGACACGATGCCAAGAGCAGTGGGGATCCGGCGCGTTTCCTCGACCTGGCGGAAGCCGGCGGAAGCGAACAGCACCGGCAGCATTCCGGCGACGTTGTCGCTCGTGGTGTCGAAGCCGTCGAGAAGCTGGACCGCCAGGAACGCGGTCCGGCTGACCAGGCCGCCCGCCCGGCCCCAGTCGGCGACGTGCAGTTCGCCGGCAGGCCGCAGCACGCGATGCATCTCGCGCGCGGTCAGCAGTTTGTCGCCCCATGACAGGTGGTGGAAGAAGAGGCTCGACACGACGCGGTCGAAACGTTCGTCGGCGTAGGGCAGGGCGGACGAGCGGCCCAGGTCGAACACGATCTCCGCGCCGGCGTGCCTTGCCTTGCGCACTGCGATGGCGAGGACCGCGCGGTCGGCATCGAGCGCCGACAGCTGCGCGCCCGGTTGTCGGCGCTGCGCCGCGATGACCAGCGTGCCGGTGCCACAGCCCACGTCCAGCACCTGGTGGCCGGGCTCGATGGCCGCCTGGTCGAGCAGCGCCCGCTTGAAGGTCCGCTCGCGCGTCGTCAGGGCCACCACGCGGTCGTACAGCGGCGTGAGAGAGTGAAAGCCGAGCGCGGGCGTGAAGCCCTTCGTCCGGTCCATCAATGTGCCTCCAGTTCCCGGGTCGCGCCGGGAACCCGCGCGGTCCGGCGCGCATCGGTGAAGTACAGGAACACGATGACGCTGAGCACCCCGGCGAAGAAGCACCACACCGAGATGAACCAGGTCGCGTAGAAGGCGTAGGCTGCCACCGCGGACACGAACGCGGCCACGCCGAAGGCAACGACCCGCAAGTGGCTGGAGAACATCAGGCTTGCGCAAGTGCCCAACAGGTACAGCGACATCGCCGCCATTGCATAGAAGTGCGGCGATTCGTAGGCGATGTGCTGGCCGGTCACCGTGGCGACGATCGGCAGCGTGAACAGCGTGGCCAGCAGGTACAGCCCCACGGCGCTGCCTGCGATGGCAATGGCGATCAGGACGCGCCGCCGCCAGGGCACGGTCTCCAGCGCCAGTCCGGCCAGCGGCACGTAGATCGGCCACAGCACATGCGAGAAGAACGAGTAGGCGTGCGTCAGCACCGTGTTGAGCACTGGCGCGCGGTCCGGGAAGGTCAGCCAGAGCGCGCCTTCGAGCAGCTGCTGGATGCCGAAGAGAACCGGAATCCAGGCGTACGGCAGTTCCGAGCGAACACGGGCACGCCGCACGGTGGCCGCTCCGACGATCAGCAACACGGTGCCGGCGGTGAAGCTGGCTTGCGCGGAAAAGCACATCAGCTTGCCTCCTGCAGCAGGGCGCCGGTCGGGCGGGACTGCGGATCGCCAAGCGTCATCACCGCAGTTCCCCGGACGACGTGGTGTCGTCCCGCTGAGCCGGCGCGGTCGACAGGGCACGGGCGACGATGACGCGCAGAGCTTCGGCATGCCGCTGACCGCGCTGCAGCGCACGCTCCGGAAAGCGCGAGGCCAGCCACGCATACACGAGGTACTTCGCGAGTTTGCCGATCCACAGCGCGAGCACCACCTCGCCGATCGGCAGCCGGGAGATGCCTGCGAACATCAACGCCGGTGTCAGTGGCAGCGGCGTCGCGGCTATCACAAGCAGGGCCACGACGCCGTAGGCAGACAACCATCGGGTGGCATCGCTCCAGGCGGACGAACGCACGACATCCGGGTAGGCGACGAACAGCCGGGCCCAGCCGAGGTGGTGGAACACCAGGTACAGCAGTGCCGCGCCCAGCGCTGCGCCCAGACTGGTACCCACGGCGATCGCGCCCCAGCGGCGCCGCGCCATCAGAACTGCCGCCACCAGCAGGGTTGCGAAGGGCACGGACATCGACAGCGTCGCGGCGACCGCCACGGCGCCCACCACCGCCGGGAACGCAGGACTGTCGGCTCGCCGCAGCAGCGTGCGCATCAGCCCCGATTCGAGTGCACCGCGCAGCACGGGATGTCTCCATCATGGCTTGCGCGTGACCGGACGCTGGCCCAGTTCGACCGCCAGGGACACGGCCTCGCGGCCGCGCAGGATCTTGAACTGCGCTTGGGTGCCTGGGTTCAGTGCGGCCGTCTCGTTGATCAGCGCGGCCGTGTCGACGACTTCCTTGCCGTTGATCGATAGGACGGTGTCCCCGGCGCGCAAGCCGGCGCGGTCGGCGGGGCCGCCGCGCTGCACGGCGACGAGCGCGGCGCCGGCCGCGGCACCGGTGGTCTCGTGGATGACGTCGCGGGCGCTCACGCCGAGCCAGCCGCGGCTGACGCGGCCGGTGGCGATGATCTGCTCCATCACCTGCCGTGCCAGGCTCACGGGAATAGCGAATCCGATGCCTTGTGATCCGCCGCTGCGCGAGTAGATCGCGGTGTTGATGCCCACCAGGTGGCCGGATGCATCGACCAGCGCGCCGCCCGAATTGCCGGGGTTGATCGCGGCGTCGGTCTGGATGAAGTTCTCGAAGGTGTTGATGCCGAGCCGGTTGCGGCCCGTCGCGCTGACGATGCCCTGCGTCACCGTCTGGCCGACGCCGAACGGATCGCCGACGGCCAGCACGATGTCGCCGATCTGCACCGAGGCCGGATCGGCGAAGGTGATCGGCTGCAGGCCTTTGGCCTCGACACGCAGCACAGCGAGGTCGGTCTCGGGGTCGGTGCCGACGACGCGCGCCTCGGCCACCTTGCCGCCGGGCAGCATCACGGCGATCTCGTCGGCGCCCTCGACGACGTGGTTGTTGGTCAGGATGAAGCCCTGGGCGGCGACGATGACGCCGGAGCCCAGGCTGGATTGGCCTTGCGCCGCCTCCTCGTCGGAGCCGCCATAGGGCCGTAGCCAACCGGGCAGCTGTCGTGGTGGTGCCTTGCGCGTGTAGATGTTGACGACCGAGGCCGAGGCCTTGGCCGCCGCCGCGCGGAAGCCCCCCTCGAGGCGTGTCATGACGACGCTGCCTGTTGATGACGACGCCGACGTGTCGGCGTGCGGCGCCTCACGCAGCGCCACGACGTCGGTGCGGGTCGGCGTCGCGGTCTCCGGCCCGAAAGCCTTCCAGGCGATCAGCAGGCCGGCCGACACCGCGATCACCTGCGCGATGAGCAGCCACAGCCGCCAGACAAGGGACGGTCGATTGTTGTTCACGATGCGGTTCCCTCCATCAACTCTTCCAGCGCGCGCGCCATCGGTTCGACGACGCTGATCTCGTTGGAAACGTGCGGCACCGTGTCGCAGGTGAGCACGCGGGCTGGCCGGCTGGCCAGCAGTTCCTCGTACGCGCCCGGCGCGAACAGCGCATGCACGCCGATGCACAGCGGCGCCGGCAGGCCGACGCGGCGCACACTGGCCACCGCCTGGATCATGGTGCGTGCACTCGAGACGATGTCGTCGACCAGCACCGGCTGGCGGTCCGGCCAGGCCGACACATCCGGCAGGCTGACCTCGACATCGCGGTCGCCGCGGCGGATCTTCTGCAGCACGGTCCAGGGCGCGCCGGCGGCGGCGGCGACTTCCGCGACCCATTGCTCGCTCTCCGAGTCGGGGCCGATCAGCAGCGGGCGTTCGACCCGTGCCGCGACCCAGCGGGCGATCAGCGGCGCCGTGTGCACGACGCGCGTCGGGATGCGATAGATCTCGTCGAGCGCGTGATAGCGGTGCAGGTGCGGATCGGCCGTCACCAGCCCATCGAAGGCGGTCGACAGCAGCGCCGCGTAGGTGCGCGACGTCACCGCCTCGCCGGCATGGAAGCGCCGGTCCTGCCGCAGGTAGGCGAGGTACGGTGCGGCGAGCAGCAC
The DNA here is from genome assembly GCA_964371405.1 of uncultured Burkholderiaceae bacterium. Classification (GTDB taxonomy): domain Bacteria; phylum Pseudomonadota; class Gammaproteobacteria; order Burkholderiales; family Burkholderiaceae_C; genus JAMHWF01. The sequence continues at coordinate 204,017 of CAYJLV010000001.1, forward strand.
CTTCGCCGCGCCGAGGTCGCGCGCGGCGTCGGCCGCGAACAGCAGCGGCAGGGTCTTCTCGTCGGGCCGCACGAGGCTGCAGGTGAGCATAACGATTCGGCCCGTCACGTCAGCGTCCAGTCGTACCAGCGACTCGCCGTCCGGAAAGCGGTGCAGTTCCAATCCGGCACGTTCGGCCTGCAGCGCACGCACCAGCCGGTCGGCAAAGGCCTCGTCGCCGGGCAGATGGAAGACGATCGATTTCAAGACAGCTCCGAGATCTGGAAGATGGGGGGCCGGGTTTCGATGTACTGCCGCGCGTAGGCCAGTTCCCCCGGAGCCTGCGCGTGCAGCGTGAAGAGCGGCTGTCCGCGCTGCACGATGTCGCCGAGGCGGGCGTGCACGTCGACGCCGGCGGCCGCTGCCTTCGGCGCGCCGGCGAGCTTGGCGGCGCGCGACAGCACGCGGTTGTCGATCGCGGTGACGCGCCCCCCTGAGCGTGCCTCGACGACCCGCCGGTGCGATGCCTGCGGCACCTCGCGCAGGCCGCCCTGGGCTTCGCAGATGGCGGCGAACTTCGTCCAGGCCCGTCCGTCGGCCAGAACCTCGGTCGCCAGGCGCAGGCCACTGCCTTCCGGCGCCGCGCCGCCCAGTTCGAGGATGTCGCCGGCCAGTCGCAAGGCGCGCTGCCTCAGATCGTCCGGTGCATCGGCCTGTCGGCGCAGCACGGCCAGCACGTCGCGCGCTTCCAGCGCGGGGCCGATGCCGCGCCCGACCGGCTGCAAGCCGTCGGTGACGCGCAACGACACCTGTAATCCGATGGCCCGGCCGACCTCGACGAGCCGGCGCCCGAGTGTCTGCGCGGCATCGGCGCTGCGCACCTTGGCCGTCGGTCCCACCGGCAGGTCGATCAGCACATGCGTGGAGCCGGCCGCTGCCTTCTTGGACAGCACGGAGGCGACGAGTTGTCCTTCGCTGTCGAGATCGAGCGGGCGCTCGACGCGGATCAGGATGTCGTCGGCCGGGCTCAGCCGGACCGAGCCACCCCAGACGATGCAGGCGCCGGTTCGTTCCACCGTGCGCCGCATCGCGGCGATGTCTAGGTCGACCGGGGCCAGCACCTCCATCGTGTCCGCCGTGCCCGCTGGGGACGTGATCGCACGCGACGAGGTCTTGGGCATCGTCAGCCCACAGGCCGCGACGATGGGCACGACGAGCAGCGTCGTGCGGTTGCCCGGCAGGCCGCCGACGCAGTGTTTGTCGACGACCCTGTCGCGGCCCCAGTCCAGCCGTTCGCCCACGTCGATCATCGCGCGCGTCAACGAGACGGTCTCGTCGAGATCAAGGCGGTCGCCCGCGCAGGCGGTGATGAAGGTGGCCAGATGCAGATCGGAGTAGCGGCCGGCCGCGATGTCGCCGATGACGGCGCGAAAGGCGCCGGCATCGAGGCGGTGGCCGTAGACCTTGGCGCGCACATGGCTGAGCGAGTCGAGCACCGGCGCGTGGCTGACGGTGAGCCATTCATCGGGCGTGGCGTCCAGCGATGCCCACGCTGCTTCGGACAAGCCCGCAACGCCATGTCCGAGCCAGGGGCCGTCGACGACGCTGAGCGTGGCAACGATGCTGCGCTGGCCCGCGGTCAGTTGCACGCGAGCCTGCGTCGTGAAGCCCTCGGAACGGCAAACAGCGCAGTCGCTGCGCATGTAGACGACCGGTTCCTGGTAGGTGTCGATGCCCGTGCGCCAGGCGCGCAGCGTGTTGCCGGCGTCGTCGCCGTGGGTTGGCGTCACATCCGCGTTCATGCCAGCTCCACCGTTTCCAGATAGTCGGGCACGCGGCACGGCCAGCCCAGTTCGTGCTCGATGCGCGAGCGCATCGCGTCGGCCGCCGCCGGTTCACCGTGGGTGATGAAGGTCTGTGTCGGCGCCGCGTCGAAGCCGCGCATCCACTGCAGGATCTCGCCGGCGTCAGCATGCGCGGACAGGCTGTCCAGCGCCGCCACCTCGGCGTGGATCGGCACGTCCTGGCCATGGATGCGCACCGAGGAGGCGCCCTGCAGGATGGCGGCGCCGCGGGTGCCGCCGGCCTGGTAGCCCGCGAACAGGATCGTGTTGCGGCGGTCCGGTGCGAAGGCCTTGAGGTGGTGGACGACGCGCCCGCCCGTGGCCATGCCGCTGGCCGAGATGATGACCATCGGTCCACGCCGTGCGCTCAGCGCGCGCGAGTCGTCGGGCTTGTTGACAATCGTCGCCGCGTGGCACATGGCCTCGCACTGCTCGGGGCTCAGCCGGTGCTCGCTTTGGTGCGCGTGGTAGATGCGCGTCGCGTCGGTCGCCATCGGGCTGTCGAGGTAGACCGGCAGATGGTGGATGACGCCGCGCTCCTTGAGCAGGTGGATGCAGTACATCAGGTTCTGTGCCCGCCCCACGGCGAAGGCCGGGATCACCACGACACCGGCGCGCGCCGCGGTGCGGTTGATGACCTCGCCGAGCTTGAGCAGCGGGTCGCTGGCCTCGTGCTGGCGGTCGCCGTAGGTGGACTCGATCACGGCATAGTCGGCTCCCGGAACGCGGGCCGGTGCGACCAGCACCAGGTCGTTCGGACGACCGATGTCGCCAGAGAACAGGATCGAGCGCCGGCCGTCGTCGATCTTCACGAAGGCGGACCCCAGCATGTGCCCCGACGGATCCAGGCGCGCTTGCAGGCCGGGAGCGGGGCTCCACGGAGTGCCGTAGGGCCTGGGGACGAACTGCTTCAGGCAGCGCTCGGCGTCCTCGCGGGTGTAGAGCGGCAGCGCCGGCTTGTGCTTTGAGTAGCCGCGCCGGTTGGCGTACTCGGCTTCCTCCTCCTGCAGGTGGCCGCTGTCGGGCAGCAGGATGCGACACAGCTCGTAGGTCGCTTCCGAGCAGTAGACCTTGCCCTTGAAACCCTGCCGCGCCAGCAGCGGCACGTAGCCGCTGTGATCGATGTGGGCATGGGTCAGCACGATCGCGTCGATGCCGGCGGCCGGCACGGGCATCGGTGCCCAGTTGCGCAGCCGCAATTGTTTGTAGCCCTGGAAGAGGCCGCAGTCGACGAGCACAGTCGCGCCTTCATGGCGCAGAAGGTATTTCGAGCCGGTGACGGTGCCGGTGGCGCCGAGGAATTGCAGTTGCATGGAGGTCCTCTTGGGGTGTGTGTGTTCAGAGCAGGAGCGGCGCGTCGGGCAACTCGTTGCGGTCGCCGGGCGTGAGCGGGAAATGGCGCGCCACCAGCTGCGTGACGGCCTCGATGCCCTGGACGGCGCCGCGGCCGAAGTCGCCGGCGCCGAACTGCGTTTCCATGTCGCTGCAGATCACCGACCAGGCCCCGGCGCCAGCCTTGGCGTGGATGCCCCGGTCGGCGACGATCTCGACCCGCCGGTCCGCCAGCAGCACGTAGATCAGCACCCCGGTGTTGTGTTCGGTGTCCCAGACGTGCAGTCGTGCGAAGAGCTCGATGGCGCGTTCGCGCGCCGTCTGTCCACGCAACAAGGGCAGGCCGTCGAGCGAGCCTTCGATGACGAAGCGGATCTCTCCCGCATGGGAGAGCTCGCTCGAGGCGATCGCCTGCTCGATCGAGGACAGCGCGGAGGCGGGGAAGGCGCGGCGCACGCGCGCCGAGGTCGTCGCGAGGTGGCGCAGGAGTCGTGCGAGGTCCATGGTCACCACCTGCCCGAGGCACCGCCCCCGCCAAAACCGCCGCCGCCTCCGCCGAACCCACCGCCTCCGCCGAAGCCACCGCCCCGGCGCCCGCCGTGCCCGTGCATGCCACCGTGGCCGCCCATGCCGATGCCCAGCAGCGTGACGAAGAAGCCGGTCAGGCCCGCGGTGGCTGCGACGGCCAGGGTGCCGAGCGCGAACCAGGCGACGACGCCCAGCACGCCGCCGACCGCCAGGGCCCCGGGCACCCGGCCCAGCACTTGTCGCAACACGCCGCCGAGCACCAGCGCGACGATGAACAACACGGGCCAGCTTTGGCCGAGGCCGTTGTCGGCAGATGCCGGGCCGCGCCGCGTCGGCGCGGGGAGGGCTTCGCCATCGAGGACGCGCAAGACCTGATCGAGCCCTGCCGTGAGCCCGCCGTAGAAGTCGCCCTGCCTGAAGCGGGGGGTGATGACCTCCGCGATGATCCGCGCCGCTGTGGCGTCGTTCAGCGCGCCCTCGATCCCGTAGCCGACCTCGATGCGCACTGTGCGGTCCTCCTTCGCAACGAGCAGCAGCGCGCCGTCGTCGACCTTGCGTCGCCCCAGCTTCCATTGCTCCACCACGCGCAGCGCGAAGGGTTCGATCGCCTCCGGCCGCGTGGTCGGCACGATGAGCACCGCGATCTGCGTGCCCTTGCGCTCCTCGAAGGCGCGCAGCGATTGCTCGAGCGCGGCGCTCTGCTGCGCCGTCAGCGTGGCGGTCAGGTCGGTCACCCGGCCCTGCAGTGGCGGCACCGGGATCAGGTCCTGGGCAGCGCCCAGCGCGGCCCAGCACAGGAGCCAGACGACGGCGAGCCAACGCAAGAAGCGTCCGACCGGGACGCGGGCTGCTGTCACTTCTTGGCACCCGAAGCGCCGATGCCGCCGAGATCGACCTTCGGCGGCACCGCGAGTGCCGCCTCGTCGGTGACGCTGAAATTGGCCTTGACGCCGTAGCCGAACACCATCGCCGTGAGGTTGCTCGGGAAGGTGCGAACCGCGACGTTGTAGTCCTGCACCGCCTTCACATAGCGGCCGCGCGCAACGGCAATCCGGTTCTCGGTGCCTTCGAGTTGAACGCGCAGGTCCTGGAAGCCCTGGTTGGCCTTCAGGTTCGGGTAGTTCTCGGCGACCACGAGCAGGCGTGACAGCGCGCTCGACAACTCGCCCTGAGCGGCCTGGAACTTGTTGAAGGCCTCGGGGTTGTTGACCAGCTCGGGCGTAGCCTGGATCGAGGTGGCCTTGGCACGCGCTTCGACCACCTTGGTCAGCGTCTCCTGCTCGAAGTTGGCCTCCCCCTTGACGGTGGCGACGATGTTCGGGATCAGGTCGGCGCGGCGCTGGTACTGGTTCAGCACTTCGGACCAGCTGGCCTTGATCTGTTCGTCGGTCGTCTGGAAGGTGTTGTAGCCGCAGCCGGACAGCGCGAGCGTCAGCGCGGCGAGAAGGGCGACGAGGAAGTGGCGCATGGTCAGGGCTCCTGGGGTTGTCATTTGGGAAGCGGGGCGGGAGAAGCACGTGGCGACCGCGGCGGAGGACCCTCGGTCGACCACCACGCAGGGCGCACGATCAGGGTGCCCAGCGTGGCCAGCAGCGGCAGCGCGAGCCACGCGAAGCTGAGCTGGGCCACGACACCGAAGAGCCAGCCGGCGGCCGCCGAGCCGAGCGTCTGGCCGAACCCCGCTGCGGCAGCCAGCCCGCCCATCGTTGTGCCGAGCCGTTGCCGGGAGGCTCCGGCTGCGAGGTAGGCAACTGTCGGCAGCACGAGCCCGGTGCCGGCGGCGGTGAAACTGACGCCAACGTACATCCAGGCGTCGCTGCGGTGCTGCGCCAGCATCGCCAAGCCGGCGATCGCCAGCACGAGCCCGGCCGCCATCACGCCGCGGCCGGCGGCGCGCTCGAGCAGCCCGGTGAAGAACAGCAGCGCGTTGACGCCGAGCATCACGAGGCTGCACTCGGCAAACATCAGCGAGATCTCGCGCGACGACAACGTCGGGTGCTGCTGGCCCTGCAACACGATGCCGAGTTCGAAGCCGGACAGCACGAACATGACCACGCCGTTCAGCCCCCACAGCGCCATCGCCCGCCTGCGATCGGCGGACGCGGGCTGCGAGTCGTCTTCGAGGTCGGCCGGCGCGGTGCGCGGCAGGGTGGCGGCGAGTCCCAACATCGTCAGCGCGCCCAGTGCCGCCGACATCATGATGACCACATCTGTCGCGTCGACCTTTCCTGCACCGACGCTGGCGAGCGTGGCGGACAGCTGCGCGGCGGCGGCAATGAGTCCCGGTCCGAACAGAAAACCCAGCAGCGACATCGCACCGAGCCAGGCAAACCGGCGGGCGCGCTGGTGCTGCGGGGTGTGCTCGGCAACGAGGGCCGGCACCACCGGCACGACGGCCGCGACGAAGAAGCCCGCGGCCGCGCGCAAGGCATAGATGCCGGCCAGACCGATCCAGTCCGGCCGCAGCAGGGGCAGCAGACTGGCGACGTAGCCGACCAGTCCGATCACCAGGATGCGGCTGCGGCCCCAGCGGTCGGACACCAGTCCCCACAGCGGCGCGCCCACCAGCACCCCGGCGGCGTAGATGCCACTCAGCAAGCCAACATGGCGCGCGACCTCGGCCTGGGCAGCGGCCGCCATCAGCGGAGCCAGCCAGGCCGGCAGCAAAGGCATCAGCGCGCCATACCCTGCGGAAACAACGAAGACCGCGGCGGCCAGCCACGCGAGTTGCGCGCGCCCCAGCCCGGCCGGTTCGGACGGCAGCGGCGAATGGAGGCTGGTCGCAGACGACATCGTGATGTTCTCGACGAGTCTCAGAGCACCAGCCGCAGGCCTGCGCGCACTGAGTTGACGCTGGTGCTGCCACCGGCCTCGCGCTGCCATTGGCGGCCGACCTCCAGGTACGGCGCGACCGCGCGCGTGATCTCGTAGCGCAGATTGAGCCCCCACTCGGATGAGGTCGCGCCAGACTTGATCCCTTCCGCTGGCAACGAACGAGCGGCCCAGTCGACGCCCACGAAAGGCTTGGCGATCAGGCGGTTCGTGAACAGCAGGTCGTACTCGACGCGGGTGCGCGCGAAGAGCCGTCCGTCGCTGCGGACGAAGGCCGCGAGGTCGACGTCGAAGGCGTAGGGCGCCAGCCCGCGGATGCCGATGACGCCGAAGTTGCGAGCATCCGGCTTCAGTTCTCTGCGCAGCCCCACGTGCAAGTCCCAGAAGGGCGCGACATAGCGGCTGTACAGCGCCTGAACTTCGGCGTCCTCGAGTCGGCCGTCGCGGCGCGAACCTTCAGTCCGCCATGCGAAGCGCTTGTAGTCGGTACCGATCCAGCCATCGGCGCGCCAGGCCGCCACGGCTTTGGAGTCGCTGCGGCCGGCATCCACCTCGAGGCGGGTGGTCTGGAAGACGGCGTCGTCTTCCATCGCGCGTGCCGTTCCGGCAACGCCGACGAGCGAGAGGGCCAGCGCGCCGGCCAGCGGGCGCGCCCATTGGAATTCATTCGTGTTCATGGTGGTCTGTACTCGGGTCTGCAGGCGGGTTCACTTCACGACGATGGCCTGCACCATGCCGGCGGCAGCGTGATAGAAAAGGTGGCAGTGGAAGACCCAGGGGCCGGGCTCGTCGAAGCTGGTGTGCACCGTGATGGTCTCGCCGGGCTTGACGATGACCGTGTGCTTGAGCGGTGCTCGCTCGCCCTTGCCGTTGTCGACCACGAAGAACGCGCCGTGCATGTGCATCGGGTGTTCCATCATGGTTTCGTTGATCAGGCGAATCTCCAGCCGCTCACCGACACGCGCCTCGAAGAAGGTGGCCTGCGACAGCTTCTTGTCATTGATCGACCAGATGTAGCGGTTCATGTCGCCGGTGAGGCGCATGTCGATCTTCTTCGCCGGGCTTGTGGGCAGCCGCATCGGCGTGAGCGCCTCGAGATCGGCGTAGGCGAGGCGGTCTTTCACCTCGTCGGCGCGTGCATCGGTCCCCTTCGGGCTGCCCATGGGCATGCCCCCCATGCCCCCCATGCCGGGCATTCCCCCGGGCATCGGCATGCCGCCATGCATCGCATGCGGGTCGGCGACGGCAGGCGCCGCGGGTGCGGCTCCGTGTCCGGCGTGGGGGTCGCTCGCCATCGGCGCTGCCGCGGCGGCCGGTGCAGCGTGGGCGCCGCCGTGTGCGCTCGCCATCTCGGACATGCTGCGCACGGGTCGTGGCCCCAGGGGCGGGATTTCACCCTCCATGCCGAGTTCGGGCGCGAGCGTGCCGCGGGCGAAGCCGATGCGCCCCGAGGTCGCGGCGAACAGCGTGTAGGCCTTGCGCTCCTTCGGCTGCACGATCACGTCGTAGGTCTCGCCGTTGCCCATGCGCAGCTCACGGACCTTGACGGGACGGACGTTCTGGCCGTCGGCCTGCACCACGGTCAGGTCCAGCCCCGGGATCGAGACGTCGAAGAAGTTCATCGCCGACGCGTTGATCAGGCGCAGGCGGATGCGCTCGCCGGGCCGGAACAGCGCCGTCCAGTTGTCCTCGACGCGCTGGCCATGGACGAGGAACTGCCACTGGCTACCGCCGTCGGTCGCGTCCGTCGGGTCCATCCGCATGCGCGCCCAGGCGAGCCGCTCGTTCCAGATCGCCTCGCGCTCCTGGGAGGTGGCCGCGGCCTTCATGGCGGCAAACAGTTCCGGCAGCGTCTGGCGCCGGTCGTTGTAGTAGCCGTCGACCTTCTTCAGGTTCGCGAGCACCTTCTCGGGCGGCGTGTCGACCCACTCCGACAGCAGCACGACGTACTCGCGGTCGTAGCCGAACGGATCACGCACCAGCGGATCGATGATCAGCGGGGCGTAGAAGCCGGCAGGTTCCTGCAGGATCGCGTGGCTGTGATACCAGTAGGTGCCGCTCTGACGCAGCTCGAACTGGTACTGGAAGGTCTCGCCCGGCTTGATGCCCGGGAAGGTGACGCCCGGCACGCCGTCCATCTTGTTCGGCACCTTGAGCCCGTGCCAGTGCGCTGCGGTCACCTCCTCGAGCCGGTTGGTCAGCGAGATGGTGACATCGCGCCCTTCGTGCATGCGAAGCAGCGGGCCGGGCACCGTGCCGTTGAGGGTGATGGCCGACGCCGGCGTGCCGGTGAAGTTGACCTGGGTGCGAGCCAGCGTCAGCTCGAACTTGTTGTCGACCCGCGAGGACGACAGCGGCAGCGCGAGGTGCGACTCCTTCACGACGGCATTGGCGCCGAGCGGCCAGGCGAGCATGGCGGCCATGCCGGCCGTCCCCTGGAGGAAGCGACGCCGGGGCAGCACATGGCCTGCATTGGCCATCCGGGCGGCGTGGTGGCGGTTCATCGAAAAGACTCCTGTGTGTTGATTGAGACGGGCCTGAGAGCGCATGCGACTGACGGCCGGGTCCGCCTCAGGCCGACGCGCCTTGCGCGACCTGCGACGGCGCGCCCGACGAGGGGTGCGGACTGCGGATGCCGGCGAGCTTGGTGCGCTTGAGCATCAGCGCGTTGATCGCCACGATGGCCGAGCTGCCCGACATCGACAGCGCCGCGACCTCGGGCGACAGCGTGAACGGATAGAACACGCCGGCCGCGAGCGGGAAGGCGATCACGTTGTAGCCCACCGCCCACCACAGGTTCTGGTGCATCTTGCGCAGCGTCGCGCGCGACAGCTCGATCGCGCCGACGACGTCGTAGGGGTCGCTCTTCATCAGCACGACCTGGGCGCTTTCCATGGCCACGTCGGTGCCTGCGCCGATGGCGAAGCCGACATCGGCCTGCGTCAGGGCCGGCGCATCGTTGATGCCATCGCCGACCATGGCGACCTTGTGACCCTGGGTCTGCAGTTCCTTGATCTTCGATGCCTTCTGACCCGGCAGCACGTCCGCGAGCACGATGTCGATGCCGAGTTCCTTGCCGATTCGCTCGGCCGTGGCCTGGTTGTCGCCGGTGATCATGGCGACCTTGACGCCGCGTTCCTGCAGCTTGGCGATCGTGCCCTTGGAGGTCGGGCGCACGGCGTCGGCGATCGCGATCAGGCCGATGAGGCGGCCGCCGCGTGCCACGTGGACGACCGTGCGTCCGCCGCCTTGAAGCCGTGCCGCCTCGGCTGCCAGTTCCGCGAGGCCGATCTGCTCTGCCTCCATCAGCTTGCGGTTGCCGAGCAGCACGACCTCGCCGCCGATCTTCGCGCGCGCGCCCTGGCCGTCGATGTTGGTGAATTCGGTCGCCACCTCCGGCGTGTCCGGGCCGGCGCGCTTGAGCACGGCCAGCGCGAGCGGGTGCTCCGAGAACTTCTCCACTGCGGCTGCGGTGGACAGCAACTGTGCCTCGGTCGTACCGGGCGCCGGGACCATCTCCACGACGTCCGGCTGACCCAGGGTCAGCGTGCCGGTCTTGTCGAAGACGACCACCGTCAGCTTGGTCGCGTTCTCCAGCGCCGCGGCGTTCTTGAACAGGATGCCGTTCATCGCGCCCAGGCCGGTGCCGACCATGATCGCCATCGGCGTGGCCAGGCCGAGCGCGTCCGGGCAGGCGATCACGAACACGGTGATAGTGAGCGTGAGGGCGAACAGCAGCGGCTGGCCAAGCACCCAGAACCACACCGCGAAGGTCGCGAGTCCGACGACGATGGCGATGAGCACCAGCCACTGCGAGGCCTGGTCGGCGAGCAGCTGGCCCGGCGCCTTCGAGTTCTGCGCCTCCTGCACCAGCTTGACGATCTGCGCGAGCGCGGTGTCGGCGCCGACCTTGGTGGCCTGGTAGCGGAAGCTGCCGCTTTTGTTGATCGTCGCGCCGATCACGGCGTTGCCGACCACCTTCTTGACCGGCATCGACTCGCCGGTGAGCATCGATTCGTCGACCTGCGATGCACCCTCGGTGATCTTGCCGTCCACCGGGATCTTGTCGCCCGGCTTGATGACCACCGTCTCGCCGACCAGCACCTCGGCGGTCGGCACCTTGGTCTCGACGCCGTTGCGCAGCACGGTGGCCATCGGCGGCGCCAGATCCATCAGCGCGCGGATCGCATCGGAGGCGCCGGCACGGGCACGCATCTCCAGCCAGTGGCCGAGCAGGATGAATACCAGCAGCACGGAGGCAGCCTCGTAGAACACCTCGCCCTCGTAGAAGAAGGTCGCGCCGAGGCTGAACACGTAGCCGGTGCCGACGGACAGCACGACCAGCGTGGCCATGTTCGCCACCTTGTTGCGCGCGGCGCGCCAGCCGGCGATGAAGAACGGCCAGCCGGGATAAGCGATCGCGCCGGTGGCGACGATGAACAGGAAGAGGTTGCGTTCCATCCCGAACGGCGTCGCGAAGTCGCCGAACATCTTGCCCATCGGCGAGTAGAGGAACACCGGAATCGAGAACAGCAGCGCTACCAGGAAGCGGTTGCGCATGTCGTTGGCCATGTCCTGCATCGACATGCCGGGCGCATGGCCCATGTCGTGCATCATGTCGCTCGTCTGGTGGGCGGCATCGCCGCCGTGGCCGGCGTGCGCCTCGTGACCCGCGTGCAGTGCGGCCGGTGGTGTCTTCGGTGCGGCACCGCTCGCTGCAGGCGTCGTGGCGGCGACGTGGCCGGCGTGCCCATGAGCGGCATGCCCAGCGTGGGCGCCATGGCCTTCGTGTCCAGCGTGCTCGGCATGTCCCTCGGGCGGGCAGACGTGGGCGGGCAGCATCTCGCCGTGGCAGTGGTAGCCGCACTCGACGATGCGCCGTCGGATGTCCTCCAGCGAGGTCTTCGTCTCGTCGTGGTGCACGGTGGCGCTGCCGGCGACATAGTTGACGTCGACGTGATGAACGCCGGGGAGCGCCGCGATCTGGCGCTGCACGCCGGCGGCGCTCAGGCTGGAGACCAGTTCGCCTACTTCTACGGTGCTTGTCTTCATGAAGGATCCTTTGGATGGGATGTCAACGGGCCAGGCGTCCGGCCTCGAGGCAATCGGGAGAGAACTCGAACACGATGTCGGGGTCAGGACGCACGAGCTTGTCCTTCCGGCCGGCGTAGTGGAGCCGGGAGAGGATGTCGCGCATCAGGTTGAGACGGGCCAGGCGCTTGTTGTCCGCGCGCACGATTCGCCACGGCGCTGTCGCCGTGTGCGTTCGCATCAGCATTGCGTCGCGTGCGGCGGAGTACGCCTTCCAATACTTGACGGCCACCGCGTCGATCGGGCTCGACTTCCACTGCTTGAGCGGGTCGCGGCGGCGTTCCTCCAGGCGCTTGACCTGTTCTTCCTTGCTGACGTCGAGGTAGTACTTCAGCAGCTTGATGCCCGATCCGACCAGCATCTCCTCGAACTTCGGCACCGAGTGCATGAATTCTTCGTGCTGCTCCTTGGTGCAGAAGCCCATGACGCGCTCGACGCCGGCTCGGTTGTACCAACTGCGGTTGAACAGCACGAGTTCCTCGGCCACCGGCAGGTGCGGCACGTAGCGCTGGAAGTACCAGCCGCTGCGCTCGCGGTCTGAAGGCTTGCCCAGCGCCACGACGCGGGTCTCGCGCGGGCTGAGGTACTCGACGATGCGCTTGATGCTGCCGTCCTTGCCGGCAGCGTCGCGACCTTCGAGCACGACCAGGATCCGGTCCTGGCAGCGGATGAAGTGGCGCTGCAGCTTCACCAGCTCGACCTGCAGCACGTGAAGTTGGGCCTCGTACTCCTCCCTCGACAGGGATCGGTCCGTGGGCGCTGCGGTGTCGGACGTTGGTGCAGTTGCTGTGCTTGCCCCGTCCTCGCTGGTACTGATCTTGTCGCGCTTCTCTTGCTTCTTGTGCTTCTTGGACATGGCGAGCGCCTCAGGCTGTTGGATCCGCGCCGATCAGCAGCACGGTCTCGGAGAGGAAACGGTGCGGCGGCACGGTCAGGTTGGTCGGTGCCGGCACGTTCTTGAACACGCGGCCGGCGAGGTCGAACTTCGACCCGTGGCAGGGGCAGTAGAAGCCGCCCGGCCACTGCGCGCCGATGTCCGGGCTGCCGGGCGTGGGCCGGAAGGTGGGGACGCAGCCCAGGTGGGTGCACACCGCCTCGATCACTGCCAGGTCGGGCCGGCTCGAGCGCAACGCGTTGCGCGCAGCTTCGGGCTGCTCCGACCGGCGCGACTGCGGGTCGGCGAGCAGGGTGTCGTGCCGCGCCAGCGCATCGATCATCTCGGGCGTGCGCCGCAGCACGAACACCGGCTTGCCGCGCCACTCCACCGTGCGCAGTTCGCCGGGGCGCAGGCTGCCTAGGTCGACGTCGACCGGCGCGCCCAGTGCACGCGCCTTCTCGCTGGGCGCGAGCGAGGCCACGAAAGGCACCGCGGTGGCGACCAGTCCCGCGCCGCCGGCGGCGGTTGCCGCGCCGAGCCAGAGCCGGCGGTCCGCATCGTCTGGCGAATCGGCAGAGATGACGGAGTTCGTCACGGTAGTCTCCCGCAAGGTCGTACTACGTTGTGGACCACAATGCAACGGCGGCTGTCTTTCGCATGCGATCACCGGCCTCAGGCGGCCGAGGCGCGGTCGCCCAGTGCGGGAACGAAGCGCGGCGTTCGCGCCGCGTAGGCGTCGAACTCGGTGCCGAAACGCTCGCGCATCTCGCGTTCTTCCGTGACGGCAAGGCGCCCGTACATGGCTACCAGGACCGGGAACATCACCAGCGTCAGCAGCGTGGGCCACTGCAACAGGAAGCCCAGCAGGATCATCACGAAGGCGACGTACTGCGGGTGGCGGATTCGCCCATAGGGCCCGCTCGTCGCCAGCCGGTTGGCGCGCTGGGCGTGGTACAGCACGTTCCAGGCCGCGGACAGCAGGTAGAAGCCCAGCCCGAGGAAGACGTAGCTGGCGATGTGCAGCACCCCGAAGTGCGGATCGCCCTTCTCGCCGAGCAGCGTCGACCAGAGGTGCCCGCTGTTGTGCGACATCAGATCCAGGTTGGGGTACTTCGTCTGCAGCCAGCCCGACATCAGGTAGATCGTGAGCGGGAAGCCGTACATCTCGACGAACAGCGCGACCACGAAGGCCGCGAAGGCCCCGAAGGTGCGCCAGTCGCGGCCGGTCTGCGGCTTGAAGAAGCTGAAGGCGAACATCAGGAAGATGGCCGTATTGAGGATGACCAGCATCCACAGTCCGTAGCCAGGTTGGTCGTGACTCATCTGCAGATCCCCTCAGTGGTGGTGGTGCGTCTTCCGCGATCGCCCTTCGGACGCTTCCGGACCTGCGGCGCGGTCGTCCGACGGTCCCTTGTCATCGTGTGCATCGCCGTGACCGTGGCCGTGGCCGCGGTGCATGAAGATGTGCAGGAACGGGGACGCAGCCAGCAGCAGGTAGGGCAGGGCGCCCAGCGTGTGCGCGCGGTGTTCGGTCAGCAGGAAGAACAGGGCGATCGCGGCAAACACCAGCAGTCCGATGGCATATCGGCTGCGCCAGAAACTGCGCGCCCGGCGGTTTGGCTCGTCGTGGTCATGATCCATGGAAGGACTCCTGTGCGGGTCTCGGCTCGGCCTGGCGAATGGAAGGGTTCGACCGGCGCTTTCGGGCGCGTATGTGGGTCACTTCCCCGGTGCGGCAGGAGACATGGGCATGTGGTCCATCATCATTTGCATCATCGACTGCATCATGTCCATGCGCTTTTCCATCATCTGCTGGCGCGCGGCGGCGTTGGCTGGCGCCTTCCCGGGCGCCATGCCTCCCATCATCGACATGCCTTCTTGCATGAGCTTCATGTGCTCGGCCATCAGGGCCTCGCGCTCCGCCGGCGTCTTCGCGCTGGCCATCTTCTCGTGCATCGCCTGCATGGCCTTCATGTGCTTGTCCATCATGGCCATGTCGGGCATGCCCGCGGGCTTGCCGGTGGCCGGTGCAGGCATCGCCGCGGAAGCTGCACCGGCAGGGTGATGGGCCTTGTGCTGGTCGGCTTGGGCGAACGAAGCCACGGACACAGCCGTGAGGGTCGCGACAACGGCGAGGGTGCGGAAACGGAACATGGAAACCTCCTGGAAGTGAGAGAACGATCGGTCGACGGGTGGCCGGCCCGGTAGCCGGTTGAGGGAGTGATGCCGCGACTCGCGGTCCGACTGTGCGGTCCGTAGTCGGCTACGGAGTCAACAGGTCGGCGCTGTGCGGCGGGACGCTGGCAAGGAACGCGTCGGCGCGTCCGTCGCCGCGACCCGCGGGTCGCGCTCTACAGCGCGAGCCGGGAGAACTGCACCCGCGGAGGGGGTGAGGGCGGCGGAACCGCTGCGAGAGCGGCGCGGACTAGGGCGGCCGGCGCCATGTGCAGGTCGTTGACCTGCCTGTGAGTCGCAGGGACCAGGGCCTGAAGGTCAGGCGTGTCGACCTTGGGCAGTTGCTTCAGAAGGGTCTGCGACGACGCGTCGCAGGACTTCTGGCACGGTGCCTTGTCGGGGTGCTCGCCGTGCTGCGCTTGATCCGCCGCGCGGGGTTGCGCAACGGCTGGCGTCGGCTGGTCTGTCTGCGAAACCTGGATGCCGGAATGCGCCAGTTCGCCGCGCGGTTCCGTCAGACAGGCATTCGCCACGCCCGACAGCAGCGCGAACATCCACACGAGCAACATCGTGAGGGCGATGCTGCGCTTGTGGTGGCGGCTGGCGGTCAGGGTCATGTTCAAGTAGGTACGTGCGCAGATTCGCAGAATCCGCGGTGGAAGTCTCGCCGGACATTGCATCGGAAAGGTTGATCCTCGTCAAACCAGCTCTGGGGTCAACTACGGAATGCGGACGTACCATTCCGCCATGAAAAGAAGGGCGGTCGCTGGCCCCCCGTCACTGGAGACACCCTCTCCCTTGACCATCGGACGCCTTGCCAAGGCAGCCGGAGTGGGCGTGGAGACGGTGCGCTACTACCAGTCGCGCGGACTGCTGCGCGTGCCGGCGGCGAACGGCGGTTTTCGCGTCTATCCCGTTGCGGCGATCGACCGCATCGCATTCATCAAGCGCGCGCAAGCGCTGGGCTTCTCGCTGGACGAGGTGCGCAGCCTGCTGGACCTGGAAGACGGCCGCAACCGCCGGGCCATCCAGTCGGTCACCCAGGCGCGGCTGGGCCAGATCGAAGACAAGCTGGCGGACCTGCATCGAATGCGCGAGGCGCTGTCCGAGTTGCTGCATCGCTGCAAGCAGACCGGGTCCATGCAGGCTTGCCCGATCATCGAGACTCTGGCCGGTGCGAGGTCACCCACCTGACGGAGCGTGACCCGGAAGCGCAGCCCATCCGTCAAAGTCGCTTGGCACGCGCCAAAGGCACGCCCGACACATTCACCACCGACAGCGCGGGCATAACCGCATCCAGTCGCTGCGTGCCCAAGCCGACCGTCGCTTGACGCATCGGAACGCCCGACAGCCGCACCTCGGCAGAGTCGGTCGGCGGCGTGTTTCCGCCAAGGCGCTTGGCGACGACCAGCGGGACGCCGGTGCCCGCACCTTCCATTCCGGCAGTTGCCGCCGACGCCGAACCGACTGCCAGGCCGGCGAGTGCCAGCAAGACTGCGATAGTCCTCATGTCAATGCTCTTTCTTCAAAGTGCGCGCTTCCCGGGATTGGCAGCGACGTGTCCCCTGGCTTGCTGCAGGGGAGGCCATCACGGTACGCGGCGTTGACCGACCGGAACCTGACCGATTGATGACGATGTCGTCAGGATCGACCGGCAGACGCTGCAGGCACTCGACATGCCCTGTTCGCGCCGCACGCGGCCGCGCTGGCGCCACGCGCGATGGCGCTAAGCTTGCCGGCCATGGAACAAGCCGTCATGCCGATATCCCCTGCCGCGCAGCGGGACGCCCTGATCGACCGTTGGAAGGCCGATCCCCATGCGACGTATCGCACCTGGTTCCTGTGGGAAGAGCGCCTGAAGAACTTCCGCTCGATCCGGCGTGGCATCGGGCAGATCGTGCGCGAGATCGAGGGTGGAAGCTTCGGCAACGTGTATCGGGGCTCGACGCTGGAGACCGTTGTGTCGTCGATCGCCGAGCAGCGGCAGATTTTCAAGGGCGCGGACCACGCATTTCTGTGGAAGCCCAAGCTGCGCATCCCGGACATCTACGAGAACGAGGGCAACCAGCGCGCCTTCGGGCGACTGCTGCACGCGTGCGACTGCTGCGACACCGCCGAGGCGGTGATCGAAGCGATCCGCCGGCTCGACGGCCAGCAGGTCAAGGGCCTGGGGCCGGCGGTGGCCAACCTTCTCTACTTCATCCACCCGACGCTCGTCGTCCCGTTCAACACCGCGATCGTGCGAGGCTACAACGCGCTGACCGGCAGCAACGTCAAGCTGGGGCGTTGGGACCACTACTTGTCGATGCGCGAAGGAGTCATGCGCCTGAACGCCGAGCATCGCTCGCGCCTGTCCAACGACCTTGGCGCGGTCGCTGGCCTGCTGTTCGACATCGGTGCCGGCCGCTACGACGCGCCGCCGCGGGAGCACGACCCGTTGGCGGCGCGGGCTTGGCAGGACGACCTCGCGCGGGTGCGTGAGGAGACTGCGGCGCAGCACCGGCAGTGGGCGCTCGAACGCGAGAGCGACACCACGCACACCGAGATACAGGGCTGGCTGCGCGATCTCGGGCTGGGCCTGGGCTTTCAGGTGTGGATTGCGGCGAATGATCGTTCGCGCGAGTACCTGGACGGGCGACTCGGCGATGGCTGCCTGGAACGCCTTCCCGTCGAACTCGATGGCGCCGTGGATTCGGTGCGCCTGATCGATGTGGTCTGGCTCGAGGCCGGGGGCCGGCGCGTCGCAGCCGCCTTCGAGGTCGAGCACTCGACTTCCATCTACTCGGGCATCGTACGCATGTTGGACCTGGCGCTGGGCAGCGCAGTGGCGGCGGGCACCACGATGTTCCTGGTCGCGCCCGACGATCGTCGCGACGAGGTGGCCCAGCAACTGCGGCGTCCGGCGTTTTCGCGGGTGTCCGAACTCGGCATCCGCTACCTGCCGTACGGTGAACTGCGCACGCACCGCGCAGCCATCGGCCGCTTCGGCGCGGGGCTCAGACCCCTCCTCGAAATCTCCAGGGCCTTGTGAGCGACGCGGACCCGCGACGAGCGACGAGCGACGAGCGACGAGTTTGGACTGGAGAGTACGTGAACGTCGGAACAGTCCCGTTGCGCCTGTACCTGTGGCCGCATCGCTTGTTGTATGTCGGCCCCGGCCTCGATGCGCGCATGCACCGTCACCACGCCGCACAGATCTGCTGGGGACTTGGCGGCCGGCTTCGATTGAAAGCCGGGCTGCGGGGCGAATGGGAGGAACTGAATGGGTTCTTTGTCCCGCCGGACCGACCGCATGCGTTTGACGCCTCAGGGTCGACGGTGGCGATGCTGTACCTGGAGTCCGAATGCGTCGAGTTCGCGTCTCTTCAAACTCGTATCGACTCTTGCGATGGCAGCGCAGCGTTTGAACCGCCACCAGTCGTGGCAGAGAGCCTGAGGGCTCTGGTGGCGGACGGCGGGTCGATCGACATTGCGAACTCGACCTGCGTGTTGTGGCTCGGGCTGGACGGCAGCGATCCGGGCGCCCGTGGCCGCGACCCGCGCATCGCACAGGCCCTGGCCCTGCTCAGTGCCCAGATTGATCGGCCGGTGCGTCTGCAAACGTTGGCGGGCGCACTGAACGTCTCGCCCAGTTGGCTGAGCCACCGCTTCGCCGAGGACACAGGGGTTCCGCTGCGCCGCTATGTTGTGTGGTTGCGCCTGCGACGCGCGGTGGAGTCGGTGCTTCAGGGGGCGTCCTGGACCGAAGCTGCACACGCGGTCGGCTTCAGCGATTCGGCACACCTGTCGCGATCGTTCCGAGACACATTCGGCATCGCGCCGTCGTCGCTGTTCAGGCGCGGAGATCAGCTTTCGATCTGCTTTGCCAACTGAACTGGAGGGCCGGCGAGACGGTCGGCATGACCCGATCGGCGATGAACCGCCTGATCGCCGTTGCCACGGCCCGTGGCTGATCCTCGGTCACGAAAGGCCCGGAGTCCTCGATGATCTCCACTGCGGCGTCAGGAAAAAGGGCCGTGAGTCGATGCGCGTGCTCCAGCGGAAAGAAGCGTCGTCGTTCCCGCGCCCAGACCAGCAACACGGGACGCCCAAATCCAGCCAGTCTCTCGGCGACTGCCAAGGTATACCTCGGGTGGATGTTCCGGACCAGCGCCGCGAAGTCGCGGCGCGTGCCCGCGTGTTCGCGCAGGGGAGCGGTGTAGGACTGCATGATGTCGGCAGGGATGGCCCGCTCGGTCAGCCGGCCGAAGGCGATGGGCAGCCGTTGCACCCAGCGCCAGCGCAAGCTCTGCGCCAGCACCCAGAGTCCCCACGAAGTTCGTCCGAACAGGCGCAGGTGTCGGATCGGCAGGGGCACAAAGTTGTCGAATGCATCGCAGGGTGTCAGGACGAGTGCTGCGATTCGCGTTGGGCGTTCAGTGACAACGTACTGTGCCACGGCACCTCCGGTGTCATTGGCGACCAGCACCACCTGGTCGAGACCCGCAGCGGCCAAGAACTCTTCGACCATCGCGGCGATGCCAGGCAGTGAGAAGTCAGTGCCTGCCCGCATGATCAGGTGGTGCGCGCCGAGCGGCCAGTCCGGCACGACGCAGCAGTGATCTCGTTTGAGATCTGCCACCACGCCGCGCCAGACATCGCCGTTGGCAATGATGCCGTGCAGGAACACGACTGTCGGACCCCGACCCGTGACCCGGTACTCGATCGGGCCCCGTGAAATGTTCAGGATGTGACGCTCTCCGAGCTCGGGCGACATGGACATGTGACGGGACCTGTTGTGGGCGGGATTCAGGAGCGGGGCGAGGCCACGCTAGCGGCCGCGGCGCTGGCGCCACGCGATGAGACCGGACCAGGCCAATAGCCATCTGGCGCGCCCTTGCGCGAGGAGCCACCAGCCCAGCTGGCGAGGCCTTGGAGAGCATCCCGATCTGACGTCGACCGCCACGCAGTGGTAGCCGCGTGCCCCGCCGGGATACGGGGCGGCGGGAGCTTCGCTCTGCACGCCGTCTCGACCCCAGGCTCGAACCTCCAGCGTATGGCGGCCGGGTGTGGCTTCCCACTGAGCTTTCCAGAGCACCCAGGCGTTGGGCCCTAGCGCGGTCACCGGTGTGCAAGCCCGCCAATCCCCGCCATCGACTCGCAACTCGACCTTCAAGACACCATGCGGGGGGCTCCAGGCGACGCCTGCCACAAGCTGTTGGCCTGTCGCAAGCAGAGCCGATACGCCGGGCACGTCGATCCTGGCATTCGGCGCCATACGCGATGGCACCCGGGGCCAGCCCTTGCGCTCGGCGTAGTCGATAGCATCGCTGAACCGTGTGACCTCGATCGAAGAGAGCCACTTGATGTTCGCGTCGTACCCGTGGACGCCCGGGACAAGCATGCGAACCGGGGCGCCGTGTTCGCGGGTGAGCGGCGCGCCGTTCATGGCGTAGACCAACAGCGGTTCGAAGCCCTCCTCGAGCAATGACAGGCGCAGCCCGGCCGAGAAGCCATCGACGGCATGCAGGCGGACGTGGTCCGCTTGCGGCGACGCGCCAGCACGGTCGAGCAGATCGGTCAACCGCACTCCCAACCATCGTACATTGCCGACAAAGGGGCCACCCACCGGGTTGTGCACGCACATGAGCACCGAGTCCACTTCAACTGATGGCATTGCCAGCAGTTCGGCGAAAGTCAGGGACAACGGCTGCTCCACCAGGCCCCGCACGGTGAGCTGCCAGCGTCGCGTGTCCACGGACGGTGCCGGAAACGTCACGTCGGTGACGAAGAATCGGTCGACCGGGGTGAAGAGCTCCGAAAGCCCTGGGATTTGCGGGGCGGCCGACCGGGGCAGCGGTGGCAGAGGTTTCGGAAAGATCACAGGCTCTGTGGTCCGATGCCGGCGCCGGAGCCGGCGGATCGCCAGCGCGATTGCCAAGAGCACGAGTCCGAGAGTCAGGGAAGCGGCAGCGCTGAGCCAGATACCCAGCAATCCGCCAGCCATTGCCAGCAATCCGAGAGGCAATGCGATCGTGCGATGCAGTTCGACGCGGCGCCACAACGCATAGAGCCCGATGAACCCCTGAACAAGGATCGCTGCCAAGAGTGCGGTTGTTCCTGCGAGCGATGCCAGCGTTGGCAGGGCGATACCGAGCAAGACGAGTGTTGCGACGATCGCGGGTTTGTCGGCGCGGCGAAGCAGCGCAATGCCCACGTCTATCAGGGGCGTTGGCAGTGTGTCGATCAACCACTTGCCAATGGCTCGCAGAGGCGAGGTGTGTGTCCCATGGAGCGCCGCGGCAAACTCGCCAGCGGCCAACTGCAAGAAGGCTGCGCCCATACCCACAAGCCACGCGTCGGACCAAGATGGCAGCATCATTCGCCTGTGCATTGAAGATGTCCGTAGCGTGCATCGAGATTGCGCATTCAGGCTTGAAGAAACTGGCAGATCTGCGCGTGACCGGCGGCCAGCGGCGCGATCGCCGAGGCGCGACACCTTCGCTGGAAGAACACCTCCGAGGATCCTTGCGCGGCCACGGGCACGAGACTAGCTTACGAACCTGTAATGTGCTCGTCGGCCGTTCGTCCGTTGCGGGTCCCTAGAGTGCACGGCATGCCGAGTGGCATGACGTTGGGGGAGCGAATCCCTCACTGCATCACGAAAGGTTCGACATGAAAGCAACTCTGT
Source organism: uncultured Burkholderiaceae bacterium (assembly GCA_964371405.1). Lineage (GTDB taxonomy): Bacteria > Pseudomonadota > Gammaproteobacteria > Burkholderiales > Burkholderiaceae_C > JAMHWF01. The sequence continues at coordinate 225,345 of CAYJLV010000001.1, forward strand.
TCACCCTCGTCATCGCGTTTACGGCCGCCGGTGTCTCCGTGCCCGTCTTTGCGCGCGACGCGCTGCCCCAGGCCACGCAACAGGCCCTGGCCCTGAAGGACGGTTCGACCCTGTACGTCTTCAAGGACGGCAAGATGGCCAAGGAGGATCGCTACGGTCGTGCTGCCTACCTGAAGCAAGGCGAGGTTCTCGAACTGGCCGATGGACGCAAGGTCCCGGCAGTCGGCAACGAGGTGGCTCGATTGGACGGTCTGCTCAACGACGGGCATCGGAACTGAAGCCCGGCGCGCCAGGCCCACCACAACGCTCCTTCGAGAAGCACCCATGAAGACATTTGGCAAGGCCGGCGTCGTGTCGGCACTCGTGCTCGCCGCGTCCGCAGTGATGGCAGGCCCCGGCCACGGCAGCAATCCCGTGGGCGAAGCCGGCAAGGTTGCGCAGGCCACCCGTACGGTCGAGATCGACATGACCGACAACATGCGCTTCACGCCGGCCGAGATCTCGGTCCGGCAGGGCGAGACGGTGCGCTTCGTCGTGAAGAACTCCGGCGCAGTCAAGCACGAGCTGGTGCTGGGCACGCCGGAGGAACTGAAGAAGCACTACGCGATGATGAAGAAGATGCCGGGCATGGAACACGCCGACGACAACATGGTCAGCGTGGCGCCCGGCGAGACCAGCGAGGTCGCGTGGCGATTCACCGGCTCCGGCAAGGTGGATTTCGCCTGCCTGCAGCCCGGCCACTACGACGCCGGAATGAAGGGCCTCGTCAACGTCGCGCAGAAGACGAGTGCTTCCAAGAACGATGTCCACGGCAGCCATAAGCACTGAGTGACGACCATCATGGCAAGGCGGTGGCGCCGGGCTCCTGTCGTTGCCCGGTGCGCTCGGCAGGCTTCTCTCTCACACCCCACGGAGCAAATACATATGAAGACCTTCAAGCCCTTCCTCGTCGCCATGGCTCTTGCCGCCTCGGTGCCGTTTGCGATCAGCGCGCACGCCCAGGCGACGAATCACAGCAAGATGGGCGGCATGAACATGCCCGGCACGAAGATGGACGGCTCGCTTTCCTCGATGACCGAGGGCGAAGTGCGCAAGGTCGACAGGGAAGCCAACAAGATCACCCTCAAGCACGGCGACATCAAGAACCTGGACATGCCAGGAATGACCATGGTCTTCCAGGTCAAGGAAGCCGCGCTGCTGGACAAGGTCAAGGCTGGCGACAAGGTGGTGTTCGCCGCCGAGAAGGCGGACGGCGCGATCGTGGTCATCGCCATCGAGGCGGCGAAGTAAGCCGAGAAGATAAGACTCCCGCGTCTGGACTCGTCCAGACGCCAAACCCTGCAGTCCCTGGCCAGCCTGGGCGTGCTGGCGGCCCTTTCGTGCGCCTGGACACGGGTCCGGGCCGGCGAACTGCGCGACACACCAGAGTCGCGCTCCTAAGAACGCCGCAAGGAGCATCCATGAACACCGATATGAGTCGCGCAGCGCTCGCGCTGAAGAACCCGATTCTTGCGGCAACGATCGCCGGCCTCGGGCTGTTCCCGGTACAGGGTCAGGCCAAGGACTCGCCTCTGGCGACGTATCGCTGCGTGGTTTCGGGGCAAGCAGATCAATGCCATACGTCCGAGTCGATGTCCGATGTTCGGATCGAGAAGCAACTCGTGCTCGGGCCCTATGCGCGCTACCTCGTCTACCGTGGCGAGAGCACGCGCGCCGCGGCTGCCAGAGCCCAAGCCCTTGGCGAGCAAATCGTTGAGCGAACGGTGAGGATCACGAAGAGTGAACTCGGTGCCTTCCAGCGATACCAGCGTGCCATCGGGGGGAGAGCCGAGTCGGACTACATCCTCCAGACGGTTTCTGAGGTGGCCATCGACGCCGGCGCCATCGGTTCTGACAGACCGCCGATTCGTCCAGTACTCGTGACGTCGGAGTCAATGAACGCACGGATCTCGGATGCCCGGGCCAGCCCGGCCTGCGCCTTGACGATCCTCAACCCGACGCCCTGTCGCAAGATGCATACTTGATCAAACTTCTGGACTCGACCGCTCATGTTCCGCCGCCCTCAACAGCTCCGCCGCTGGGCCCTCCGGGTCCTGTTGGTGTGGCTATTCGGTTTCGGCTTGGGCGTCGCCAATGCTTGCTTGGCAGCCCAGCAGTTCGCCGGGGGCGGTGACACGTTCCACGGAAAAGCCGAAGTGCAGGCCGTCGACTACGCGGCGGCGCCCGCGGGCTGTGAGCATCACTCGGTTCCAGTGCCAGATCAGTCCCGGCATGTTCAGCATGACTCTTCGCCGAAGTCGAACTGCGAGAGTTTCTGCGAGCGGGCCGGCGTGACGATCCCGCCGCAGAAGTCCGTTCTCGACAACTACCAGTTCCATGTCCTGCCGCCTCCGATGGTGGAGCCCTTGACCGTGCCGGCGTCCGTTGACGTGTCGGCAGATTTGGGGACACCGCGCCGGGATGGCGCAAGGCCCCTGCCCATTCCAATCGCCTTCTTGCGCTTGGCGCTATAGGGGTCACGCGCAAGCAGTCGGCCTGCTTGGTCGCGCTGCCTGCGTGCATCTCGCGTTCTTTCGCGGGCCGTCTTCAACGGCGGCGCCTCGGAAGACTGACCGTATCGCCGCTGTGATCGGAATCCCGGATCGCCCATGTGTCCGGCTCTCCGAGCGGCACCCAAGGAGAAGACGAAATGACGACCGTACTGGGTCAGGCGAATAGCGCATGGCCAGGGGTGCCGCGCTGGGCCGGCTCGCTGGTGCTGGGGCTGGTACTCGGTGCTGCCGGGTCTGTTCCGGCAGTTGCTCAGGAGGCGCCGTTGGGGCGCGACCTCCCGGGGCTGCTGGCGTACGCCCGTGCCCAGAGCCCGGAGATCCGTGCCATGCGCGAGGAAGCTGAAGCCGCCGCGCAGCGTGTGGGACCGGCGGGGGCGCTCCCCGATCCGGTGCTGCGCGTGGAGCTCATGAACATCAACAACTACGGCAACGACGCTTCGCCCAGCCTGCTGCCGTGGAAGGTCGGTGAAACCAGGTACACCTTGATGCAGGCACTGCCCCTGTGGGGCAAGCGGGAGCTCAAGCGGGAGGCCGCCGCCGCAGATGTGCGGCAGGCCGAGGCCCGCGCGAGTGCGACCTGGGCTGAGCTGGCGGCTCGAATCAAGGCGGCTTATGCGGAGTACTACCGAGCCGCAGGCAACGAGCGGCTGACCACGGAGGTGCTTGGACTGATGACCCGCCTCGAGCAGGTCGCGCAGGCGCGCTATGCGGGCGGACTGGCTGCCCAGGCGGACGCGATTCGCGCGCAGCTGGAGCAGACGGCGATGCGTTCGGAGCTGATCATGATCGACAGCGAGAAGCGCCAGGTTCGCGCCCGCCTGAATGCGCTGCTGGCTCGCGAAAGCGGTGCACCGCTGGCCGACGCCCAGGAACTGCGCGCGGTACCGACGCTGAACACCGCCGATGCCTCGTCGTTGGCGGAGCGGGCGCGGTCGAGCAATCCGCAGATCCAGGCCGAGCTGGCCCGCGTGGCCCTCGCACAGAAGAGTCGTGACCTCACCCAGCGCAATCGCTATCCCGACCTTACCGTCGGCGTGTCGCCTTCGCAGATGGGCTCGCGCATCACCACCTGGGGCGTGATGCTCGAGATGAACATCCCGCTGCAGCAGGAAGCCCGCCGCGGTCAGGAGCGCGAAGCCGAGGCGATGGTCGCCGCGTCGCGGTCGAGAGCCGAGGCGCTGCAGCAGCAGCTGGTGGGCGACCTGGCCGTGAACCTGGCCGGGCTCGATGCCGCACGGCGCAACGAGACGCTGCTGAAGACGCAGCTGCTGCCGCAGTCGGAACTCGGCCTCCAGTCGGCGCTGGCTGCCTACGAGAACGGAAAGGCGGAATTCGCGATGTTGCTCGAGGCGCAGCGCCAGATTCGCAAGGCCCGTCTGGAAATCCTGAAGACGCAGGTCGAGGCGCAGATGCGCCTGGCCGAGATCGAACGCATTGTGGGAGAAGACCTGTGAAGACCACCACGACCGTGCTCGTGATCGCCCTGATCGGCGCCGTCGGCGCCGGCAGCTACTGGCTGGGCTCGCAGTCCCGCGGCGCCGCACATTCGTCCGCCGAGGCCAGCCAGGAGTCGACCTCCGCCGCCGCGCCGAAGCAGCGCAAGCTGCTGTACTACCGCAATCCCATGGGGCTGGCCGACACCTCGCCGGTGCCGAAGAAGGACCCGATGGGCATGGACTACATCCCGGTCTACGAAGGCGAGGACGAGGCAACGCCCAACGCCGGGCCCGGGGCTGCGGGCCAGGTGCGCATCAGTACCGAGAAGATCCAGAAGCTGGGTGTGCGCACCGAGCCGGCAGGCATGCGCTTGCTCGGCAAGACGATCCGGGCAGCAGGCCGCATCGAGCCTGACGAGCGCCGGACCTTTGCGGTGACCGCGAAGTTCGAAGGCTACGTCGAGCGGCTGCATGTCAGTGCGACCGGCCAGCCGGTGGCCAAGGGCCAGTCGCTGTTCGAGGCCTACAGCCCTGAACTGGTCTCGGCGCAGCGCGAGTACGCGATCGCCATGCAAGGACTCGAGGCGATGAAGGAGGCCGGCACGGAGGCGCAGGCGGGCATGCGCCAGCTGGCCGATTCGAGCCTCGCGCGCCTGCGCAATTGGGATCTGTCGGCGCCGCAGGTTGCGGCCTTGATGAAGTCAGGGCAGCCGCAGCGGACGATCTCGTTCCCTTCGCCGGTGACGGGCATCGTCTCCGAGAAGAAGGCTCTACAGGGCATGCGCTTCATGCCGGGCGAGTTGCTGTACCAGGTGACCGATCTGTCGGCGGTCTGGGTGATCGCCGACGTGGCCGAGCAGGACATCGCCCTGGTCAAGACCGGTGCCAAGGCGCGCGTGACGACGACGGCATATGCGACCGAAGGATTCGAAGGACGCGTCACGTATGTCTACCCCACGCTGAAGGCCGAGACGCGCAGCATCCCGGTGCGTGTCGAACTGGCCAACCCCGGCCAACGTCTCAAGCCGGCAATGTTTGCCCAGGTGGAACTGGGTGTCGGTAGCAAGTCGCCGGTGCTGGCGGTGCCGGACTCCGCCGTGATCGATTCCGGCACGCGGCGGATCGTTCTGGTCCAGGTGGGGGAAGGGCGATTCGAGCCGCGCGAGGTCGAACTCGGAGCGCGGGCGGAGAACTACGTCGAGGTGCTGAAGGGCGTGCGTGACGGCGAATCGGTCGTCGTGGCCGCGAACTTCCTGATCGATGCCGAGAGCAACCTCAAGGCCGCGGTCGGAGGCCTCGGTGGGCATGCAGGACACGACAGCCCCGCGGCTGGGAGCGCCGCGCCAGCGGTACCAGCGAAGGCGGAGAAGCCGATGCCGCCGGCGGTGGTCGGCCACAAGGCCGAAGGCACGGTCGACAGCGTCGACGCCAAGAACGGCACGCTGAGCCTCAACCACGGGCCGGTCGCCACGCTGAAGTGGCCGGCCATGACGATGGAGTTTAAGGCCGCCAATGCGTCGCTGCTCGGCGGTCTCAAGCCTGGCCAGGCCGTGCGCTTCGAGTTCGTCGAACGGCAGCCGGGTGAATTTGTCGTGACGTCCATCGCCCCGGCCGGAGCCGTCCCCAACGTGGCGCCGCGGGCCAAGCCGGCCGCACCGGCGGCCAGCGCGGTTCCATCCACCCACTCCGGCCGCTGAGCAGAGGGCGCCATGCTGTCCAACATCATCCAGTGGTCCGGAAGGAATCCCTTCCTGGTCCTGCTCGCGACACTGTTCATCGTCATCGGCGGCATTCTTGCGGTGCTGAAGACGCCGCTGGACGCCTTGCCCGATCTGTCCGACGTGCAAGTCATCGTCTACACCGAATACCCCGGCCAGGCGCCGCAGGTGGTCGAGGACCAGGTGACCTACCCGCTGACCACCGCCATGCTGGCGGTGCCGAAGTCGAAGGTCGTGCGTGGTTTCTCGTTCTTCGGGGCCTCGTTCGTCTACGTGATCTTCGAGGACGGGACCGACATCTACTGGGCGCGCAGCCGGGTGCTGGAGTACCTGAACTTCGCGTCGAGCCGACTGCCCAAGGGCGTGTCACCCTCGCTCGGGCCTGATGCAACCGGCGTTGGCTGGGTGTATCAGTACGCGCTGGTGGCCAAGGACCGCACGCTCGCCGAACTGCGCACCATCCAGGACTGGTATGTGCGCTACCAGCTCACCAAGGCGCCTGGTGTGGCCGAGGTCGCTTCGCTCGGCGGCTTCGTGCAGACCTACCAGGTCACGGTCGACCCGCTCAAGCTGCGCAGCTACAGCATCCCGCTGATGAAGGTGTCTCAGGTCATCCGCGATTCCAACCGCGACGTGGGTGGCCGCGTGGTCGAGATGGCCGAGACCGAGTTCATGGTCCGCGGCAAGGGCTACCTGCGCAGCAAGGCCGACATCGAACAGCTGGTGGTCAAGAGCGAAGGCGGCACACCGGTGCTGATCCGGGACGTGGCACGCGTCGAGATGGCGCCTGACGAGCGGCGCGGCCTGTCGGAGCTGAACGGCGAAGGCGAGGTCGTCTCCGGCATCGCGATGTCGCGTTTCGGGCAGAACGCGCTGGAGGTGATCCACAACCTGAAGGCAAAGGTGACGGAGATTTCTGCGGGCCTGCCGGATGGCGTGTCGATCCAGGCCGTCTACGACCGGTCGGACCTGATCCATCGAGCCATCGACACGCTCAAGCGGACGCTGATCGAGGAGAGCCTGATCGTCGCCGTGGTCTGTGTCGTGTTCCTGATGCACGTGCGCTCGGCGCTGGTCGCCATCCTCATGCTGCCGGTGGGCGTCCTGATCTCGTTCATCGCCATGAAGCTGCTGGGCATGAACTCCAACCTCATGAGCCTGGGCGGCATCGCGATCGCGATCGGGGCCATGGTGGACGCGGCGATCGTGATGATCGAGAACGCGCACAAGCACCTCGAGCGGCTGCCGCCTGTCCACACCGTCAAGCAGCGTGCCGACGCGATGCTCGACGCCTGCAAGGAGGTCGGGCCGGCGCTGTTCTTCTCTCTGCTGATCATCACCGTGTCGTTCCTGCCGGTCTTCACGCTCGAGTCGCAGGAAGGGCGGCTCTTCGCGCCGCTGGCCTACACCAAGACGTTCTCGATGGCCGGTGCGGCTCTGCTGTCGGTGACGCTGGTGCCCGTGCTGATGATGCTGTTCATCCGCGGCAAGATCATGCCGGAGGCAAAGAACCCGCTGAACCGCTTCATGATCTGGGTCTACCGCCCGATCATCGCCGGCGTGATGCGCTGGAAGAAGCTGACGATTTCGCTGGCCGTCATCGCCATGGCATTGACCTACTTCCCCGCCTCCAAGCTTGGCAGCGAGTTCATGCCGACGCTCAACGAGGGCACGCTGCTGTACATGCCGGCCTCGCTGCCTGGCATGTCGATCACCAAGGCAGCCGAGGTGTTGCAGACCCAGGACAAGATCATCAAGAGCTTCCCGGAGGTGGCATCGGTTTATGGCAAGGCGGGACGCGCGAGCACCGCGACGGACCCGGCCCCCATCGAGATGTTCGAGACGGTGATCAATCTGAAGCCGCAGGAAGAGTGGCGGCCGGGGATGACCACCGACAAGCTGATTGCAGAGATGGACAAGGCGCTGCAGTTCCCGGGCGTGTCGAATGCCTGGACGATGCCGATCAAGGCACGCATCGACATGCTTTCCACCGGCATTCGCACGCCGATCGGCATCAAGGTCTTCGGCAAGGATCTCGGCGAAATGGAGAAGCTTGCCAAGGAGATCGAGGCGGTGGTCAAGGCGGTGCCTGGCACGACTTCGGCCTTCGCGGAACGCCTGACGGGGGGCAGCTACCTGAACATCGAGCCCAACCGCGAAGCTCTGGCACGCTATGGCCTGTCGGTCGGTGAACTGCAGGACATCATCGGGACTGCGCTCGGTGGCGAGATGGTCACGACGACGGTGGAGGGGCGCGAACGCTTCGGCGTGACGGTACGCTACCCGCGTGAGCTGCGCACTCACCCGGAGCAGATCGAGCGCGAGGTGCTGGTGCCCACGATGGGCGGTGCGATGGTGCCGCTGGGGCAGGTCGCCAGAGTCAGCGTGGCGCGCGGCACGCCCGGCATCCGCACCGAGAACGCGTTGCTGTCCGCGTACATCTTCGTCGATATCCGTGACCGCGACATCGGTTCGTACGTCGCGGACGCTCGCAAGGCGGTGGCCGACCAAGTGAAGTTCCCACCGGGTTACTACATCACCTGGAGCGGCCAGTTCGAGTACATGGAGCGTGCTGTCGAAAAGATGAAGGTCGTCATCCCGGTGACCTTGCTGACGATCTTCCTGCTGCTCTACCTGAACTTCAGGCGATTGACGGAGACGTTGATCGTGATGCTGTCGGTGCCCTTCGCCCTGGTCGGTGGCGTGTGGCTGATGTGGTGGCTGGGCTACAACTTGTCGGTGGCCGTGGCCGTCGGCTTCATCGCGTTGGCCGGGGTCGCGGCGGAAACCGGCGTCGTGATGTTGATCTACCTCGACCATGCCTGGGCCGAGGCGCGGGAGCGCTGCCGCGCCGAAGGGCGCATGCCGGGCCCGGCCGACCTGTACGGCGCGGTGATGGAGGGGGCGGTCGAGCGCGTGCGTCCGAAGATGATGACGGTGGTGGCCATCATGGCCGGCCTGCTGCCGATCATGTGGGGCACCGGCACCGGCTCGGAGGTGATGAGCCGCATCGCCGCGCCGATGGTCGGCGGCATGATCTCATCGACCGGTCTGACGCTCGGGGTGATCCCGGCGCTCTACGCGCTGGTCAAGCAATGGCAGCTCAGGAGGGAAGCGCGTTCTGCGCCGGTCCCTTCTGCCCAGGAAGCCTTGGGCCCTTCAGCGGCGGGGAGGACCGTGTCATGAGACGCAGAGCACTTTTGGAAAGGCTGGTGGCGATCGGCGCGTCGCTGCCGGGATTCGCGCTGGCGGCTATACCGAAGCGCGAGATACAGGTGTTCAAGAGCCGCACCTGCAGTTGTTGCGCGGTCTGGGTCGGGCACCTTCGCGAGGCCGGATTCAAGGTCGCCGTGTTGGACGTGCACAACGCGTCGGTCGAACGCAGGCGCCTGGGCATGCCCGACCGTTTTGGCAGCTGCCATACGGCGCTCGTCGACGGCTACGTGATCGAAGGACATGTGCCAGCCGCAGAGATCGAGCGACTGCTGGCAACCCGGCCGAAGGCCTTGGGGCTGTCCGTACCTGGCATGCCCGCGTCGGCGCCCGGCATGGCGGTGCCGGGCCGGTCCCAGCCCTATCAGGTTCTCTTGATCGATCTCGCCGGGCAGGCAACGACGTTTGCCAGCTATCGTGGCTGACGCCCCGACCCGCGCGCGACCACGCGTTCGCGCTGGCTCGCTCGGGCCAATTACGAACTCGCGCCCCGACCGTGCGTCAGGAGGCGGCGGTGCTCGTCAGCTTCGCTACCCGCGGTGGTCCAAGTCGAGCAACTGGCTCAGCCGGGCGACTTCATTGCTGGTCATGGTGATCTTGCGCCCGTCCATCGTTTCGACCACCGTTCCGATTTTCACCCTGGTCGCTCGTCCGTAGCGATCCTCCTTTGCCATGAGACCGCCTTCGAAAACGAAGAGCGTCCCACCGTCGGAAAGTGCAACCACCTGCTTGGCGGCCTCTCTGGCCGCATGTCCGGCGTGAGCGGGCGAGGTGACGATTGCTGCAATGACTGCGATTGCGGCGACTTGCGTGAATCTCAGCTTCATGGCTGCCTCCATGGTTGGAGAAAAGGATCCGTCCTGTGCGCGCTGAGAAATCTAGTCCCGTCCTACCGACAGTTCGCTGTCGCGGGGATAACCGCCCAGTCATCTTCCCAGGGCGCAACACAGAGGTGTCTCACGGGACAACGAGTCGATGCCGGAGACGCGTCGTGGGTCAGTGGTCTGCGTCCGATCACCGCGCGCCACTTCTCGTGGCAGTCTTCGAGCATCGTGCGCAGCGACTCGGGAGCCAGTAAAGAAATCCATAAGCAACGACGGATAGACTGCCCAAGATCCACGGAGACTCGCGATGAACAGTTTCAAGGTGACGAGCGATGCGCCGATCGACGCGCTCCGGCGTACGCTGATGCTTGGCGTGGCTGGTGCCCCACTGGTTCAACTGGCCGGATGCGGTGGAGGTTCTTCCGGCTCCGGATCGACGGCCCCGCCCTTAGTCTCCTCGCCGACCCCTGGGGTTGACCTGCCGATCATTCCGCTGGTCGACGGGTCTGTCGATGCGACCGGCACCAGGAACTTCTCACTCGTTGTCCAGGCGGGAACGACAATCTTTCGCTCCGGCGTTGCGACCGCCACCCTGGGTTACAACGGCCAGTTGTTGGGCCCGGCATTGAGACTGCGGAGTGGTGAGAAGGTTGCGCTGCATGTGCAGAATAATCTCGGCGAAGACACCACGGTCCACTGGCATGGTCTGTTGGTGCCTGCGGAGGCGGATGGGGGCCCTCATCAGGTCATCGCAGCAGGTGCCCAGTGGACCGCCAATTTCACAGTCGCTAATCCCGCGTCGACCTGCTGGTTCCACCCGCACACGCATGGCTCGACCGGCCACCAGGTTGTCATGGGCCTTGCAGGTCTGCTGATCGTCGATGACACGAGGATTGCGCGCTCGACACTGCCGGAGACGTGGGGAGTGGACGACCTGGCACTGGTGCTCCAGGACAAGCGATTCACTGCTGCGGGTCAGATCGACTACACGCTGTCAGCCAGCGATCGAGCCAACGGCTACACGGGCGACACCTTGCTGGTCAACGGAGCATTGGCCCCGGTGTGGCAGGCGCCGAGGCAGTGGGTACGGTTCAGGCTGCTCAACGGCTGCAACGCACGCACGCTGGTGCTGAGGCTGGGCAATTCACTGCCGATGCTGCAGGTCGCCAACGAGGTGGGACTGCTGGCTGTTCCCGTTGCGCGCCCGTCGGTTGCGTTGGGACCTGGTGAACGCGCGGAAGTGTTGGTCGACTTCAGCGCAATGCCCGTCGGGCAGGAGGTGCCGCTGTACGTCAGCGCCGCGGCCGGGGGGATGGGAATGGGCAACGCGGCGGGCGCGACGGAGGTCGAGGCCATGACGATTCGCGTGTCTCTGCCAAAGCAGACCAATGCCATCTCGTCGCCACCCAGCACACTGCCTGCAGCGCCGGCGGTTGTAGCAGGGCCGGGCGCAATCAACCGCACCTTCAGCCTGGACGGCGGGATGATGGGCGGGGCCTTCACGATCAACGGCCGAAGCTTCGACATCGGCCGGATCGACTTCAGCGTGCCGGCGAATTCGGTGGAAGTCTGGACGTTTACCAATGCGACCAACATGGCGCATCCGATGCACGTGCACGGTGTGAAGATGTCGATGCTCACGCGCGCAGGCGTGGCGCCAGCCGCCTACGAGCAAGGACTTCGAGATACGTTCATCGTCGAGGCGATGCAGACGGTGCGGGTCGCGGTGCAAACTGCTGCGGTGGCGTCGCCGTCACCGCTCATGTTTCATTGCCACATCCTCGAGCACGAGGACACCGGCATGATGGGCCAGTTCACCACGGTCTAGTATGGCGTCGGCTACCACTATGCGTCTCGCGGGCCAAGGTTGAATCGGTGCCGTCTGCCGGGATATCGCCATGCTGCGGCGTGGTCCGACTGCTTGCTGGGCACACGGCGGTGCGCGAGGTACCGGCGGCCGCTTGAGGGGACGGCGCGACGCCTCGGCTTTGACGGGGAGTCCCACGGCTTCGATTCAAGACCCCAACCAGGGCTTGATGAGCCACTGCCACAGGGCAAGGCTTGCGCCGATCCAGATCGTGCCGACGAGCAGTGCGCCTGCCCAACTTGTCGGCTTCTTGCCCTGCAGACTCATCCAGCGGTCCGCCTGGTCGCGGCACTCGCCAAGGACCGGAGCCGGGATCAGCCGTACCGCCACCCAGATCAGGGCGGGCAGGAGGATCACGTCGTCGAGGTAGCCCAGCACGGGGACGAAGTCCGGAATGAGGTCGATGGGACTGAGCGCGTAGGCGACGACGAACACGCAGAGCGCCTTCGCGAGCCAGGGCACCGCGGGATGCCGCGACGCGAACCACAGCGTGACGCCGTCGCGCTTGATCCTCTTTGCCCACGCCTTCAGCCGTTCGAGCACGGACACGTTCCTCTCCTCTCAGCGGCACGGTGGTTGGTGGCGATTGCCCCCCGATCGCGTCGGGTTTCGGGCTGGTGCCCAGGAAGCGGGAGCCCCAAGGATCGGGCCCCATGGATACCCAGCGATTGTCGATCCGCGGCCGCATCCTGGAACCTGACGACCCATCACTCCAGGATGCGTTGGCCGGGGTCTACGAAACGCCCGAACGCCCCCGCTGCCTGTGCGTGCCCAGCGGCGTCGAGATGTATGTCGCCTTTCATCGGCGCTACCTGGCCAAGCGCATGCCCGACACCGGCAGCCAGCACTACCCGGCGTGCCCGTCGTACGAACCCGCGGCACAGCAGTCGGGCCTCGGCGAACTGGTCGGCGACGCGGTGGTCGAGTCCGAAGGGGCGGTGGAACTGCGCGTCGACTTCGCGTGGAGCCGTCAGGTCGGGGGCCACGCGCCGGGCGGGCGGACCGACGATGACCCCGGTGAGATCGAGGCGCCGCGGCGCCGCATGAGCCTGCGCGCGTTGACGCACTACCTGTTCGAGCGTGCGGGCTTCAATCGCTGGTCTCCGGCGATGGCCGGCAAGCGGTCACAGGGTGTCTTGCACAAGTACCTGTTGCGCGCCGCCGAGCAGGTGCGGGCGAAGGGTGTCGTGCTTGGCGAGCGCCTGTACGTGCCCGAGCAGTTCAACGAAGCGACACATGCGGAAGCGGCCCAGCGCCGCCGAGAACGCCTGGGGGTGTTGCGACCGCATGATGGCGTGGCACCGCTGGCTGTCGTGCTGGCCGAGTTCAAGGCGGCGGAGATCTGCCCGGGCGGGTATCGGATTTGGCTGAAGCACATGCCGGATGCCCCGCTGCTCGCGTCGGCGAAGACTTGGGAACGGATCGCGAGGGCTTACGCGGGGGTGCTCGAAGCCCGCGACGCGGACCATGGCCAGCGTGTACGCGCGGTGATCACGGCCTTGATCCGTGCGCGGCGCGAACACACCTACGAGATCGACACGGCAACCCTGCTGCTGGCCAGCGAGCAGTGGATTCCGGTCGAGGGCGTGCATGAACTGCCGCTCGTGAAGGCCCTCGTCGAAGCGGGGCGGTACTTCGTGAAGCCGTTGCGTTACGACGCGCGCAGCGCGGCCACGTTCGCCAATGCGCTGCTGTTGGACACGGGCGCCGTGCCGCTGCCGTTGCATGTCTGCAGTCCGTTCATGACCCCGCGCGAGCGCGAGGCCAAGGCCGCCACACTGCGAGCGTCGGGGGGCGGCTGGGTGTGGTCCACCAACGAGCCGATGCCGGCGCTGCCGCCGGCTGCGCCGCGGCGCACTTGAAGCGGCGCGTTCCCGCGAGAGGATGAGTTCGCCGGGATGTCCCGGTGCACGCCTCGCCTAGGAGCGCCGCCATGACCGCTGCATCCGCATTGCCGACCGTCACCTTGCACGGTGGCGCCTCGACCCCAGCCACCTTGCTCGGGCAGGCGCCCGCCCGCATTCCCACCGCCGGGAAGATCCGCGCCGGCATCAAGGTGCTGACCAAGCGTGCCGCGGGCGAGCCGCGCGCCTGCGAGATCTATGAGCGCGGCTTGCGCGACGGACACTCGTTCGACCGCATCGAGCAGGCGCTTGCCGAAGCCTTGCCCCAGCTGAAGAACCCGCTGGTGCCGCGCAACGTGCCCTGGTTCACCGTGCGCGCGCAGGACTTCGGCAACCCGGCGCTGGCGCGTGAGCTGATCGAGGCCTACGGCGAGGACCGGGGCGAGGGGCTGCGCCTGTACCGCTTCCCGGTGGTGTTCCCGTCGGACCACTGGCAGACCGTGATGCCGCACGAACTGGCTGCCTGGGGCACGCACGACAAGCGCTACTGGTCGGAGTACGCACCGGATGGCCGCGTGCGCCACTGCATGTGCCATGCGCCCGTGCCCGTGGACACGCAGGGGCGGCGCGCGGTGCGCCTGTTCGGCGGGCGCAAGACGGTGATGCGCGAGGCCAACGGCGGCGTCTGCGAACCCGAGGCCTGCCGCGAGTACCAGCAGCGCGAGTGCAACCTGACGGGTCGTTTCCTGTTCTTCGTGCCGGGCATCCGCTCGCTGAGCGCGGTCGAATTGCACACCACCAGCTTCTACGCGATGAACGCGGCGATCCAGAAGTTCGAGACCGTGGCGTTCCTGCGCGGCGGGCGCATCTCGGGTTTTCTTGATCGGCAGCGCACGCCGTTCTTCCTGTCCAAGCGGCTGATGGAGGTCAGCCATATCGACGAGCAAGGCCGGGCGGTGCGGGTGCTGCAGTGGATCATCGACGTTGAGGCGCCGGTGGACGTGAGCGCGCTGCTGCGTGACCGCGAGGACGACGAGGCCGTGGTCGTGCAGGCGCATGCGGCCTGCGGCGTGCTCGAAGGCGAGTCCACCACGCCTGCCATGGCGGCCACCGAGGTCGCAGACGCCGAAGTGGCTCCGTCGCGCGGCGAGCCGACTCTGGACAAGGTGTTTGCCATGGCCAGCGGGCACGGAGTCTCCGCGGCCGACTTCGAGGCTTACGCGGCGCGGCGCTGGGGGCCCGGCTGGAAACTCAACCCGCAGGGGCGACGCCGGGCCTGGGACGAACTGGACCGCCATCGGAACGACGCACGGGGCTACGCTGACAAGGTCGCTGCCGCGCTGCGGGAGGCGTCATGACCACGCGCTCGGCGCTGCGGGTCGCGCACTTCTCCGACCTGCACTATGGGCCGCGCAACCTGGCCGAGGCAGATCGCTGCTTCGGTGCGGCGATCGAGCGCGCAGTTGACGCCGGTGTCGATGCGGCGGTGATCTCCGGCGACAGCACGGATCACGCGCTCGACCTGCACTCGCCGTCGGCGGTGGCCCTCGTATCGCGGGTTCGATGGCTGGCGGACCATTGCCCCGTCCTGATGCTTCAAGGCACATGGTCGCACGAGCCGCCGGGCACGCTGTCGGTGTTCCGGGAACTGGGCGGGCGCCATGCCGTGCAAGTGGCCGACCGGATCGGGCATGTGGGCCTGACCGCCGCGGGCGATTGGGTCGCGTCGCCGGGATGGTGCTTCGACGCGCTGCCGGACGGCCTGGTGGCGCTCTTCTCATGCCTGCCCTCGGTCAACCGCGCGGCGGTCGCCGTGGCCCTCGGAGCCGCCGACGCTGCCAGTGCGACCGGCGAACATGTTGCGACATTGTTGCGTGGGCTCGCACCGAGCCACGCGACCGCACGCCAGCTTGGGCTGCCGACCTTGCTCGTGTCCCACGGCACGGTGTTCGGCTGCACCACCGAGCACGGCGTACCGATGGCTGGCTTCGACCACGAGTTCACGACCGGCAGCCTGTTCGACGCAGGCGCGCAGGCGGTGCTGCTGGGGCACATTCACCGCCACCAGTGCTGGGAGCGCGACGACGTCGACGGCCGGCGCTGCATTGCCTATGCAGGTTCGATCGGCCGGTTCCACCACGGCGAGGCCGGCGAAAAGGGCTTCCTGCTCTGGCAGGTCGGGCCGGACTCCGCCACATGCCGCCTGGAGACGACGCCGGCGCGCCGCACAGTTGACATCTGCTTCGGCGGCAAGCCCGACCTCGGCGCGCTGCGTGCCGCGCTGGTGGCGCAGCCGGTCGAGGGAGCTTGGGTGCGCTTGCGCTGGAGCGTTCCCGAAGAAGAACGCAACGATGTCGACCGCGCCACGATGCGCGAACTGCTGGCTGGCGCCGCAGGCGTGCAGTTCGAGGGGCGCATCCTGCCGGTGGTGCGCGTGCGCTCCGGCGGCATCGGCCGTGCCGGCGCGATGCGGGACAAGGTGGCTGCCTGGGCCGGTGTTGTCGGCGCGCGACCCGAGCCGCTGTGGTCGTGTCTCGACGAACTCGCGGCGGACGAGACGCAACGGATCGTGGACGATACGCTGGCCGAGCCGGATGCGGCGGCAGGCGATGACGCACAGCGATCCCGCAGCGCGGTGGCGACTGGCTTGAAGGAAGTGGAAATCGCGGGAGACTGCCGCGAGGTTTCACCAGGAGCACACGCATGAGAGTCCATTCGCTGACGCTCAAGGGCTTTCGCGGCATCCGCGACGGCATGGGGAGGGACGTGCTCGAACTGGACTTCGAACGACTGGCCCCCGGTGCCGCGCTCGTGGCCATCGCGGGCGCCAACGGCCGCGGCAAGACAACCGTGATGGACAACCTGCACCCCTACCTGCTGATGCCGTCGCGCGCGTCGACGGGCGCGCCGGGCAGCTTCTCGTACTACGAGCACGTCGTGCTGCCGGAGAGCGAGAAGACGCTGGTGTGGGAGATGGAAGGGCGGCGCTACCGTTCGCAGCTGGTGATCCGGGCCGGCGGCCGGCGCCGGACCGAGGCCTACCTGTTCGCCTGGGATGGCGGGGCCTGGCGGCCGGCCATGATCGACGACGGCACCGTGTCGGACGGCCGCTGCGACAGCTACTCGCGCTGCGTGGAGTCGATCTGCGGCAGCGCGGAGACCTTCTTCACTTCGGTGTTCGCCGCACAGGGGCGCCGCCACCTGAGCCAGTACCGCAATGCCGAGATCAAGGGCTTGCTGGCCGACCTGCTTGGCCTGGACGAGATCGGACAACTCGGCAGCCGGGCGCAGGAGGTCGTTCGCGGCTTGAAGGCGGGCTTAAGCGCGCTGCGGACGCAGCAGTCCGAACTTGCGGTCGACGCGGCGAGGGTGAAAGCCGACCTCACCAGACTGCACGGCGCCGAACAGGCCGTGGCCGTGGCGATGAAGGCCTGCGAGACGGCTCGGAGCGGGTGCGATACGGCCCGGGTGGCTCATGCTCGCCTGCTGGCCGAGCAGTCGCACTCAGCCGCCACCGGTGAGCAGCGCGCACGGCTGGAAGACCGCCTGCGCCTTGCTGCGGCGAACCTGCAGCGATCCGAGGCTGAATGGCAGCGGCAACAGGACGACCTGCGCCAGCGCACCGAGCGGCTGGACCGGCGTGTCGCCCAACGAATGGCTGGCGCCAAGACGCGGCGCGAGGCAGGGGAGGTCCGGCTGCGCCGCTGTGCCGCGCTTGTGGCGGATGCGGGACATGTCGCCCGCGCGGAGCGCCGACTGCCGCTCGCCCGACGCGTAGCCGTCGCATGGCAGGCGCGCCTGGCGCAAGCGCGCGCTGTGGTCGAACAGACCGGACGGGCACGCGATGCGCTGGGCCACGCAAAGCAGCGGCTTTGCGCCGTCGAACAAGCAGCCGGCAAGGCCGCGCTGCGAGCGCAGGAACTCGACCGCCGCTTTGGTCTTGCCGGATCGGTACCCTGCAGTGGCCTGCCGCTGCAAGGACGCTGCCAACTGCTGGGCGACGCACGCGAGGCCGCCACCTTGAGGCCATCGGCGCGTGGCGAGATCGACCGAAATGCGAAAGAACGGGCGCAGCTGCTTCGCGAGATCGAGCCGCTCGAGCGGCAGGCGGCGCAGTGGCAGATCGCCACGGACGCGCTCCGAGGCGCCGAGCGCCGTGTCGTCGCCGCAGCGAGCAGGGAGACCACCCTTGGCGCATTGGCCGGGCGCAAGGCCGATCTGCTGCGCGCCCAGGAGGAGCACGCGGCACTGCTGGAAGAAGTGCGGGCCCTGCAGCTGACCGAGTCGGGCGGCGAATCGGACGATGAGCGCGCCGAGCGGCAGGCCATCGCTGCCGGTCGGGAAGAGTCCATTCAACAGCGGCGCCTCCGGTGCGAGGCGCACCGCGCCGACAACATCGCCATCGAGCAGATGCTGGCAGCCTTGCCACAACGATTCGACACGCAGCGGCTGGCAGAAGCCGCGGCGAACGTCACCGCGGCCCAGCGCCGCCTCGAGGAAGCAGAGCGTGCCCATGCCACGGCGCTGGCGGACGTCCACAAGCGCCAGGCGGTTGAAGCCGATCGTTCCCGCTGCGAGGCACGGCGTTCCGCGCTCGGTGCGCACGTCGACCGCGTGCAGAACCGCCTGGCCGACTGGTTGCTGTTCGCGCGCTGCATGAGCCACGACGGGCTCATCGCGCTGGCGATCGAGGATGCGGGTCCCGCGCTGTCGGGCCTGGCCAACGACCTGCTGCTGGCCTGCTACGGCGCGCGCTTCACGGTGGCGATACGCACCCAGGTCGAAACGGCAAAGGGAGAAGCACGCGAAGGGTTCGACATCGAGGTGCACGACAGCGAGTCAGGCGATACCAAGAGCGCCGCTCTCATGAGCGGCGGCGAACGGGTGTGGATCAACGAGTGCTTGACGCGCGCTGTGGCGCTCTACCTCGCGCAGCAATCGGGCCGGCGCTGCATGAACCTGTTCTGCGACGAGGCCGATGGCGCGCTGGACGCCGACCGCAAGCGCATGTTCATGGCGATGAAGCACGAGGTTCTCAAGCTGGGCGGGTACGAGCGCGAGTACTTCGTGTCGCAGACGCCCGAACTGACGGCCATGGCGGATGCGGTGATCGACCTCGACGAGATAGTGATCGCATCCGAGCAGGCTTTGCACGAGGGCGTTGCCGGGGGTGTCGCGGGCAACGAAGGGAAGCCAGACCCATCGCGGGCTGACTTCCCTTCCTGATCGGTCACCGCCGCCGTCAGGCCGACAGTTCCGTCACTCGCCCGTCGAGTGCGTGCTCCACGATCCGGTTGCCGGCGCGATGGACGCTGTCGGCGACGACGGCATCGATCATCGAGCGCGGCACCGCGACGTCGAGTTCTTCGAGTCGCTGTACCAGCGTGGCGATGTCGTGCCAGTCGGCCGCCGGCTCAGCCAGGCTGCTGTAGGCTGGCTCGTCGGCTTCAGCCTCCGGATCGTCGTTCCAGAGTTGCAGGAAGAACTCGTTCAGCGGCCGGTCATAGCCCATCACGACGAGTACAGTGCTTGTACCCCGGGCCGTGTGCAGGTGGTGCCGGCTCATGTCTCTGCTCCTGGTTCTTCGAAGCGTTCGATGCCGTCGACGGTCGCGCCGTGCACGTCGAACTTGAGCCAGACGATCCCGGCGCTCTCGGCCAGCTCGAACAGGTGGGCGAGGTCGGCTTCCAGCGGCGTGTCGTAGCGCGGCGCGCCCACGTACACGAAGCCACCGGTGAGCGTGGGATAGGCGTTCACGGACAACTGGTCCTCCTGCAGAAGTTGGCGCGTGGCCGGTGAAAGGTGCGCGGTCGACAGCGCGACGAGGGGCTCCGCGAGTTCGCGCAAACGGGTCAGGACGAGCTCGCTCATGACGCCCTCCCGGCCGGCCGCAGGGGCGGGCTCGACGGCGCCTTCGTGCCCCGGTTGAAGTCGATGCCGCAATCGCGGCAGCGGTACCAGCGCAGGTGGCCGAGTTGGCCAAGTGGCACGCCCCGGCCCGGGCGGACCGGGCAGGCGGGCGGTTGCGGCGATGTGCCGGTGAACATGGTGTTGCTCCTTCTTTCTCGGAAGGGGCGCTTGCCCACGAGGGCGATACGCCCCCTCGGGGTTGTCGATGGCGGCGGCTGCCGCGGGTCAGATCAGGCCGCGTTCGGCGAACGAAGCACACTGGTCGCCGGCCACGACGAAATGGTCGAGGACCCGGACATCGACCAGTGCCAGCGCCGACTTGAGGTTCTGCGTCAGGAATTCGTCGGCACGGCTCGGCTCGGCCGAGCCGCTCGGGTGGTTGTGCGCCAGCGCCACCGCGGCGGCGTTGCGCTCCAGCGCGCTCTTGACGATTTCGCGCGGGTAGACCGAGGTTTGCGTCAGCGTGCCGCGGAACATCTCCACGGCACTGAGCAAGCGGTTCTGTGCGTCGAGAAACAGCACGATGAAGACCTCGTGCTGCAGCCCGGCGCAGTGCAGGCGCAACCAGTCGCGCAGCGCCTGCGGCGAGTTCATCACCGGGCCGGCGCTCAACTGCGCGCGCAGGTCACGCATCAGCAACTCACGCGCGACGCCGAGCTTGTGGTCGAGCAGGGTGTCGCTCGCCTCGGCGGCGACGGCGGCGGCACCGAAGTAGGCGGACTCGAGGTCGTTGACCTGGTCCGCATGTGAATGGTCCTTGGGCAGGACGGGGGCGAGCAAGGCGCCGATCAGTTCGGCGCGCGACAAGGCAGCAAAGTTCTGCATGGCGTTCTCCATGGGGTTCATCGAAAGGACGAACGGGAACGCCGCCCCAGCCGGGAACGGGTTCCCGAGCGGGTGACGCCGCGAGGGCGCCGAAGGGGGCAGGTGACGACTGCTACGCCTGGCCGGGCCAGGACCTCCGGTAGGAGGGTTTGATCTCACGATCGGATGCCGCGTCAGTGTCGTCCGGGTGGCGCTCGGCGGACACCGTCGCGAGGCGGGCGCCATGCGAGCGGGCCGGCGGAATGGGAGAGTTCTGCGTGGCGCCAGCGCCGGTGTCGCGTCGCGTGCCCGCAACGCGCCCCCATGAGCCCGCGACTCGAATCGCAGCGTGATGCGACTGGAGTCGAGCCGGCGAAGAATGTTTCGCTGCAGCCTGTTTTGCGCTTGCACAGGGGTGCCGCTCGGCGCGAGCATGGCAGCGAGATCCTCGTTTGCGTGCCCGCCATGATCCGCCTTGGAACCCACATCCGCCTGACCCGGCCCGAAGCCGAGCGCCTGTTCCGGCTCACCGACATCGAGCCGGTGAACATCCACACGGCGGCAGACCTGGACGCCTATGTGGCCCGCTGCAAGGCGCACTACTGGGGCCGCTCGCGCGACACGCAGTTCCTGCACTGGCTGATCGACCAGGAGCGTGCCAGGCTCGAAGTCGCGGCGTGAAGAAAGGAGGCCCCGAAGCACGAGGGCTTCGGGGCGAGGGGTGGCGTCAGGCCGTGCGCGCCGCAACGGGCGTCGGCGCGGTGGTGTCCGACGCGGACGGCGGCGGGGCCTTGGGGTCGAAAGCGGCATGGGCCTGGGCGACGCCGGCGTCGCGCCGGAGTTGCCTCACCTTTGCCGTGGCCGGTTCACGTCGTGTCTCGGGCAGGCACTCGACGAGCAGATCGATCGCGCGGGAACTCTTCAGCCTCAGTGCTTGCAGCGGCTCGACGACGAGCACGCGGCCAACCTGCCGCACGAACTGCCCGATCCGCTTGTTTCGCTGCGTGCGCGCCTTGTGCGCGCGCAGCGATTCGCGGCAGCTCAGGTAGAGCGCGAGGTGGTCGTGCCGCGCCTGCGCATCTGCATCGAGTTGAGCCAGCACTTCCGCGGCGATGTCGGCTTGGCCGACCTGCCGGTAGACGCGGACCCAGGCACGCTCTTCTTCGATCTCCACGGCCGAGCGCTTCGCCTTGCGGGGAGCCGGGTAGGGTCTGTCGTTCAACATCGGGTGGACTCCTTGGTTGGCGAGCGCACCTGGCACCCCGAGGGGAGACGGTGGACTCCCCTGGTTGGAAGATCGCCGACGAATCGGCATCGCTTGCGTTGGTACGCGGAAAGCGAACCATTGGCCTCGTCGGGCGAGTGTCTGGCCGCATTACCAGGCCACTCGCCGACGAATGCACTCTCACGCCGCGACAGGGCGCAGCAGGGCGGCCAGGCGCGGTGGCGGCGGGACCGGCACGCGAACGCGTCCCGACCCTCCGAGCAGCACGCCGACGGGCCGTGGTGCTCTCGTTGCTTGGCTTGTACACATGGCAGTTCTCCTTCGTGAAGCGAAGGGGAACGCCGCTCCCGTCGGGGAACATGGTTCCCCGTCTGGGATGCTTCGGCCCGGGTGGGCCGAAGCGACTGGATGGCAAGCCACGGCCCATGGGGGTGTGGTTCGCCATGAAAGGAAGGCCCACGGTCTTCCGATCGGGGCCTTGCTCGGCGCCTGGCATCACGCTGCTTGCGCAGCGCATGTCGGCGCTGGTGAAGCCTGCGCGTTGGCAGCTTCATCCACTCCGGCGCCCGCACGGTGGCGGGAGCCGTTGACGGGCCGCATGGAGCGGCCTGACCAGGCAGGGCCTGGCGCTCGAGGGCGGGTAACGACCGCGACGCCAGCGAGGCTGGACTTCAGCGCAGCCGAGGCTCCGATGAAGGCTTTGCAGGCACGATGCCCACAGGTAGCGGCATCAGTGTTGACCGCGGGCTTCGCCGAGGCAAGGGCGCTGGTGCAGGGGTCGGTGACCGCCATGCGCGATCACAGGCCTTCGTCGTCGTTTTGACGTGGCGGAGTCGGGTCAGACTGTGTCCTCGACAATGGAATCGATGGTCAAGCTCGCCAAAGACTTCCGCTCATTCGCCGACCTGGCCGCCGCCTACGTGCGCGACCGGGACTACCGCATCGTGCGCTTGTCCCGACCCGGATCAGATGTGGCGATCCTGGCGCCGCATGGCGGCAGCATCGAAGCGCACACCTCGGACATTGCCCGCGACATCGCGGGCCAGGACTTCAACCTCTATGCGTTCGAAGGCTTGCTGAAGGCCGGCAACTTCGCGGCGCTGCATCTGTCGAGCCATCTGTTCGACGAGCCGGACTGCCTGGATCTGCTAAGCGCTTGCGAGTCCGTGATCAGCGTGCATGGTTGCGGCCATGCGGGAGAGATCGTGCTGATCGGCGGACGGGATGCCGCCCTGCGGGAGTCTATCGGCGCGCGCCTGCACGCCCTAGGCGTCGCCTGCGAAGCCGCGCCGGCTGGGCTCGACGCGGCAGATCCCATGAACGTCTGCAATCGGGGGCGCAGCGGAGCCGGCGTGCAGTTGGAGGTGTCGCTTGTGCTTCGGCGTTCGCCGCGGCGAGCCCTGCTGGTGCGTGCTGTTCGCGAGGCGCTGTTGGCGACAGCGGCCTGACGGCTGCTGATCAAGGAACAGCTGCTGGAGCTTGATTCAACCGCAGCACGACCTGCTCGCTTGAACCGGAGGACATTTCACCGAGCCGTAGGAGCAGAAGACGCAGCAGTCGCCGGGCTCCGGACGCAGCAGCGTCTTGCAGGCCGTGCACTCGTGGAAAAACAGGCAGGCGTCGATAGGCATGGTCTCGTGCGTGACGTGACCGCACCGTGGGCAGGTCAGCGTGGACTCGACGACGATGGTGCCCATGCGTTCACTTCCTTGCCGTTGACGGGAAGCCGGCATCGGTGGTTGCCTTCACCAGCGCAGCTACGTCGGCCTTTCCGGTGTCGAACCGGACTGTTGCGGTCTTGCGGTCGAAATCGATCTTGGCATCAGTGACGCCGGTCACCTTCTGCAGTGACTTCTTGACCGTGATCGGGCACACGCTGCAGGTCATGTTCTGGATGTCCAGGATGGCGGTCTGCTGTTCGCCGGCCAGCACAGCGACGGAAATGACGAGCGCGACGGCCGCCGCAAGGAACTTGCGCATGGTGGGGTTCCTTCAGTAGAAGAGTGGCGCCATCCATGGCACCGCGAGCAAGCTGGCCAGGGCGACAACGACAATCCAGAACGTCAGTCGTTGACGACTGACGGTCCGGGGATCGGCGCAGGGCGTGCCGGGCTCGCAGACCTGGGGCACGAGGTACAGGCGGCGGAAGGCGAGCGCGACGAAGAGCAGGGTCGCACCGATGAAGAGCGGGCGCATCGGTTCCATAGCCGTGAGGTTGGCCACCCAGGCACCGCCGATCCCCATCAACAGCAGCACCATTGGCCCGACGCAGCATATCGATGCCCCGATGGCAGCCAACGCGCCCGCAACGAGCGAACCCTTGACGTTGAGCGATGCCACTGCGACCTCTGAACCAATGACGATGAACGCAGTCTAGAGTCCGTACCATGGTACGGAGTCAAGAGGTGCGACGTGACGTCTGAACTGTCGATTGGGCGCCTGGCTGCCGAGGCCGGCGTCAATGTGGAGACGATCCGCTACTACCAACGGCGCGGCTTGCTGGCGGAGCCGCACAAGCCACTCAACGGGCAGCGCCGCTACCCGGCCGAGCTCACCAAGCACGTGCGCTTCATCAAGCGCGCGCAGGTGCTCGGTTTCACGCTCGAGGAGATCGCCGGCCTGCTGCGGCTCGAAGAAGCGCGCGCCTGCGCGGAGACGCGAGAGTTGGCGGACCGCAAGCTGCAGGTCATCGACGGCAAGCTGGCCGACCTCAATGCCATGCGTAAGGCGCTCGCGAAGCTGGTGCGCCAGTGCGATGCGCCCGGCAGCAAAGGCTGCTGCCCGATCATTCACGCGCTGTCGGCGGACTGACCTGTTGCCGGCTTTCGGCGAGACCACGTCGACGTGAAGAAGAGCCCTCCCCGCAGCAGCGGGGAGGGGTCAAAGCCGCTGTCAGGCGGCGAGCTTCGTGTCCTCGGCATCCATGCGGCTGGCGCCCGCCGAGTCCTTGTCGAGGTCGAGCTGGCGTTGCAGACGCCGCTGCCGGGCGAGCAGGTCCGCCAGGCGGCTCTCATGCTCGAACGGGCGCTCGAGCTCGATCCGCAGATCGGCCAGGCGCTTGCCGCGTACGGCCAGCTGCTGGCGCGCTGCTTCGCGCTCTTTCGGCACCGACGCCAGCGCCGCGAGCAGCGCCGCCACCAGGCCCTGGGCCGTCTGGTACGCCTCGGCGTCGTACCGGCAATGCCCGTCCAGGTACAGGCCCGGAACGATGTCGCCCCGGCTGGCGCGCAGTCCGAGGTCGAAGCCGGCGAACCGGCCGACGCGCTGCTCGACGCTGGCTTGCGCGGCCTTCGCCGCACGCACCAGCTGGCGCAGTCCTTCGCCGACCGCCTCCGAGCCGACCAGCACCTGGCCGGCCAACTCGACCCGCATGTCACCGGTCGAGGCCGGCTCCGCGCGCTCGCAGTCCTGTTCCAGCAACGCCAGTTTGCGTTCCAGCGACTCGAACAGCATCGGCAGCCGCGCCAACTCGCTTTCGTTTGCATAGCGCTGGTTGCGCCACACCGAGAACAGCGTCGACAGCTTGGCCACCTCGGCGTCCACGCCGGCCTTCTCGACCACGAGAGGGTTGCCCGAGGCGAGTGCCTTCACTTCGGCGTACGACAGCGCCGCCAGTTCCACGTCCTCGATCGAACGCAGCCCCTTGTCGCCGCTCATCACCTGGGCGATGAAACGTGCCTTGGTCTCCAGGGCCTGCCACATGTAGCTGTCGAAGCTGCCCTCGGTGACGTAGCGGAAGATCTCCACGTCCTCGCACTCGTTGCCCTGGCGCAAGATGCGCCCTTCGCGCTGTTCCACGTCGCACGGCCGCCAAGGGGCGTCCAGGTGATGCAACGCCGCCAGCCGGGTCTGCACGTTGGTGCCGATGCCCATCTTGGCCGTCGACCCGAGCAGCACCCGCACCCGGCCTTCGCGCACGGCCTTGAACAGTGCGGCCTTCTGCGCGTCGGTGTCGGCATCGTGGACGAACGCGACCTCGGTTGCCGGCACACCGGCATCGACGAGCCGCTGCTTCAGGTCAACGTAGACGCTGAAGGCCTTGCCTTCCTTCGGCGACGAGAGGTCGCAGAACACGAGCTGCGTGCCGCGGAAGGCTTCGGTGCGTTGCCGCACCGCAAGCACCTCGCGGACACAGGCCGCCACCTTGCCCTGCGCGTCGAAACGCGCGCTCGGCGCCACCAGCCGGAAGTCCAGCGCGGCCTTGCGACCATCGGTGGTCACCGCGAGCATGTTGTCTTGCTGCGGCTTGACGCGGCCCATGCGGATCGCCTCCGCTCGCTCGACCAGCGTGCGCACGTAGGCCTTCAGCGCGCTGCTCGCCGGGCAGGCCAAGGTGCGCGGTTTGCCGCCGCGCAGCGCCGGCACCGGCAGCTTCAGCATCTCCGCGGTGCGAATGTCGGCCACCTCGCCGAACACCGCCATCAGCTCGGGCACGTTGATGAAGCGTGCGAAGCGTGTGTTCATGCGGTAGCCGCTGCCGTCGGGCGCGATCTCGAGCGCCGTGACGCTCTCGCCGAAGGTGGCCGCCCAGGCGTCGAACTGCTGCAGTCCGAGCGCTTCCAGCCTTCGCGGCTGCAGGTAGCGCATCATCGTGTGCACCTCGGCCATCGTGTTGGCCACCGGCGTGGCGGTGGCGAAGACCACCCCGCGCTGCGCGCCGCCGTGCAGGCGCATCGTGTAGCGCGTCTTCAGGAACAGGTCGAAAGCCCGCTGCGAGTTCGCCAGCGGCAGGCCGGCGACGCGCGTCATCTTCGTGAACCGGTACAGGTTCTTGAACAGGTGGGCCTCGTCGACGAAGAGCGTGTCGATGCCGAGCTGTTCCCAGCTCAGCAGATCGTCCTTCTTCGCGTCGGCCAGCAGCTTCTCCAGCCGCACCGTCCAGTTCTTCTTCATCGCTTCGAGCTGCTTGACGATCCGGTTGCCCCGGTCGTTGCGCCGCTCGGCGCGCACTGCCATCTCGATTTCCATGATGAGTTCCTTGATGAAGGTTTGTGTGAAAGCCGGCGACATCCGGATGCGCTCGAAGCTCGAGTGCGTGATGACCACCGCGTCCCAGTCGCCCGTGGCGATGCGCGACACCAGCTCGCGCCGGCGGTCGCCCTCCAGGTCTTCCTTGCCCGCCATCAGCACGGCGGCGTTTGGGTACAGTCGAACGAACTCGGCCGTGTACTGCGCCAGCATGTGGTTGGGCACCACATGGCAGGGCTTGGCCGCGAAGCCGAGGCGCCGCAGCTCCATGCCGGCGATCGCGCAGACCGCTGTCTTGCCGGCGCCGACGACGTGGAACAGCCCGGTGTTGCCGGATTGCACGACGCGCCACACGGCATCCCGCTGGTGCGGGTGCAGCGCGTAGCAGCGAGAGAACCCCGGGAGCTTCAGGTGCGAACCGTCGAACTGCCGCGGCCGGGTGGCGTTGAACAGGTCGTTGTAGGTCCGGCACATCCGCTCACGGCGCTCGGGTTCGTCGAAGGCCCAAGCGGCGAAGCGCTCCTTGATCAGCGCCAGCTTCTCGCGCGCCGCCAGCGTCTCGTCGGGGTTGACGATCATGCGGTCGCTCTCCGGGTCCGGGTCGCGCACCGTCGGCACCTGTACGTTCAGCGCGCACTGCACCAACTCGATGGCGTTCAGCCGCGACGTGCCGAACTCCTGCGTCACCTTGACGTTCTGGCGCGCGCTCCACTCGGGGTAGCGCACCGACCAGGCCCCGGCCTGCGCCGAGTAGCCCACGTCGCAGTCCTTCTGCTCCAGCACCTGCCGGATGAAGTCCTCCACATCGCCGGCGGGGATCCACACCGCGCCCAGGCGCGGCTCGATCGATGCCGGCGGCAAGTCCTCGGGCTGCACCCGTTCCAGCGCGGTCACATTGCGCGCCGCCTCCGGGCCGGCGGCCAGCGCCTGCCGGAGCTTGGCCTTGACCTCGCCGGACAGGTACTCGTCAGCGGTCTTCCACAGCCCGTCCGCGGGGTCCAGAAACACCAGTCCGCGTTCGGCCAGGGTATCGAGCACTGCTTGTGGCGGTGCCGACAACAACTGGCCCATCCAGACCGGATCGACCCGGCCGCGCCATTGCACCGAGGCGGCGAGCGCCTCCTCGGGTTCGGCCGCGGCTTCGGGCTCGACGATCCTCGCCAGCGTCCGCCGGCTGAACAGCGCCGCCTTGGTGGCGGTCTCGGTCTCCTCGTCGTAGTGCTCCAGCGACAGCAGCAACGGGTAGTCGGGGTCGCGCCGGAACGCGAGAGCGTTGGCCCGGTTCGACAGGCACCCGAAACGCGCGACGTAGCGGTCGTAGCTGCCGTTCAGCATGGCTCGCTCGTGGCGTTGCCGGCTGTCGTCGGCGTCTGCCAACTGCAGATCGAGCAGGTCTCGCGCGTGGTCGCGGATCGAACACAGACCCGAGATGCGGGCGCGCTGCGTGGCGTTCAGGCGCTCATGGATGTCCACCAGCTCGCCGTCCTCCACGCGATGCACGCGGCCGTGGTGGAGGTGGTGACTCCCAGGCCTTGCTCCGACTGGCGCCGTGGATGCTCGGCGCTGGGCCGGAATCGCCTCGGGCGCGGCGGCGCTGTATACGCCGCGTGGCAGAAGATCGACTCGCCGGGGCAGCTCTGCGGCCAGGTCGCCGTCGAACACCGCGGTCGGCACCGGCTCGTGGCCGTTGCTCTCCTGGCGGATGCGGCCGATGCAGAACTCGGGCCGTGCCGCGTACCACTGGTTGATCTGCAGGTAGCGTTCGCCGCAGCGCGGATCGCGCAGCGACTCGGGCACCATGCTCAGGCCCTGCCAGGGCTGCTCGTCGGCCTCGCCCTCTGGCCTCGCTCCCCGCTTGCGCAGGAACAGGATGTCGGCCTGCACCTCAGTCGACGCGATCTCGGCGAAGGCACCGCGCGGCAGGCGGATCGCACCGATCAGCACCGCCTGCGACGCAAGGTAGCGCCGCACGGTGTCGTCCCAGGCATCCATCGTGTGGCTGCTGGTGATGAAACAGGCCAGCCCACCGGGCCGCAGCAGATCCAGCGCGCGGCCGAAGAAGTAGTTGTGGATGCTGAAGCGGCCATAAGGCCGGTTGCTCGAATCGGCCACCTTGTAGGCGCCAAAGGGCACGTTGCCGATCGCCAGGTCGTACCAGTTGTCGGCCAGCGGCGTCTTCTCGAACGCGCCGATGCGCACGTCCACGCCGCTGGCGCCGTAGAGCGCCCGCAGCATCCGGCCCGAAAGCCGGTCGATCTCGATGGCGGTGACCGAGCATTGCTCGGCCAACGCCGCTGGCATCGCGCCCAGGAAGTGGCCGATGCCGGCGCTCGGTTCGAGCACACGGCCTCCGTTGAAGCCAAAACCCTGAACCGCCTGCCACATCGCCGCGATCACCGCGACCGGGGTGTAGTGGCTGTTGTTCACCGACGCGAGCGCCGAGCTGTGGTCGTCGGCGTCGAGCGCGTCGCGCAGTTGCGCGGCGCGGCGGGCCCAGGCCGGCTCCGTCGCTTCGTGGTTGAAGCTCGCAGGCAGGCCGCCCCAACCGGTGTAGCGCAGCAGCGTGCCGCGCTGGGCATCATCGAGGTCGCTGACCGACGCGTCGAGCGCGCGCAGGGTCTGGATCGCGGCCAGGTTGGCCTCGAACTTGGCGACGGCGCCACGCGGGATGTCGAGCCCGCCGGCCGGCAGTGGTGGCCACGGGCGCCGCGCGGCGCTGGGCATCGGCGGCTCGCTCGGCCGCCACAACGGTTGCGGTGGGCGAGGCTCGTGTTCCTCTTCACCTGGCTCGTCGTCGAGCGGCGGATCGGGAGGAACGGGAGGGAATGGAGGCGAGGGCGGCGCGAAGGCCGCGGCAGGCTCCGGCTCGAAGCCAGGCAGCCAGGAACAGGGCTCGGGGATGCGGGCCATGGGGTTCTCCGTGGGGGCGACGGAGACGCACCTACCCCCACGGGGAGATGGCTCCCCGTCAGGGTGATGGATGACCCACCAGATGCGCGAACGCAGGGGTGGGTGGCTCTGTTGCCGCGCGAGGCGGCGATCAATCAGTCAGACGCGGTGTCGGTGTGCCGCGGGCATCGGGCTCCCGGCGGAGCAGGAGGGGGGCTTGGAAGGCGGGTATCGACCGCGGCGCCGACGCAAGTCGGGGCTGGGCAGGCTGATGCCTGCGAGTAGCCCTCACACTGTGCGCGAAGGCATGTTGGTCTGATCGCGGCTCAATCGGTTGCCACGGCCAAGTCCCGATTCGGCAGGGGCCGCGCGGTGGCGGCTGGCGTCCGACAATGAGGCACGCCGCAGGACCAGCCACCAGCCGCCGACCCGGACCAAGCCTTGGCGGACATGCTCGAGCAGTGCGAGCGTTTCGAGGGTGACTTGGCCTCGTTGCTGGCACACTTGCGCCGCCCGCCGTCGCGGCGAGCGCTGCTGACCCTGGCGCTATGCGACGTCGCGGTGGAGTTCTGGGTGGCGCAGCGCCTGCTCATTCACGCCGGCATGCATACCGCGGCGCTGGCCCTGGTGCGCCTGCACTTCGAGGCGACGGTGCGGGCGATCTGGCTCCATCACGGCGCCAGCGACGAGTGGCTGGACCGCTTCGCGGCGCCGATGGCCCCGGGCCAGTTCGCCGAACTCGTGCTCGGGCCGAACGTCGACGCGATGTTGCAGACGCTGGCGAAGACCGCGCCGCCGTTCCTTGCGCAGACGCTCGGCGCCTTCAAGGCGGCGACATGGCAGCCGATGAACTCGTACGTGCATGGCGGTATCAGGCCCGTGGTGCAGAGTCTGGCCGGCTGCACGCCTCAGCAACTCGTCGGGGTGCTGCAGAACGGCAATGGCATGGCGTTGATGACGGCCAACCTGCTGGTGGTGTCGCTGCAGGATCCGGCGCTGGCAGGACGCATCGGCCCGATCCAGCAAGCGCACCGGGCGTGTCTGCCGCCGATGCAGCCGCCCGGCACTTGATGGCGCCCTCCCTCATGGGAACCTGAATCCACGGGCCGATGTTGCGCCCGCCCTCATTCAGGAGCCCCCATGAAACTCTCCAAGCAGGAGCTGGAAGCCGTGATCGCGGCTTCACCGCGAAGCTACGTTCCTTTCAACAAGCTCGTGCTGTCGCCGACCTACCAGGTGCGGCCCGAGAACCCGGCGGCGCCGATGTCGCTCGCCGAACTGGCCGCGTCCATCGAAGCTGCTGGCCTGCTGCACAACCTGATCGTCCTGCGCGGCGCGAGTGGCGTGCACGAGGTCTGTGCGGGCGGCCGGCGCTTGCGCGCGATGGCGCTCCTCGTGGAGCAGGGCCGCTGGGCCGAGAACCAGCCGGTGCCCGTGCTCGTGGTGCCGGCCGAGCAGGCGCTGATGGCCAGCCTGATCGAGAACGTCGAGCGCGAGGCCCTGAACCCGGCCGACGAGTTCGCGGCCTTCGCCCGACTGATCGACGGCGGCCGGTCGGTCGAGGACGTCGCGGCGGCCTTCGGCGTCACGCCGCAGGTCGTGAAGCGCCGGCTCAAGCTGGCGGCGGTGTCGCCCGCGCTGCTGACGCTGTTCCGCGAAGGCGGGATCGGGCTGGACTGCCTGATGGTGCTGGCCTCGATCGACGACCCGGCGCGGCAGGAGCAGCTGTGGCAGCAGTTGCCAGAATGGAACCGCAGTGCGGATCAACTGCGTCGGCTGCTGACCCGGGGCGAGGTCGAGTCGGATCGCGACGGCGCGGCGATCTTCGTGACGGTGGCCGCCTACGAGGCCGCGGGCGGCCCGCTGCGGCGCGACCTGTTCAGCGACGACGGCAAGGCCTACCTGCAGGACGCCGCGCTGCTCGAACGGCTGGCGCTGGACAAGTTGCAGCAACCGGCGCGCGAGGTCGCCGCCGAAGGCTGGAAGTGGGTCGATGTGCGGAGCCGGTACGTCTACGAGGACTACGTGCGTCATGGCGAAGTGCGCCGCACGCGCCGCGCGCCGAACGCCGATGAGGCTGCGCGCCATGCGCAACTCGAAGCCGAGCTGGAAGCGCTGCACACGCGCATGGAGGCGCTATCAGACGACGGCGGGAACGACGACGGCGATGAGAACGAGTACGCCGCGCTGGAAGCCGACGACGAACGGCTGCGAGCCGAACTGAACACCATCGACGAAGCGCTGACGGTGTTTCCGGCGGACCTGATGGCGCAGGCGGGCTGCGTGGTGTTCGTGGGATCGCGGGGAACGGTCGAGGTCAAACGCGGGCTGGTCCGGCCGGAGGATCGTGATGCGGTCGTGCAGGCCGCGAGACAAGCCACGAGCGGCGAACCGACCACGGGCACCGCGCTCGTCAGTCTGCCCAAGGGCGGCGCTCGCGCAGTGCATTCCGAGAAGCTGATGCGCAGCCTGACCGCGCACCGCGTCGCGGCTATTCAGGCCGAACTGCTGCTGCGACCCGACGTCGCCCTGGCCGCGCTCACGGCCCATCTGGCTGCGAAGCTGCTCAAGGACGGCTTCCACCGTTACCGCGGCGGCGACGACGCGCTCACGGTGAGCGGGAGCGAGACGCACGAGGGGCTGCGGCGCGAGTCCGCGGACATGGCCGAGGCGGAAGCCTGGAAGCTGATGGAGCAGACCCGCATCGAGTGGACCGCACGACTGCCGACTGACGGCACGACGCTGCTGCCCTGGCTGCTGGCGCAGGAGCGCGCCACCGTGGTCGAACTGCTGACCTTCCTCGTCGCCGCGAGCGTCACCGGCGTCGACGGAACCGAGCGCGAACGACAGAGCACGGACGCGCTGGCCCAGGCGCTCGGGCTCGACATGCGCCGCTGGTGGAAGGCCCGTGCCGCCACGTATTTCAACCATGTGTCGAAGGCGACGACCCTGGCCGCGGTGACCGAGGCCGCTGGCGCGAATGCCGCCGCGCCGCTGGCCGGGCTGAAGAAGGACGGCGCCGCGGCGGGTGCCGAGCAGGCCCTGGCCGCAACGGGCTGGCTCCCGCGTTGCCTTCGGACTTTGCCGCAGCGGCCCGACGTGGCCAGCACGCAGCTTGACCGCGATGGCGCGGGCGGCGAGTCTGGCGAAGAACAAGGAAGCGAGGACGCGGCCGACGAAGTCGCGCCGTGATCGCCAGCCAGTAAGGCGGGCTTCAGTGAAGCACGCCGCCCGCCTGCGTCAAGGCCGTCTCGGGATGCAGCATCAGCGGCACGGCGAAGAGGTCGTGGTCGCCGGGGATGTCGAACGGCGCGATCTCTTCGCTCATGTGCCGCAACAAGTCCGGCAGATGGTCGAGCATCCACCGCTTGGCGGTGTGGCGAGCCGCTGGCGTCGCCCGCGGGAGCCAGGGACACCAGATGCCGAATGGCGTCTGGCGGATGTCCAGTTCGAGCCCCACGGCAGGCCGGCGGATCGCCGCGATGGCGAACCTGACGCTGGCCGCGCGATCCTCTTCGACATGGCCGAAGGCGGTGACCATCGCTCCGGCCCAGAACGCTGCGCGTGGTGCGTCGTCGAGCAGGGCGGGCACGATCAGCTCCCAGACCAAGCTGCCGCCGATGTCCCATTCGAGTAGCCACAGCGAGGGACTCAATGCGCGAATCCCTGCCTGCTCCATCGGCGGCAGCTGGTGCGCCAGATTGGCGGGCGTCCAGGGGCTCACTAGCGGTGAGTCGGTGTAGATGCCGCTCAACGACTCCGGATCGTGACGGCCGGGGAGCCGCTCGAACAAGGCATGGTCGTGCGTGACCGCCGCCGCGACGCCATCGCGCAGTGCCTTGGACCAGATGCGGGCCATGGGCTCGCATCGCATGACCGGCAGGGCGGGCGTGTCGAACAGATCGGGGGCGGCGGGCGCATCCGCGTCGAACGGCATCGGCAGCGCCGGTGGCAGGCTGAAGGGCAGCTTGTAGGGCTTCATGGGGTCCTCGGATCAAAGTGTTGAAGTGGAGGGGTCGGCCGCCAACGGGGCATCCGGTTCGGTGGTCGCGGGCGTGGGCGGCTTGGGTGTCGAGCCGGCTCGCGCTTCGCTGCGCGCAACGGTGGACCGACCTAAATAGGCGTTCGTGATCTGTGGCCTGCCATGGCCAAGCAGGGCGGACACGTGTTGCCGCGCGGCACTGTCGGCATCCGCCGTGACACCCTGGCCGCCAGCCACCGGGGGTAGCGAGCCAGTCCTCTCGGTGTAGCGGCTGGCCGCGAACTGATGCCGCAGGCCATGCGGGACCACGCGCAGATCGCGCTTGGTGATGCCGAAGCGCTCCATCACGTAGCGCAATCGCCGCAGCGCCTGGACCAGCGTCAGGTTCGGGTCACCGACGCTGCCCTGCGTGCCCTTGGCGACGTGGCACGCGTAGGTGACGGCATGGCGGCACAAGGCATCGTCGATCGGCACGTAGCGCTGCCGCCCGCCCTTCGTGCCGCGGTGGGTGTCGAGGTACTGGACCACTCCGTTCCCGTCCTCCCCATCCGATCCTGAATCGCCCTTCGCCTGGCGCGCGGTCGCCACGTCGACGTGCGGGCGCAGCATCAGGCTCTCCTTGAACCGCAGCCCGAAGGCGAGCATCAGCCAGAGGCTGGCCGCCGCGTGCACGTCGTAGTCCTCGACATCGCGGATCACCGACGCGACATCGATGCCCAGCGCGCGCCACGACTTGTCGTCCGTCGTGATGCCGCTGCGCCGGTACAGCGCGGGGTCGTCGAAGTAGGCCCCGATGGGCTTGAGCAGCTTGGGCTTGCCGATCCAGCGGGTGAAGGTCTTCAGGTGCGAGTAGTAGGTCGGGATCGTGCCCGGCGCCAGGCGGCCGGCTTTGGCTTCGGCGCACCAATGCGCCAGCACGAAATCGGCATGGCGTCCGCTGAACGAGCGCGGGTCGAGCTTGAAGGCCTTGACCGGGTTGTGGTGCAGGAAGCGGAACACCCACACGCAAAGCCGGCCGCGTGACTGCGCGGTGCGATGGCCGATGTTCTTCGCCTTGACCGCGTGCTGCCAGTTGTGCCGGCGCAGGATCAGCGCCAGCACGTGCATGCACCGCTGCGGCTGCAGCGGCAGGGTGTCGAGATCGACGGTGAGTGGATCGGTTCGGGACATGGCGACCTCCGGGTGCCGGTGAATCGAAAGGGATGGCCCGCTGAGAAACCGACAGGTGCCGGGCCCGGCATCGAGTCGATCGCGCGTCCCCACGCGCGGTTGCCCAGGCTTCGGACGGCAGCACCGTCCAGGCCTTCGTAAAAGTGATCGCCTTGCACACGGTGCGTACACGCGTGGCTGTCCGCTCGGGGCGGACCGCGACGCCAGCTCGGCATGAGCCGAGGGCGGGCGCGGCATGGTGTGCGGGCGTCACCCGTACGTCGGCCCATCGAGGGGCCGCACGCGGACGTTCCAGCCGGACCGACAGGCACCACCGCAGCCAACGCGGTGGGCGGTCCGTTCACGCAGGTCCCACGGGTACCGGTCGGGCCGGTGGGCCGTGGGTCGCGGTCGCTCGAGGCGGCCGCGGCGCGTGATGCTGGAACGTCAGGGGGAAAGAGGCGGGTGCCCGTGGGCACGCCGCGATCCACGGCCTCGCGGGCCATGGCGGCTGGTGGGTGAACGTGGCGGATCGAGTCCGCCGCGGATCCGGGGCTCCAGGCCCTCGGCGACCGAGGTCACCGCAACTGTTGGGGCTTCCTTTAACGCGGCCACTGTGTGCCGCGCCCGGTACGGAAGCTACCGGCTTGACGCACCGCAATCATGTGCCAGCGCGACGCGGACCTCAAGCTCGAAATGTGCCGATGAGCGCGCCGTGATCGAGGTCGGCTCCGTGCGCGAGAGGGGTTGACAAGCCTTCCTCCTACCTCTGTCTCCGATGCAGCCGGTAGAGGACGGTCTGCGGTGCATTGGTGCGACTGCGGCACTTGACGGGACCAAGACGGGTGCGACCGTGCAGCGACTTGCGGAAGCACCGTTGTGGCTGCGGCGAAGTGTGAGTGCAGCCAGAGCCGCGTGCCAGCGCGGTCGTCGTCGCGAGCGACCTGATCGCGATAGCGCGCCTCGTTCGACAGTCTTCCGCGTGTGAGCGAGCCATCGGCCGTCCGATGCTGGGCGGTCTTCACTGATCTGTAGAAGGAACACCATGACAGCAGTCGTCAGAGCCATCGATGTCGGCTTCGGCTACACCAAGTTCACGACAGGCGGGACGGCCGCCGACATCCGCTGCGCCAGCTTCCCGTCACTGGCCTGCCTCAGCACGCGCGATCCGTCCGCATCGCTGGGCGCGGAGCGCCGGCGCACCTTCGCGATTCCCATCAAGGGCGTCTTCTACGAGGTCGGCCCGGACGTGGTCCTCGCGGGCGACGGATTCCGCGCCACGCAGATCCACCATCGCTATATCGACACGCCCGAGTACCTGGCGCTGGCGCGCGGGGCGATGCGCTCGATGAAGGTCGAACTCATCGACCTGCTGGTGGTCGGCCTGCCCGTGGCGACGTTTGCCGCCGACAAGGCCGCACTCGAAAAGCTGATGACGGGCCGGCACGACGTGGGCGGTGGCAAGTCGGTGCACGTGCGCAAGGCGTTGGCCATGGCCCAGCCGCACGGCGCGCTGATCGACTATGCGGACCAGCACGACCGCGTGCTCGCCATGCAGGACGAGCAGAGCCTCGTCATCGACCCTGGCTCGCGCACCTTCGACTGGTTGGTGGCGCGTGGCATGAAGCTGTCGCACAAGCGCAGCCACTCGGTCGACCGCGGCGTTGCGGACATCTTGAACCTCATCGCGGACGACGTCAGCGTGGAGATTGGTTCCACCTACACCAGCCTGGACAGCATCGACCACGCGCTGAGGACCGGCAAGGCGTTGACCGTGTACCAGAAGACCTACCAGCTCTCGCGCATGAGGCCGATGGTCGAGAGCATCGCGCGGCAGGCCGTCGCCGCCATGATTCGGCGCATCGGGCCGGCCTACGACGTGCGCAACGTGATCCTCGTCGGCGGCGGTGCGTTCCTGTTCCGCAAGGCGGTCAAGCAGGCATTCGCATCGCACGAGGTGCTGGAGGTCAAGGAGCCGATGTTCGCCAACGTGCGCGGGTATCAGATCGCCGGTTCCAACTATGTGGACGCAGCCACGCAGAGCGCGGGCGGCGTGGTGGCGGAAGGGGGCAGGGCATGAGCGCCGTCGACACGAAGGTGGATCAAAGCGTCAGGTTGCTCTTCGAGTTGTCGCGCAACGACAACCCACGGCTGTTCGACGACCTAATGCGATTCAACAAGGGGCCCAAGCGGGTCAACCGGTTGCGGTTCCTCGCTCATGAAGGCCTGCTGGCGCAGCAATGGCCTCTTGGCATGACCGTTCAGGCGCCAGCGCCGATGGCGGCCGCGTTGAGGGCGCCGCATGTCGGCGTGGACCCAGCTGTGGCGCGCCAGACCAGCCAGGCGTTCGAGGTCAGCAACGGTGGCGCGGAGGATTGATGCGGCGCCGGCGCAAGGCGAAGTGCGCGGTCGGCGCGTCGGCGTTGTCGCAGATGGGGGTCTGCGAGCGGCTGGTCGTGTTCGAACACCACGATGGAAAGCGGCCGACACCGGCGCAGAAGGCGGCCCTAAACCGCGGGCTGCGGGCGCATCGGCAGTTCGCGTCCGAAGGTGCTTCGGAAGCAGCGCGAGGAGGACGCTGCTTCATCGCCACGCACGTCTTTGGTGAAGGGCCGGAGACACAAGTCCTGCGCCGCTTCCGCGATCGGTTCCTGCGACCCACGCGTACTGGACGGCGCCTGATCCTCGTCTACTACCACCTGGCACCGACCGTGTGCCTCGCCATGGAGAGATGGCCGATGACGCAGTCCGCGGCAAGGGCAGCGATCAGGCCACTGGTTTGGGTCGCCATGCGACTTCTTGCCGATCGGAGGACAAGCCATGTCGGCCGCTGAGTTCGGGCTTCTTGTCGCCGGTTGCGTGGCCTGCGTCGTAGCGGCCTGGGCCGCAGCACGCGTCGCTCGGAGGCGCCTGGCAGGAGCAAATGAATGGATGCCCGGGGAGTTGAAGGATCACAGGCTCGCCTACTCGGAGAGGACATTCAGGTCCGGTGGCGACAGGCAGGTGGTAGCCCGAGTGGATCGCGCGTACCGCGGGCGCAGCGGACTGATCACGTTGGTCGAACTGAAAACACGACGAGCCCATCGCGCTTACCGGTCGGACGTGATCGAACTGTCGGCGCAGCGCGTCGCGCTGGAGGGCGAGACAGGAGAGCCGGTTGCTCGCATCGGATGGGTGGTCGTGGAGTCTGCAACGCGGCGAACGGCCCATCCGGTCACCCTGATGTCGCCGCGGGCTGTCTGGAATCTTGCCTCGCGGCGTGACGCCCTTCTGGCGGGCACGGAGTCGCCCCACTACCCGGCCACGAGCGGTGTGTGCGCGCCGTGCACCCACCGAGGTCGATGCCGCCTGCGCGGCGCGGGGGATGCAGGGGGCGGTGACGGCGAAGTGCATCAGTTGGCGCCAAGAAGGTGAACCCGGAGCCTCGCTGTCGACGGTTTGCGCTCATGATTCGGCAAGCCGCATCCACGCGCTCGCCGTCGATCGCGGCTGGGCGGGTTGGCACCCTGTATTGCGCCGACCGACCGTCGTGGCCCGTCACGCCCATCGCAATGGAAGCACACCTCGACCATCGTCGACCGGGTCATCGCGCTGTTGAGGCTCGTTCGACGATCGATGCTCGGCGTGGAGGAGCGCCATGCGCGGGACTTTGAGCGCTCCAACTGGTTGACCGCAACTCGCTTGGCGCCAGTGCGCGCCTCTCAGTGAACGATCGTTCATGGAAATTGATGCCGGTCAACGACGCTGCCTGGGAAAGCCCGAGCATGGTCGGCGTCGGTTCGCATGATCCGCATGCATCCCAATGGCCAGCAGGAGGGTGGACGATGACGACGATCCGCAGCGTTGTAGCGGCGACCGACTTCTCGCCAGCCTCGGATGCGGCCGTGCGCCGAGCGTCGCACCTGGCAGCGACGCACGGCGCTGCGCTGTGCTTGTTGCACGCATTCGATGTTGGCGCCTGGCACAGCCTGAAGAACGTCTTCGACGCTCAACGCTTGACAGTCGACCCACCCACCGATGTGCGGATGCAGCAGCGTCTGGCCGATTGCGCCGCATCGCTGGCGGCGTCGACCGGCCTTGAGGTTGGCGTCCATTTCGGACTGGGGCCGCCGGCCAAGGTGATCGAGGCGTACGTCAAGGCGCACGGCGGCAGTCTTGTCGTGATCGGCTCGCGTGCCGAACCCTCGCTGTCGGGCCTGGG
This sequence comes from uncultured Burkholderiaceae bacterium, assembly GCA_964371405.1. Lineage (GTDB taxonomy): Bacteria > Pseudomonadota > Gammaproteobacteria > Burkholderiales > Burkholderiaceae_C > JAMHWF01. Next base: position 263,927 of record CAYJLV010000001.1, read on the forward strand.
CAGCACTGCGTTAAAGGTGGTGCGCAGGCCCGCATGCCCGGTGCTGATCGTGCGGGTGGCCGAGGACAGGCCTTACAAGACGGTCCTGTCGGCCGTCGACCTGCGTGAGGGCTCGGTGCGGGCGGCATCTCTCGCCGTCGCCCTGTTTCCGGCCGCGCACCATCACCTGCTGTATGCGCTGGACGTGGAGTCGGGCAGCGCCGCCTGGGACAGTCTCGGTCGGGAGCCGCTGCGCCTGCTGCATGCATCGTTGCATGACAAGGCTGAGCACGACTTGCAGCAGTTGGCGCAGAGCCTGTCCGCAGCTGCGAGGCATCCGCTGGTCGCCTTGGTCGCCGACGATGTGCCGGCGCGGGCGATCCTGGTGGGCGCAGCCAACCTGGCTGCCGATTGCGTGGTCGTTGGTCATCATGGCATGGGCACGGCCACCGAGAGTTATCTCGGCAGCATGGCCCAGCACGTGATCTACGCCGCTCTCTCTGATGTGCTGGTGGTGCCATGAGGCCGCGGGCCCGCTTCAACGGCGAACACCGGAGTGCGCTGTACGAAGGTTCACGAGTGACCGCGGCGGGGCGCGACGGTGTGAACGTCTCCCGATGCCCATCCATCTGATTTCACCGGGGATGGACGAGAAGTCGAGACTGCCCGGGCCCGGAGATCCAGCCTGAGCCGCCCGCTGCAACGGGGTGGCGGCTGCGCGTACGGTAGCCTTGTCAAGTGACATCGCGCCGCATCAAGCACATCGATCTCGCGCTGCAGGGCGGCGGCGCACATGGTGCATTCACCTGGGGCGTGCTGGATCGCCTGCTCGAGGACGAGCGCATCGAGATCGCGGCCATCAGCGGCACCAGTGCAGGCGCCATGAACGCCGTGGTGCTGGCAGACGGGCTGATGGCCGGTGGGCGCAAAGGCGCGAGGGAGGCGCTGCGGCGCTTCTGGAGCCGGGTCAGCAATGCGTCCGGGCGCGGACCGATGGTGCCGGATGCGCTGGTGGCGTTCTTCGGCAACTGGTCGCTGGAGGGTTCGCCATTGCACCTCTACATGGACTGGGTCGCGCGCTCGATGTCGCCGCACCAGTTCAACCCGCTCGACCTGAATCCGCTGCGCGACATCGTGGCGACCGAGGTCGATTTTGAACGCGTACGTGCCTGCGACAAGGTGCGCCTGTTTGTCTCCGCCACCAACGTGCGCACCGGCCGGCTCAAGGAGTTCCGTCAGACCGAGTTGTCGGCTGACGCCGTGATGGCGTCGGCCTGCCTGCCGCTGATGTTCCGCGCGGTCGAGATCGACGGCGAGGCCTACTGGGACGGTGGTTACCTCGGCAACCCCTCGCTGCTGCCGCTGATCGCCGACAGCCCGGCCCACGATCTGGTGCTGGTGCAGATCAACCCGTCACGGCGCGAGGGGCTGCCGACAACGGCCGCGGACATTCTCGACCGTCTGAACGAGATCACCTTCAACAGCAGCCTGGTCAAGGAACTGCGATCACTGGCACTGATCCAGCAATTGCTGCGACTGGAAGGTGCGCCGCCTGGCGCTGGCCGTGCGCCGCTGTTCACGCAGATCTCGGCGCTGCGCATGCATCGCATCGAAGCCGAGGACGAATTGGCCGGACTGGGTGCGGCCAGCAAGATCAACACCGCCTGGCCCTTCCTGACGCGGCTGCACCGCATTGGCCATCGCGCAGCCCAGGCCTGGCTGGAAAGCAACTTCACCCATCTGGGGCGCCGCGCCACGCTGGCCCTGGACCCCTACCTCCAATGAGCCTCTCTGCCCATCGCTCCGCGCCCGAGGGCCACCCATCATGCTGAGCATCGCAGGCATCCTCCTGTCGCTCGTCCTGTTGATGTGGCTGGCCTATCGCGGCATCAGCGTCCTCATCCTGGCGCCGTTGATGGCGCTGCTGGCCGTGGCGCTCAGCCCGGAAGCCCCGCTGCTGGCGAGCTACACGCAGGTCTTCATGAAGGCACTGGGCGGCTTCGTCGCACTGTTCTTTCCGCTGTTCCTGCTCGGGGCGGTGTTCGGCAAGCTGATGGAGGACTCCGGTGCGGCGCGCGTGATCGCCTCGCGCATCGTCGACTGGCTTGGCGCGGGCCGAGCCGTGCTGGCGATCGTGCTCGCCTGCGCGGTGCTCACCTACGGCGGCGTGTCACTGTTCGTGGTCGCCTTCGCGGTGTACCCGATCGCGGTCGAACTGTTCCGTGCCGTCGACGTGCCCAAGCGGCTGATGCCGGCGACGATCGCGCTGGGCGCGTTCACCTTCACCATGACCGCGCTGCCCGGCACTCCGGCGATCCAGAACGCGATTCCGATGCCGTACTTCGGCACCACACCGTTCGCTGCTCCAGGGCTCGGGATGATCGGCGGCGCCGTGATGCTGGTGCTTGGCGCGGTGTGGCTGTTGCGCCGTGCGCGACAGGCGGCAGCCACAGGCGAGGGCTATGGCGCGGAGCCCGACGTCCCGGCAGGGCTGGATCGCAGCGTGCGCCCGCACGCCCAAGGTGAGGGCTACGACGTGGCCGAGCTCGGCACGCAGGGCCGAGCGCCGTCGGAGGCGCCCTTGCCGGGCTTTGGCGTGGCACTCGCCCCCATCGTGGCCGTGGTGGCGCTGAACTGGCTCCTCAGCGCTCATCTCCTGCCGCGCCTGGACAGCAGTTACCTGGCCAGTGCCTTGTACGGCGCCACGAGCCTGGACGCGGTGCGCGGCACCTGGGCGATCATCGCCGCGCTGGCCATAGCGAACCTGCTGCTGATCGTGCTGGCCCGGCGCAGCCTGCCGGCGCTCAAGGCCACCCTGGATGCTGGCGCCAGCGCGTCCGTGCTGCCGATCTTCAATACGGCGTCGCAGGTCGGATTCGGCGCGGTGATCGCCTCGCTGGCGGGCTTCGCGATGATCCGCGACGCGGTGCTGGGCATCGCGCCCGGCAATCCCCTGGTGTCGCTGTCGATCGCGGTCAACCTGCTGGCCGGCATCACGGGCTCTGCTTCCGGCGGCATGAGCATCGCGTTGCAGACGCTGGGCAGCACCTATCTGGAGATGGGCCGTGCTGCTGGAATCTCACCCGAACTGCTGCATCGAGTGACGTCGATCGCCACTGGGGGCCTCGATGCGCTGCCGCACAACGGTGCGGTGATCACGCTGCTGGCGATCTGCAAGCTGACGCACCGCCAGTCCTACCTCGACATCTTCGTTGTAGCGGTGCTCGTGCCGCTGGCGGCACTGGCCGTGGTCGTCGGCCTGGGCACCGCGTTCGGTTCGTTCTGACGCGGCGCTGAAGTCAAGAAGCGACCGCCAGCGGCCTGGCTGGGCCTGCTGGACGAATCACCGCAGCGGTGCGCGAGTCGGGGAGGTTTCGTGGTGCCAGCGCCATTCGAGGATCTCCGGCATGTCCTGACCGTGGCGCTCGATGTACTGGCGGTGCTCGATGAGCTTGTCGCGCATGGCCTGCCGGAGGTGCGCGGCCCGGTAGCCGAGCGCAGGGACACGATCGATGACGTCGGCCACCAGGTGGAAGCGATCGAGGTCGTTGAGCACCGCCATGTCGAACGGCGTGGTGGTCGTGCCTTCCTCCTTGTAGCCTCGCACGTGCAGGTTGCCGTGGTTGCTGCGCCGGTAGGTCAGCCGGTGGATCAGCCACGGGTAGCCGTGGTAGGCGAAGATGACCGGCTTGTCCGTGGTGAACAGGGTGTCGAAGTCGCGGTCGGACAGGCCGTGCGGGTGTTCTTCCTTCTGTTGCAGTGTCATCAGGTCCACCACATTGACGACCCGCACCTTGAGCGCCGGCAGGTGCTGGCGCAGCAGGTCCACCGCCGCCAGTGTCTCCAGCGTCGGCACATCGCCGGCGCAGGCCATCACCACGTCCGGCTCGCCGCCCTGGTCGGTGCTGGCCCATTCGAAGATGCCGATGCCGGCGGCGCAATGCTTGATCGCGGCGTCCATGTCCAGCCACTGCGGCGCCGGCTGCTTGCCGGCGACGATGACATTGACGAGGTTGCGCGAGCGCAGGCAGCGGTCGGTGACGCACAGCAGCGTGTTCGCGTCCGGCGGCAGATAGACACGGATGACGTCGGCCTTCTTGTTCACCACGTGGTCGATGAAGCCTGGATCCTGGTGCGAGAAGCCGTTGTGGTCCTGGCGCCAGACGTGCGAGGTGAGCAGGTAGTTGAGCGAGGCGATCGGGCGCCGCCAGGGGATCTCGTTGCAGACCTTGAGCCACTTGGCGTGCTGGTTGAACATCGAGTCGACGATGTGGATGAAGGCCTCGTAGCAGGAGAAGAGGCCGTGCCGGCCGGTGAGCAGGTAACCTTCGAGCCAGCCCTGGCAGGTGTGCTCGGAGAGGATTTCCATCACGCGGCCGTCCGGCGCAAGGCCCTCGTCGTCGGGCGCTCGCTCGGCGAGCCAAGTGCGGTCGGTGACCTCGAACAGGGCGCCCAGCCGGTTGGAGGCGGTCTCGTCGGGGCCGACGACGCGGAAGTTGCGCGCCTCGAGGTTGCGCCGCATGACGTCGCGCAGGAAGTTGCCCATTGCCCGGGTGGCCTCGGCGTCCACCGCGCCGGGCTGCGGCACGGCTACGGCGCTGTCGCGGTAGTCGGGCAGGCGCAGGTCCCGCAGCAGCAGGCCGCCATTGGCATGTGGGTTGGAGCCCATGCGGCGCGCGCCCTGCGGCGCGAGCGCGAGGATCTTCGCGCGCGGTGCACCGTGTTCGTCGAAGAGCTCCTCAGGCCGGTAGCTCTTCAGCCAAGCTTCGAGCAGTTGCAGGTGCGCGGAATTGCGGGCGGTGTCGGAAAACGGCACCTGGTGCGAGCGCCAGTTGCCTTCGACCGGCTTGCCGTCGACTTCCTTCGGCCCGGTCCAGCCCTTGGGACTTCTCAGCACGATCATCGGCCAGCGCGGGCGCTCGCTGCCGTCTCCGCTGCGTGCGGCGCGCTGAATCGCCCGAATCTCAGCGGTCACCGCGTCCAGCGTGGCCGCCATCGTGGCGTGCATGGCCGCCGGTTCCGAACCTTCGACGAAGTGGGGCTTGTAGCCGTAGCCGACCAGCAGCGCTTCGAGTTCGGCGCGCGGGATGCGCGCCAGCACCGTGGGGTTGGCGATCTTGTAGCCGTTCAGGTGCAGGATCGGCAGCACCGCGCCGTCGCTGGCGGGATTAAGGAACTTGTTCGAGTGCCAGGCGGTGGCGAGCGGCCCGGTTTCGGCCTCGCCGTCGCCCACGACACAGGCCACGATCAGGTCGGGGTTGTCGAACGCCGCACCGAAGGCATGCGAGAGCGCATAACCCAGTTCACCACCTTCGTGGATCGAGCCCGGCGTTTCGGCGGTGACATGGCTGCCCACCCCGCCAGGAAACGAGAACTGCCGGAACAGCTGCTGCATGCCTTGCGCGTCACGGGTGACGTTCGGGTAGAACTCGCTGTAGCTGCCCTCGAGCCAGGTGTTGGCGAACAGCGCCGGTCCGCCGTGGCCGGGGCCTGCGATGTAGAGCATGTCGAGGTCGTACTTCTTGATGACGCGGTTCAGGTGCGCGTAGATGAAGTTCAGGCCCGGCGTCGTGCCCCAGTGGCCCAGCAGCCTGGGCTTGGTGTGCGCGGCTTCGAGCGGCCGGCGCAGCAGTGCGTTGTCGAGCAGGTAGATCTGGCCCACCGACAGGAAGTTGGCTGCGCGCCACCACGCGTCGAGTGCATCGAACTCCGTGCCAGGCGGCAAGGGCGCGTCATGCGGAACGGAGGTGGCGGCGTTCATGGGTTGCTCCTTGGGTCATGCTGTCGAGGCGACGAGCGCTTCCTGCGCAAGTACGCGCGCTTCGTCCACCGGAATCACCCACGCTTCGATGGCGCTGCCGGCGGGGCTGATCCGCCCCTCGCGGCCGAGGGTCGCTGCGTTTGCGGCCACATCGAGCCGGATGTCCGCCCACTCCAGGCCGTCCAGTATGGCGGCGCGCACGGCTGCGGCGTGCTCGCCCACACCACCGCCGAACAGGATGCCATCCGCACCGCCCAGCACCGTGAGGTAGGCGCCGAGATACTTGCGCGCCCGGTAGACATAGAGGGCCACCGCCAGACGCATGCGCGGATCGTCGCCGCTGAGCAGGACGCGCATGTCGCCGCTCACGCCCGAGACACCCAGCAGGCCGGAGCCTTCGTACAACAGCCGATCCATGTCGTCGCTGCTCAGGCTCTCAGCGCATTGCATGTAGGTCACGAGCGCAGGGTCAACGTCGCCGCTGCGCGTTGCCATGACCAGGCCCTCGAGCGGCGAGAATCCCATGGAGGTGTCGCGCGGGCGGCCTTGCAGGGTGGCGGTGACCGAACAGCCGGCACCGAGCTGGAACGAGATCACGCGGCCGCCCGCAGGGAGATCCGGGCGCAGTTCGCGCCAACGCGACCCCAGCGCCTGGTGCGCCAGGCCGTGAAAACCGTAGCGGCGCAGCCCATGGCGTTCGGCGAGTTGCCATGGCACCGCATAGGTCGCTGCCAACGCCGGCAGCTGCGCGTAGAAGGCCGTGTCGAACACCGCCAGTTGGGGCGTGTCCGGCCCCAGCACCTCGCGGCAGGCGCGCACCCACGCGAGCGCTACCGGGTTGTGCAGCGGGGCCAGCGGCACAAGCCGTTCGATCTCGGCCTCCACCTCGGCGTCAAGCCATCGGGTGGAGGTCAGGTGCACGCCGCCGTGCACGACTCGGTGGGCCACCCGATGCGGGGGTTCTGTCAGGTACTGGTCGACAAAGGCGGCCAGCAGCTCAACGGGGCGGTCCGCGGGGAGGCCCGGGCCGGTCTCGTGCCGTACTGCGCCGCAGGGCCGCAACTCGCCGCCGTCTGATGCGAAGGCAGCCAGTCGTACCGATGAACTGCCGGCGTTGACGGTCAGAACAATCACGACCCCGCCTCTGCGGCGGGTGCCGGTTGCAGTTCCAGCACGACTTCGCACGTGCCGTCCGCTGTGTCGGGCGGGTGCTGCACGAAGCCCAGACTTCTTGCGAGCGCCAGCATGCGTCGGTTCTCCACCAGCACGGTCGCCACCAGCCTGCGCGTACCTTGCTCGCGCAAGATACGGATCAGCTTGCGCATCAGCACGGTTCCCAATCCCGTGCCCTTCAGCTCGGAGCGGACGATGATGCCGAACTCGGCGTCGATGTTGTCCGGGTCGGCCACGGCACGTGCGACGCCCAGTGTCTGCTCGACGCCGTCCGGGCCCGGGGCTGCCGCGACGATGGCCATTTCGCGCTCGTAGTCGATCTGGGTCAGCCGCGCCAGTTCGCTGCGCTCGATGCTGCGCCGGCTGTAGAACACACGCAAGCGGATATCCGCGGGATCAAGGCTGCCGAGAAACTCCAGGTGCCGGGCTTCGTCCTCGGGCCGGATCGGACGCAGCGTCAGGTTGCGGCCCTGCCATGCGACGGTTTCGATGTGTTGAGCCGGGTAGGGGCGGATGGCAAAGTTCTGCGCGCCTGCGGGACCCTTGGCACTCACGCGGATGCGCGCATCGAGCGCGATCGCGCCTTCGTGGTTGACGATCAGCGGGTTGATGTCCAGCTCGGCGACCTGGGGTACGTCGGCCAGCAGTTGCGACACGGAAACCAACACGGCATGCAAGGCTTCCTGGTCCGCCGCCGGGGTGTCGCGAAAGCCCTTGAGCAGCTTCGCCACGCGAGTGCGCTGCACCAATGCACCAGCCAGCGCGGTGTTAAGCGGCGGCAGGGCGACTGCGCGGTCGGCCACCACCTCGACCGAGGTGCCGCCCTGGCCGAACAGGATCACCGGGCCGAACACGCTGTCGATGCTGGCGCCGACAATCAACTCCTGAGCGTGGCTGCGTCGCACCATCGCCTGCACTGTGAAGCCGTCGATGCGCGCTTCGGGCCTGATTTGCCGAACACGCGCAAGCATGGACTGCGCAACATCGTGCAGCTCGGCAGCGTTGTCGATGTTCAGCGCCACCCCGCCGACATCGGACTTGTGCGAAATGTCGGCCGACAGGATCTTCAGCGCCACCGGAAACCCGATGGCCTCGGCGGCGCCAACGGCAGCCGAAGGGTCTGGGCCCACGGCGCGCGTGGCCACGACGGGGATGCCGTACGCGCTGAGCGCGGCCTTGGCTTCGGGCTCGGTGAGCATGTCGCGGCCTTCGGCCAGCACTTGCCGTACCAGCGCGTCTACGGAGGCCCTATCAGCGTCGCGGCCGGACAACCCTCTGGGCGTGGCGGTTGCCGGCATGAGCGCGGGCGCCTCCATCAGTTGCGCCTGGTTGCGGCGGTAGGTGACCAGCATCGAGAACGCGCGCACCGCCTCTTCGGGTGTCGGGTACCCGGCGATGCCAGCTTCCTGGAAGATCCGGCGTGCCTCGGCCACCGCCGTCTCGCCGAGCCAGCAAGCCATCAGTCGCGGCGTCGGCTGGCTTGCCAGTGGCAACATGGCGCGAGCAATCTCGGCGCTGGGCACGATCGCCGACGGGGCGTGGATGAACAGCACGGCACCTGTCGCCGGGTCTTCGTTCAGGACCTGCAGGGCCTGCACATAACGCTCCACAGGGGCATCGCCGATGATGTCCACCGGGTTGCCGTGCGACCAGTTGGGAGGCAGCACCGAATCCAGTCGTTGCAAGGTGCCATCGCGCAGATCGGCCAGCTTCACCCCGGCATGCGACGCGGCATCGGCAGCCATGACGCCCGCTCCGCCGCCGTTGGTCAGGATGGTGAGTTCTTCGCAGCGGTTGGTCCGAAAGCGCGTCAGAGTCTCGGCTGCCGTGAACAACTGCTGCAGCGTATCCACGCGCAGCATGCCCGCGCGCCGGATCGCCGCGTCGTACACCAGATCGGAGCCGGCCAGCGCGCCGGTGTGCGATGCCGCGGCGCGCTGGCCTTCGTCGGAGCGTCCGGCCTTGACCACGATGACCGGCTTGTTGCGCGCCGCGGCGCGAGCGGCCGACATGAACTTGCGCGGTGACTCGATGGATTCGATGTACAGCAGGATGGCACGTGTCTTCGGGTCACTGGCCAGGTAGTCCAGCATGTCACCGAAGTCCACGTCGGCGTGCTCGCCCATCGACACGAAGTGCGAGAAGCCGATGGCTCGGGCCCGTGCCCAGTCGAGCATGGCGGTTACCAGTGCGCCCGACTGCGAAACGAAGGCCAACTCGCCCGGCAAGGCGTCAATGTGTGCGAAGCTGGCGTTCAAACCGATGTGTGGCGCCAGCAGGCCGATGCAGTTGGGACCGAGGATGCGCAACAGATGCGGGCGGGCGGCGGCCAGCATGGCCTTCTTCTGCTCGGCGTCCAGGCCCGAGGTCAGCACCACTGCGGCACGCGTCCCCAGCGCGCCCAACTCTTCGATCAGGCCCGCCACGGTGGCCGGCGGCGTGCAGATCACCGCCAGTTCGGGAACGGTTGGCAAGTCGGCGGCGCGTGCAAAAACCGCTTGCCCATCCAACTCACGGTGCTTCGGGTTGACGGCATAGGCCGGGCCCTTGAATCCGCCATCACGAATGCTCGCCCACACCCTGGCGCCCACGCTGGCGCGGCGCTGCGAGGCGCCGAACACCGCCACCGAAGCCGGATCGAACAACTGGTCGAGGTTGCGGATGCTCATGGGAGGTTCGCGCACACCCGCAACGCGCCGTCCCGAAGTGGGCAAGCCTGCCTCCACGGACGGCGACACATGTTGCCGCACCGAGCGACAGCAACGTTGACCCGCGTCAATTCAGCAACCGGGGCAAGGTCAATCGCGGCACGCAGTGGCGCGTGCACGGTAGTCACGGCGGGATGAATGCGGTGCCACAGAGCCTCAGTTCGCTTCTGCGGCTGGCACACTGCCTACCAGCGACCGCAGCTACCCGCACCAATGGAAAAGAAGCAAACCTGGACTGTCGTCTACTGGGTCATCGCCCTGATGCTGCTGGTGACGCTGCAGGACGTGTGGGAGTCGGCGACGCAGGTCGAGGTCGTGCCGTACAGCGAGTTCGAGAAGGCCATCGAGGAGGGCCGCATCGCCAAGGTCACCATCTCCGATCAGCGCATCACCGGACAGCTGAAGTCACCCGAGGGCCGCAAGACGACGCTGGTGGCCAACCGCGTCGAGCCGGCACTGGCCGAGCGACTGGGGCGCTGGGAAGTTCCATACACGCGCGTCGTGCAGAGCACGCTGCTGCGCGACCTGATGTCGTGGGTCTTGCCCGCGCTCGTGTTCTTCGGCCTGTGGATCTTCCTGATGCGCCGCTTCGCCGACAAGCAGGGCATGGGCGGCTTCATGTCCATCGGCAAGAGCAAGGCCAAGGTATACATCCAGACCGACACCGGCGTGACCTTCGCCGACGTGGCCGGCGTCGACGAGGCGCGGCAGGAACTCGAGGAGGTGGTCGACTTCCTGCGCCATCCGCAGGAGTATGGGCGGTTGGGTGCGCACATACCCAAGGGCGTGCTGCTGGTCGGCCCGCCGGGCACCGGCAAGACGCTGCTCGCCAAGGCCGTGGCCGGAGAGGCGAAGGTGCCGTTTTTCTCGATCTCGGGCAGCGAGTTCGTCGAGATGTTCGTCGGCGTCGGCGCGGCGCGCGTGCGCGACCTGTTCGAGCAGGCGCGCGCCAAGGCGCCGGCGATCATCTTCATCGACGAACTCGACGCACTGGGCCGTGCGCGAGGCGCCTTCCCCGGCCTGGGCGGGCACGACGAGAAGGAGCAGACGCTCAACCAGCTGCTGGTGGAGATGGACGGCTTCGACGCCTCGGTCGGCCTGATCATCCTCGCGGCGACCAACCGGCCCGAGATCCTCGACCCCGCGTTGCTGCGCGCAGGGCGCTTCGATCGGCAGGTGCTGGTCGACCGGCCCGACAAGAAGGGCCGCCTGGACATCCTGCGCGTGCACGTGCGCAAGGTGACACTGGACCCTGCGCTGCACCTGGACGAGGTGGCCGCGCTGACGCCGGGTTTCACCGGTGCGGACCTCGCCAACCTCGTCAACGAGGCGACGCTCGCCGCTACGCGGCGCAAGGCTGACCAGGTGACGCTGGCGGACTTCACCGTCGCGGTCGAACGCATCGTCGCCGGCCTCGAACGCCGCAACCGCGTGCTCAACCCCGAGGAGCGCAGGACCGTGGCCTATCACGAAATGGGCCACGTGCTGGTCGCGCTGGCGCTGCCGGGCGGCGACGCGGTGCACAAGGTGTCGATCATCCCGCGCGGCATCGGCGCGCTCGGCTACACGATCCAGCGTCCGACCGAGGACCGCTACCTGATGACGCGCAGGGAACTGGAACGCAAGATCGCCGTGCTGCTGGGCGGGCGCGCCGCCGAGAAGCTGGTGTTCGGCGAGTTGTCCACCGGCGCGGCCGACGACCTGGCCAAGGCCAGCGACATCGCGCGCGACATGGTCAGCCGCTACGGCATGGACGAGGGCCTGGGCTATGTCGCGCTCGAGGTGCAGCGTTCGTCGATGCTGGACCTGCCGGCCGCTTTGGGGCAGGGCGGGCCGGCGTTGTCCGAGCAGACGCTCCAGCGCATCGACGAGGCGATCCGCGCCATCGTCATGGGCGCTTTCGAGCGCGCCACGGCCATCCTCGACAGCAATCGCGAGGTGCTCGAGCGTGGCGCACAGGCGCTGCTCGCACAGGAGACGCTGGACGAGCCGGCGATCCGCGGCCTCACCGCCGACCTGCGGCACGCCTAGCCCCGCCGTCGAGCCCCCATGGCGCACCTGACGCAGATCCTGCTGCTGCTGGCCGTGGCGTTGGCGGTGGTGCTGGCCTGCCAGCGGCTGCAGGTGCCCTCGGCCCTGGGCTATCTGCTGGTCGGCGTGATCCTCGGGCCGCACACCGCCGGGCCCACGGTGCAGGTGCCGGAGTTCACCGCCCTGGCCGAGTTCGGCGTCGTCTTCCTGCTGTTCACGATCGGGCTGAACTTCTCTCTGCCGCAGTTGCAGGCGTTGCGCCACCAGGTGCTCGGCCTTGGCACGGGACAGGTCGCCTTCACCACCGCGGCGGTGGGACTGGCAGGCTGGCTCGCCGGCCTGCCCGCAGCGGCCGCCTTCGTGCTCGGCGCCGTGTTCGCGCAGTCCTCGACGACCATCATCGCCAGCCTGCTGAAGGAGCGCGGCGAGGACAACGCGCCGCACGGCCGCCTGGGGCTGGCGATGTCGGTGTTCCAGGACGTCACTGCAGTGCCCTTCCTCGTCGTCATTCCGGTACTGGGCGCTGCCGCCGCGGCCGACGTACTGGCCGGTGCGCTGGCTTGGGCATTGGCCAAGGCACTGCTGGCGTTTGCGTTGGTGTTCGTCGTCGGCCGGCTGCTGTTGCGTCGGCTGATCCACCACGTGGCCGAACGCCGCTCGGCGGAGATGTTCACGCTGACCGTGCTGCTGATCGCGCTGCTGGCGGCCTGGGCCACGCATGGGCTGGGACTGTCGCTGGCCTTCGGCGGTTTCCTGGCCGGCATGATTCTCGGGGAGACCGAGTTCCGCCACCAGGTGGAGGCCTCGATGCGGCCTTTCCGCGACGTGCTGCTGGGCTTGTTCTTCGTCGGCATCGGCATGCTCTTCGATCCGGCCGCCGTGTGGCCCGTGTTGCACTGGGCATTGCTCGGGGCGGCGGTGATCCTGGCGAGCAAGCTGCTGATCGTCGCCGCGATGGTGCGCCGTGCGGGCCTGCCGCTGACGCAGGCTTGGCGCACCGCGCTGCTGCTGGCCGTTGGTGGCGAGTTCGGTCTCGCGCTGGTGGCCATCGCGCTCGACGCGCGGGTGGTCGACGTGCGCTTGGGGCAGATCGCCATCAGCGCGGTGCTGCTGTCGATGGTCGTCGGCGCGGTGTTGATCCGCTTCAACGGCGCGATCGCTGCGCGGCTCACGGGAACCGCAGTGCCGCGGCACGGGTTGCCCGGCGCAGACGAGTTGCCGGCCAACGAAGGCGGGCCTGGGCCGGTGGTGATCGGCGGCTACGGGCGGGTCGGTCACACCGTCGCCGTGCTGCTGCACTCGCGAGGCATTCCCTTCGTCGCTTTCGACACCGATCCCAGGCGTGTCTCGCAGGGGCGCGCCGACGGGCACGCCGTGTCGTACGGCGACATTGCTGACCCCGAACTGCACGGGGCCATTCGCGTCGACCGCGCGGCGCTGGTCCTGCTGGCGGTCGACGACGCGGGCACGGCGCTCAAGGCCGTTACGCTGCTGCGCAGCGCTTGCCCGCAGGTGCCGGTGATCGCCCGGGCGCGCAACCTCGACGACAGCACGGCGCTGATTCAGGCGGGCGCGGCGCATGCGTATCCCGAGGCGATCGAGGCCAGCCTGCGATTGGGCGCCACCGCGCTGCAGATGCTCCACGTGCCCGTTGAAGAGGTCGAGCAGCTGGTCCAGTCGGTGCGGGACTGGGACTACCGCCCGGTCGTCGATGCGGGGCACGATGCCGACGCCGGGCCGCCGGCTGCGCGCTGACGCCAGACAAGGCAGCCACCCCCGTCAACGCTATGCTGGCTTGCTGCAGGAGAGTGCCCCATGAACAGCCTGACCCACATCCTCGCTCCGACTGACTTCTCCGGCCCGTCACGGCATGCCGTCGAGCGCGCGGCGCGCTTGGCGCGCGAGCACGGCGCGCATCTGCACCTGCTGCACGTGGTGCATGCCGGTGCGCTCGAGCGCCTGCGCGTGCTGCTGGGCGCCGACACGGCGGTGGAGCCCGAATTGATTCTCGATGCCAACCGCCAGCTCGAGGCACTCGCGGCCGACATCGGCGGCGAGCACGGTCCCGGCGTCCAGACGAGTCTGCGCAATGGATCGGTGCTCACCGAGGTCGATGCGCAGGCCGACGCGATCGAGGCAGAGCTCGTGGTGCTCGGGGCGCGCGGCGCGGGGTTCGTGCGGCGCATCGCGTTGGGCACAACCGCCGAACGGCTGCTGCGCACCACGCGCCGTCCACTGCTCGTCGTCAAGCAGAAGGCGCACGAAACGTACCGGCGGGTGCTCGTGCCAGTAGACTTTTCCGCCTCGTCGGCGGCCGCGATCGCGCTGGCGCGTCGCGTCGCGCCCGGTGCGTTTCTCACGCTGCTGCACGCCTACGAGGTGCCGTTCGAGAGCCGCATGCACCTGGCCGGCGTCGACACGAAGAGCATCGAACGCTACCGGGCCCAGGCGCGGCAGCTCGCCCACCAGCGCCTGCACGAAGCGGCGGCTGCCGCTGGGCTGCGTCCTGGCCAGTGGCAGCCGTGTCTGGTCATGCAGGACCCATCGCTCGCCGTTGTCGAACAGGAGCAGGAGGCCGACTGCGATTTGATCGTCATTGGCAAGCACGGCGCCGGCATGGTCGAGGACTTCCTGCTCGGTAGCGTGACCAAACACGTGCTCGCGGAGTCGGCCGGCGACGTGATGGTGTCGACCACGCACGCGGCGTGACGGCGCTGCCGGGGCCGGCGCTGCGCGCGCTGGCGTGCGTGTTGCTGGCCGCCGTCGTGTTTGCCGCCGTGCCGCCGCCCGACGGCCTGCGGACCGGTCTGGCCCTGTTTGTCCTGATCGGGTCGCTGTGGATGACGCAGGCGTTGCACCTGAGCGTCACCGCACTCCTGGTGCCGCTGCTGGCGGTGCCTGGCGGCGTGTTGAGCGTGCCGGCAGCGCTGGCGCCGTTCGCGCATCCCGTGATCTTCCTCTTCCTCGGCGGCTTCGCGCTGGCGGCGGCGTTGCAGCACCAGGGATTGGACCGCGCGCTGGCCCAGCACGTGCTGCGGCTGGCGCGGGGGCATCGGGGAGGGGCTGTGCTGCTGCTGTTCGGGCTGACGGCGCTGCTGTCGATGTGGATCAGCAATACCGCCACGGCCGCGATGATGGTGCCTCTGGCGCTGGGCCTGTTGCGCGGGCCGGACGACCAAGGCGCGGCTGCGGTGCCCGCGATCGGGCCCCGCGAGCAGGCTTTCGTGCTGCTGGGCACGGCCTACGCCGCCAGCATCGGCGGCATCGGCACGCTGGTGGGCAGTCCGCCCAACGCGATCGCCGCCGCCGAGGCGGGCATCTCGTTCGCGCAATGGCTGCGCATCGGCCTGCCCGCGGTGGCGCTGCTGCTGCCGCTGATGATTGGCGCGCTGTACCTGGTGTTGCGACCACGCCTGGGCGGACGGGTGGTCTCGGCGTGCGAGCCGCTCGTGTGGACACGCGGCCGGCGCGTGACGGTGGCCGTGTTCGCGCTCACCGCGGCCGGCTGGGTGTTCGCCGCGCCGCTGGCGCGCGTGCTCGGCATCGCTGCCGACATCGATAGCCTGGTGGCCATCGCCGCTGTCGCCGCGCTGGTGAGCCTTGGGGCGATCGACTGGCCGCATCTCGAACGCCGGACGCACTGGGACGTGCTGCTGCTGTTCGGCGGCGGGCTGGCGCTCGGCCGGGTGATGGAAGCCAGCGGCGGCAGCCGCTTCCTGGCCGATGCCCTGGTGCAACAGTTGCACGGCGCGCCGCCCCTGCTGGTGCTGCTGGGCGTCGTTGCCTTCGTGGTCTTCCTGACCGAATTGGTCAGCAACACAGCCGTCGCGGCGCTGCTCGTGCCGGTGTTCATGGTGGTCGGCGACGCGCTCGGCCTGCCGGGGCCGGTGCTGGCGGGTGCGATCGCGGTGGCCGCTTCCTGCGCGTTCATGCTGCCGGTGGCCACGCCGCCGAACGCCATCGTCTACGGCACGGGACAGGTGCCGCAGGCCACGATGATGCGCTGCGGGCTGGTGCTGAACCTGGTCTGCATCGGCGCCGTCGCGGCGGCTGCATTCCTGGCGTTCGGCTGACTCCGAGGGCTGGGCGGATCACGAGGGCGGCGTCCGCCGCCGCAGCAGCACCGCCACCAGCGTGATCACGGTCAGCGGCAGCACGAACCCGGTCATCGCCAGCGTGTAGGTGCGCAGCGCGTCGTGCTGTTGCGCGGCGAGGATCAGGTAGGCCACGTAGGCTGCGTAGTACAGCACGAAGATCGCGCCCTCCCAGCGGGCGATTTCGCGCCCGGTCAGGAACACCGGCACGCAGGCCAGTGCAACCGCCAGCATGACCCAGATGTCGAATGCCAGCAGCGACGGCGCCATCGGCAGGCCGTCGGCGCCGGCCGCCAGGCCGGAGAGCCCCACGCAGCCCAGGATGTTGAAGGTGTTGCTGCCCACCACGTTGCCCACCGCGATGTCGCGCTCGCCCTTGATCGCTGCGGTGATCGAGGTCGCCACCTCGGGCAGCGACGTGCCGGCGGCGACGATGGTCAGGCCAATGACCAGGTCGCTGACGCCCAGCGCTTTCGCGAACGTCACCGCGGCCTCTACCAGCCACTGCGATCCCAGCACCAATGCGCCGAGCCCGGCGACGACGAGGCCGATCTGCACCAGCGGCGAGCGGTCCCAGGTGGCCGCCGCTGCAGGGCCGAAGGACTCCGTGTACTCGTCCTGCGCGGCCTGTGTCTCGCGGCGCGACTGCACGACCAGAAAGGCGGTGTAGGCGAGCATCAGGCCGAGCAGCAGCACTCCGTCCAGCCAGGAGATGCGGCCGTCCAGCCCGAGCAGCAGCAGCAGCAGGGAGGCGCCGATCATGATCGGCACCTCCTGCCGGATGAGCTGGATGTTGACCACCAGCGGGGCAATCAGCGCGCTGGCGCCAAGGATGAACAGCACGTTGAGGACGTTGCTGCCGACCACGTTGCCGATCGCGACGTCGACGCGCCCGTCCAGCACCGCGCCCACCGAGACGGCCATTTCTGGCGCGCTGGTGCCGAAGGCGACCACTGTCAGACCCACCACCAGCGGCGAAATGCCGAACGACAGCGCCAGCTTCGAGGCGCCGCGGACCAACAGGCTGGCACCCGCGATCAGCATGAGCAGGCCACCCGCAAACATCAGGAGTTGCATCCCTTGATCCCTGTCGATTGACGTTCTTGTGGGACTGGCGTGCCGACGTCGCGTCACGCTACTGTATCTGCGGCGTTCAGGCCGATGGCCGCCGCGATGCCGCGCGGCACGTTCACCAGTGCCAGCAGCAGCAGCCCGATGACGAAGAAGATCCCGGTGGAGACGATGGCCAGCCGGTGGTTGCCACCTGTCAGCAGCGTCACCAGGCCGTAGGTCATCGGCCCCAGAATGGCCGAGACGCGGACCGCGAAGGTCCACAGCCCGTAGAACTCGGCGCGCCGCCGCTCGGGCGAGAAGGCGCCGGCCAGCGCGCGCCCGGCTGACTGGCTCGAGCCCATGCACAGCCCGGCGATCACCGCGGCGACCCAGAACAGCCCCGGCCCGGTGGCCAGCGCGGCCAGCACCGTCATCACGATCCAGCCGACCAGCGTGACTGCCAGCGCCGGCCGGTGGCCGATGCGATCCTGCGCGTAGCCCCAGGCGAAAGCGCCGGCGGCGGCGGCGATGTTGACGAGGAAGATCAGCATCATCGTCTGCGTCTGCTCGAAGTGCAGCACCTGCTCGGCGTAGACCGCGGACAGCGCGACCACCACCGAGATGCCGGCCTGGTAGGCGACGGCGCAAGCCAGCAGCGCGCTGAAGTCGCGGAATCGCCGCGCCTCGTGCCACGTGCGGTTCAGCCGCGCCAGCGACGCGCGCAATCCCGCCTCGCCGGCCGGCGCCGCTTGCGGCACAGCGCGCTCCTCGAGCAGCGCGAAGGTGGGCAGCGTGGCCAGCGCGAACACGCCGGCGGTGATCAGCATCGACACTGGCACGAAGTGCGACGCCGGCAGCCCCTGGCCCTGGGCCCAGATGACGTAGCCCAGGCTCAGCCCCAGGGTGAGCATGCCGCCGAAGTAGCCGAAGCTCCAGCCCCAGCCCGACACGCGCCCGAGGCTGTTTTCGCGCGCCAACTCGGGCAGGAAGGCCGCGATCAGCGACTCGCCATACGTGTAGAACACATTCGACAGCACGATGGCGACGACCGCCCAGGCGATGTTGCCCGGCCCGGCGCCGGCCAGCGCCGCGGTGGCTGCGACGGAGCCGAGAGTCGACACCGCCAGCAGGCGCTTCTTCGCCGCGCGCAGGTCGGCATATGCGCCGATCGCCGGCATCGTTGCCATCACGATCAGGCTCGACACGGCCAGTGCCGAGGTCCACGCCAATGTGGCCCAGCCGGCGCCGCCGGCGATGCCGCCAACGAAGTACGCGCTGAACACCGCAGTGAGCACGACGGTCGTGTAGCCGGAGTTGGCGAAGTCGTACATCGCCCAGCCGAAGACCTCGCGCTTGCGCACGCCCGGGTTCAAGGCATCTTGGGGAAAGAGGGGCAAGGGGAGGTCTCGCGTCGGGCCTGCTCGCTGCGGAAGGGTGCGCTCAGGGCGAATCGAGCACCGGCTCACGCAGCTCGGCGGCGAGCGCGCGGCGCGACGCGTCGCGCACGGTCAGCGCGGCGTCCCAGCCGGGGCCAGTGGGCCAGATGGGCGGCAGCAGGTTCGCTTGCACCGGCACACGTTCGGGAAGCCAGACGCCGGCGCGCAGCAGCGAACGCGTGCCGTGCAGCGCCAATGGCACCAGCGGCACACCCGCATCCGCGGCGGTCACGAAGGCGCCGAGCTTGAAGGGCAGCAGACCGGGTGCGCGGCCGAACGTGCCTTCGGGGAAGATGACGAAGGCTTCGCCAGCTCGCACGCGTGCGAGCATGGCCTGCGTGTCCTCGACGCCGCGCGCGGCGTCGAAGCGCTCGACGAAGGCGATGCCCAGCCGGCGCAGCGCCGCACCGACGAAGGGTGCGTCGGCCAGTTCGCGCTTGGCCGCAAATCCGAATCGTGGCGGCAACAGGGCGCCCAGCAGCAATGAGTCGACGTAGCTGGCGTGGTTGGCGACGACGATGCATGCGCGGTCGGCCGGCAGATGTTCGAGACCGTGCACCTGCGCCGGCAGACCGGTCAGGCGCAACGCCGCGCGGGCCAAGCCTCGTGCCACGGCGCGGCGCCCCTCCAGACGCGGGCCGAGCATGATCAGGCACCAGGCGACACTGCCCAGCGCCAGGAGCACCGTCCAGGCCCACAGGCCCCAGGCGCGGCGGCCGAGCGCATGCCAGACGCTGCGACCGCGCGAGCCGGCCGCCGAGGCGGCCAGCGACAGCCATTGTCGCCACGGCGCGCGCTGCGTCGTGCCGAGCCGGCCCTGTTCGTACAGCTCGCGGCAGGCGGAGCGGCGGATCTTGCCGCTGGAAGTCTTCAGCACGGTGTGCGGGGGCGCCAGCACCACGTCGTCGGCCGGCGCGCCCAGCAGTGTGGCCGACAGCGAAGTGATCTCGTGCGCCAGCCGATCGCGGCGCACCGGGTCGGCTTCGCGCGTCTCGGCCAGCACCACCAGGCGCTCGGTGGCGCGGTGCGGGTCGGTGGCCGGGAACACCGCCACGCCGCCCTTGCGCACGCCGGGCAGCCCGGCAACGGCGGTCTCGAGCTCGTGCGGATGGATGTTGAAGCCACCGCGGATGACGATGTCCTTCTCGCGGCCGGTGAGGAACAGCTCGCCGTGCAGCATGAATCCGAGGTCGCCGGTGTTCAGCCACTCACCATCGAACAACTTTTCGTTGGCCTGCGGGTTGGCCAGGTAGCCTTGCGTGCCGGAGGGCCCGCGGAACTGCACGCGCCCCTGGTGGCGCTCGGGCAGTTCGTGCGAGCCGGCATCGACGATGCGAATCTCGTGCCCCGGCAGCGGCAGCCCGTTCGAGACGAGGCGCAGCGGCGAGGGGTCGTCGGCACGCGCCGGCCGGGCGATGGCGTCACGCAGCAGCGCCGCGCGGTCCACGGGCTCGATCCAGGGCCCGCGTTCCAGCGGCGGGAAGGCCAGGCCGACGGAGCTTTCGGCCAGACCGTAGACCGGCGTCAGTGCCTCGCGCCTGAAGCCGCAGCGCGCGAAGCGCGCCGCGAAGCGCTCCAGCGACTCGGGGCTGACCGGCTCGGCGCCGTTGAAGGCCAGCCGCCAGCTCGTCAGGTCCAGGCGCTCGAGTTCGGCATCGCCGATCTTGGCCAGGCACAGTTCGTAGGCGAAGTTCGGCGCCGCCGACAGCGTGCCGCGGTGCTGCGCGATCGCCTCCAACCAGCGCTGCGGCCGCGCCAGGAAGGCCAGCGGCGACAGCAACACCAGGTGGAAGCCGACCACGAGCGCCCCCAGGCAGGCGCCGATCAACCCCATGTCGTGGTACAGCGGCAGCCACGACACGAAGGTGTCGCGCGGGCCTACGCCCGACGCGCGCCACATCGCGCGCAGGTTGGCAAGCAGGTTGGCGTGTGTCAGCACGACGCCCTTCGGCTCGCCGGTGCTGCCCGAGGTGTACTGCAGGAAGGCGACGTCGGCGTCGCCCGCCGGCACCGTAGCCGGCAGCGCCAAGGCTTCTGCGCCGGTCTTCACGACGTCGGCCACGGTGCTCACGGCCTGCAGGGTGTCGACCTCGGCGCGCAGCAGATGCGCCAGCGGCTTGGCGCGCTCGACGGTCAGCAGCTCGCGTGCCTTGGCGTTGCGCAGGATGCCGGCAATGCGCCGCAGGTGGTCTTCCAGCTGCGACGGCCGCGCCGGCGGGTACAGCGGCACGGGTACGCCGCCGGCGCGCAGCGTGCCATAGAAGGCGGAGAAGAACTCGCGCCCCGTGGGCAGCATGATCGCGACCGCCTCGCCGCGCACGAGGCCGCGCGCTTGCAGTCCGGCGGCCACTGCCTGCGCGTCGGCGTGCAGGGCGGCGTAGCTGAGCTCGGTGGGCTCGTCGCCGCTTTCGTAGAGCGTGATCAGCAGGCGCTGCGGGTGCTGCCGCAGATGCCAGTCGAAGACCTCCAGCAGGGTGGACGCGCTATCGGGAGCGGCGACTTCAAGATCCGCCGGCGGCTCCTGTGTGCCCGGCGCTGCGAGCCCAACGACGGGCCGCAACGGCTGGGCCGCGGCGCGCGGCGCGAGTTCCACGTGCCGCAGCAGGTCGCGCGGCGTCTCGGCCTGTGTCAGCGCGGCTTCGTCGAGCTGCACGCCGAAAGCCTGCCCGACGCGGGCCAGCAGTTCGACGCGCGCCAGGCTGTCCAGGCCGTAGTCGCGCTCCAGCGAATCGTCCAGGCCGAGCGATGCGAGCCGCGCGGACGGCTGGCGCAGCTCCGCAGCTACTGCATGCACGGCGCCGAGCAGGCGCTGCGCCGCGTCGCCGGACGCCGCGGGCAGGGACTGGGCCGCCGCGGTGTCGGTGATCGGGTCGGTGACCATCGTTGCATTGCAGCGCGAGGCGGGCAGGCCGGCGTTGGCATGCGTCAATTCGCGGCCGGGGCGATGGATGCCGCCGGCGCGTGCACACGCCGCGCCAGTTGGCCGAAGAGCAACCCCGCCGTCAGCGCCAACGATGGGTGCAAATCGAGGCCGCCCTCACGCAGGCGGCGCGCGACCCACACGTTGCAGGTGGCGAACAGATGGAAGCGCTCGACCGAGGCGTAGAAGCGTCCCTGCCCGTAGAGCGACGGGCCGAACGTGATCGCTGCACCAGCCGCGTCTCGTTCGTGGCTGGCCGCGATCGACGCGGCCAGGCGCTGCGCGCCCTCGTGCGAGATGCGCACGGCCACCATCGGCGCGCCCGGGAAGGCGGCTTGCGGCGAGCCCTCGATGGCCACGACCTGCAGCACCCCAGGGTTCCGCCACAACAGCGCGCGCAGCCCGAGCCACCAGCCCGGGTCGGTGGCCTGGTAGTAGGCACGATCGCCCCAACCAACCTCGTAGTACTCCGCCCGCGGAAACTCGTTTCGTACCGGCCAGTCGTGCGCGTGGGCCAGGGCCGCCGGCACGATGATGCCGCTGTGCCAGCCGTGCGAGACCACATGCACGGTGATCGTCGGGAGCTCCAGCGCGCCGGACCGACTGGGCCCGTGCGTCGCAGCGATCGTCAGCGCCGCAGCCAGCGGGGCGGAGCGCATCGCCGCCAGCAGCCAGGCTGCGACGCCGGATCGCGTCGGACTCCGAGTCGTTGAGGGCCTCGTCATGGCGCATTCTGCGGTCGAGCCGTTCACCTGCAGGACGGGCCTTCGCCGGCGCACGTTGACAGGCGTCAATCGCCGCTCGCAATTGCCGCCGACGATCGGAACCGTCCTTCGCGCAGGCCCTCACAGCAGCAGGAGATCGTCACATGACCAAGATGAAGGCAGCCGTGTTCGTCGAACCCGGTCGAATCGTGCTCGATGAAAAGCCCGTCCCCGACGTCGGCCCGCTGGACGCGCTGATGCGCGTGACCACGACGACGATCTGCGGCACCGACGTGCACATCCTCAAGGGCGAGTACCCGGTGGCCAAGGGTCTGACGGTCGGGCACGAGCCGGTGGGCGTGATCGAGAAGCTCGGCTCGGCGGTGCGCGGCTACCAAGAGGGCCAGCGCGTGATCGCGGGCGCCATCACGCCCAGCGGCTGGAGCAACGCCTGCCAGTGCGGCTGCGGCGCGCAGGACGGCGCCGGTACCGCGCACGGCTGGAAGCCGCTGGGTGGCTGGCGCTTCGGCAACACGATCGACGGCTGCCAGGCCGAGTACGTGCTGGTGCCCGACGCAATGACCAATCTGGCCGTGGTGCCCGACGAACTCAGCGACGAACAGGTGCTGATGTGCCCCGACATCATGTCCACCGGTTTCGGCGGCGCCGAGAGCGGCGGCATCCGCATCGGCGACACGGTGGCGGTGTTTGCGCAGGGGCCGATCGGCCTGTGCGCGACGGCCGGAGCCAAGCTGAGCGGCGCGACGACCGTGATCGGCGTCGACCGCATCGCCGGGCGTCTGGAGATCGCGCGTCGCATGGGGGCCGACATCGTGATCGACTCGAGCCGCGAGGACCCGGTCGAGGCGATCCTGCGCCTGACCGGCGGCCGCGGCGTCGACGTGGCGATCGAGGCGCTGGGCATCCAGGACACGTTCGAGGCCTGCCTGCGGGTGCTGCGGCCGGGCGGCACGCTGTCCAGCCTGGGCGTGTACTCCGGGGACCTGAAGATCCCGCTGGGTGCCTTTGCCGCGGGTCTGGGCGACCACAAGATCATCACCACGCTGTGCCCGGGCGGTAAGGAGCGCATGCGCCGGC
This sequence comes from uncultured Burkholderiaceae bacterium, assembly GCA_964371405.1. GTDB lineage: Bacteria > Pseudomonadota > Gammaproteobacteria > Burkholderiales > Burkholderiaceae_C > JAMHWF01. The sequence goes on from CAYJLV010000001.1 coordinate 286,884, forward strand.
TGATGGCGGTGATCCAGGCCGGACGCCTGGACCTGGCGCCGATGGTGACGCACCGCTTCAAGCTCGACGAGATCGAGAAGGCCTACGACCTGTTCGGACACCAGCGTGATGGCGTGCTCAAGGTGGCCATCACGCCATGACGGCCTGCCGCCCAGCGCTCTGTGGCCTCAGTCGGGTAGGCACCCCGGTGATCGCCGCGGCTTTGTGTCGCGGCCGCGCCGCCGCAGCGGTGGTCGCAACAGGGAGCTGAGCGTGATCAAGGACCGCGAAGCACGCGCGGCGAAGATGCATTGACGCTGGACGGCCAGGTGAGAAGCTTGTTCGCCTCAAATGCCATGCGGCGCATCCTGGTCGCCACGGACTTCTCGCCCGGCGCCGTGCTTGCAGTCGATCGGGCCGTGCAACTGGCCAGAGCGCATGGTGCGACGTTGGACTTGCTGCATGTATTCGACGTCAGCGCCTGGCACAGCCTCAAGGGCGTTTTCGACGCTCAACGCCTGACGGTCGATCCGCCGCCGGATCTGGCGACCAAGCAGCGTCTGAGCGATGTGGCCGCGAAGCTGGCTGCCGATGCGGGCTTGGAGGTCCGGGCGCACTTCACCACGGGCAAGGCCGCCGAGCGCATCGTCGCCCTGGCCCGTGAGCGCGGGTGTGAACTCGTGGTCGTGGGGGCGCGAGCCGACCCGGGCTGGCCGGGCCTGGGCGGCACGGCCTCGAAGGTGGTGTTCGCGCCAAGCTGCCCGGTGCTGACTGTGCGCCTGAACGCAGCACTGCCGCACGAACGGGTACTGCTTGCAGTGGACTTGCGCGAAGGGTCGTTGCAGGCGTCGCAGTTCGCCCTGCGCCTGCTGCCGGACGCGCATCACCATGCGCTCTACGCAGTGGACCCAGCCCTGGACCGCGACCTGTGGATCGGCGGCCTGGGCAAAGCTCACATCCGGGCGCTGCACGACTCGATGCGCGCCTGTGCGCGCGCCGAACTCGGACAACTCGCCGGGAGTCTCTCGCGAGAGGCGCGGCATCCGGTCTCGTTCGAAGTCCTGGACGACGTGCGCTCGCACGCCATCGTCCAGCGCGCCGCGGCGTTGCCGGCCGACTGCGTGGTCGTGGGCCACCATGGAGATGGTTCGCTTCCCGAGCGCTGGCTGGGCAACATGGCGCAGCATGTGCTCCAACATACCGACCGCGACGTGCTGGTGGTGCCGTGACCGACGTGCGTTGGCCGCTAGCCGCCCCCAGGGCCGATCAGCGCACCAGCAGCACGGGCACGCGGCATCCGGCCACGATCCGCGTGGCCACCGATCCCATGACCAGGTTGCCGAGTTGGCCGTGTCCGTGAGATCCCATCATCAGCAGATCGAACGAGCCGCGGTCGGCCAGCCCTGAGATCGTCTCGCCGGCATGCCCCGACAGGCCGACGAACTCCGCCCGCAGACCGTGTTTGCCAAAGAAGGTGCGGGTCGGCTTGAACACCTTCTCCGACTCGTCGGCGTAGTAGGCATCGACGGCCTCGCGCGCGAGAAAGGACGCTGCGTGCGGCGGGATCTTCGGCACCACATGGACCACCGTGTACTGGTGGCGCTCGCCCAGCCACTCGTCATGCGCCGCGACGTAGGCGAGCATCTTCTTCGTGAACGTGCTGCCGTCGACGGCGAGAAGGATCTTCATGGTCGTTCTCCGTTGTCGTCTATCGCACCAGCAGGACAGGCACCTTGGTCGTGGCCAGGACTTTCGTTGCGACCGAGCCCATCACGAGACCCGCGAGGTGCCCGCGGCCGTGCGACCCCAAGACGATCAGGTCCGGCTTGCCGGTGCGCGCGCGCTCGGCGATGCGCTCGGCCGGGTCGCCGGTCTCCCCGACGAACTCGGCGTCGAGCCGTTGCTTGGCAAAGAACGCGCGTACCGGTTTGAGCACGGCCTCCTGTTCTTGCTGGTAGTAGCGTTGGATCGTCTCGCGCGCAGTGACCGCGGCCGCGCGCGGGTGCATGAGCGGGACCACGGTCAGCACGGTGTAGCGATGATTCCCTCCGAGCCACTCGTCATGGGCAGCTACGTAGGCGAGCATGCGCTTGGTGTACTTGCTTCCATCGACCGGGAGGAGGATGTTCAAGAAGGCTCCTTGTGGGTTCGGGCGGCATGCAGCATTGACAAGAATGGCGCCGCCGCGCAGCCCGTCGTTGACGCCTGTCAAGGGCGATGACGATCGGGCGACTCTGGGCGATGCCCCCGCGCCTGACGCACCGGCGCTGCGGCATGTTCCGTCCATGCCTGGACATTGCGTGGCGCGAATGTGCTGCACCTCGCCACGCCGAGGGCGTGCCCCTCAGTCCGCATGCCGCCGGAAACGGCGCCTCAGCCACTTCTCGACCTCCAGCACGACCAGCACCGAGAACCCGACGGCGACGATCTCGATCACGGTACGCACCCCGAGAGCCTGCGTGTGGAACAACGTCTGCATCGGCGGCGCATAGGTGAATGCGGCCTGAAGCAGCACCATCGCGGCGACCGAAGTCAACACGAGCGGGGTGCCCTTGACGCCTTGCCACGTGAACGAGCGCGCCTTCAGGTAGCGGACGCTGAACAGGTAGAAGATCTCCATCGCCACCAGCGTGTTGACGGCCACCGTGCGCGCCTCCTCGACCGAAGCGCCACGCGCGAGCGCGAGCTCGAACATGCCGAAGATGCCGGCCATGAACAACACCGAGACGAGGCCGATGCGCCAGGCCAGGAAGCGCGACAGGATCGGCTCGTTCGGCCGGCGCGGCGGGCGCCGCATCGTGTCGGCCTCGGTGGGTTCGAAGGCGAGCACCATGGCCAGCGCGATGGAGCTGACCATGTTCACCCACAGGATCTGCGCCGGCAGGATCGGCAGAGCCACGCCGGCGAGCACGGCCACCAGCAGCGACAGCGACTCGCCGCCATTGACCGGCAGCAGGAAGGTCACCACCTTGCGCAGGTTGGTGTAGACGGTGCGACCTTCCTCCACCGCATGCGCGATGGAGGCAAAGTTGTCGTCGGCCAGTACGATTGCGCCGGCTTGCTTGGCGGCCTCGGTGCCCTTGCGCCCCATGGCCACACCCACATCCGCCTGCTTGAGCGCGGGTGCATCGTTGACGCCATCGCCAGTCATCGCGACGACATGCCCCTCGGCCTGCAGCGCCCGCACCAGGCGCAGCTTGTGCTCGGGACTGGCGCGTGCGAAGACCGTTGCGCGCACCGCCAGCTCTCGCAGGCGGGCATCGTCACAGGTCTCGACCTGCGCTCCGGTGACCGCTGCCGCGCCGTCATCGGTGAGGCCGAGCTGGCCGGCGATTGCCGCGGCCGTGACCGCATGGTCCCCGGTGATCATCTTGACGCCGATGCCGGCCTCGCGGCACTGCGCCACGGCCCGCACAGCCTCGTCGCGCGGCGGATCGATGATGCCCACCAGCCCCAACAGCGTCAGGTCGTGCTGCACGTCGGCAGGCGCCAGCTGAGCATGTGCCACGGGCAGATCCACCAGGGCGAGTGCCAGCAGGCGGCGCCCGGCGCGCGCCTGCGCGTCGATCTGCGACTGCCAGTAGCCGGTGTCCAGCGCCTGCCGGTTCCCCTGCAGGTCGAGCTGCGTCGCGCACATCTGCAGCAGGCGCTCGGGTGCGCCCTTGACGTAGGCCACATGGGCCGCGTCGTCGGATGCGCGGTGCAAGGTGGCCATGTAGCGATGTTCGGACTCGAAAGGCACGACATCCAGCCGCGGACGCGCTGCACGCAATGCCGCGAGGTCGACGCCGGCTTTCATCGCCAGCGTGAGCAGCGCGCCTTCCGTCGGGTCGCCCGCCAGCGTCCATTGCCCGTCGTGCTCGTGCAGGGCGGCGTCGTTGCACAGGACACTGGCCTGCGCGAGCTGGCGCGCGGCAGGGGGCAGCGGCTCGCCGGCCGTCACCCCGCGCCACGCGCCTTGCGGCGCGTAGCCAGCACCGTCGACCGTGAAGGCAGCTCCGGCAACGACGACCGCCTGGACGGTCATCTCGTTGCGCGTCAGTGTGCCTGTCTTGTCCGAGCAGATCACCGTCACTGACCCCAGCGTCTCCACTGCCGGCATGCGGCGGACGATGGCATGGCGCGCCGCCATGCGCTGCACGCCGATGGCCAGCGTGATCGTCATGATCGCCGGCAGTCCCTCCGGGATCGCTGCCACCGCCAGGCCGACCGCAGCCATGAACATGTCGGCCGCGGCGTAACCGCGCACCCAGGTCCCGAATGCGAACAGCGCCGCGGCCAGCGCCAGGATGACCAAGGTCAGCATGCGGCCGAACGCAGCCATCTTGCGCAGCAGCGGGGTGGGGCCGGCCTCCACGGTCTCGAGCAGGCGGCCGATGCGGCCGATCTCCGTTCTCTCTCCGGTGGCGACGACGACGGCCCGGGCCTGCCCCTGCGTCACCAGCGTACCTGCGTAGGCCATGCCCAGACGGTCGCCGATGGCGGCGTCGACGGCCACCGCCTCGGCGTCCTTGTCCACCGGCACCGACTCGCCGGTCAGCGCAGCCTCGTCCACGCGCAGGTTGCGCGTCTGCAGCAGCCGCACATCGGCGGGCACGCGGTCGCCGGAGGCCAGCAGCACCACGTCGCCAGGCACCAGATCGGCGGCATCCACGTCGTGCTGGCAACCGTCGCGCAGCACCTGAGCGCGCGGCGCGAGCAGGTGCCGGATGGCCTGGAGCGAGCGCTCGGCCTTGCCCTCCTGGATGAATCCGACCACGGCGTTCAGCAGCACCACGGCGACGATGACACCGGAGTCGACCCAGTGCGACAGCAGCGCGGTAATGCCTGCGGCGCCGAGCAGCACATAGATCAGCAGGTGGTGGAACTGGCGCGCCAAACGCAGCAGCGGATGGGGCGGCGGCACCTCGGCCAGGCGATTGGGGCCAAGTTGGAGGAGTCGGCCACGCGCTTCATCCTCCGACAGGCCGCGCTGGGGGTCGGTCCCGACCTCTGCGACGACGGCCGCGGCGTCCAGTGCGTGCCAGGTCGGTGCCGGGGGCACGTTTGCTCCAGTCATTGAGTGCGAAGCCCTCCGCTCAGCGGCATTCACGGCGGTGACGGCCGGCATGCCGCGCTCGGCATCTGTAGGTTGCATCGTCCGGGGCAGGGCGCAGAGGGCCGTTGACAGGTGTCAAGTCCTGCCGCGATCGGCGCCCGACGGCCGGTGGGCTGGGCATCATGAGAGAGATTGCCCATCGCGACCCGCTGGGGCACCAGTTCGGAGCACATCGACGATGAAGATCCTGATTGCCATCGACGGTTCGCCGGCGGCCCTGGAAGCCGCAAGGCGTGGACTGCACCTGGCGCACGAAGGCTTGCGCACCGGGTTCGTGCTGGCGACGGTGCAGGAGCCGACCTACCTCTACGAGATGGTTCTCGCTCCCGACGCCGAGGTGCTCGAACGCGTCAGCGGCGCTGTCGGCGCCAGCGCCCTCGCGGGCGCCGAGCAACTATTCAGGGCGGCCGGCGTGCCCTACGAGCGCGAGGTTGGCTCCGGCGATCCGGCCACCACGCTGGTCGAGATCGCACAGCGCCACGGCTGCACCGCCATCATGATGGGAGCGCGCGGCATGGGCGCCCTGCGCGGGGCTCTGCTGGGGTCGGTGTCGCAGGGCGTGCTGCAGCGGGCTGCGATGCCGGTCATCATCGTGAAGCACGAACCCGAGGCCGATCAATGATCGATCGACCTCTTCGGCAGCGAGCGCGCCTGTGGCTGCTGACATCTATCGAGTCCGTGCCGCGCGCATGCACGACGCTGTTGCGGAGCCGACGTTGCGTCTTTGCAAGGATCATCCGATGAGCCCACTCCGACGACTGCTGGTGCATGTCGGCGACAACGGGCTAGACGAACTGCTCGTCCGGTTCGCTGCACGCTTGGCCGCGCACCACGATGCCGAACTGCAGGCGGTCCATGCGGTCCAGCCGTTCTCACTCGGCGCCTACCTGAGTTCGGAGGCGGCCATGACCGCCGCCGAAGCCAACCAGCAACTGATTCGCGAACGCTGTGCCCGTGCCCGCGAGCGGGTGAAAAGCGCGTCGCAGGGGGTGGGCCGCGCGGTCGACTTCCGGGTGCCGGGCGGCGATCCGCTGCGGGCCCTGATGGCGTACACGCGAACGTCCGACCTCGCGCTCGTGATCGCGCCGGGCGCGCACGACGACGACGGGGTGACTGCACGATTCGCCTCGCACCTGGTTGTCGGGGCCGGTTGCCCGGTGCTCTTCGTTCCGCAAGCGGCGCTGGAAGCGGCCTGCGGCACACGCATCCTCGTTGCCTGGTCCGACACGCGCGAGAGCGCGCGGGCGCTGCGCGACGCGCTGCCGCTGCTGCGCCGTGCCGAGGCGATCGAGGTGCTGCAGTTCGGGGCGGAACGCGTCGACCAGGCCGCGTCGCTGGACGACGTGGCTGCCTATCTCGGTGTTCACGGCATACGGGCGCAGTGCACCGCGCGGGCGCTGCGCGAGCTGCCCTTCGCCGAGCGCATGCTGGTGCCCAACGCCGTCGATGCGTCGGTCGCGGAGCTGTTGCTGTCGCATGCCGCTGACTTCAACGCGGATCTCGTCGTCATGGGCGGCTACGGGCATCCGCGCGCCAGCGAGTTCGTACTGGGCGGCGTCACGCGGACCATGCTCAACTCGATGACGGTGCCGGTGCTGATGTCGCATTGAGCGAGGCCAAGCCAGCCTCCAGCCTCCCGGGCTGAAGTGGCGTTTCGGATGCGGCGCGCCACTCGGCGGCGGCCGCCGCTACTTCTCCCGCACCAGCAGCAGCGCCGTCCGGCAGCGCGAAGCCACACGGGTCGCGACCGAACCCATGATGGTGTCCCGGGATGCACCGAAGCCGAGCGACCCCATCGCCAGCACGTCCAGCCTGCTCTTCGTGGCCTGTGCGGCGATTGCATCGCCAGGCACCTGCCCGATCAGGCGCACTTCGGTGGCCGTGATGCCCGCGCGGGCGAGCAGCTCATGGGCCGGCCTGAACACGTTCTCGAATGCGGCCTTCTGCATGGCCTCGACCTGCTCCGGCTTGATGCCGGTCGGCACCTCCCGTTCGATCCAGCCCGGCACCGTGATCTTCGTCAAGTCGGGAACGACGTGGATCAGGCTCACCGATGGCGATGCGCCGAACAGGTCGCGGTGCGCGGCCACGAAGCGCGCGACGGCAAGCCCGTAGGGGCTGCCGTCCAGCGCAATGCCGACCTTCAGAGAATCCCGTTTGGGGATCGGGGCTCCACGCAGGATGAGCAAGGGCTTGGTGCAGGCGACGGCCACGGTGCTCGCCACCGAGCCGAGCAGCAGCTTCTTCAAGCCGGTGTCGCCGTGCGAGCCCATCACGATCAGGTCGGCCCGGTCGTTGGCGACGATCGACCCCAGATCGTGCGCCACGGTACCGACGACGTACCGTGCCGCGGCGTTCGCGCCGGCGCGCTTGAGTGCCGCTGCCGCGGACTTCAATGCCTTCGCCGCCTCGGCCTCATGGTACGACTGCACGATCTCCCTGCCTGCGGCGCGCGCCACCCGATGCGAGACCGGGTACTGAACGTTGATGAGTTCGACGTCGGTCGGCTGCTTGAGCAGGGTGGCGCGCGACGCGACGAAGGCGACGGCGGCCTGGCTGTACTCGCTGACATCGACGGGCATCAAGATGCGCATGGGGAACTCCTTTGGATAGTTTGACGGACTGGAAAGGGTCAGAACTTGTCAGGGCGCAAGACTTCGACGTCGGCTACGAACAGGACCATCGAGTAGTTGTCGTAGTAGCGCTCGCGCAGCGCCTCACAGATGGCACCAGCGGTCTGCGCGTTGCACAGCACCTCTACGCGGATGTTGGCGTGCGGGCCCCAGGTGGCGTCTCGCCGGCCGCGGCTGCCCTTGCCGCGTGCATCGGTCACCGTGTAGCCGCGAGCACCCAGCGATTCGAGGTCGCGCAGCAGCGTGGTCTCGAGCGCGGCCTCGCACACGATGGTCAGCAGTTTGCGCATGCCTGACTCCGGAATTCGCATGGCGTCCTCACTGCACGGCTTGTTGCGCGAGCCGGTGGTACAGCGGGATGCCCACCAGCAGGTTGAACGGGAACGTGATGCCCAGTGCCGCGCCGATCGACAGGGCCGGATTGGCTTGCGGCACGGCCAACCGCATCGCCGCCGGCGCGGCGATGTAGGACGCGCTGGCGTACAGCGTGGCCAGCAACGTCACGCCGCCGACGGACAGGCCCAGCAACGTGCCGGTGGCCACGCCTAGGCCGGCTGAGAACAGCGGCATGACGATGGCGAAGACAGCCAGGAAGGGCCCGGCGCGGCGCAGTTCGTTGAAGCGGCTCGCCACCACCAGCCCCATCTCGAGCAGGAAGAACGCGAGCACGCCCTTGAACAGGTCGAAGAACAGGCGATCCAGCGACGCGATGCCACCAGGTCCGGCGAACCAGCCGATCGCCAGCCCGCCCAGCAGCAGCACGATGCTCTTGCCGGAGAACACCTCGTGCATCACCTTGCCCCACGGCGTGCCCGGGTCGCCGCGCCGCGCCAGCAGCACGCCGATGACCAGGGCGGGGAACTCCAGCAGCACGATGAGCACGGTCATGTAGCCCTCGGCCTCCTGGCCCAGGCGGGAGAGATAGGTCGTCCCCACAGCGAACGTCACCACGCTCACCGATCCATAGTGGCCGGCAATCGACCCGGAATCGGCGCGAGACAGCCGACCGAGGCGGCGCAGCACCGGGTAGGCCACCAACGGTATCAGTGCCCCTGCCGTGATCACCACCAAGGCTGGCAGCGCAATCGAGGCGAGCGGAACGCGCGCCAGCTCCACCCCGCCTTTAAGGCCGATGGCCAGCAGCAGGAAGATGCTCAGCGATTCGTACAGAACACCGGGGATGCGCAGGTCCGAACGCACGAACCCGGCCAGCGCGCCGAGCAGGAAGAACAGGATGACGGGTTCGAAGTCTTGCATCGTGTGGGGGCCGCCCCGGGAGGGCTCAGCGTACGATCAACACCGGCACCTTCCCGAGGTGCACGACCTTGTAGGCCACCGAACCGAGGAAGAGCGACTCCGTGGCCGTCAGGCCGTGCGAGCCGATGGCGATGCCCTGGCTGCCGAACTCCTGGGCCAGGGCCACGATCGCCTCGGCCGCTTCGCCCATGCGCACGTGAAGCCGCCACGCGATGCCCGCTTCGTCCATGAGCGCGCGCGCGGCGGCGGTCGCGTGCCACCCGCGCCGCGCGAGTTCCACCTCGGCGGCCTCCTTGACCAGCCAGGGATGGACGTGAACCAGGTCGACCTCGGCGCGCGCTTCGGCCGAGATCAGCCGCGCCGCCATCGCCGCGGCGCGCAGGGACCCTTCCGAGCCGTCGACGGCCACGAGCCAGCGGCTGGCGCGTCCGGCGTGATCGTCCGGCTGCACGCCCCAACTGGCGGCCACCAGACGGCCGAGTTCGTCACGGGCTGTTCGGTCCGGGGCGGGGATCGCGGCGGGCGTTGTGCTGGTCATGTCGCAGGGCGGTCGAGTTTGCGGGCGGAGAACTTGAGGCTGAGCAGGATGGAGACACCGATCACCGAGCCGACGATGGCCAGCGACCACTGCACCGGCATGTGGAACCAGGGCGCGATCAGCATCTTGCCGCCGATGAAGACCAGGACCAGTGCCAGCCCGTACTTGAGCAGGTGGAAGCGCTCGGCCATGTCGGCGAGCAGGAAGTACAGCGCCCGCAGTCCCATGATGGCGAAGATGTTGGACGTGAAGACGATGAACGGGTCGGTGGTCACCGCGAAGATGGCCGGAATGCTGTCGACGGCGAACACCAGGTCGCTGGCCTCGATCATCATCAGCACCAGGAACATCGGGGTGGCCCAGCGAACGCCGTCGATACGCACGAAGAACTTCTCGCCGTGGAAGCTCGGCGTGATGCGCATGTGGGCGCGCAGCCAGCGCAGCAGCGGGTTCTTCTCGAGGTCGGGCTTGTGCTCGGCGAAGACCAGCATCTTGATGCCGGTCACGATCAGGAACGCGCCGAACACGTAGAGGATCCACGCGAACTCGCGCACCAGCCAGACCCCGGCCAGGATCATGCCGGCGCGCATGATGATCGCGCCCAGCACGCCGTACAGCAGCACGCGCCGCTGCAGTTCCGGCGGCACGGCGAAGTAGCTGAAGATCATCACGAAGACGAACATGTTGTCGACCGACAGCGACTGTTCGATCAGGTAGCCGGTGACGAACTCGAGCGCCTTGCGGTTGGCCAGCTCGCGGCCGGCGTTGGCGTCGAGATACCACCACATCAACGCAGCGAAGGCGAAGGCCATCGTGACCCAGGCCGCGACCCAGCTGCCGGCCTCCTTGACCGAGACGCGGTGTGCCTTGTTGCCACCGAGGACGAAGAGGTCCAGCGCCAGCATCGCGAGCACGAAGACGATGAAACCGGCCCACATCGGGCCGGTGGCAAAGGAGTCAATGTTCATGACAGGGCGGGAACTCGATGCAGCCTCGCACGTTCGGCGTGACGCTCCGCGAGTGGTTGGAGTGCGATGGGAGAGCGCGCCGCGGCTTGCAGGGCGGCGGCGTCGAGGATGTCCACGGTGCGGCCGGTCACCGCCACGCAGCCGCTGGCGGCCAATGATCCGAAGGACCGGCTGACCGTTTCGTGGGCCACGCCCAGCAGCCGGGCGATGTCGCGGCGGCTCATGGCGAGCTTGAGCTGACGGACTGACTGGCCGCTGATCGCCATGCGATGCGACCAGTGCAGCAGGAAGCGGGCGAGCCGGACCTCGGCCGGGACCACGGCGTGCACATCGCTCAGTTCATCGGCGCGGGCGTGCTGCAGGCTCAGCGCCTGGTGCAGTGCACGCTCCAGCGACGGCAGGCGCTGCAGCCAGGCGAACAGGTCCGCCACCGGCACGACGGCAACGCTCGACGGCTCCAGCGCGACGGCTGCCGCCGTGTGGCGACCCAGGCCGAGCGCGCCGTAGCCGAGCACGTCACCGCGCCGCGCGAAGCCGAGCACGCGCTCGCCGCCGTCGGCGTCGGTGCGGCAGGACTTGAACGAGCCGCCGCGCACGACCTGGATCGCCTCGGCCGGCGTGCCTTCGTGGAATAGCACGGCCCGCGCGGGCAGGCGGCGGAACTGCACGCAGATTGCACGCTCGCGCGCCGGGTCGTTGCCGGGGGCACCCAGCAGGCCCAGCAGATCCTGTGCGGTGCCATGCTGGCGGTCCACCGGCATTCGCGCCGGGCACGGCGCGGCGGGGGCCCGTGAGCGCACGGGCGGCGGTTCGAGGCTCGGCGTCATCGGTTGGTCTCGGATGAAGTGGTCTCAGCGAAGGCGCAGCCTGTGCCCGGCTTCGGCGGCGACGCCGCGCGGACGCACCTGGAAGTCCGTGCCATACAGCATGGGTTCGAGCAGGGCTTGGTCGTCGGGGTGCAAGCCCCAGCGCTCTATCGCGGCGAGCAGCACGAAGGACTCGCCGTCGTCGATCTGCCGGTCGGCGTGCACGACGACCGAGCACAAGCGCAGCACGAGGCGCCGCGTGGTGTCGTCGTCGACCTCGTCGAGCATGCGGTCCAGCAGTTCGCTGGGGATGCAGCCCTCGTTGCCGCAGCGGGCCGGACCCAGCAGGTCGGCGCACAGGTCATGAATCACGCCATGCCACTGCGGCCGGGTGAGGCCGAGCCGTTCAGGGGCCTGGAGTGCGTCGAGCGCCGCAGTCTCGACCGCCTTGATGCGGCCATTGGCGATCAGCGCGAGCGCGACGATCCGTGCCGCAGCCTCGGCACTGTCGCGCGGGTAGCGGCGGAGCTGCGGGTAGGGGGCGTTCATGGGGGTGCTCCGATCAAAGGGGAAGCCAGTACGCGGCCAGCAGCCAGACGGAGGCCGCCAGGAGCGGCCATCCCATGGCGAGGAGCCTGATGTCGAAACGCTGACGTGTGCGGGCACGGGTTGTCATGAGCGGGTCCTTGCGAAGGGATTGCGGAAGAGGAGATCGAGAATCGAAGGCCTGTGGCGCGGGATGCGGGCCCTCGGTGGGGCCGACCGGGCGTGGCCCGGGCTCACACCGTTTGGCTGGGCATTCACCCCGCTTGGTGGAACGGCGTCATGAGTGCGACGAGGCCATAGGATCGGCGCGGTCGCGGCCGTCGAGTCCGAGCGGTGCGCGCTCACGGCCCGCCCACCCAGAGCAGTGCCATACCCGTACCCACGGTAGCCGGTACGCCGACCCGCTCCAGTGCGCCGGCCGGGGCGCCGCCAATCACCTCGACCGGCACCGAGCAGCGCTCGAGCAACTGACCGGTGAGCGAGTTTTCGAGCGCGCGCACGAGCGCGCTCTTGCGCGCCGTGCCGATGACGATGCGGTCGCATTGGAGGCGGCGTGCCGCGTCGGCGATGCAGCGGGCCTTGTCCCCCACCTCTGTGTGAACGTGGTGAGGGACGCCGGCGGCCTCGAGCAGTTGCCGCGCCTCGGCGAGCGCTTCGTCGGCGCGCTCACGGTGGAAGTCGGCACGCAGTTCCCGGCTGACGTGCCGTGCCACGTAGGCCGAGAAGGGTGGTTGCACATTCAGCACGTGAACCATCCGCACGTCGCCGCGTAGAAACGCGTCGATCGCGTGCCGCACCGCAAGCAGCGCGTTGGACGAACCGTCGCAGGGCAGGAGAAGCGTGGCCATGGGGAGGTCTCCCGGCGGGGTGGACACGGGCTCGTCAGTCGCTGCTGCTGCCGAAGCCGAACAGCGCCAGCAGGCTGACAAACAGGTTGTAGATCGAGACATACAGGCTCACGGTGGCCATCACGTAGTTGGTCTCGCCGCCGTGCACGATGCGGCTGGTCTCGAACAGGATCAGGCCGCCCATCAGCAGCACGAAGGCCGCGGACACCGTGAGCGAAAGGGCTGGCACGTCGAAGAACAGTGCGCCCAGACCGGCCAGGAAGGCCACGACGATGCCGGCCAGCAGGAACCCGCCCATGAAGCTGAAGTCCTTGCGGGTGACCAGCGCGTAGGCCGACAGCGCGACGAAGATCGCCGCCGTGCCGCCCATGGCCATCATCACGACCTGGTGGCCGTTGGGCAGCGCCAGGTGCTGGCCCAGGATCGGGCCAAGGGTGTAGCCCATGAAGCCGGTCAGGCCGAACACCGACAGCACGCCCCAGCCGCTGTCGCGCAGCTTGCTGGTCAGGAACAGCAGGCCGAAGAAGCCGGCCAGCGTCAGCAGCAGGCCAGGGTGCGGCAGCGCAAAGGCTGCGCTGGCCGCCGCGGTCGCGGCGCTGAAGAGCAGTGTCAGCGACAACAGTCCGCAGGTATTGCGCAGCACCCGATGGGTGCTGATCAGGCTCGGCGTGCCCTGGCGGGCAGCGACCAGGGGCTGGAGGTTCTCGGTGCTCATGCCATGTCTCCTTGGGCACGGCCGGATTGCAGCGAGTCCCAGCGGTTGCGGCCCGGGCGCGCGCCATGGCGCACGACGTCGCGTGCCGGATGGGTGCGACCGAGGTGCTTGACGACCACCCGGCCGACGCGATCGGCAGCTCGGTCGATCACGGCGTACAACTCCGCGCCGACGTCCTTGATCACGGCGACGGGTGCGTCGAGCAGGTGGACCTGGATTCGGCAGTACTTGTCGACCCCGCCGCGCGGCCCGTTCTCGTCGCCGACACGGATCGCGACCCGCTGGATGCGGTCGCTGTGGCGCGTCAGCACGAAGCCCAGCCGGCGCCGCATGTGTTCGGCCAACGCCGGCGTCACCGTGAATCCCTGACCGTGGATGTCGACAATCATCTTGCACCTCAGCTTCGCCGTCAGTGGCGATACGCAAGAATCTAGGGCCAGCGACAGTCCGTGAAAATCAGATTGTTTGGCACACATCATCCGAAAAAAACGGACAATCGTGCCTGCCAGGCCAGACTGCACGACGGCCAATGCCCATGAACTACAAGCACCTCCACTACTTCCTGCAGGTGGCCAAGCTCGGCGGCGTGCTGCGTGCCAGCGAACGTCTTCATCTGTCGCCGCAGACGATCAGCGGCCAGATCCAGTCGCTCGAGGAGGCGCTTGGCACGCCGCTGTTCGCCAAGAGCGGGCGCGGCCTGGTGCTGACCGAAGCCGGCCGCATGGTGCTCGGCTACGCCGAGGACATCTTCTCGACCGGTGCCGAGCTCGAGGAGGCTGTGCGCGACTACCCACGCAAGGGCAAGCTGCTCGAGTTTCGCGTCGGCGTGGCCGACGCCGTGCCGAAGACGATCGCCTGCCGCCTGATCGAGCCGGCCTCGCAGCTGCCAGAGCCGGTTCGCATCGTCTGCCGCGAATGGAAGCTCGACACGCTGCTCGGCGAGTTGGCCCTGCACCGGCTCGACCTCGTGATCGCCGATGCGCCCATCCCCTCCGGCATCAGCGTGCGCGCCTTCAACCACAGGCTGGGCAGTTGCGGTGTCAGCTTCTTCGCAGCACCGGCGCTGTTCGACTTGTGCAATAGGCGCTTCCCGGCCTGCCTCGACGGTGCGCCGCTGCTGATGCCGGCCGACGACTCGGCGGTCGGCCAGCGCCTGCGCGCGTGGCTGCAGGCGCGGTCGCTGCACCCCCGGGTGGTTGGAGAGTGCGACGACAGCGCCCTGGCCAAGGAGTTCGGGCGTCGGGGAATGGGCATTTTTGTGGGGCCCACGGTGCTCGAGCGCGACATCGAGAAGCAGTACGGCGTGCGCGCGCTCGGCGCGACACCCGATGTCGTGGAAGAGTTCTTCGCGATCTCGGTCGAGCGCCGCATCACGCACCCGTGCGTGACGGCGATCACCGAGGCGGCACGCAACGAACTGTTCGCGCCTCCTGCGCGGCGGCGCGCCAGACGCGTCGCCTGAACGCGGCGAGCGTCAGCGCGCCGTGTCGTGCAGGATCGCCTGCGTGACCATGGACTGGGAGATCTGCCAGCGTCCCAGCACATGGCTGTAGACCATGCGCTCGTCGACGCTGATGCATCCGTCGGCAGTGATCACCGCGGCGGCCAGCCGGCAAACCAGCATCCTTTGCGCCGTGTCGTCGACCCGGTCCAGCAGCGCGTCGACGTAGGCAGCGGCAGGCGCGCGCAGCCACGAGCACTCGCACAGCGTCGAGCCCACGTCGTCGAGACAGCCACGCGCCAGATCCAGAAATCGCTCGCGGCGAATGCCGAGGCGTTCGAAGGCCTGGAGCTCATCGAGCCTCTGCATCTCACGCGGGTCGATGCGGCCGTTGGCGGCCACCATGAGCGCGAGCACGCTCGCAGCAGCTTCGTTGCGGTGGGCGCGTTGCTGGGACATGGGCCGGGACCTCCTCCAATGCGGCGCGTTTGCGGAAACACAGAACGCACCGGCCATCGGGTCCGGCCGAAGCCGGGAAGTTCCGTGACCAACCGCGCCAGCGGACGACCTATTGATCTGCATCAACGCGGCGGGATCCGTGCCTGTACGTAGCCCTCCGCGGCATCGCCGGCGTCCCCGGAAGTCCTGCTATCGGGAAGGCACTCCGGGAACATCCTGTTCAAGCATGTCGGGCGTGATCAGAACGATGCCGCGCTCGGTGACGTAGAAACGTGCCCGGGTAGCGCGGGAAGACTTTCAGCAGAGATCTTCGATGGATTACCACGTAACAATCGGCTTTTCGTGAAGGCGATCCACACCCACAGTCGACCTGCAGACAACGCAGCCATTTCGATGGCTGCACGATCCCGGGCACTCCATGGGGCACTTTCGACATGCCCACCGAAGGCCCAAAGACCTAAACCGCGGATTCTTCAGGCAAGGAGAGCCGGTCAGCTACGGGACGACGGCCGAAACATCTCACGGTGCAAGCCCCAATGCTCGACCGCGGCGACGAGCACCATCGACTCGCCTTCGTGGACCCGGGCGTCGACTTCAGCCAGTTCGACACACAGGCGCAGTAGTTTCAGCCGCAGCGCAGGGTCCTGGATTTCACCCATCAGATCCGCCAGCGTGCGCTCGTCCACCGGGCAGGCGTCGGCCCATTTCAACTGGTCGCTCGAAAGCAAGTCTTCGCAGAAGGTGTCCAGCACTGCGTGCAACTCATGTCGCGTCAGCCCCAACTGCTCATGCACGACCAGGCGGTCGAGCCAAGCGATCTCGGCGTCTCCGATATCGCCATCGGCGAACACGGTCAGGGCGACGATGCGGGCTGCGGCCTGCGGGCTGTTCACGGGATAGCTGCGCATCATGGGTCTCGCTTGGGTGCTGTGGGTCGCGGGTCAGTCGAAGATGTTGCTCAGCCAGGACTTCTTGCGGTTGCCCTGCTGGCCTCGGCCATGCTCGTAGTCGGAGTCTGCGAATTGCGGTTGTGATTGCGCTGCCGCATTGACGGCCGAGGCTGGCGTCATCGCTGCCGATCGCTCGATCAGCTTGTCGAGTTCGCCGCGGTCCAGCCAGACGCCGCGGCATTGCGGGCAGTAGTCAATCTCGACGCCCTGGCGATCGCTCATCACGAGCGCGGTGTCGGTGCATGTGGGGCATTTCATGGTGTGCTCCTGGTGAGGGTTCATTCATCCGAGCTGCCGAAGCCGAAAAGGCTCAGCAGACTCGTGAACAGGTTGAAGATCGAGACGTACAGCCCGACGGTGGCCAGCACGTAGTTGGTCTCGCCACCGGTGACGATGCGACTGGTCTCGAACAGGATCAGGCCGGCCGACAGCAGCGCGACCATCGCGGCCACGGCCAGGCCCAGCGCCGGCATCTGCAGGAACACGGCGCCCAGGCCGGCAATCAGCGCGATGACCATGCCGGCGAACAGGAAGCCGCCCATGAAGCTGAAGTCGCGACGGGTCGTCAAGACCCAGGCCGACAAGGCCAGGAAGGTGGCGCCCGTGGCCGCCAGGGCCATGGTGACGACCTGTGCACCGCCGGGTAGTGCAAGCGACTTGGCCAGCACCGGCCCCAAGGAGTAGCCCATGAAGCCCGTCAGCGCAAACACCGCCGGCAAGGCCCAGCCGCTGTTCTTGAACTTGTAGACGGTGAAGAGCAGGCCGAAGTAGCCGCCCAGGGTCAGCAGGAGGCCCGGCGCCGGCAGCTGGAACGCCACACTGGCAGCGGCGATGGCCGCGCTGAACAGCAGCGTCATCGACAGCAAGGCGTACGTGTTGCGCAGCACACGGCTCGTACTGGCGACATCCGTGGGTTTCGCGCTGCCTGCGGCGATTGGCGCCGAATGCGCGGTTTCCGGGTGAGCGGTCGAAGGGATGGGCGTCATGGAGTTCATGGTGTCGAGTCCTGGGGGCGTTGGAGTTCAGCGTTCGTGACTGATGAAGCGTTGGCGCATGCGGCGGGAGTCACTGCCCCGGCGCCACAAGCGCATCAGGAACCGCGCGGCACGCGCCAGCGCGTTGTCCAGCGCCGTGCGCCAGTCGCTGGCCACGGAGTCCCCACCACCGACCCTGCGCCGTCGGTCCGGAGTTCCACCTGGCAGCGCTTGTCGATGCCGCCGCGCGGTCCGTTCACGTCCGACATCTGCACCTCGGCGCGTGGCACCAACCAGCCCAGGCGTCGCAGCACGAAGCGCACGCGACGTTCGGTCAGATCGCGCAAGTCAGTGGCATGCGGATGGCGGGACTTGAACAGCACTTGCATCACGGATCTCCATCGGTTGAGGGACAGACGGAATGTGGGGCGCCTGGAGGTTCTGGAAAAGCAGTCTTTCAAGAACGCGAACTTCGGATAAACCTGAACACAGGACGGAGCTTCGACCGCAGACTTCGGGGTTTGGCGGCTCCGGCCGGCACGCGTTGCAGCACGCGAGCCTTCTGGCCCGTCACCCTTTGGAGAAGCACCCGATGTCCAACGCTCGAACCGCCAATGCCGTCCGTCTGGAGTTCGCTCCTGACTCCCTGGTTCAATCCAATCTGTCCGGCGCGGCCTTCACCGGCGACTGGCTCTGGGTGGCGGGCGACGAAGCCTGCGGCCTGGACCGCCTTCGCCGGGTCGACCCCGTGGGGCGAGAGGCCTTGCGCTTCGGCGAGGTGCGCGACTTCCCGCTCGCCGATCTGCTGGACCTGCCCGGCGCGGCCGGGGAGGAGGCCGACCTGGAAGGCATGGCCGTGGCCGACGGCCTCCTCTGGGTGGTCGGCTCGCATGGCCTGAAGCGCAAGAACGCCAAACCGGACCGAGGCCACGCCGACAACGCCAAGCGGCTGGCAAAGGTGGCGCTGGACGGCAATCGTCGCCTGCTGGCCTGCGTGCCCATCGAGCCCGACGCCCAGGGCGAGCCCTGCCTGGTACGCCAGGCCCAGGACGGCCGTCGGGCGCTGCTCCTGAAAGGTGATGCGCAGACGAACCTGCTCACCCGTGCGCTCGCCGATGACCCCCACTTCGGGCCATACATGGCCATCCCGGGCAAGGACAACGGCTTCGACATCGAAGGCCTGGCCGTGGACGGCCGTCGGCTGCTACTCGGCCTGCGCGGCCCGGTGCTTCGCGGCTGGTCGGCGCTGCTCGAGATCGCGGTGGAGGGTCGCGGCGATCAGCTGCGACTGGCGCCCCTGGACGACAGCGGCACGCTGGTCCGCAAGCACTTCCTGCAGCTCGACGGCCTGGGCGTGCGGGACCTGCACTTCTCAGGCAACGACCTCTACATCCTGGCCGGCCCGACGATGGTGCTGAACGGCGACATCCGCGTCTTCAAGTGGGCGGCCGCGCGGCCCTTGCTGGCTGCCAACCGCGAGCCTGTGCGCTTCGAGTCGGCGCTGACCGAGTCGGTGCCCCTGCCGCACGGCCGCGACACCAACCGCGCCGAAGCCATCTGTGACCTGCCGCCGGCGCTGTCGGGCGGCAAGGCGCGCTGGCTCGTGCTGTACGACGCGCCTGGCGCCGATCGAAAGGAGGGCGAGCACACCGTCTTCGGTGACCTGCTGCGCCACGATTGAGATCGTCCGCCGCGGTCTGCTTCAGCCGCCTGGGCGAACTGGCCCGCGTGGCGCATGAAGCCTCGGCTGGTTCGCTGTTTGACGTAACTGTCGGCTCTGTTTCAAGGTAGAGAAGAATGGAAATGCTGCTTTCAAGGGTCGGGTCGCTGCTTTACGGCATGAGATTCACCATGCTGTTTTTCTATGTGGGTCTGGTGGCGATCATCTTCGGCATTCTGGGAAAGTTCCTGCTGGAAACCTACAAGCTGATGAGCACCTTGCTGTTCGGCGATCTCGCGAAGATCGATCTGATCATCAAGGTGCTTGAGCTGGTGGACATGACGATGGTGGCGCAGTTGGTTTGGGTGGTGGCGCTTGCCGGTGTGTCGCTCTTCGTGACCACGGGGCACTTCGACAAGAAGGACATGAAGAAGCCCGACTGGCTGGACCACGTCAACACCTACAACCTCAAGTTAAAGCTGGCGTTCGCCATCATCTCGATCTCTGGCGTGCATGCCTTGAAGACCTACCTGAGTGGCGACCTGAGCTTGGAAAACATCCAGATCGTGACGATGGTGGCGGTCATCCACTTCACCTTCGTGCTCTCTGCCATCGGTATTTCTTTTGCGGAGCGATTGACCCGGGAGAAGACCTGAGCGCGTCCACGGCCATGGTCGTTCTCCCGGAAATCGACCCCACGTCTGCGCTGCAGTTCATCGTCAATGCGGCGTCGGGCAGCAGCGACGCGGAGGCCAAGCGCGAAATCGTCGAAGCCGCGCTGCGCGCTGGTGGACGGCGGGGTGACTTGCTGTTCTGCAGCCCCGCCGAGTTGATTGGCGTGTCGCATCAGGCGGCGAAAAGGGCGATCGCCACGCGTACGGCCGTGGTCGCCGTCGGTGGCGACGGCACGCTCAACACCGTGGCACAGGCCGCCCACGCCGCAGGTTGCGCCATGGGCGTGGTGCCACAGGGCACGTTCAACTACTTTGCACGCACGCACGGCATTCCCGTCGACCCGACTGAAGCGGTCCAATTGCTGCTGCGGTCGGCGCCTGTCCCGGTGCAGGTGGCGGGTGTCAACGATCGCGTGTTTCTCGTCAACGCCAGCCTCGGGCTCTACCCTGAGCTGCTGGAGGACCGCGAGGCCTACAAGGCGCGCTTCGGGCGCAGCCGCTGGGTGGCCTTTGTGGCAGCCTGCGCAACGCTGCTGCGCGCGCAGCGCAAGCTGCGCGTGCACATCGAGATGGGGGGCACTGTGCGCGACGTGCAGACCTTGACGCTTTTCGTCGGCAACAACCGGCTCCAGTTGCAGCAGCTCGGCGCCGAGCCGGAGGACACGGTCGCCGGCACGCCGGGTGACGGCAGCATGGCCGCCCTGATGCTGCGGCCCATCGGCACGTTGCCGATGATCGGGCTGATGCTGCACGGAGCGATGGGCCGCCTCGGCGAGGCCGCCGGGGTGGAACGCTTCGAGTTCCAGCACATGGTGGTCAACCCGACGCTGCCGCAAGGACGCCGCGGGGTGAAGGTGGCCTTCGACGGCGAGGTGACGACGCTGCGTGCACCGCTGGACTTCCGCGTGCTCGCCAGGCCGCTGTACCTGCTGGCGCCGTGGCCCGGGGAGGCTGGCGCATGACCGTCCTGCTGCAGGTCTCCGACCCGCACTTCGGCACCGAGCAGCCGACCGTCGTCGACGCGCTGACCGAATTGACACGGCAGCAGCGGCCCGATCTGGTCGTGCTGTCCGGCGACATCACGCAGAGGGCCCGACCGGCGCAGTTCTGCGCCGCTCGCGCCTTCACGGACCGCCTGGCCGCGCCCGTGCTGGCGGTGCCGGGCAACCACGACATCCCGCTGTTCGATCTGTGGGCACGCCTGCACAGCCCTTATGGGCGGTACAGCACCGCGTTCGGGACGGATCTCGAGCCCGTGCACCGATCTTCGGAACTCCTGGTGGTGTGCGTCAACACCACGCGTCCGTGGCGACACAAGGACGGTGAGGTCTCCGCCTTGCAGATCGACCGTGTGGCGCGCCTGGTTGAGCATGCCGACCCTGCGCAGCTGCGCCTGGTCGTGGTGCACCAGCCCATCGCCGTCACGCGTGCCGAGGACGAGACCAACCGACTCCGCGGACATGCGGCCGCGCTGCGGCGCTGGGCTGAAGCCGGCGCCGACCTCGTCATCGGCGGTCACATCCACCTCCCCTACGTCATGCCGCTGCAAGGCCTGGCGCGCCCGCTGTGGGTCGTGCAGGCGGGCACGGCCGTGTCGTCCCGCGTGCGCGATGGCGTGCCCAACTCGGTGAACGTTCTGCGCTGGGGCGCGAATGCGGCGCCAGGAAGCTGTCGGATCGAGCAGTGGGACTACCAGACCGATGACCGGGCCTTCCGGCTCGCCAAGGTCAGCGAGGTCCGGCCGGACCGGACCTGAGTGCGGCTTTGCGGTGGGCGCATCATTTTCTGGCGAGTTCGTATTTTCCTGAGTTGGAGTCTTGGAATGGCAGCTTCTTCCGAAGTTCAGCCCGGTGCATATTCCAGTCTGTAGTCACTCCCGGGCTCACCCGCCATGAAGCTCTTGTTGCACCTCGCGTCCCTCGTGTTTGCCGGCCTCGTACAGGGCCTGCGCTTGTTGAAGGATGCTCTCAGGGAATGGGTGCCGCGGCAGGAACCGGTGCTCATTCCCATCCCGATCTCGGCCGAGCGCCGGACACGCCAGTCAGACCGGAGCCATCCCGTCCGGGGCGACTGAGTCCGAAACCCAGCTTGTCTCCTCAGCCTGACTTTTTTCAACGGAGATCCTCCATGCGCTGCTACCCCCACAACAGCCCAGAAGCCGCCGCGCGCATCGTCGCGTTGGTGCTCATTTCCGACGGTCACGTGTGCAGTTCCGAGTTCGACATCCTCAAGAAGTTGGCCGCGGAGCGCGAACTCGGGCTGGAGCCCCAGCACCTGCCGCACATCGTTCACACGTTGTGCGAAGAACTGCTGGCGGGTAGGTACGAGACAGGTTCGCTCATGGGGAACGTCGATGACAGCGCCTTGGCGTCATTGATGGCCGAGATCTCGGATCCGGCGCTGCAAAGGAAGGTGCTGCGTCTGTCCTTGGCCGCGGCGCGCGCCGATGGCCACCTGGCCGACGGCGAGACCATGGTGGTGGAGGCCGCGCGGCATCATTGGAAGCTGGTCGATGGGGAGGAGCAGAGCCCCCCGAAGTCGGCCTACCGCGTAGCTGCCTGATCGGAGCCGATCAAGACGCGTTCAAGGGCGAGCCGCAGCCACCACCTGCATCACAAGGGGGTGGTGCTGGCCGCGACGCGAGCGGATGGCGTGGATCTCCTCCTTCACACCATCGCTGCTGCCCAGCAAGCGAAGGCCGCGCATCAAACCGACGTCGTCCGCGCCGAGCCGGCTCACCGGGAACACGCCAAGCCCGCGGGCAGCGAATACCGCCAAGAGCGCGCTGTCCTCGAACTCGCCGACGATGCGGGGGCGCAGGCCCTGCGTTTCGAACCAGTGATTCAGCGTCGGGCGCAGGGCCGAATGACCCGTGGGCAGCAGCACGGGCAGGTCGTTGAGGCTTTGTGGAAAGCGGTCGCGCTCGGTCCTGCCGACCAGCCTGGCCGGTCCGTACCACTCGACTGGTGAATCCACGAGCCGCTCGCTGGTGAGGCGCAGGTTCGGGTTGCGCGGAGCGGCCTGACCGGCCAGCACCAGGTCCAGGTGATGCAGCGCCAGTTCGCTGAGCAGCTGCTCGAACTCGCCCTCGTGGCAAACGAGCCGAAGGTTGGAGGTGCCCAGCACGGGCTCCAGCAGCGCATGAGCGGCAAGCTTGGAGATGCCGTCGGAGAGCCCGACCGCCAGGCGGGCCACCTTGCCGCTGGCCGCTTCGCGCACCTCGTCGGGGATGCCCTGGCCGAGCTGAAAGATTTCCTCGGCGCGCGCGAAGGCGGCCTGGCCCGCCTCGGTGAGGGCCACGCCACGGCCAGAGGGCTTGAGGAGCTGGTGGCCCAGCGCCTTCTCCAGCTCCCGCACCTGCGCGCTGATGGTCTGCACCGCCATGTCCAGCCGCTCGGCGGCGCGGGCGAAACCGCCCTCCTTCGTGACGACCCAGAAGTAGTGAAGATGGCGATAGTTCAGCATGCGTCCTCCGGTGCGGGAAAACCGAATCCTAGGTGCGATTCATGCAGGTTCGTTCAAAGCCAGAAGGTCGGCACACTAGCGGCCTTCGCATCCTCGACGCGCGTTGCATAGAACCAACCGCACCGCCCCCATGAGTTTCCTGACTTTTGCCGCCGGCCTGATCTTGCTGGTCGTCGGTGCCAACATCCTGGTCCGCGGTGCATCGAAGCTGGCACTGTCCTTCGGCATCAGCCCGCTGGTGGTCGGCCTGACCATCGTCGCGTTCGGCACCAGCGCACCGGAGGTGGCGGTGAGCGTCGGCGCCGTGATTGACGGCCGCACTGACATTGCCATCGGCAACGTGGTGGGCAGCAACATCTTCAATGTGCTGTTCATCCTGGGGCTGAGCGCGTTGATCACACCGCTGGTCGTCAACATCCAGTTGATCCGCCAGGAGGTGCCCATCATGCTGGGCGCCAGCCTGCTGCTGTTGGGCCTGGGGCTGGACGGCCGGTTGTCGATGACCGACGGTGGCCTGATGTTCGCTCTGGTGCTGGCCTACACCGTGTTCCTGGTGGTGCAGTCGCGCCGCGAGACGCAGGCCGCGAAGGACGAGTTTGCCGGCGAACT
The DNA here is from genome assembly GCA_964371405.1 of uncultured Burkholderiaceae bacterium. Classification (GTDB taxonomy): domain Bacteria; phylum Pseudomonadota; class Gammaproteobacteria; order Burkholderiales; family Burkholderiaceae_C; genus JAMHWF01. Next base: position 310,504 of record CAYJLV010000001.1, read on the forward strand.
GCAGCCTGCCGCGCCGGGCGCCTGGGACAGTCACTGGGTGGCGCAGACGGGTCTCATCGGCGTCGGCCTGGTGGCTTTGGTGTTCGGTTCCGACTTGCTGGTGGACTCGGCGGTTGGCTTCGCAAAGGCCCTGGGCGTGAGTGACCTCGTAATTGGGCTGACCATCGTTGCCGCCGGCACCAGCATGCCCGAGGTCGCCACCAGCATCGCCGCGGCGCTCAAGGGCGAGCGCGATATCGCGGTGGGCAACGTGGTGGGCAGCAACACCTTCAACATCCTGGGTTGCCTGGGCCTGTCGGGGTTGGTGTCGGGTGATCTGGGCCTGGTGATGGCGCCGTCGCTGCTGTCCTTCGACATCTGGGTGATGTTGGCGGTGGCGCTGGCCTGCCTGCCGGTGTTCATGACCGGCCGTGAGATCGCACGCTGGGAAGGTGGCGTCTTTCTTGGCTATTACGTCGCCTACGTGGCCTACCTGATACTGGCCGCGCAGCAGCACGATGCGCTGCCCGTTTACTCGGGCGTGATGATGAGTTTTGTCGTGCCGCTGACGGTGGTGACGCTGGTGGTGATGATGATTCGCCGGCCGGCCGCTGTCTCGGCGCAGTGAGCCGATGAGTCTGTTCCTGCTGGCCTTGCTGCCGTGGTTGGGCGCGGCCCTGGTGGCGAGCCAGCCAGCGGGTGCCCGGCGCTTGCAGGCTGCGCTGGCCGGCGCAACGGCCTTGGGAGTGACGGTACTCGCGCTGCAGGCGGCACCGGCCATTTTGGGTGGCCAGGTGCTGCGCGCAAGCATTGAATGGTTGCCCGCGCTCGGGCTCGACCTGGGCTTTCGGATGGACGGCCTGGCTTGGCTGTTCGTGCTGCTGATCGGTGGCATCGGCGCCCTGGTGGTGCTCTACGCGGCCTGGTACCTGGATCCGGACGACCCGCACAGCCCGAGTGGGCGCTTCTTCGTCTTCCTGCTGCTGTTCATGGGTGCCATGCTGGGCGTGGTGCTGGCCGACAACCTGGTGCTGCTGGTGCTGTTCTGGGAACTCACCAGCCTGGCCAGCTTCCTGCTCATCGGCTTTTGGCATGGCCGTGACGATGCGGGCCGCGATGCACGCGAGGGCGCCCGCATGGCGTTGACCGTCACCGGCGCCGGCGGGCTGTGCCTGCTGGCCGGTGCGCTGCTGATAGGCCACATCGTCGGCAGCCTTGAGCTCGACGTGGTGCTTGCCTCGGGTGACCGCATCCGTGCCCATGCGCTGTACGAGGTGGCCCTGGTGCTGGTGCTGCTGGGCGCCTTCACCAAGAGCGCGCAGTTTCCGTTTCACTTCTGGCTGCCGCATGCGATGGCCGCGCCCACGCCGGTCTCGGCCTACCTGCATTCGGCCACGATGGTGAAGTGCGGCGTGTTCCTGCTGGCGCGCCTGTACCCGGCACTGGGCGGCAGCGAGCCCTGGTTCTGGATCGTCACCAGCGTCGGGCTGGTCACGATGCTGCTGGGTGCCTACATCGCGATCTTCCAGCACGACCTGAAAGGCCTCCTGGCCTACAGCACCATCAGCCACCTGGGACTGATCACGCTGCTGTTCGGCCTGTCGGAGCCGCTCGCCGTGGTGGCCGGGGTGTTCCACATCCTGAACCACGCGATCTTCAAGGCCAGCCTGTTCATGAGCGCTGGCATCATCGACCATGAATGCGGTACGCGCGACCTGCGGCGCATCAACGGCCTCATGAAGCTGATGCCTTTCACCGCCACGCTTGGCATCGTGGCGTCTCTCAGCATGGCCGGCGTGCCACTGCTCAACGGCTTTCTCAGCAAAGAGATGTTCTTTGCCGAAGCACTGGCCAAAGACTCACATGCGGCGATGGAATGGCTGCTGCCCGCCGCAGCCACACTGGCCGGCGCACTGAGCGTGGCTTACTCGCTGCGCTTCATCCACGACACCTTCTTCAATGGCGAGCCGGTGGGTCTGCCGAAGACCCCGCACGAGCCCCCGTTTCTTATGCGGCTGCCGGTCATTCTGCTGGTGCTGCTGTGCCTGGCGGTAGGCCTGGCGCCGGCGCTGGTGGCCGGGCCGCTGCTGGCGGTGGCGGCGCAGGCCGCGTTGTATGGGGCACCCGGGCCGGCATTGCCTGCCTACCAGTTGGCGGTCTGGCATGGCTTGAACGGCGCCTTGCTGATGAGCGCGATCGCCGTGTTGGCCGGCGTGACGCTGTATGTCGCGCTGCAGCGGGGCCTCAACCTCCACCGCATTGCACGCCTGCCCGGCTGGGCCGTGGCTGGCGGACGCGAGCTGTTCGCAGGGTTGCAGGCCGGCGGGGTCTCGGCCGCCCGCGGGCTGGTCGGTGCGCTTCAGAACGGACGCCTGCAGCGCTACCTGTTGCTGCTGGTGCTGATGGCGCTGGCCGCCGGGGTGGCGCCTTTCGTGCTGTCCTGGGGGCCGTCGGCGCAGCCGGCAGCGCTGCACCTGCAGGACCTGCATCCACTGGCGCTGTTGCTGGGGCTGCTGGGCAGCGCCGCCGCACTGGGCACGGCGCTCTTGCATCGGCAGCGCTTGGTGGCGGTGCTACTGATGGGCGGTGCCGGGCTGGTGGTTTGCCTGGTGTTCGTCGGCCTGTCGGCGCCCGATCTGGCGTTGACACAACTGCTGGTGGAGGTGGTGAGCCTGGTGCTGCTCATGCTGGCGCTGAAATGGCTGCCCGAGGAGAGCCCGCTGGAGCGCGGCGCCCGCTGGCACCAGTGGCGTGACGCCGCACTGGCTCTGGCAGTCGGCCTGGGCGTGGCGGCGCTGGTGTGGATGGTGCTGACACGGCCGGGCCAGAGCATCAGCGACTTCTTCTTCGCCACCGCGCTGCCGCTGGGCGGTGGTGCCAACGTCGTCAACGTGATCATCGTCGACTACCGCGGCTTCGACACCCTGGGCGAGATCACTGTACTGGGCATCGCCGCGTTGACGCTGCATGCGTTGTTGGCCGGCTGGGTGCCGCCGGCAGCACAAACACCTGTTGCCAGTGGTCAGGCCCATCCGTTGATGCTGCAGCGCGTGGCGAGGCTGGTGCTGCCCTTCGTGGTGCTGATCTCCGTGTTCCTTTACCTGCGCGGCCACAACCTGCCGGGTGGCGGTTTCATCGCCGGCCTGGTGCTGGCCATCGGCCTGGTGTTGATGCAGGTGGCGCATGGCCAGACCTGGGTGTGTGAACGCAGCCCATTGCTGGGCGGTGACTTCCGCGCCTGGATCGGCTGGGGCCTGGCACTGGCCGCCGCCACGGGTCTGTCGAGTTGGCTGTTCGCGGCGCCGTTCCTCACCACCACTTACGACTACCCGTGGCTGCCCGGCATCGGTGGCGTGCCGCTGGCCAGCGCTTCGGCTTTTGACCTGGGCGTGTACCTGGTGGTGGTGGGCGCGACGATGGCGATGCTGCTGGCCATCGCACGCCTGTCGCGCCCTGCCGCGGCACCACCCACGGATTGACCATGCTGCTGCTGCTCAGCCTGTTCATCGGGACGCTGGCCGCCAGCGGCACATGGCTGCTGCTGCGTGCGCGCACCTTCGACACCATCCTCGGCCTCACGCTGCTGAGCTACGCGGTCAACCTGTTCATCTTCGCGATGGGCCGGGTCCAGGTGAATGCAGTGCCCATCGTCGAGCCGGCAGTGGCTGCGACGCTGGCCACCCATGCCGACCCGCTGCCGCAGGCGCTGGTGCTGACAGCCATCGTCATCAGCTTTGCGATGACGGCGTTGCTGCTGGGCATCGCACTGCGCACCCGCGGCGAAGTCGGCAGCGACCATGTGGATGGCGAGGAGCCGCTGCGATGACCGTGGCCGCAATGAATGCCGCCGCGACGCTCTTGCCGGGGGGGCATGAGGTCGTGCTCCCCATCGTGCTGCCCTTGGTGGCCGGCGCGGCGCTGCTGTTGCTGGAAAGGGTCGCGTCGCGATGGGTGCCGGTGGTGTCGGCCGCCGCCGTAGCCGCCGGGGTGGTGCTGGCCGCGTTGCTGGTGCAGCAGGCCGACCACGGCTTGGTGCACGCCTACCTGCTGGGGAACTGGGCCGCGCCCCACGGCGTCGCCCTGGCGCTGGACCGACTGTCGGCCTTGATGCTGCTCGTCACCGCGCTGGTGGCCGCCGCAGCGTTGACGTACGCGCTGGCCGGCGACGACCGCCGGCACGAAACGCCGTCGCGTCACTTCCACGCGCTGTTCCAGTTTCAGCTCATGGGCTTGAATGGCGCCTTCCTCACGGCCGATCTCTTCAACTTGTTCGTCTTCTTTGAGGTGCTGCTGGCCGCCAGCTACGGCCTGCTGCTGCACGGCGCCACCCTCGAGCGCCTGAAGGCCAGCGTGCACTACGTGGTCTTCAACCTCGCAGGCTCGGCGCTGTTCCTCGTCGCGGTGAGTTTGCTGTATGCGGTGGCGGGCACGCTGAACATGGCCGACCTGGCGGTGAAGTTGCCGCAACTGGCTGCGGAAAACCAGCGCCCGGCCCAGGCAGCGCTGCTGATGCTGCTGGTGGTGTTTGCGGTGAAGGCGGCGCTGCTGCCGCTGTACTTTTGGCTGACTGACACCTACGCCAGCGCCAGCGCGCCCACTGCGGCCTTGTTCGCGGTGCTGACCAAGGTGGGCGTGTACGCCATCGTGCGCGCAACGACGCTGTTCGTGCCGGCGGGCCTGATCACCGGCGCGTCGCCGCTGCTGTCCATGTTCGCCCTGGCCACGCTGGTGCTGGCGGCCCTCGGCGCACTGGCGGCATTGCGGCTGCGCACCCTGGTGGCCTATTTGGTGGTGGCTTCGGCCGGTACCCTGCTTCTGGCCACTGGCTTGGGCAGTGAACGCGGCCTGGCTGCCGGGCTGTTCTACCTGGTGCCCAGCACTCTGGTGGCATGCGCGTGGTTTCTGCTGGCCGACCGGATCGCAGCCGCACGGGGCGGCAGTGACAGCCTGCAGCCCGGCCGACGTCTTGCGGCTTGGGCGCCGCTGGGCATCGGCTTCTTCATTGCGGCAGTGGCGGTGGCTGGCGTGCCGCCGCTGGCCGCTTTCATGGGCAAGGCGCTGCTGCTGCAGGCTGCCGGCACCACGCCTTGGGCGGGCTGGGTGGTGGCTGGTGTCCTGTCGTCAAGCCTGATGGTGATGGTGGCGCTGGCGCGCGCCGGCAGTGTGTTGTTTTGGGAGCATGGCAGCGGGCCGGCCCCCGGCAGGCCTGACCGCGCCCAAGACCCCACGGGCCAGCCCGGCCTGGCGCGCGCTGCCACCATCGGCGCGTTGGCTGCCGTGGTGCTCTGCGCCGTGGCCGCCGGCCCGATCGCACGCTACACCGCCGCCACCGCGGCGCAGCTGTTCGCGCCGCAGGACTACGTGAAGGCCGTGCTCGGTGCCCAACCGTTGCCGGCGGCGGCGGATGTGCGGCGCGAGATGCGCGAACGAGGAGACCTGAAATGACCCTGCGCCACCGTCTGTTGCCCTCACCGATGACGAGCGTTGCGCTGCTGCTGGCGTGGCTGATGCTCAACGAGTCGGCTTCGTCCGGCCAGTGGCTGCTGGGTGCGGTGCTGGCGCTGACCATCCCCTGGATACTGATGCCGCTTCGGCCGGCACACTCGCCGCTGCGCTCATGGCAGGCGCTGATGAGGTTAGTCATCGTGGTGCTCTGGGACATCTTGCGCAGCAACCTCGATGTGGCCCGCCGCGTGCTCGGTCGAGACGCCGCGATCCAGCCGCGTTTCGTGTGGGTGCCGATCGATCTTCGGGATCCGCTCGCCATCGTGCTGCTGGCCGGCATCGTCACCACCACCCCGGGCACGATCTCGGCCGAGCTGAGCGACGACCGCCGCTGGCTGCTGTTGCATGCGCTGCATGCGCCGGACGATGCAGCGGCCGCCGCGATCGCGGCCGATATCAAATCGCGCTACGAAGCGCTGCTTATGGAGGTGTTCGGATGATGGTCGCTGCCGTGCTGCCCTGGGTGCTGGGCATGCTGACACTGGCCCTGGCCCTCGCGGCCTGGCGCTTGCTGCGCGGCCCTAGTCTGCCCGACCGCATCCTGGCACTGGACACGCTCTACATCAACGCGCTGGCGGTGCTAGTCACCCTGGGCCTGGCCTTTGGCCACAAGCACTACTTCGAAGTGGCGCTGCTCATTGGGTTGCTGGGCTTCATCGGCACGGTGGTGATGGCCAAATTCCTGCTGCGCCGAGACATCACCGAATGAGGCTCTGCCGATGATCCAGAACCTACCCCTATGGGCTGACGCCTTGGCCGCCGCGCTGCTGGTGATCGGTGCCGCCTTCGCGCTGATCGGGTCGATTGGCCTGGCGCGGTTGTCTGACTTTTTCAAGCGCCTGCACGGACCGAGCAAGGCCACCACGCTGGGCGTGGGCTGCGTGCTGCTGGCGTCGGCGCTGGTGGCCGCCGTGGCCGGCAAGCCCAGCTTTCATGAGGCGCTGATTGCCTTGTTCTTGTTCCTGACCGCGCCGGTGTCGGCGCATCTGCTGGTGCAACTGGCGCTGAAACATGCTCCCGGCCTGCGGCCCACACCGCCTACGGGGTCGGCCGGCGCGATATCCGCGCGCCCTTGATGCCGAACATAGGGCCGGGCTTCCCCGGCGACGACTCGCAAGCAATTGTGGTTCGGCTACTTTGCTCGAGCCCCCGCGGGGGCTCGATGGGCGCCGCCAGGCACCAGGGCGCTCTGAAGCGGTGACGATAGCGGCCATTTGGGCGGCACCTGAGGTTCAGGAAAACCGAACCCCAAGTGTGAAAGACCATGGTTTGTTCAGAGCGTTTCCATCGCCACACTGTCGTTCAATCTGTCGCTCACGGAGATCCCATGATGTTCTACGCCCTCAACTGGTTCGTCGTCGTCGCGCTGCTGGCGTTCTGGTCTGTCACCGCTTGGGCACTGCATGCCGTTGCGGTCTGGGTCGTTTCGAGTGCCGGCGCGTTGCCCGGTGCCGCATCGGGCGTCACCACCGTGGCCCTGCCCGATTGGCTGGCGCCCTGGGTGCCGCCGGAGATCGCGCAGTGGGTGAGCCAGCTGCTGGCCGGCCTGGGGCCCGTGATCGACAGCCTGCTGCAGGCCGTACCGACTCTGGCTGGTGGCGTGACGGTGGCGACGTGGGTGGTCTGGGGCGTCGGCAGCGTGCTGCTTGTGCTGCTGGGCGCCGGGCTGCATCTGCTCATTGCGCTGTGGCGCCGCCGCAGTAGCGGCGGATCCGGGCCTAACGCCGGTTCCTCACTGGCGGCTGGCTGAGCACGCGATCCTCATCGTCACCTTCCACGCTTGGCGACTGGGCAACGAGAAGCGCGGCGTCGCGCTGCTGGGTTTGTTCGGCTGCCTGTGTAGTGCCGGAACTGACGTCTCTTCCAACCTGAAACGGAACCATGGACTTCCTGCTTCCCTTCCTCACGGCCGACTTCATGGGCAAGCCTGCCTGGGCCTGGTGGTACTGGGCGCGCAGAGCGGCTGCAAAGACGCGCGGGCAGTCGGCTGCGGGTGAGGCCGCGTGATGCCGCGGATCGCACAGCGGTTGCGCGCCGCGGCCGCAGCCTTTCGAGAGGAAGGGGTGTCGATGCGGGCGATGGCGCAGGCCCACGGGCCAGAGGCCCACGGTACGTTGCTGCTGTTGCTGGCCATGCCCTGCCTGCTGCCGGTGCCGGGCGTGGGCACGGTGCTTGGGGTTGGGATGGCGGCGTTGGCCGTCGCCATGTGGCGGGGTCAAGGCGAGCCATGCCTGCCGCAACGAGTCGCCGATCTCGAACTGCCGCGCCATTGGGCACGGCGGGTGCTGGAGGGTCTGGCTTCTGCCTACGAGATAGCTGGGCGCCACGCCAGAGCTCGGCTGAGCCACCTCGCGGGGCCGACCCGGCGATCGGCGCTTGCCGCGGCGGTCGGATCGATGGCCATCATCGTGGTGCTGCCGATCCCCTTCGGCAACCTGCTGCCAGCGCTGGCGCTGATGCTCATCGGGCTCGGGCTGGTGTTTCGCGATGGGATTGCAGTGATCTTGGGGCTGCTGATGTCAGGTGTGGCATTGGTTGCCACGACCGGCCTGTTGCTGTTGGCCTGGATCTGGGGCAGCGAGTGGATACTGGGCTTGGTTTGAGATTGGATGGGACTGATCGATGTTCTACGCGACCCTCAAGACATTGCACGTGCTGTGCATCATCGTATGGCTCGGCGGCATGGTGTTTGCGCACTTCTTCTTGCGACCGGCGGTCGCTCAGCTGGAGGTGCCGCTGCGGTTGCGGCTGATGCACGATGCGCTCGGTCGATTCTTCCAAGCCGTGCTTGTGGCCTCGTTGCTGACTCTGGCCAGCGGCATATGGATGCTGGGTCGTGTGGCCAAGCAGGTGGTGCAGTCGGGGGGCTACTTCGAGATGCCGCTGGCCTGGACCGTCATGGCGGTGCTGGGAGTCGTCATGGTGGCGATCTTCATGCACATCCGCTTCGCGCTTTTCAAGAGGCTCGGGAGGGCCGTGGCAGCGTCCGAGTGGGCCGCCGGTGGTGCGGCCCTGGCGAAGATTCGCACATGGGTCTCGATCAACCTCGGCCTGGGTGTCCTGATCGTGCTCGTGACGCTGATGCGTTGGACGACTTGAGTCCGGAACCGGCAGACCATTTACCAGCGTCGTAGACGGCACCGATACGGTCAACCGACCAAGCTGCCCGACCGAGCACAAACACGGCGAAGGCATCCATGGTGACGTCTTTGAAGACGACGGCCCGTACGCGCCAGGTCAGTGCCACTCCGAGCGTGACCACCGAGAGGCCATAGCTCACCGCTGCCGACGGGTTTCACGTAAGCCAGCGCGCATGCGCCTTGGTCTCACGGAAGCCGCAGCCTTTGGGGTCGCCCTTCGCCACGGGAATGACCGGCCTTCTATTGAACCGCCGGCTGCTATGGGTCGAGGCTGTGTGAGAACACTATCTCGCGGGCTCGAGTGCCGACCGCCTCGCGCGCCTTCGTCGCCATCGACCAGAGTTCACCGCGGTCGCTGCCAACGTTGATCACGTCGTGAGCGACGATCAGATGATGCTTGGTGTCGGCGGCCATCGGCATGGCCAAGGGCTACGTCTTCCCGTCGCTGTGCCGGCGTTCGGTTCCGATGGCGGACGTTACGTTGAACCACCTCTTCAAACGGCTCGACTTCGGCGTCGACGACTTCGCTCCGCACGGCCTGCGGGCGACAGGCGCGACACTGCTGCGCGAGCACGGGTTCAGTCGCGACGTGGTCGAACTTCTGCTGGCCCATAAGGAACGCAACCCGACGACGGCGGCGTACCACCATCACGAACTGGCGGATGAGCGGAGGAGGGCGCTGCAGTACCTGACGGACCAGATTCATCACCTGGCCGAAGTGAAGGGGCGGCAGTTGCCAAGCCCTGAGATCAACGTCGAGTGCACCCAGCGAGAACCGGCCAACTGCTAGAGTTCAGTGGTCGAGGTCTGGCGTGAGACGTTCTGAACCGGCGTGAGACTGCTCGTTTTCAGTGGGAAATCGATTGGGAAACGGGCGAAGGTCCAAGGGCGCGGAACGTTGTGCGACAAGTACTTGGACGCGGTTTCCATGTTGTGATCGACCACATGTGACGCGGTCCCGGGGCGTCTCCAGACGTGCCGGATGGTCCCAGCAGAAGCCCCGGATCGTTGATTCGACTGGGTTTTTGTCTTTTCACGTCCCGAACGGCTTCTTGACATCGCATCGGAACGGGGCCACATCCGGGGCCACCGGGGCGACGGTGGCCCCGTTTGGTGGCCCCCCCATGCGACACATCAACTACGTTCTGAAGCCCGCGACGATCGACAACGCGAAGCCGAAGGACAACCACTACGACCTGACCGATGGCGGCGGCCCGGTGCTGGAAGTCATGCCGTCGGGCTTGAAGACCTGGCGCTTCAAGTACCACCTGAACGGCAAGCGCGAGAAGGTGACGATTGGCGCCTATCCGGCCTTCACCATCAAGCAGGCGCGCGACCGCCATGAGGAACTGCGCGCGCTGGTCGAACGCGGCCAGAGCCCGGCCACAAAGCCAAGCGGGCGCAGTCGACGCAGCACAAGGCCGCTGACGCACGCCGCCTGAGCTTCCGCACCTTCGCCCAGCGGTGGGTCGACGAGACGCTGTTCTACCGGTCGGGCGGCTACGTGGCGCAGACCGTGCGCTGGCTCGATGCCTACGTCTACCCGGCCATCGGCGACACGCAGCTCGACGAGGTGCAGCCCGGCGACGTTCTGGCCATCATCAAGGCACGCGCCGAAACCGCCGTGACGGCAGAGCGCATCCGCGTGATCGTGCAGCAGATCTACAACCATGCGATCCGCAACCTGCTGGTGACGACGAACCCGGGGCAGCCGCTGCGCGGCGCCATCGCACGGGCGCCGGTCGAACACCACCGCCACCTCAGCGAGAAGGAACTGGGGTCCTTCTGGCGAAAGCTGGACGAGCAGGGCGCGCACGCCACCACGATCGCGGCGACCAAGCTGTTGTTGCTGACGATGACTCGCAAGAGCGAACTGCTGCGCTCGAAGTGGCCCGAGTTCGACCTCGATGCCGCGCAGTGGGATATCCCGGCCGAGCGCATGAAGATGGGCAAGCCGCATCGCGTGTTTCTGTCGCGTCGGGCCGTCGAGATCCTGCGCCAGGTGCACGAGCTGACGGGGCATGGCGAGTACGTCTTCCCGTCGATCTTCCGCGGCAGCGTGCCGATGGGCGACGTGACGCTGAACCACTTCTTCAAGCGCATCGACTTCGGCGTGCCCGACTTGAGCCCGCATGGAACGCGCGGCACGGCGGCTACGCTGCTGCGCGAGCATGGGTTCGGGCGCGATGTGGTCGAGCTGCTGCTGGCCCACAGCGAGAAGAACGCCACTGTGGCGGCCTACAGCCGCATCGAGCTGGCTTCGGAACGGAAGAGGGCGCTGCAGTTCCTGGCGGATCGAGTCGATGCACTGGCGGTTGGGGCAAGTGTGGTTGCGCTTCGCGCCGCGTAGCCTGACTTTGCACCGTCAACGCGCAGTCAGCGGTGGAATGAGAGAGCTTTGAGCGCAGGTCAGTGGGGGGGACTCTTGCTGCGCCGAGACGACGCAAGGGGGGACAAGGCTCAGCGCGGCGATGGCGCGCACGAGCGGCGAGGCCGAACGGCCCGGAACGCAGATGGACATCGCGCGAAGCGGAACGACAACGCGCACACCGCTTCCCCGCGGCCCGCGCCTCACGGCATGCCGCTTGCGCGGGCACGCCACCTCGTCGGCCGGTATCCGGGCTGGCGGAGACTGCCCATGTCCCCTTCCCAGGCGCAGCGCGAAAGCGCTGCATCCCAGTGGATTCGACATGAGCCGAGAGCCGCGAGGGCTCGCGTCCGCTTACCGTTGCGGGGGCAGCTCAGGTTGGGGTCGCGACCGTCCGAGCCGGACGACCCTTCCTGATTCCCGTTGAACCGTCTCGGCTTGAAGGCTGAGACGAGCACCAACGCGGCCATCATGCCGCGCTCCGCTGCGGCCGATGGCGTCGTCCGCACCCGCTCTGGGTTCAGCCCACCGCGAGACGAACGGGATTGCCGACGCGGCTGAGCATTTCCAAGAGCGTGTCGATCGTGAACTTCGAAGTCTTCCGGGTCGGGTTCCCATCGGGCCGCGGCGTGCGCCTTCGCGGCGAGGAAGTGTTCGGCCAGCAGCACCCAGTCGGACCTTGACCTCTGGAACGAGAGACAGGCTATCGTGCCGATGCTGCTGTTCGTCAGCGAATGACCCGGACCTGATGCCCATCAAACCCGTGCCTGGTCGGAACGGCGAGGTTGCGCCGTCATCCATGGAACCCCCTTCCGCATCCGACGATCCCTGCCTGCGCCACGTCGACGAGGTGGCCCAGGCGCTGGGCACGGACCTGGAAAGCGGGCTGAGCTCTCGGGAGGCCGCACGCCGGCTCGCGCAGGACGGCCCGAACGAGTTGCGCGCCGCCACGGTGCAGCCCGTCTGGCGCCGCATCCTGGCGCAGTTCGAGGACCCGCTCGTGTACCTGCTGCTGGTCGCCGTGGCGATCGCGCTGATCGCGTGGGTGGTCGAAGGCAGGGTCGGCTGGCCGGTGGATGGCATCGTCATCGCTGCCGTCGTGCTGCTCAACGGGGCGCTCGGCTTCGCCCAGGAGGTGCGGGCGGAAGGCGCCGTCGCCGCGCTCGCGCGCATGACCGCGGCCAGTTCGGCCGTTCTCCGCGACGGGCGCGAGCAGCGGGTGCCGAGCGCACAACTGGTGCGCGGCGACCTGCTCGTGCTGGGCGAAGGCGACGCAGTGGGTGCAGATGCGCGGCTGCTTCAGGCCAACGCGCTTCGCATCCAGGAGGCATCGCTCACAGGCGAGAGCGAGGCCGTGCTGAAGAACACCGCCACGCTGACGGCGGCGGTGGCGCTCGGCGACCGGCTCAATTTCGTGTTCAAGGGCACCGCCGTCGTGCAGGGCACCGGGCGCGCCGTGGTCGTCGCCACCGGCATGGACACGGAGATGGGCGCGATCGCCGGCATGCTGGATGCCGCGGTCGCCGCACCGACACCCCTGCAGAAGGAGGTTGCGCGCATCGGCCGCATGCTCGGGATCGCCGTGGTGGCGATCGCGATCATCGTGGTCGGCACCGTCCTGCTGCTGTCGGACATCCGCAGCGCCGCCGACGTCATCACCGTGCTGCTGCTCGGCGTGTCGCTCGCGGTCGCCGCGGTGCCCGAAGGCCTGCCGGCGATCCTGTCAGTCGTGCTGGCACTCGGCGTGCAGCGCATGGCCCGCCGCAACGCGGTCGTGAAGAAGTTGTCGTCGGTGGAGACGCTCGGCTCGGCTTCGGTGATCTGTTCCGACAAGACCGGCACGCTGACCCGTTCGGAGATGACGATCGAACGCGTCGTGACAGCCTCCGGCGGCAGCCGCGTGACCGGCGTCGGCTATGCGCCGAAGGGGCAGGTGCGCCACGCCGGCGAAGCGCTCGCCGCCGGTCCCGTGCATGCCGAGCACATCGTCGTTCTCAGCGGCGGCAGCCTCGCCAGCAACGCCGCCCTGCGACAGGGCGACAGCGGCGAGTGGGAGATCCACGGCGACCCGACCGAAGCGGCCTTCCTCGTGGCCGAGCGCAAGCTCGGTGTGAGCGAGCGGCGCGCACGGCGCTTCGAGCGGGTCGCGGAGATCCCGTTCAGCTCGGACCGCAGGATGATGTCGACCATCGAGCGGGACCATGAACAGGGCGCCGCGCTCGTCGTCGTCAGCAAGGGCGCGCCCGACGTGCTGATGAAGGTCTGCACGCGTGTGCGGGTCGGCATGGACGTGCTTGCCTTCGATGCTGCGCTGCGCGCTCGCGCCGCCGCCGATGTCGACGCGCTCTCCGACGAGGCGCTGCGCACGCTCGCGGTGGCCTATCGGCCGCTCGGCCCCGAAGAGGACCCGCAGGCAGCCGAAAGCCTCGAGCGCGATCTGATCTTCGTCGGTACGGTCGGCATCATCGATCCGCCGCGCGAGGAGGCGGCCGCAGCCATCCGCGAGGCGCACCGCGCCGGCATCCGCGTCATCATGATCACCGGCGACCACCCGCGCACGGCGGCGCGCATCGCCGCCGACCTCGGGCTGGTGGAGCCCGGCGCGAAGGCGCTGACCGGTGCCGAACTCGACAAGCTCGACGCCGCCGGCTTCGCCGCCGCGGTGCGCGAGACCTCGGTCTATGCGCGCGTGGCGCCAGTGCACAAGCTGCGCATCGTCGATGCGCTGCAGGCCGAGGGCAACGTCGTCGCCATGACGGGCGACGGCGTCAACGACGCGCCGGCGCTGAAGTCGGCCGACATCGGCGTGGCCATGGGAATCACCGGCACCGAGGTCACCAAGGAGGCGGCCAAGATGATCCTGGCCGACGACAACTTCGCCACCATCGTCGAAGCGGTGCGCGAGGGCCGCAACATCTTCGACAACATCCGCAAGTTCCTGCGCTACCTGCTGTCGTCGAACATGGGCGAGGTGATGACGGTGTTCCTCGGCGTCGTCGGAGCCGGCGTCATCGGCCTGGCCGGCGCGGGCGGCAGCGCCGGGCTGGTGCTGCCGCTGCTGGCGACGCAGATCCTGTGGATCAACCTCATCACCGACTCCGGGCCCGCGCTGGCGATGGGGAAGGACCCCGAAACCGACGACGTGATGGCGCGCCCGCCGCGCAAGCCGAGCGAGCCGGCGATCGACGCGCGCATGTGGTGGGGCGTGGTCGAGATCGGGCTGGTGATGGCGCTGGCCGCGCTGCTGACGATCGACCTGTACCTGCCCGGCGGACTGATCGAGGGCACGCAGGGCCTGGAGAACGCGCGCACCGCCGGCTTCACCGTGCTCGTGTTTGCCCAGTTGTTCAACTGCTTCAACGCCCGCTCGGAAACCACCAGCGCCTTCCACCACCTGTTCGCCAATCCGTGGATGTGGGGTGCGATCACGCTGTCGGCGGCACTGCAGGTGGCGGTCGTGCACCTCGATTGGCTCAACGTCGCCTTCGGAACGGTGCCGCTGAGCCTCGGGCAGTGGGCGGTCTGCGTCGCGATGAGCAGTGGCGTGCTGTGGTTCGGCGAACTGCGCAAGCTTGTACTGCGCCGGTCTTGATACGGGTCAAACGCGATCCCGCCCCGTTTATCCGAAGATGGCCGCCGCCCACCCAGGAGGAGACATGGACGCGACGGCAATGGCGACACCGGCGGCCAAGGCGCCCGCCACCTCGATCGTCAAGCGCGCCGGCCTGGCCGGCGCGTTGGTCGCCCTGCTCGCCATCGTCTGGATGCCGCCGGCCCAGGGCCTGCCCCAGGCGGGGCAGGTGATGCTGGGCATCCTGGCCTTCGCCGTCATCGTGTGGATGACCGAGGCGCTCGACTATGCGGTGAGCGCGGTGGTCATCGGTGCGCTGATGATCTTCCTGCTCGCCTACGCGCCCGATGCCGCCAAGCCGGCGGGCGCCGACATGGGCACCGTCGTCGCGCTCAACCTCGCGCTGTCGGGCTTTGCCAGCAGTGCCGTCGCACTGGTGGCGGCGGCGTGTTTCATCGCGGCGGCGATGACGGCGACCGGGCTGGACCGGCGCATCGCGCTGGTGGTGCTGTCCAGGGTGTCCGCCCGCACCAATCACATCGTCATCGGCGCGATGGTGGTGGGCTTCCTGCTCTCGTTCATCGTGCCCAGCACGACCGCGCGCGTCGCCTGCCTGATGCCGATCATGATGGGCTTCATCCTCGCCTTCAGGGTCGACAGGCGCAGCCGCTTTGCCGCGCTGCTCGTCATCACCGCGGCGCAGACGGCGAGTGTGTGGAACGTCGGCATCAAGACGGCAGCGGCGCAGAACATGGTGGCCATCGGCTTCATCGAGAAGCAGTTCGGCAGCACCATCACGTGGCTGGAGTGGTTCATCGCCGGTGCGCCGTTCTCGGCGCTGCTCAGCGTGGCGCTCTACTTCATCATGACCCGCATGCTCAAGCCCGAGATGGCCGAGATCGCCGGCGGCCGCGCCACCATCCGCCAGCAGCTCGATGCGATCGGGCCGATGACAGTGCGCGAGTGGAAGTTGCTGGCGCTGGTGCTCGCGCTGCTGGGCTTCTGGTCGACCGAGAAGGTGCTGCACGGCTTCGACACCTCGTCGACCACGATCGCTGCGATCGCGCTGATGCTGCTGCCGCGCATCGGTGTGATGGACTGGAAGGAATCGCAGCGCGGCTTTCCCTGGGGCACGGTGGTGCTGTTCGCGGTGGGCATCAGCGTCGGCACGGCGCTGCTCAGAACCAATGCCGCAGGCTGGCTCGCCAACCTGATCGTCCTGCATCTCGGTCTCCAGCAGGCCAGCGCGTTCGCGATCCTGATGCCGCTGTCGCTGTTCCTGATCGTGATCCACCTTGGTTTCGCCAGCGCCACCGCGCTGGCCGCGACGATGATCCCGATCGTCATCAGCGTGCTCGGCACCGTGCAGACCCCGGGCATCAACGTCATCGGCATGACCATGCTGCTGCAGTTCGTCGTGAGCTTCGGGTTCATCCTTCCGGTGAACGCGCCGCAGAACATGATTGCCTACGGCACCGACACCTTCGAGGCGCGCGACTTCGTGCGCACCGGCCTGGTGGTCACGCTGGCCGCCTTCGCGCTGCTGGTCGTGTTCGCGCTCACGTACTGGTCCTGGATGGGCTACATGACGACCTGAGCTGCGCGCCGCCGCGCCGGCCGGCCGGGCTGCAGGCGCGCGCGCATCAACCGGTGGTGTAGCCGCCGTCGACCAGGTACTGCGAGCCGGTGATGAAGCTCGCCTGGTCGGAGAGCACGAACAGGACCAGCGCCGAGACTTCCTCAGGCGTGCCCAGGCGCCCGACCGGGTGCAAGCCGACCAGCGCGTCGTAGGCCGGCTTCGGCAGCGCCTCCAGCAGTGGCGTGTCGATGTACCCCGGGTGTACCGAGTTGACCCGGATCCCCTTGTCCGCATAGCCGAGCGCGGCCGCCTTGGTCATGCCCGACACGCCGTGCTTGGCCGCGACGTAGGGCACCGCAGTGGAGCTGCCCACCACGCCGAGAATGGACGACATGTTGACGATGGAGCCGCCACCCGCCTTCAGCATCGCCGGGATCTGGTAATACATCCCGTAGAAGACGGAATGCAGGTTGACGTCCATCAGCTTCTTGTAATCCGCGATGTCGATGTCGGCCAGCAGCCCGAGCGGCCCGCCGATGCCCGCGTTGTTGACTGCCAGGTGCAGCGCGCCGAAGCGCTGCACCGCCGCCTCGACCGTGGCCTTCACGTCGTCCGGATTGCCGACGTCGCCCGCGATCGCGATCGCGCTGCCGCCGGCTGCAGCGATCTCGTCCGCGACTGCCTGCGCCGATTCGATCTTCAAGTCGTTGACCACCACGTTGGCGCCCTCCGCGCCGAGGCCGAGCGCGATCGCCTTGCCGATGCCCGAGGCCGCGCCGGTGACGATCGCGCTCCTGCCCTGGAACTGCTTGCTCATGCCATGCTCCTTTCGATGGTTCTCGCTTCTGACCCGCGGATCCGGGTGCGAATCGGCGCGGCGCTCTGGGCAGTGTAGGGCGCATGCGGCGCCTAGGCGCCAGCCCTCGCGATCCAACGCGCGATTCAACGCTGCATCCAACGCGGCGCGATCACAGTGGCTCGCGTCCGGTCATCGAACCGGCGCACCCGAACCTCTTTCGAGGAGCCACTGCCATGACGAACCCCGCCCCGACCCGCCGCGCCGACAACGGCGTCAATGTCGATGCCCTGCTGACCGCGCGCGCGGCACTCACCGATGCCCCCGAAGGCGCGCGCTTCCGGTGGCGCGCCACCAGCCAGTGGGTCAACGGCACGCACAGTCGCGCCACCGTCGACGACTTCTACGGTCTTGGCGCCGAGCAGCGGCACCGCCGCAGCTACGAGTTCGATGCCGATCATCCCGAAATCTTCGCCTCCGCCGACAACGGCGCCACGCCGGTGGAGTACGTGCTCGTCGGCCTGGCGGGCTGCCTGTCGGCGGGCATCGCCTCGGTAGCCCAGAACCGCAACATCCAGCTCCATTCGGTGCGCGCGACGCTGGAAGCGGGCATGGACCTGCAGGGCGTGCTCGGCATCGACGAGCGCGTGCGCAACGGCTTCGACGGCATCAAGGTTCACTACGAGATCGACGCCGACGCCACGCCCGAGCAGATCGCCGCGCTGGTGGCGCAGTCGCAGAAGCGCTCGGCAGTCTTCGACATCGTCGCCAACCCGACCGACGTCACCGTCACCTCGAGCAAGACGTGAGCACCGGGGCACGGCGCGCGGTGGACGTCGTCGTCATCGGCGGCGGCCATTGCGGGCTGGCGATGAGCCGCGCGCTCTCGCAGCGCTCGGTCGACCACGTGGTGATCGAGCGCGGCGAGGTTGCCAACGCCTGGCACACCGAGCGCTGGAACTCGCTGCGCCTGCTCACGCCCAACTGGATGTGCCGGCTGCCCGGCCAGCCTTACGACGGTGACGACCCCGACGGCTACATGGGCGCGGCCGACGTCGCCGCGTTCCTCGCGCGCTACGCCGACCGCGTGCACGCACCACTCGCCACGCAGACCACGGTGCAGCGCGTCGCGCCCGCGCCGGGCGGCTGGCTCGTCGTCACCGACCGCGGCGACTGGCGCTGCCGCGCCGTCGTGCTGGCCAGCGGCGCGTGCAGCCGGCCGGTGCTGCCGCCGTTCGCAGCGCAGTTGCCGGCCTCGGTCGCCCAATGGACGGCACGCGACTACCGGCGGCCGGCCGACCTGGGGCCGGGCGGGGTGCTGGTGGTCGGCGCGTCGGCCACGGGCCTACAGCTCGCTCTGGAGATCCAGCGCAGCGGCCGCCCGGTGCTGCTTGCCACCGGCGAGCACGTCCGCATGCCGCGCCTGTACCGCGGGCGCGACGTCCAGTGGTGGCTGCTCGCCAGTGGCGTGCTCGACCAGCGCATCGAGGCCATGGACGATCCGGCGCGCGCGCGCAGGCTGCCGTCGCCGCAGCTCGTCGGCAGCGACGATCGCGCGACGCTGGATCTGAACGCCGTCCAGCGTCACGGCGTCGAGGTCTGCGGCCGTCTCGCCGGCGTGCGCGGCACACAGGCCCTGTTCTCGGGCTCGCTGCGCAACGTCTGCGCGCTGGCCGACCTGAAGATGAACCGCCTGCTCGACAGCTTCGATGCCTGGGCGCGCGAGCAGGGCCTCGGCGGCAACGTCGGCGCGGCCGAGCGCTTCCCACTCACCGCCGTCGCGGCATCGCCGCGGTTGGGCGCCGAGCTCGGGCGCGACGTGCGCACCATCGTCTGGGCCACCGGCTTCCGGCCGGACTTCGGTTGGCTCGACGTGCCGGCGTTCGACCGCCGCGGCGGGTTGCGACACGATCGCGGCATCGTCGACGCGCCGGGGATGGTCGTGCTCGGCCTGCCCTTCCTGCGCCGCCGCAAGTCGAGCTTCATCCACGGCGCCGAGGACGACGTGCGCGAGCTCGCGGCGCATCTGTTCGCGCATCTCGATCGCACCGCGGCCGCACTGTGCTAACTTGGCCCTGCGTGAGCGACGGCCGAGGCCGGCCTGGGCCGCCAGTGCCGCGCGAGGAGGGGACACGGCGTGGGTTTGGCTGCCGTACCAAGCGCGAGACTGCGCATGCGCCTGCTCGGTGACCTCGAGGTCCGGCGCGGCGACAGTGCGCCGTTGCCGCTGCCTCCGTCGCGGCGCACGCGGGCGCTGCTGGGCTATCTGGCTGCCACCGGCACGCCGCAGTCGCGCGCCGCGCTGTGCGACCTGCTGTGGGACGGCCCCGACGACCCGCGCGCCGCGCTGCGCTGGAGCCTGACCAAGCTGCGCACGGTGGTCAACGACGCTTCGGCCGAGCCGCTGCAGGCCGACCGCGACAAGGTGGCCTTCGACGCGCGCGCCTGCGACATCGACAGCGCGCGCGTCGGCAGCCTGCCGCTCGAAGCCGACGCACTCGACGCGCTGCCGCTCGACACGCTCGAGGATGCGGCGCGCGCGTTGCAGGGTGAATTCCTCGACGGCCTCGACCTGCCGGCGTGCTATCGCTTCCACCACTGGTGCATGGCCGAGCGCGAACGCTATGCGCGGCTGCGACGCACCGTCCTGGAAGCGCTCGTGCGCCGTCTCGCGGGCGACCCGCAGCGCGCGTTGCCGCACGGCCGCGCGATGGTGGCGGCCGATCCGCTCGCCGAGGCCGCGCACGCCACGCTGGTGCGCCTGCTCGCCGCGGCCGGGCGCTATCCCGAGGCCGAGCGCCACTACGGCTGGGCGCGCGAGCTGCTGCGGCGCGAGGTCGCGCTGCCCGACGGCGGCGCGCTCGACGAGACGATCCGCGCAGTGCGGCGTCTGCAGCGGCAAGCTGCCGCGGTGCCGGCGCCGTTCGCGCCGCAGGCCGCGAGCGAATCCGTCGCGGCGTCCGGAGCGGCGCCGTCGTTTCTCGAGCTGGCACGGCCGGCGGCCGTGGCGCGCACGCCACTGGTCGGGCGCGCCGCCGAGTGCCGCACCATCGAGGCGGCGCTCGCGGCGGCGGACGGCGCGCCGCCGCTGCTGCTGTTGCAGGGCGAGCCCGGCATCGGCAAGACGCGGCTGCTCGATCACCTGGCCGAACGCGCCGGCACGCTCGGCCGTCGCGTGATCCGCGCGCGCTGCTTCGAGGCCGAGGCGGTGCGGCCGTACGGCTTCTGGCTCGACGCGCTGCGCGGAGTGCCGACCGCCGGCGCGAGCCCGCAGGTGCTGGCGCAGGCTGCGCCGCTGCTGGGCGGCGACAGCGAAGGCGCCGTCAGCCGTGAACAGCTGTTCGACGCCGCCGCCGATCTCTTGTGCGGCCTGGCGCGCCAGCAGCCGCTGGCCGTGGTGGTCGACGATCTGCAATGGATCGACGCCGCGTCGGCGGCGCTGCTGCACTTCGTCGCGCGCCGGCTCGCCGATGCATCGCTGCCGGTGCTCATCGCCGTGGCCGCGCGCGCCGGCGAGATCGACGACAACGCCGGCGCCAAGGGCCTGCTGCAGTCGCTCGCGCGCGAGCGCGCGCTGCAGCAGCTCGATCTGCCTCCGCTCGCCGAGGACGATGTGCGGGGCTGGCTCGGCGACCGGTTGCCCGATGTCGGCGAGGCGCTGCGCGCGAGCGGCGGCAATCCACTGCTGCTGATCGAGCTGGCGCGCGCCGTCGGCGCAGGCCGCACCGGAGCGCCGCCCGACGGACGATCGCTCGACGCGCTGATCGACGAGCGCCTGCGCGCCTTCGACGATGCATCGCGCGACCTGCTCGGCTGGGCGGCGGCGTTCGGCGGCGAGTTCGGCGTGGAGCGTCTCGCGGCGGCGATGGCGCTGTCGGTGCCCGACGCGCTCGGTCGCGTCGCCCCGTTCGAGCGGCGCGGCCTGCTGCACGCCACCGGCGACGGCAGCTTCGACTTCGCCCACGGCCTGGTCCGCCAGGCGGTCTATCGGGGACTGTCGACGCCACGCCGTCGCGCCATGCATCTGCAGATCGCACGCGCCTTCGACGCGGCGAGTGGCGACGATCCCTGGCTGCACGGCGCCGTCGTCCACCACGCCAGCCTGGCCGGCGATGCGCTGCGGGCCACGCGCGCCGCGCTGGCGGCCGGTCAGCACTGGCTGCGCGTGTTCGCCAATGTCGAGGCTACGCAGGTCGCCGAGCGCGGCCTCGCCCTGCTCGAAGAGCTGGCGCCCGGCGCCGAGCACGCGCGGCTGGAGATCGGCCTGCTGCGGCTGCGCGTGGCCGCAGCCGCGGCGCCGGGCGGGCGGCGCCTGCCGGATCTGGGCGAGCGCATCGCGCAGGCTATCGATGCGGCCGAGGCGCTCGCTCTGCATGCCGAGGCCTCGGCCGGCTGGGAGATCCTGTCCTTCTGGCGCCAGCAGCGGGGCGACGCGGCCGGCGCGCGCGATGCGTCTTTGGCCGCCGAGCGCTGCACGCGCCGCGCCGACGCCGCCACGCGCTGCCAGCAGCTCGCCAACACCGGCCGCTGCCTGATCGACATCGAGGCCGATGGCGCGCGCGGCCGCGAGCTGCTCGCCGAAGCAGCCGTGCTGGCGGCCGAACTGCAACTGCCGGTGATGGAACTCGAATGGGGGCGTGGCCTCGTGGCGCACGCCGACGGCAACTTGCCTGCGGCGCGCGAGTCGCTGGCGCGCGCGGTGGCATTGGCGCGGGCCTCGTCCAACCATTGGCGCGAGTACGAATGCATGCTCGCGCTGGCGACCGCCGAATACGAACTGGGACGGGCCGACGAGGTGCTGCGCCATGCCGGCGAAGTCGCCGACGCGGCGCGCCGCATGGGCGAGCCGGCCGTCCCCTACGCCGATGCGCTGGCGGCGCTGGCGCGGCTCGGCCGCGGCGAGCGCGCGGCTGCCGCGGCCGTGGAGGCGAGTCTCGCCGCGCTGCGTGAGCGCGACGACAAGGCGCACCTCGCCTACGTGCTCAACGAAGCGGCGGCGCTGGCGCTGGCGGCGGGCGATGCCGCGGCTGCCGCGCGCCATGCCGAAGAAGCCCTGGCCGCCGCCACGCCGGTGCGCCGCCCGACTCAGATCGCCCGCGCGCGGGCGACGCTCGCCGCCGCTGCGGCTTCGGGCGCGCGGGCCCGTTGAACCCCGCGCGTCCATCCACCTGAGGAGATCCGCATGAGCCAGCCCCGCATCGTGGTCGAACGCAGCTTCGACACGCCGCAATCCGACGCCGACATGAAGCTCGTGGCCGATCGCGAGCGGCCGTGCCTGGCGGCCTACCAGGCGACGTGGAAGCGCAGCCTGCTGTCGGCCGACCGCAAGCGCATGGTCTGCGAATACGAGGCGGCCGACGCCGAGACGATGCGGCGCATCCAGCGCGAGGCCGGCGCTCAGTTCGACCGCATCTGGGTCGGCGACGTCATCGAGTAGGGCGGCCCGGCAGCACGTCGGCGAGGATCGGCATCGACTTCCACCCCGCGGCCGGCGGCTCGTGGCCGGGCCGCGGCGCGTCGGCCGACAGCGTGGCGCCGGCGCTCGGATGGATGTAGCGCGGGCAGTTCGGGAAAATGCGCCGCGCGCGCACGCGCACGACGAGCTGCGCGCCGTGGTGGCGCGCCAGCGCGGCGGGATCGTCGAGCAGCGTGGCGTCGCCGTTCACGCGCAGGCGCCGCGGCGACTCGAAGTCGATGAACAGCAAGCCCACGGCGGCGTTGGCGCCGATGTTGCCCAGGCTGCGGAACTGGCCGTTGCCGTCGTAGCTCGGGAACTCGAGTTCGTCGGCGCCGGTCACGCGCACGAAGCCGGGCACGCCGCCCTTGTGCGAGCAGTCGGGCCGGCCGTCGGCATCGGCGGTGGCGAGGAAGAACAGCGCGCGGCTCTCGATGAAGGCACGGTCCTGGTCGCTGAAGACGGCGCGGCCGAGTCGCTCGTCGAGCCGGTCGGCAAGGCGCCGCGTGTCGTAGCGGTCCTGCAAGGCGCGCATGCCGGCGTGATAGATGGCGTCGCTCATGAAAGGTCTCCTTCCGTCACCGGTCGCTGCGGCCGGCGATCGACCTTCAGCGTGAAGAGGTCCGGGCGTGCGTAGTGGCCCGCCACGTCGAGGCTGCGCCGTGCGCTGCCGACGCGCTCGAGATCGACCTCGGCGATCAGCATGCCGCGCTCGTTGTGCAGCGGCCCGGCGACGATGCGTCCGCCCGGCGCGACGACGATCGAGTCGCCGCCGTTGATCCATTCGTCGTCGTCGGGGAACAGTTGCTTACGCTGCGGCAAGTCGCGGGGCAGGTCGCGCCCCTGCAGCACGCAACCGGCGCCGAGCACCCAGCAGCCGCCCTCGCGGGCGATGTGCTGCGCGCTCGCGATCCAGCGCTCGCCGCTGTCGTAGGTCGGTGCGACCAGGATCTCGATGCCGTCGGCGTACAGCGCCAGGCGCGCCTGCGGCATGTAGTTCTCCCAGCAGATCAGCGCGCCGACGCGGCCGACCGGCGTGTCCACCGCGCGCAGTCCGCTGGCATCACCGAATCCCCAGACCATGCGCTCGGGGCTGGTCGGCATCAGCTTGCGATGGCGGTTCAGCAACTCGCCGTCGGGCCCGATCGTGACCACGCTGTTGAAGAGCGTCGAGCGGCTGGACTCCGCGTCGCGCTCGTGCAAGCCGCAGACGACGGTGATCGCGTGCTCGCGCGCCGCCTGCTGCAGCGGCGCGAGGTGTCCAGCGCTCAGATCGACGGCCTGGGCGCGCAGACGGGCGTGGATCTGCTCGCTCGGGCCCATGTCGGGCCCGGGGCGCAGGCGCCAGATCCACGCCGGA
Source organism: uncultured Burkholderiaceae bacterium (assembly GCA_964371405.1). GTDB lineage: Bacteria > Pseudomonadota > Gammaproteobacteria > Burkholderiales > Burkholderiaceae_C > JAMHWF01. The sequence goes on from CAYJLV010000001.1 coordinate 334,257, forward strand.
TAGCCGGGCACGAAGGCTTCGGGGAAGACGACCAGGTGCGCGCCGGCGCGCGCCGCTTCGGTCGCCAGCGTCGCTGCCGCGGCGAGCGTGGCGTCGCGGTCGAGCATGACGGGCGCCTGCTGGACGATGGCGATGCGGGCCATGATGTCAGCGCTCCCCCGCCAGAACCCACTTCTCGCCGGCCGGCACGTCGTCGCGCAGCCGCGTCAGCGTGCCATCCAGGCGGCGGCCGTCGACCGTGCCGTGCCAGCGCAGGCGGCCCGAGCTCGGGCTCTCGGTTTCGGCGTCGAAATGGATCCGATCGCCGTCGCGGCGAGCGGTGTACGCGCCGTCGCCATAGCCGTAGCGATCGCAGGCGGTCGAGCGGAATCGTCCGTCGGCGAACAGCAGCGTGTCGGCGTCGCCCTCCGTCTTGCCGGCTTCGAGCACGATGCCGTGAAAACTGCGCCCGTCGAGGGTGACGGGGCGGGGCAGGGGATGGTCGGACATGATCGGCTCCTCGGCAAGTGCGGCCCGGGATCGGGTCCAAGGCTGCAGGATGCGGCGGCTTCGTTGGAATGACCGTTGACGCCATCGTTGGGCACGAGAAGGCGACTGGACCGTCCCAGCGCGGCCGGCGCGCGCCGGCGGCTGCGTCGAGCGATCGTCGAACGCGTTTGCGGCTAGGGCCTGTTCACACTACGGAGACCCGATGCGTCCGTAGTGTGAACAGGCCCTAGCGCGAGGCGGGGGCGTTCCAGCCGCCCGCGGCCTGCAGGTGGCGCAGGTAGCGCAGCCCGATGTAGGCGTGCTCGCGCATCAGGCCCTCGACGCGCGCTGCCTCGCCGCCTTCGAGCGCTTCGAATACGAGGCGGTGCTGCAGTTGCGCGATGCGCAGCTTCTCGTATTCCTTGTCGAGCGCGCCGCGGTCGACGGTGATCGAATCCGACGACGCGAACGGCAGCCGGTTGTTGCGGTCGATCGCGTCGGCGGCGACGCGGCTGTCGGTCGCGCCCGCGATCGTGCGGTGGAAACACTCGTTGAGGCGGCTCCACTCGCCGATGTCGTCGGCGTCGAGCCGGCCCTTGGACAGCACGCGCTCGCCGTCGTCGAGGCAGGCGGCGAGCCGGGCCCGCACCTCCGGGCTCATGCCGCGTTCAGCGAGGCGGCGCGCCGCCAGCCCTTCGAGCACGCTGCGCACTTCGACGGCGCAGCGTACGTCGGCTTCCGAGAACGCACGCACCGCATAGCCGCGCCGGCCGCTGCGCTCGAGCAGGCCCTCGTGTTCCAGTGTTCGCACCGCCAACCGCACCGGCATGCGCGAGACGCCCAGTTCCTCGGCCAGCGGCGCCTCGGCGAGGCGCTCGCCGGCCTTGTAGCGGCCGCTGACGATCAGGTTGCGCAGCGTCGCGACGACGCCGGCGGCAGGCTGCTCGGTCGTGGTAGGCATCGAGTCGTTCATGGCGCGACTGTAGCGGCCCGATTCAGGGTGCCGATTCCGCGAAGACACCGGACGGGCTGCCGGCCGACCACACGCGCAGCGGGCGGCGCAGTGCCTCGAAGGCGACGAAGGGCGACGCGGGCAGCAGCACGGAGTCGAACGGCTCGCCGGCGGCCAGCAGCGGCGGCTGCCCGAAATGGCGCCGCGGCGCCGAGGTGGCGGCGGCGAGCACGGCGTCCGTCGGCAGCCCGGCTTCGCTGTAGCGCAGCAACTCGTCGGCGACGGCGCGTCCGTGCTCGACGCCCATGCTGCCGGCGTCGGTTCCTGCCAAGAGGGTGACACCCAGTTCGTGCGCAACGCGCAGGTGTTCGGCGTGGCTGTCGAGGATGCGGCGCAGGTTGCCCACCGTGTTGGCCGACCAGCCGACGGCCGACGGCTCGGCCCACTGGAAGTGGACCGGGCAGAAGGTCGGCGTCCAGGCGAGCCCGCGGTCGCGCATGCGCGCGAGGATGTCGCGGCTCATGAAGAAGCCGTGTTCGATCGAATCGACGCCGGCCTCGACGGCGACGGCGAGACCCTTGGCGCCGCTGCAGTGCGCCAGCAGCTTGCGGCCGGCGCCGTGCGCCGCGTCGACGGCGACGCGCGCCGCGGCGGCGTCGAACTGCGGCTCGTCGGTGACGGCGCCGGCGTCGAAGTCGATGATGCCGGTGAGGATCAGCTTGATCTCGTCGTTGTCGAGGGCCAGCCGCCGCACCGATTCGCGGATGCTCGCCGCGTCGTCGACGTCGGTCGCCATGAAGGCGCCGTAGCGCTTGGCGCGCTTGATGCCCAGGCCGCTCGAGCGCACCTGCGCGAGGCCGCTCGCCGGGCGGCGCGCCTCGTCGCGCACCAGATGGTTGATGCCGTGGCGGTCGCCGGCGTCGCGCACCCGCGTGACGCCGCAGGCCAGCGACTGCCGGGCGCTGGCGCGCGCCGCGTCGGCGAGTTGTTCGACGCCTTGCTTCAGGTGCGCCGAGCGCACGCCGGCATCGGTCGGCGCGCCGTCGAGGAACAGGTGCACGTGCGCATCGACCAGCCCCGGCATCAGGAACGCGCCGCGCTCGACGCGCCAGCCCTGGGCGGCGAGCGCTTCGCCGTGGTCGCCGTCGGCGATGCAGGCGAGCCGGCCGTCCGCCACCTGCAGCGTCGTGCGGCCGCGCGCGTGGCGCACTTCGCCGTCGAACCATTCGTCGACGACGAGCGCGAAGCGCGCCGGGCCTGCGGCTGCCGTCATCGCATCAGGCCTTGTAGAACTTGCGCACCGCGCGCAACGCGTTGGTGCCGCTCTGTTCCAGGAAGTTGAGGTAGGTGGTGAGCACGTAGTGGTCGGGCGGCAGCGGCTCGTAGCGCCGCCACGGCGTGCCGAGCACGGTGTCGAAGCCGTGCGGGACGGCCAGCGTCAGGAAGGCGCATTCGAGCGCGTGCTTGAGGTCCGAGCCGTCGGCGGCCTTGGGCGGCATCTGCTGGCCGATGTTGGACAGCCCGCCCATCATGTGCACGCCCGCGAGCGCCGGGTCCGCGCCGATGCGCATGATGGCGTCGAGCGTGCTGCGGTTCAGCCGCTCGGTGTCGGCAATGATGGCGCTGACCGACATGTCGATGAAGACGTCGTCGGCCGCGAGCCCGTGCTGCTCGATCAGGCGCAGCGCGCCGCGCCGCGCCGTGGCGTGGATCTCGTCGGCCGTCTTGTTGCCCAGCGCCTTGCCGTCCTCGACGCGCTCGCTGGCCATCAGGATCACCTTGAAGCGGAACTCGCCGTACAGCTCCATCAGGTCCCAGCGGTGCTCGGTGATCGAGTTGACGATCGGCAGCCGGCCGCCGGCCTTCGCCGTGTCGTAGGCCTCGAGGCAGGCGCGCTGCACCTTCTTGCTCGGGAAGTCGAACGACAGCGGCACGCTGGTCACTTCCTGGATCGCGCGGATCACGGTCGCCATCCACTGCGGCTCCGTCATCGCGCGCGCGCCGACGTTGACGTTGAGCCAGCTCGCGCCGGCCTCGGCCTGCTTGACGGCCAGCGCCTGGATGCCGGCGAGGTCCTGCTCGTCGAACAGCGCCTTCGTGCTCTTGAAGCCCGGGTTGATGCGCTCGCCGATGATTCGGATGGGGAATGACGGCCCCTCGTCCGACGGGTACGTCGGCCGATCCCCAGGGGCCAGAAAGGGCCCCTTCGTGGCCCTTGGGATCGCGGGCCGGCTTGGGGCGGCCCGGCGCTCGGCTCGCGGCGCGCTGGTTGAGGTGTCGTCTTTCATGCGGCGAATCCGATGTGTTGAAGGAAGGTCTTCTGGAAGTCGCTGCGCGAGCTGAGCTCGACGTAGCGGCACTGGCGGGCGATCTCGGCGGCGCGCGCACGGCGCTCGCGCGAGGCCAGCATCTGCTGCACGCCGAGCCCGGCGGCATTGCCGACCTGCTGGAAGCGCTCGCGCGGCAGCGGCGGCAGCAGGCCGATCGCGATGCAGGCCTCGATGCCGATGTAGGCGCCGAACGCGCCGGCGACGATGAAGCGGTCGATCTGCAGCTCGTCCATCCCGGCCTCGGCGGCGAGCATCTTCACGCCGGTGCGGATCGCCGACTTGGCGAGCTGCACGGCGCGCACGTCGTGCTGCGTGAAGCGCACCGCGGGGATCAGGCGGCGGCGTTCCTCGGCTTCGTCGGCCAGGGTGATGCAGCGCACGCCGTCGGCGTCGCCGATCGCCGCATGGCGGCCGGCGACGATGCGCCCGCGCGCGTCGATCCACCCGGCCTGCACGAAAGCCGCCAGCGCATCGAGCACGCCCGAGCCGCACAGGCCCACCGGCCGGCCGCCGCCGATGACCTGCAGCTGCAGCTCCCCCTCCTCGATGCGCACACGCTCGATCGCGCCTTCGGCCGCGCGCATGCCGCTGCCGATGTGCCCGCCCTCCAGGGCCGGACCGGAGGGCGAGGAGGTCGATGCGATGCGGACGCTGTTGCCGGCCCGGCGCACGAGGCTGATCTCCGTGTTCGTGCCGATGTCCATGACCAGCGTCGCGCCGGGCTGGAGCCAGTGCGGCTCGGTCGCCAGCATCGTCGCGACGTGATCGCCGCCGACGAAGCCGCCGATCGACGGCGCGAGATGCAGCTTCGCGCCGGCATCGACCTTCAGCCCGAGCCGGGCGGCATGCACGTCGAGCGCCTCGCTGGCGGCGGCCACGAACGGCGCGCGGCCGAGCTGCGCCACCGGCCAGCCGGCGAGCAGGTGCTGCATCGCCGTGTTGCCGGCCACCACCACGTCGGCGATGTCGTCGACCGACGCGCCCACCGCGCGGGTCAGGTCATGCGCCAGCGCATCGATGACCTGCACCGCGGCACGGCGCAGTTGCCCGGCCGCATCGGCCACGGTGATCGCGTGATTGATGCGGCTGATCAGGTCCGCCCCCCAGGCGACCTGCGGGTTCTCGAGTCCCAGGCTTGCAAGGCGCCGCCCGCTGGCCAGATCGATCAGGAACGCGGCGGCATTGGTCGTGCCGAGGTCCACCGCCAGACCGAGCAGCGGTGCGCCGGGCCGCGCGAAGCCGCCGATGACGGGGCGCTGGCCGGCCGGCGCATGCTGCAGCCGGGCCTGCACGCACCAGCCGTGCCGGCGCAGCAGGCCGGGCAGCGCCGCGACGGCCGATGCGTCGATGCAGGGCGGCGCCGAGGCCGAGGGCAGGGCAGCGATCGCGGCGCGCACCCGGTCGCCGTCGCTCGCCAGGTCCTGCAGCGTGGCGGGCGGTACGGTCAGCTCGATCGCGGCGATGCCGGGGTCGAACGGCAGCGCCTCGCCCGCGCCGCCCGTGCTGACATCGGCGCGAACCACCGGCGCCAGCGAGCGCGGCGCCAGTTCCACGGCGAGGTTCGAGCGCGGCTGCACGCAACAGGAGCGCAGCCACTTCTTGTGGGGGTCTTCGCCGTCGCGATGCACGCGCCCTTCGGTCACGCGCACCATGCATGAGCCGCAGTGGCCGCGCCCGCCGCAGGCGCCGACGATGCGCAGCCCGGCGCGGCGCGCCGCCGCGAACAGTGTCTCGTCCTCGCGGCACTCGATGCTGCGATCGAGCGCCGGAACGTCGACCCGGTGGATCGCGGCGCGCGCGGGCCCGGCAGCAGCGTCCGTCATGGCGCCGCCTGCAGCGCGGAGGCGGCGGGAGCGGACCGGTACGCAGGATCGTTGACCAGCGCGCAGCGCTCGCGCCTGCGGCAGCCGTCGCAGCGCGACCAGGTCTGAAGCGGCAGGTCCAGACCCACGCCTTGCACGATGGAGGTGGACTTGGTCGGGTTCAGCATCAGCGTCGAGGTCAGGCGCACGTCGATGGCCGAGGCGCCGGCCAGTTCGAGCACCGTCGGGTGCGAGTCGAGATCCAGGCCCGGATCCCCGGCGCGCAGCTCGCCGGCCACGCCGAGGCCCTGCCGGGCCAGCGTCGCGGCGATCCGGTCCTGCACGCGGCGCGACAGCGCGAAGAGCAGTTCGTTGGCCACCCCGTCCAGCGCCAGCGCGAGCGAAGCCTGGCGCGCCGCGAACAGGGCATCGATGCGCTGCGTGAGGGTGGCGCCGAGGGTCAGCACCGCGCACGCCACGCCGGTGAGCCGGCCGCTCGCCGGCACGAGCCAGGGCGCGTGCAGCCGGCCGCCTTCGAGCTCGAGCCAGCCGTCCGCGTCGGGCTCGCGGCGCAGCGGCGCGACGCGCCAGCAGGCCCGTGTTGCGAGCAGATCGTCGTCGCGGACGATCGACAGGGCGCGCCGTCGCAACTCGACCAGCCGGTCGCGCCGCGACACGGCTGCCGGCACCCGACCCTGCTCGACGTCTCGAAGGACGTCGATGCCTTGCATCAGCTTCACGTCGCGCTCGTCAGGCCGCGACGCCCATCCAGCCGCGGCACAGGCCGACCGCCTCGACGGCGTTGACGCCGAAGGCGTCGGCCCCGGTGTAGGCGCGCACCGTGTCGTCGATCTGGCCGCCGCCGATCATCACCTTGAAGCGCTCGCGCAGGCCGCGCTCGTCGAAGGCGGCGATCGTCTCCTTCATCGAGTCGAAGGCCAGCGTGAGGAACCCCGACAGCGCGACGACGTCGGGCTTGTAGGCCTCGATCTCGTCGATGAACTTCTGCACCGGCACGTCGATGCCGATGTCCTTGACCTCGAAGCCGTTGATGTCGAGCATGAAGGTGACGATGTTCTTGCCGATGTCGTGCAGGTCGCCGTGCACCGTGCCGATCAGCACGCGGCCGTGCGTCGCAGCGGCACCACCGCCGGCCTGCTTGATCAGCGGCTTGGCGACGGCGCCGATCGTGTCGAGCATCTCGCCGGCGAGCACGAGTTCGGGCAGGAAATACTCGCCCTCCTCGAAGCGCTTGCCCACGATGTCCATCGCGGCGCGGCACAGCCCGAGCACGCGCATCGGGTCGACTTTGTCCTCCAGCAGCATGCGGTTGGCCAGCGCCAGCGCATCGTCCTCGTTCATGTCGGCCAGCCAGTCGATCAGTTGCTTCTCGTCGTCGGTCATTTCGCTCATGGAATCCGCCTACTGCGCTTCGGGAATCGATAGGTCACCGGTGCATATGCGGCCGGGTTGCAGCCGCGCGCCAACTCAAGCAGCGTACTTCCGCGCAGCCTTGAACATCGCGTGAACGTTCTCGACCGGCGTCTCGTCCGGGATGCCGAAGGCGGTGTCGAGAATGAGGCTGCCTCCCTTGTTCCAGACGTTGTCGACCAGGCGCTTGACCGCAGCATCCACTTCGTGCGGTTGACCGGTTGTCATCATCGACGGCGACAGGTTCCCGCGAAGCGCAACGACGTCGCCCAGCACCTCGAACGCCTTCACCATGTCAGTGCGCTCGAACCAGTAGATGCACTTGCCTGCCGGGATGTCCTTGATGATTTCGAGCCGCTTCGTACAGTCGGACTCCCACATGGGCATGGGAATGATGTCGGCCTCGATCAGCTCCACCATCATTTGCCTGAAAGACGGCCACCAGAAGTCACGGAACTGCTTCTCGGACATGAAGGCATCCGGCGCCCAGTGAATCGGAATCATCACGATAGGATTGCCAGCGGCTTTGGCATTGTCAATCGTGATCGACACGAGGTTGCGCCGGATCATGTCGATGGTTTCCAGCAGCTTGTCCTTGTGTCGGAACAGGTCCTTCATCATCCCGGTGGCACCGCGGAAGTAGTCGGCGATCACGTCGTAGGGCGCGCCCGAGTTGCCACCGTTCATGATGGGGAATCCTAGTCCGGCGATCCGCTTGTTCCATTGGGCCGAGTGCGACACGAAGCGGTCGACTTCTTCCGCTGCAGCGAAGACGCGCAGCATGGCTTTCTGCAATTCTGGATTCGCGAACGCACGCAAGCCGGTGATGGCGCGAATGAACACTGAACCTGGCAAGACCGGAAAGTGCTCAAATCCTTCGAAGGCACCGAAGATCCGCGGCAGGTAGCGGTTCAGGTAGAAGCCCGTCGGGTCGCGCAACAGGGCGGCATACTCCTCCGCGGGCATGTACTCCCGGTCGAGATATTGGTAGGGCTTGTTGTCCTGCACCCCATGGCCAGGCCACTGCAACTGCTTGAAGTCCACCGCGTCGAACACACGACCCAATGCCGTCGCACCGATGAGCGGAGCTACGGCGTCTGGTTCAAACTCCAGAACCGCTCGCTCGGCGATGTCCTTGGTCTTTTCGTAGTCGTACATCAGCTCCTTGAAGCTGACGCCGCCGTACTTCGCGAGCCAGAAGGTGCAATACATGGCGACCGGCATGCGATCAGGCTGCTTGAGTGCCACGCAGTCCAGGATGCGCTGCCAGCGCTTGTCGTGCACCGCCTTGTTATCGGTACTTTCAAGTGCGGTGGTACTCATACTGTCGCTCCGTTTCTTCCTGCATGACGACGCGACGCCCCGGCGGCACGCCAGTCCAACTCAAGCCCGTTCGCATCACTAGACACCCAAATACCGATGCTGCAACTCCGGGCTGTCGCTGAATTCCGTCGACGTGCCGTGCCATACGACACGGCCCTTTTCGAGGATGTAATGGCGATCTGCCACGGAGCCGAGTTGCACGATGTGCTTGTCGATGACAAGCATCGATCGACCTTCGCGTTTCAGATGTCCTACGCATTTCCAGATCTCATCGCGGATCAAGGGAGCCAGACCCTCGGTCGCCTCGTCCAGGATCAGGAGATCGGGATTGGTCATCAGCGCGCGGCCGATGGCGAGCATCTGCTGTTCACCGCCGGACAAACTCGATCCGAGGTGCAGGCGCCGCTCCTTCAATCGCGGAAAGGCTCCATAAACCTTTGCCAAGTCCCATTGAGCGGGTCGATCGTGCTTCGGTCTCGCAGTCGCCTTGAGGTTTTCCTCCACGGTAAGTAGCGGAAAGATCTGCCGGCCTTCCGGAACCAAGCCGATGCCCAATCGCGCGATCGCATGAGGCCGGAGACAGCGTAACGCGACGCCCTGGTACTGGATCACACCCTCTGCCGCGGTAACCAGGCCGAAGATCGAACGTACCGTTGTCGACTTGCCCATTCCGTTTCGGCCGAGCAAACCGACGACCTCGCCATCGTTGACGGTCAGCGAAACGCCGAAGAGCGCTTGGCTCGCGCCATAGAAAGACACGACGTCCTCAAGCTGCAACAAGGTGGTTGTCTCCCAGGTAGGCGCGCCTGACATGCTCGTTCGCCCGGATCGCGTCCGGATATCCCGATGCGAGGACACTGCCCGCGACAAGTACCGTCAGACGGTCAGCGAGCCGGAAGACCGTGTCCATATCGTGCTCAACCAGCAACATCGTCAGTTGCCCCTTGAGCGACAGCAGCAGGTCAGTCATCGTGCGCGACTCATCGCTGCTCATGCCCGCCATCGGCTCGTCGAGCAAGAGCAATCTGGGCTTCAACGCAAGCGCCATCGCGACCTCCAACTGGCGGTGCTCACCGTGCGCCATGTCTCCAGCGATCACCCCCATGCGATGCTCAAGTCCGACCCGCATCAGGATTGACGATGCGGCTTCGGCCGCGCGACTGTCTCGGTCTGCTCGCTGCCAGAAGCGAAAGCTGTGGCCTTGTGTGGAACGGACAGCGAGCGCCACGTTCTCCAGCGCGTTGAACTCCGGGAAGACCGAGGTGATCTGGAACGACCTTGCCATGCCGAGTTCGACACGCCTTTCGCGAGGCAGGCGTCGAATGCTCCGACCGCGGAACACAATCTCTCCCGAGTCCGACTCGATTTCGCCGAACAATTGACCGATGAGGGTCGTCTTGCCTGCTCCGTTCGGGCCGATCAGCGCGTGGCATTCGCCCTCTGCTACGTCGAAGCTCAGGCAGTCGGTCACGCGTAGCGCGCCATAGGACTTGCACAAGGCACGGACGGAGAGGATTTGCTCAGCCACGGAGCGCCGCCTTGCTTCCGACGAGGAGGCCCCACAGCCCACGGCGCGCGAACAGGACGGCGACGAGAAGGACGGGGCCCAGGATGATCTGCCAGTGTTCCGTGATCTCGATAAGCATCTCCTCGAGCAACAACAGCGCTGCAGCGCCGAGCACGGCACCGCGCAGCGTGCCCTTGCCACCCAGGATGACGATTACCAGAACCTCTGCAGATCGGGTCCAGGTCATCAGGTCCGGGTTCACGTACCTTGCGTGGTTGACGCTCAGCGTGCCGGCAAGCGCGGCCCCGCACGCCGCGATCACGAACGCGACGAGCTGATACCAGTAGGTTCGATATCCGAGCGAACGCGCTCTGGACTGGTTCTGACGCGCGGCCTGCAAGACCATGCCGAACCTCGAATTCACGAGCCGGTCGCATAGAAACAGATAGGCCGCCAGGCACCCTGCGCAGACGTAGTAGAGGTACGTCGGATTGTCCAGACTGATCCCTGCGAGGCGATAGCGCGAGGCAATCCGCAGACCGTCGTCGCCGCCGTAGCCCTTCAGCGAAACAAACACAAAGAAGATCATCTGGCCGAACGCCAGGGTGATCATGATGAAATTGAATCCAGTCGTGCGTAGCGCCAGAGCGCCGAGCGGCAGCGCCAGGACCGCGGCCGCCAGCAACGACATCGGCCAGATGAGGAGAGCATCCGCAGGCAGCGACCAGCCCTGTACTCCGGTCGCCTCCGACAGGGCATGGTGCGTGAATATGCCGGCCGCGTACGCGCCGACTCCATAGAACGCCGCATGGCCCAGACTCACCAGACCGCCATAGCCAACGATCAGATCGAGGCTGACGCCAAGCAACGCGAAGATAACGATCCGCGTGGCGACCGTCATAATGAATGGCTGGTCGGCGATGTGCGCGAAGAGCGGTACGCTCAAAATCAGCAGCGCGCAGACGAACAGAACTGATTCGTCACGGCGGTAGACCACTGTTTTCATGGCCTCAGGTCCTCAGAAACAGCCCCTGGGGACGCCATATCAACACGGCCACCAGGACGATGTAGGCGCTCATGGCCGCGAAGGCGCCGCTGATGGAAGCGACCATTGTCGGTTCGAACATCGAAGCCAGAGCCAACGGCACGACGCTTCGACCCAGGGCGTCCGTGATGCCGACTAGGACCGACGCCAGCAAGGCACCCTTGACGGAGCCCACTCCGCCGATGACGATGACGACGAAGGCGAGAATAATGATCTGCTCGCCCATCCCGACTTCAACGGCCTGCTGCGGGGCGACGATCGCGCCCGCGAGCCCCGCCAACGATGCGCTGAGCGCGAAGATCGCCAGGAAGAGCGCCGAGACGTTGACACCCAGACAGCTGACGACGTCACGATGTGTCGAACCGGCCCGAATCAGCATGCCAAGGCGCGACTTGGCTATCAGGGCCCAGAGCAGGAGCGCGATAAGGATCCCCACGGCAATGACGACCAGTCGATAGACCGGATAGTTGAGATCTCCGAAGAGATGGACAGAGCCCGACAAGGCCGCCGGGGGCTCGATTTGAAACGGCTGTCGGCCGAACGCGATGCGCGTGAGTTCGTTGAAGAACAGGATGAGCGCGAAGGTGGCGAGCACCTGATCCAGGTGATCTCGTCTGTACAGCTTTCTGAAGATCAGGACTTCGAGCAGAAGGCCAATCGACAGGGCCGCCAGCACGGCAGAGAACAGTCCGAGCCAGAAGAGACCGCTGATCGCGGAAACCGTAGCACCTGTGAACGCCCCCAGCATCACCAGCGTGCCGTGTGTCAGGTTGATGAGGCCCACGATGCCGAATACCAGCGTGAGTCCGGCGGCAGTAAGGAAGAGCGTGACGCCGGACTGCAGCCCGTTCAGGATTTGTTCCGCGATCAGCGCGTAGTCCATGATCGGCCCGCTGCTACTTCATCAGGCATGAAGCGCCGTACGGATCCTTGTAACTCTTCATGACCACCCGCTGCGTCTTGAACGCCGGCTTGCCGTCGTCGCCCTTGACGACGCTTCGGACGTACCAATCCTGGATCGGATGGTTGTTGTTGGCGAAGGCGAACGCCCCCCTGACGCTTTCGAATCGCGCGGCCTTCAGCGCTGCGCGAAAGTCATCAGCTCTCGACATGTCTCCGTTGACGGCCCGCAATGCACTGGCAATCAGTCGGGCCGTGTCGTAGCCCTGCGCCACGTACGTGGTCGGGGTTCTGGAGTGCTTCTTCTGGTATGCCGCTACGAACTTCTTGCTGGCTGGATTGTCAAAGTCCCAGTTCCACATCGTCGTCGTCATGATGCTGAGGGAGCGATCTCCAAGCGTCTCGATGATTCGATCATCGACTGTCATCGGCGAAAACAGCCTGATGTTGGAGAGACCTGACTGGGTCACCTGCTTGATGAAGTTGATGCCCATGCCTCCGGGCAAAAAGAAAAAGACCGATTCAGGCTTCATGGCGCGGATTTGAGCGATCTCGGCCGCGTAATCGGTCTGACCCAGCTTGGTCAGCACCTCTCCTACCACTTCGCCCTTGTACAAGCGCTTGAATCCTGTGATCGCGTCCAAACCGCCGGTGTAGTTGGGAGCGATCAGCGCCACTCGCTTCACGCCGACCTGATTCGCCATTTCGCCCGCGACATCGCTCTGCGAACCTGTCTGCCACGAAGCAACGAAGTAATTCGGCATGCAGCCCTTCCCTGCCAGCATTTCGGGGCTTGCATTGGCGCTGACGTAGAAAGCGCCCGCCGCGACGGCGTCCGGGACCGCGGCCGCAGCGATGTTCGAGAAGATCAAGCCGGTAAGGATGCGTGCGCCATCCTTCTGGACCATCCGATCGACAAGCTGCTTTCCTTGATCAGCCTTGGCGGCGTCGTCGGCAACCAGCAATTCGACCGGCACGCCCCCCAGCTTGCCACCCTCTTCGTCGATGGCGAGTTGGAATCCGTCACGAACGTCCTCGCCTAGGTAGCCGGACGAGGTGGTCAGTGTCGTCACGAGGCCGATCTTTACCGGCGGTGTCTGTGCGTTCGCCATCTGCGCTGCAACGACAGCCAAGAGACCTAAGGCTACGCTGAACAAGGTCAACTGTACTCTTACCTTATGCGTTATGTAGGTATGA
>CAYJLV010000002.1:0-215212 GCA_964371405.1 uncultured Burkholderiaceae bacterium
GCACCATCCTCGACCAGATGGGCGCCGAGGCGCTGCTCGGCCAGGGCGACATGCTCTACCTCGCGCCCGGCACCGGCCTGCCGGTGCGCGTGCACGGCGCCTTCGTCAGCGACGAAGAAGTGCACCGCGTCGTCGACTACCTCAAGAGCCAGGGCGAGCCGAACTACATCGAGGGCATCCTCGAAGGCGGCACGCTCGACGGCGACGGCGATGCCTCCACGGCCGACATGCCCGGCGGGGGCGGCGGCGAAAGCGACCCGATGTACGACCAGGCCGTCGCCATCGTGCTGCAGCACAAGCGTGCGTCGATCTCGCTGGTGCAGCGCCACCTGCGCATCGGCTACAACCGCGCCGCGCGCCTGCTGGAACAAATGGAGAAGTCCGGACTCGTATCGTCGATGGCGACGAACGGCAACCGGGACATCCTCGTTCCGGCGCGCAGCGAATGAGGTTGCGCGCACGGCTTGCCGCGCTATTGCTCGGCGTGGCGGCTGCGGCAGCACACGCCGACGCCGTGGACACGCTGCGCAGCTTCGTGCGCGACGTGAAGACGGGCCGCGCTGATTTCACGCAGACCGTGACTTCGCCCGATGGCGCGAAGAAGAAGGTCTCGTCGGGCCGCTTCGAGTTCTCGCGCCCGAACCGCTTCCGCTTCGAGTACTTGAAGCCCTACGACCAGTTGATCGTCGGCGACGGGCAGAAGGTGTGGATCCACGACGCCGACCTGAACCAGGCCAGCTCGCGCCGGCTCGACCAGGCGCTCGGCTCGACGCCGGCCGCGCTGCTCGCCGGCGGCTCGCTGGAGCGCGACTTCGATCTCTCGGTGCTGCCCGACCGCGACGGCCTGGCCTGGGCCGAGGCGAGGCCGAAGACGCGGGAGGGCGCGTTCCAGTCGCTGCGCATCGGTTTTCGCGGGCCGACGCCGGCGGCCGTCGAAGTCGTCGACGGCTTCGGCCAGAAGTCGCTGCTGCAGTTCAGCGGTTGGGAAGCCCATGCGCGCATCGACGCGGCGCGCTTCGTGTTCGTGCCGCCGAAGGGCGCCGACGTCGTCGAGCAGTAGTCGTCGGGTCGCTCGACCCATCGTGCCCCAGCGGCGTGCCGCGGCGCCGGACCGCGAGCGCCTGCCACAATCGGGCCGATGTCGACGCCGCCGCTGCCCCTGCACGATCCGGCGCAGGCGCCACTGGCCGAGCGGCTGCGCCCGCGCAGCCTCGACGACGTGATCGGCCAGCGCCACCTGCTTGGCCCGGGCAAGCCGCTGCGCACGGCGTTCGAGTCGGGCCGGCTGCACTCGATGATCCTGTGGGGTCCGCCCGGTGTCGGCAAGACGACGCTGGCGCGATTGATGGCCGATGCCTTCGAGGCCCAGTTCATCGCGATCTCGGCCGTGCTCGGCGGCGTGAAGGACATCCGCGACGCCGTCGAGCGCGCGCGCGCCGTGCAGGGCGCGCAGCGCACCGTCGTCTTCGTCGACGAGGTGCATCGCTTCAACAAGGCGCAGCAGGATGCCTTCCTGCCGCACGTCGAGTCGGGCCTGTTCACCTTCATCGGCGCGACGACGGAGAACCCGTCGTTCGAGGTCAACTCGGCGCTGCTGTCGCGCGCGACGGTGCACGTGCTCAAGCCGCTGGCCGACGCCGAGCTGCACGCGCTGATCGAGCGCGCGCGCAGCCTGCTCGGCGCGCCGCCGCTGGCCGAGGCCGCGCGCGACCGACTCGTCGGCTACGCCGACGGCGACGCGCGCCGCCTGCTCAATGCCTACGAGAACCTGGCGCACACGGCGGGCGCCGTCGCCGTCATCGACGAAGCCCTGCTCGAACAGGCTCTCGGCGAGCAGCTGCGCCGCTACGACAAGGGCGGCGAGCAGTTCTACGACACGATCTCGGCGCTGCACAAGGCAGTGCGCGGCTCCGACCCCGACGCGGCGCTGTACTGGTTCGCGCGTATGCTCGACGGCGGCGTCGACCCGCGCTACGCGGCGCGCCGCATGCTGCGCATGGCCAGCGAAGACATCGGTCTGGCCGACCCGCGCGCGCTTGCCCTCGCGCTCGATGCTGCCGCGACCTGGGAGCGGCTCGGCTCGCCCGAGGGCGAACTCGCGCTCGCGCAGGCCGTCGTCTACCTCGCGATGGCGCCGAAGTCCAACGCCGTCTATACGGCCTGGACCGCGGCACGCGCCCACATCGCCGGCGACGGCACTCGGCCCGTTCCGCTGCATTTGCGCAATGCTCCGACCAAACTGATGAAGTCGCTCGACTACGGCCGCGGCTACCGCTACGCGCACGACGAGGCGGGCGGATTCGCCGCCGGCGAGAACTACTGGCCCGACGGGCTCGCGCCGCAGCGCTGGTACCAGCCGGTGCCGCGCGGGCTCGAGATCCGCATCGGCGAACGCCTCGAAGAATTGCGCCGTCTCAACGCCGAGGCGGCGAAGCCGCGGCGCTGAGCCGGCGCGCACCTACAATCCGTCCGCGAAAACCGATGCCATGGAGACCCTGATCCAGCAGATCATCAACGGCCTCGTGCTCGGCAGCGTCTATGCGCTCGTCGCGCTCGGCTACACGATGGTCTACGGCATCATCAACCTGATCAACTTCGCGCACGGCGAAGTGCTGATGGTCGGCGCGCTGGTGAGCTGGACCGTCGTCACCGCGCTGGCCGGCTCCGGGCTGCCGGGGTGGCTGATCCTGCTCATCTCGCTGGCCGCTGCTGTCGTCGTCTGCGGCGCGCTCAACTTCGTGATCGAGAAGGTGGCCTACCGGCCGCTGCGCAACGCGCCGCGGCTGGCGCCGCTGATCACGGCGATGGGCGTGAGCCTGCTGCTGCAGACGCTTGCGATGATCATCTGGAAGCCGAACTACAAGCCGTACCCGATCCTGCTGCCGAGCGAGCCGTTCGACGTGTTCGGCGCCGTGATCAACACGACGCAGATCCTGATCCTCGTCGTCACGGCGCTCTCGCTCGCCGGGCTGATGCTGCTCGTCAACCGCACCAAGCTCGGCCGCGCGATGCGCGCCACGGCCGAGAACCCGCGCGTCGCCGCGCTGATGGGCGTGCGGCCCGACACCGTGATCTCGGCCACCTTCATCATCGGCGCCGCGCTGGCTGCGCTGGCCGGCGTGATGTACGCGGCCAACTACGGCTCGGTGCAGCACACGATGGGCTTCCTGCCGGGGCTCAAGGCATTCACCGCGGCCGTCTTCGGCGGCATCGGCAACCTCGCCGGCGCGATGCTCGGCGGTGTGCTGCTCGGGCTGATCGAGTCGCTCGGCGCGGGCTACATCGGCGCGCTGACCGGCGGCGTGCTCGGCAGCCACTACCAGGACATCTTCGCCTTCATCGTGCTGATCCTGGTGCTGACGCTGCGGCCGCAGGGGCTGCTCGGCGAGCGCGTCGCCGACAGAGCGTGACGCCGCGATGAAGAACCGCCTCGCCGTCTTCCTCGTCGCCGCCGTGCTGCTGCTCGCGCTGCCGCTGGTCGCGCAGCAGTTCGGGAACTCGTGGGTGCGCATCGTCGACATGGCGCTGCTCTACGTGCTGCTCGCGCTCGGGCTGAACATCGTCGTCGGCTACGCCGGGCTGCTCGACCTCGGCTACGTCGCGTTCTACGCCGTCGGCGCCTATTTCTTCGGCCTGCTCGCCTCGCCGCACCTGACCGACACCTTCGCGTGGATGAAGGCGATGTTCCCCAACGGCCTGCACACGCCGTGGTGGCTCGTCATCCCGATCGGCGCCGGCGTGGCCGGCATCTTCGGCGTGCTGCTCGGCGCGCCGACGCTCAAGCTGCGCGGCGACTACCTCGCCATCGTCACGCTCGGCTTCGGCGAGATCATCCGCGTCTTCCTCAACAACCTCGACGCGCCGGTCAACATCACCAACGGCCCGAAGGGCGTTCAGCAGATCGATTCGCTGCGCGTGTTCGGCCTCAACCTCGGCAAGACGACGGAGATCCTCGGCTTCGAACTGCCGTCGGTCACGCTCTACTACTACTTCCTGCTCGCGCTCGTCGTCTTCAGCGTCGTGCTGTGCTACCGGCTCGAGCGCTCGCGCATCGGCCGCGCCTGGATGGCGATCCGCGAGGACGAGGTCGCCGCCAAGGCGATGGGCATCAACACGCGCAACATGAAGCTGCTCGCCTTCGGCATGGGTGCGACCTTCGGCGGCGTTTCGGGCGTGCTGTTCGCGTCGTTCCAGGGCTTCATTTCGCCCGAGTCGTTCGTGCTGCACGAGTCGATCATGGTCGTCGCGATGGTGGTGCTCGGCGGCATCGGCCACATCCCGGGCGTGATCGTCGGCGCGCTGCTGCTGGCCTCGCTGCCCGAAGTGCTGCGCCACCTCGCCGGCGACCTGCAGCGCATGACGGACGGGCGGCTCGACGCCGCCATCCTGCGCCAGCTGCTGATCGCGCTGGCGATGATCGCCATCATGCTGGCGCGGCCGCGCGGCCTGTGGCCCGCGCCCGAGCACGGCAAGGCGGCGCCGCAGCCGGTCGGGCCGCCGCCGCGCTGAGGCGGCAGCGCGGCCCGGCCCGACCCTGCTGCGGCGGTTCGGGCCGCGACCGCTTCAGTTGGGCATCAGCACGCGATCGATGACGTGAATCACGCCGTTGTCGGCGACGACGTCGGCCTTGACGACCTTCGCCATGTCGACCGAAACGCCCGACTTCGTCGCCACGGTCAGCGATCCGCCCTGGACCGTAGGCACCTTGCCGGCCTTGACGTCCTTGGCCATGACTTTGCCCGGTACCACGTGATAGGTCAGCACCTGGGTCAGCTTGGCCTTGTCCTTGAGCAGCGCGTCGAGCTGGTCCTTCGGCACCTTCGCGAAGGCCTCGTCGGTCGGAGCGAACACCGTGAACGGGCCGGTGCCCTTGAGCGTGTCGACCAGCCCGGCCTGCTTGATGGCGGTGACCAGGGTCTGGAAGCTGCCGGCCGATACCGCGGTATCGACGATGTCTGCGGCGTGGGTCGTTGCGGCGGCGAAGGCCAGTGCGGTGGCAATCAGCGTTGTCTTCATGTGCGGTTTCCTCGAGGTGGTGGGCTGCGCTCGCGAGGGATGTCCCCGCAGGCGGTGGTCGTCTGTTTGTCCAGGACAAATGGCGACCTGAGCGAATGCTAGACGAGAACCGCGAACCGTTCAATAATTGTCCTGGACAAAAATTTCTATCGTGACGATCACCTGGTCGATTGCCGATGTCGAGCGCGACACCGGCCTCAGCAAGGACACGCTGCGCGTGTGGGAACGCCGCTACGGTTTTCCGCGGCCGCGGCGTGACGCCTTCGGCGAACGTTCCTATACCGCGGCACAGGTCGACAAGCTGCGCGTCGTCAAGCGCCTGCTGGACGCAGGCTACCGTCCCGGAGGGCTCGTCTCCCGGCCGATGGGCGAGCTGCGAGGGTTGGCCGGGGACGATTCGTCGGTTCGCGGCGCGCCGCCTGCGGACGAGCTTCGCGACTGGCTTACCCTGCTGCGCGGCAACGAAGCGGGGGCGCTGCGCGAACGTCTCGCGCTGGCGGAGGGGCGGCTCGGACTGCGTTCGGTTGTCCTGGACATATTGGCCCCATTGACGCGATTCGTGGGCGATGCCTGGATGCGCGGCGAACTGCGCATCTACGAGGAGCACCTGTTCACAGAGTGCGTCGAAACGGTGCTGCGCGGCAAGCTGGGCGGGCTGCTGTCCCAGCCCGGCGGCGCGCGCGTGCTGCTCGCCACGACGCCCGGCGAGCCGCACGGGCTCGGCTTGCTGATGGCGCAGGCCGTGCTTGCGCTGGAGGGCTGCACCTGCCTGTCGTTGGGGGTCCAGGTGCCGCTGGACGACATCGTCGCGGCGGCGGCCGACTGCCGCGCGGACATCGTCGCGCTGAGCGTCAGCGGCTGTCAGAAGCGCAGCGCGGCGATCGGCTCGATCGAACAGTTGCGGCGCCGCCTGCCGGTCCGCATCGCGTTGTGGGTCGGCGGCTCGGCGCCTGCCTTGCGCCGGTTCGCGCTGGACGGCGTGACGCGCGTTCCCACGCTCGAGGCGATCGGCGCCGCGCTGCGGCTCGCTTCGCAGCCGCCCGAGGCCGTTGCCGCGGCCGACGAGTGACCGATCGATACAATGCCGACGCGTTCGACGGGCTGTCGGCCGCGCAACGCGATGCTCCACTTACCGCCGCCGATCCCTTGCTGCCATGCCGCCGGTGGTCCTGAAGGAGTACCCGGGTGAACGACGTCGTGCTGCAGGTCAGCGGCGCGTCGAAGCGCTTCGGCGGCGTGCAGGCGCTCTCCGACGTCGGCATCACGATCCGCCAGGGCGAGATCTATGGCCTGATCGGGCCCAACGGCGCCGGCAAGACGACGTTCTTCAACGTGATCACGGGCCTCTACACGCCCGACGCCGGCCGCTTCGAGCTCGGCGGCCGGGCCTACGAGCCGAGCGCGGTGCATGAGGTGGCCAAGGCCGGCATTGCGCGCACGTTCCAGAACATCCGCCTGTTCCCCGACATGACGGCGCTCGAGAACGTGATGGTCGGGCGCCACGTGCGCACGCACTCGGGACTGGTCGGCGCGATGTTGCGTACCGCGGGCTTCAAGGCCGAGGAGGCGGCGATCGCGGGCCGCGCGCGCGAACTGCTGGAATACGTGGGCGTCGCGCGCTATGGCGACTACAAGGCGCGCACGCTGAGCTACGGCGATCAGCGCCGCCTCGAGATCGCGCGTGCGCTCGCCACCGAGCCCAAGCTCGTCGCGCTCGACGAGCCTGCCGCCGGCATGAACGCGACCGAGAAGGTCGTGCTGCGCGAGCTGATCGACCGCATCCGCAACGACGGCCGCACCATCCTGCTGATCGAGCATGACGTGAAGCTCGTGATGGGCCTGTGCGACCGTGTCACCGTGCTCGACTACGGCAAGGCGATCGCCGAGGGCGCGCCCGCCGAGGTGCAGCGCGACCCGAAGGTGATCGAGGCCTACCTCGGCGTCGGGCACGTCGCGACAACGCACTGAGGCGATGACCGCGGCGACGCTGCTCGAAGTGCGCAACCTGAAGGTCGCCTACGGCGGCATCCAGGCCGTCAAGGGCATCTCGTTCGACGTGCGCGAGGGCGAGCTCGTCAGCCTGATCGGCGCCAACGGCGCCGGCAAGACGACGACTTTGAAGGCGCTCGCCGGCGTGCAGCCGGTGGCCGACGGTGCCGTCGAGTATCTGGGCCGCAGCATCCGCGGCCAGGGTGCGTGGGACCTCGTTCGTCAGGGTCTCGTGATGGTGCCGGAGGGCCGCGGCACCTTCACGCGCATGACGATCACCGAAAACCTGCTGATGGGCGCCTTCGTGCGCAGCGACGCGC
The DNA here is from genome assembly GCA_964371405.1 of uncultured Burkholderiaceae bacterium. GTDB lineage: Bacteria > Pseudomonadota > Gammaproteobacteria > Burkholderiales > Burkholderiaceae_C > JAMHWF01. The sequence continues at coordinate 7,326 of CAYJLV010000002.1, forward strand.
GCGAGGTCGCGGCCGACATCGAGCACGTGTTCGGCCTGTTCCCGCGCCTGAAGGAGCGCCGCCATCAGCTCGCCGGCACGATGAGCGGCGGCGAGCAGCAGATGCTCGCGATGGGTCGCGGCCTGATGGCGCGGCCCAAGCTGCTGCTGATGGACGAGCCCTCGATGGGCCTGTCGCCGATCATGGTCGACAAGGTGTTCGAAGTCGTCGCCGACATCCACCGCCGCGGCACCACAGTGCTGCTCGTCGAGCAGAATGCGAGCCGCGCGCTCGGGCTGGCGACGCGCGGCTATGTGATGGACTCGGGCGAGATCACGATGAGCGGCGCAGCGCGCGCGCTGCTCGAAGACCCGCGCGTGCGCGCCGCCTATCTCGGCGAGTGAGGCGACGCGTGGTCCTGCTGCCGCGCCAGGCGGCTGCCGCCCTGACGCTGGCCGTCGCGACGGCCGTGCACGCTGCCGGCGACGCCGACACGCCGGCGCCGCGCCGCCCGCTGTGGGAGCTGGGTCTGGGCGTGGCTGGGCTGCACGCGCCCGACTACCGCGGGTCCGACCAGACGAGCGCCTGGCTGTTGCCGCTGCCCTACGTCGTCTATCGCGGCCGCGTGCTGCGCGCCGACCGCGACGGAGCGCGCGCACTGCTCTTCGACAGCGAGACGGTCGAGATCGACATCAGCCTGCACGGCGCGGTGCCGGTGCGCAGCGGCAACGTGGCGCGCAGCGGCATGCCCGAGCTGCCGGCGACCGTCGAGCTGGGCCCGGCGGCGCGCGTCGCGCTGTGGAGCTCGGCCGATGCCCGCACGCGGCTCGAGCTGCGCGTGCCGGCGCGCAGCGTCGTCAGCGTCGAGCGCTCGCCGCGCGTCGTCGGCGCCACGTTCACGCCGCACCTGCAGTGGCTGCGCGGCGGCGTGGTCGGCGGCTGGAACCTCGGCCTGCAGGCCGGCCCCGTGTTCGGCAACCGGCGCTACCACGCGCACTACTACGGCGTCGATGCGGCCCATGCGACGGCCGAGCGCCCGGCCTACGCCGCGCCCGGCGGCTACGGCGGCTGGCACGCGATGGCGTCGGCATCGCGCCGCTACGAGCGCTTGTGGGTCGGCGCTTTCGTGCGCCACGACACCCTGCGCGGCGCGGCGTTCGCCGCCAGCCCGCTGGTGCGCAGCGACCGCGCGTGGATGGCGGGGCTGGGCGTCGCGTGGGTGATCGGCACCTCGGCCGAGACGGTGCCGGCGCGGGACTGACCCGCGCCAGGCGCGCTGCTACTCGATCTTCGCGCCGCTTGCCTTCACCACCCGCTCGTACTTCGCCAGCTCGACCTTGACGAACGCGGCGAACTGCTCGGGCGTCGTCGGCGACGGTTCGGCCAGCAGCGCGGCCAGGCGCGTCTTCACATCGGGCGCATTGAGCGCATCGACGAAGGCGCGGTTCAGGCGCTGCAGCGTCGCGGCCGGCAGGCCGGCCGGGCCGAACAGGCCGAACCAGGTGTTGACTTCGAAGCTGCCGAGGCCGAGCGCGCGGCCCGCCTCGGCGATCGCCGGCAGCTCGGGCATCGCGCTCGAGCGGCGCGTCGTCGTCACGGCGATCGCGCGCAGCTTGCCGGCCTTGATGTTGGCCGACGCCGCGGCGAGGTTGTCGAAGTTGAGATCGACCTGGCCGCCGAGCAGCGCAAGCTGCGCCGGGTTCGCGCCGGCATACGGGATGTGGACCATGAACACGCCGGCCTGCGCCTTGAACATCTCGCCGGCGAGGTGCCCCGCGCTGCCGTTGCCGCCCGAGCCGTAGTTCAGCTTGCCGGGGTTGCGCTTCGCATAGGCGACGAGGTCGGCCACGCTCGCGATGCCCAGCCGCTGCGCCGTCCCGGCATTCATCACCAGCACATTGGGCACCTGCGCCACGAGCGTGATCGGCGTGAAGTCGCGCAGCGGGTCGTAGGGCAGCTTCGCGTACAGCCACGGGTTGATCGCATGCGTCGCCACCGCGCCCATCACGATCGCGTGGCCGTCGGGCGCTGTCTTCGCGACGGCGTCGGCGCCGAGGTTGCCGCCCGCGCCCGGCCGGTTCTCCACGACGACGGTGCCGAGCGTGTCCTTGACCTTCTCGGCCAGCGCGCGCGCCACGATGTCGAGCGGGCCGCCGGGCGGGTAGGGGACGACGAGGCGGATGGGGCGGGGTTGCGCGAGGGCGGGCAGCGTGGCAGCCAGCGGTATGAATCCGATCAAGGCGCGGCGCTTCATCCCTTGACCTCGGCGCCGTGCTTGTCCGCCTCGCTCGTGAACGCATCCGCGTAGAACTCCTCCGGCGGCAGCGCGCGCAGCGCGACGAAGTCGCGGCGCGCGGAGTCGACCATCACCGGCGCGCCGCAGGCATAGACCTGATGGCCGGATAGATCGTCGAAGTCGGCGAGTACGGCCTGGTGGACGAAGCCGGTGCGGCCGGTCCAGGCGTCTTCAGGGCGCGCCTCGGAGAGCACGGGCACGTACTTCAGGTTCGGCATGTCGGCCGCGGCGCGTTGGCACCAGTCGTGCTGGTACAGGTCGGCGCGCGTGCGGCAGCCCCAGTAGAGCGTGGCGGGTCGTGCGTCGCCGCGGTGGCGCATGTGCTCGACGATGGCCTTGATCGGTGCGAAGCCGGTACCGCTGGCCAGCAGCACGATGGGCTTGGCCGAGTCCTCGCGCAGGAAGAAGCTGCCGAACGGCCCTTCCATGCGCAGGATCTCCTTCTCCTTCATCGCGCCGAACACGTGGTCGGTGAACTTGCCGCCGGGCATGTGGCGCACGTGCAGCTCGATGCCGGGCGTCTGCTCCTGCGTGTGCGGCGCGTTGGCGATCGAATAGCTGCGCCGCGACTGGTCCTTCAGGATGAACTCGACGTACTGGCCGGCTCGGTACTGCAGCCGGTCGTTGGCCGGCAGCTGCAGCTGCAGCACGGCCACATCGGGTGCGGCGCGCGTGATCGTCGACACGCGGCTCGGCATGCGGCGCACCGGGTGCTCGCCCGCGCCCGGCACGGTGCGCGCCTCGATGACGACGTCGCTCTGCGGCGCGCCGCAGCAGGTCAGCGCATAGCCGGCTTCTTCCTCCTGCGCGCTCAGCGCCTTGGCCTGGTGCGTGCCGTGGACGACGCGGCCCTCGATCAGCCGGCACTTGCACGAGCCGCAGGCACCGTCCTTGCAGCCATAGGGCAGGCCGACGCCCTGGCGGATGGCGGCGGCGAGGATGGGTTCGTCGTTCTCGACGGTGAAGCTGCGGCCCGAGGGCTGCACGGTGACGGTGAAGGTCATGGTCGAGGGGCGGGGTGCGTCATAAACTCGGCCGCCATTGTCCCGCAACGGTCCTGCCCCCTGCTCCTGTGTTCACTCCCGCACCCCGGCCGGGCGCCGCGCGCCGACGGCCCACGCTGCTCATCGTCGGCTGCGGCGACATCGGCCTGCGCGTCGCAAAACTGCTCGCCGGCCGCTGGCGCCTGCTCGCGCTGACGCCGCAGCCGCAGCGCCGCGAGGCGCTGCGCCGCGCCGGCGTGCAGCCGCTGGTCGGCGACCTGGATGCGGCGGCCACGCTGCAGCGCTTCGCGGGCCTGGCCGATGCCGTGCTGCACCTCGCGCCGCCGCCGGGAGAAGGCGCGGGCGACCCGCGCACGGCGCATCTGCTGCAGGCGCTCGCGCGCCAGGGCCGCGTGCGGCGCATCGTCTACGTCAGCACCACGGGCGTCTACGGCGACTGCGGCGGCGCCCGCTTCGACGAAACGCGCGCGCCGAACCCGGCGACCGACCGCGCGCGTCGCCGCGTTTATGCCGAGCGGCGCCTGCGCTGGTACGGCCGCGCGTTCGGCGTCGCCGTCAGCGTGCTGCGCGTGCCCGGCATCTATGCCGCCGACCGCGCAGGCGGCCACCCGCGCGAGCGGCTCGCGCGCGGCACGCCGGTGCTCGCGGCCGAAGACGACGTCTACACCAACCACATCCACGCCGACGACCTGGCGTGCGCCTGTGTCGCCGCGCTGCATCGAGGCCGGCCGCAACGCATCGTCCACGCGAGCGACGACACCGAGCTGAAGATGGGCGACTACTTCGACCTCGCGGCCGACCTCGCCGGCTTGCCGCGTCCGCCGCGCATCGCGCGCGCCGACGCGGCTGACGTGCTGTCGCCGCTGCAGCTCTCCTTCATGAGCGAATCGCGCCGGCTCGACAACACGCGGCTGAAGCGGGAGCTGCGGCTGCGGCTGCGCCACCCGACGGTGGCCGACGGGCTGCGGATCGCCCTCACCCCAGCCCTCTCCCGCGGGCGGGAGAGGGAGTAATCAGATTCCCTGCGCGCGTCGCAGCGTCTTCATGCGGTCCACCGACTGCAGCTTGAGCGTCTGCTCGCCGGCGCCGCGGCGGATCTCGACCAGGACTTCACGCTCCGCGCTGCCGCGCCACAGCGCCTTCCACAAGGCCTCGAGCGTGGCGATCGGCGTACCGTCGACGCGCAGAATGCGGTCGCCGATCGCGAGCCCGGCGACGTCGGCCGGGCTGTCTTCGTTGACGCGCACGATGCGCACGTCGCCCTCGATCTCGACGCAGTTGACGCCGAGCCATGCGCGCTGGCTGGCGCGCGAACTGCCGCGCTCGCGCAACTCGGCGAGGATCGGTGTCAGCAGGTCGATCGGCACGAACATGTTGCCCGGGTGGCGCGCCGTGCCGCCGCCCAGTGCGTCGGCGACGACCAGCGAGCCGATGCCGACCAGCTCGCCGCGGCCGTTGAACAACCCCGCTCCGCTGTGGTCGATGCGCGGCGGCGCGGTGAACAGGGCGCCGTCGATGTGGTACTCCCAGTTGCCCGAGAAGGCGCGCCGCGAGACGAGCTGCGCGATGCTCACGTCGCCGTCGTCGCCGCCGCTGGCGATCATCAGCGCCTCGCCGTCGGCGATCGTCGCGGCGCGGCCGAGCGCGGCGCTCGGCCGCTTCAGCGGCGCCAGCGCCTGCACGAGGCCGAAGCCCGTCGCCACGTCGTAGGCGACGACGCGCGCCGGCACGACGCGCGCGCCTTCCTGCAGCAGCTCGACCTGCTCGGCCTCGAGGATCAGGTAGCCGATGGTGAGCACCAGGCCGTCGTCGCCGATCACGACGCCCGAGCCGCTGCGCCGCGTGCCCAGCGTGCGCGCCGAGCGCGCGCCTTCGACGGCGGTGGCGCGCACGCCGACGACGGCGGCATTGGCGCGGCTGAGCGCGCGCGCCTGCGCTTCGATCGACGGGGCGGCCGCGGCGTCGGAGTCGGCCTGCGCCGCCGCGGTGGCGTGCAGCGCTGCGAGACACAACAACCCGGCCAGCAGCCGGCGCAGCGGCATGCACAGGGCCGAGGGCAGCGGGTTCATGGTGCCGACGAGGCAGTCGCACCCAGCGTAGCGCAGCCGCCGCGAGGCGGCAATGGGTATGACGGCGACGCGGTCAGCGCCGGCGGCCGAACGGCGCCTGGCCGCGCCAGAAGCGCAGCATCAGAAAGCCGCCGAGCATGCCGCCCAGGTGCGCGAAGTGGGCCACGCCCGACTGCGTGCCCGTCACGCCGAACAGCAGCTCGAGGCCGCCGTAGATCGCGACGAACACCTTGGCCTTCATCGGGATCGGCGGGAACAGCGGCATGATGGTCCGGTTCGGGAACATCATTCCGAACGCGAGGAGCAGGCCGAACAGCCCGCCTGAAGCGCCCACGGTGGGATAGGGCGATCCAGCGAAGGCGGCAAATACGAGTTGCGTTGCCGCGGCTGCCAGCACGCTCGCGAAGTAGAACTGCAGGAAGCGCTTCTGACCCCAGATGCGCTCCAGCTCCGCGCCGAACATCCACAGCCCCAGCATGTTGAAGAACAGGTGGCCGATGCCGCCGTGCAGGAACGCATAGGTCACCACCTGCCACGGCAGGAACCCGCCCGACAGCGGCCACAGCGCGAAGATGCGTTCGAGCCAGAATCCGAGCAGCGCCTGCAGCGCGAACACGGCGGCGTTGATCAGCAGCAGCGCCTGGGTGACGGGGGGCATCGGGGGCATGCGGGGCGGGCCTTGGGTGTTCGCTGTGGTGCCCGGGGCCGGACTCGAACCGGCACGCCTTGCGGCGGGGGATTTTGAGTCCCCTGCGTCTACCGATTTCGCCACCCGGGCCGGGGTACGCTGTGTACGCGCAGACGGGGCGCAGTATCGCATGCGTGCCCTGCGCGGCGCTGCGACAATGCGAGCAAGGAGAGCTTGGATGGAGCCGCGCTACAAGACCCTCGAAGACACGATCGGCGAGACGCCGCTGGTGCGATTGCTGCGCGTGCCGGGCGCCGACAACGAGCGCCGCGGCAACGTGATCCTCGGCAAGCTCGAAGGCAACAACCCGGCGGGATCGGTGAAGGACCGTCCGGCGATCAGCATGATCCGCCGTGCCGAGGAGCGCGGCGACATCCGCCCGGGCGACACGCTGATCGAGGCGACTTCGGGCAATACCGGCATCGCGCTGGCGATGGCCGCGGCGATCCGCGGCTACCGCATGGTGCTGATCATGCCGGAGGACCTGTCGGTCGAGCGCGCGCAGACGATGAAGGCCTATGGCGCCGAGCTGATACTCACGCCGCGCTCGGGCGGCATGGAGTACGCGCGCGACCTCGCGCTGCAGATGCAGGCCCAGGGCAAGGGCCGCGTGCTCGACCAGTTCGCCAACGCCGACAACCCGCGCATCCATTACGAGACGACGGGCCCCGAGATCTGGCGCGACACCGGCGGACGCATCACGCACTTCGTCAGCGCCATGGGCACCACGGGCACGATCACCGGCGTGTCGCGCTACCTGAAGGAACGCAACCCGCAGGTGCGCATCGTCGGCGCGCAACCGGCCGAGGGCTCGCGCATCCCGGGGATCCGCAAGTGGCCGACCGAATACCTGCCGAAGATCTACGATCCCACGTGGATCGACGAGACGGTGTCGGTGACGCAGGCCGACGCCGAGGACATGGCGCGCCGCCTCGCGCGCGAGGAGGGCCTGTTCGGCGGCATCTCGGCAGCGGGTGCGCTGTGGGTCGCGCTGCAGGTCGCAGCGCAGGTCGAGGGAGCGACGATCGTGTTCGTCGTCTGCGACCGCGGCGACCGCTACCTGTCGACGGGCGTGTTTCCGGCGTGACGCAGGAAGACTTTCGCCACTGCCCGCGCTGCGCGACGTCGCTGCAGCCGCTCGCCGCCGCCGAGGACGGCGGCCTGAAGACGCGGCTGCGCTGCCCGGCCTGCGGCTGGACGCACTGGAACAACCCGACGCCCGTGCTGGCCGCGGTGATCGAGCTGACCGATCGCGACGGCGCCATCCTGCTGGCGCGCAATGCCGCCTGGCAGGGCCGCATGTTCGGCCTGATCACCGGCTTCATGGAGGCGGGCGAGACGCCCGAGCAGGGCATCGCGCGCGAAGTCGCCGAGGAGACCTCGCTCGCCGTCTCGGCGCTGGAACTGATCGGCGTCTACGATTTCCAGCGCATGAACCAGATCATCATCGCCTACCACGCGCAGGCCGCCGGTGAGATCGTGCTGTCGCCCGAGTTGGCCGAGTACAAGCTGTTCCGCCCCGAGGCCGTGCGCTGCTGGCCGGCCGGCACCGGGCGCGCGCTGGCCGACTGGCTGCGCAGCCGCGGCATCGAGCCGCAGTGGATGGAGTGGTCGTCGCGGGCCTAGGGCCTGTTCGCACGGGTCTCCGTAGTGTGAACAGGCCCTAGAATGAAGCTCGCGAGGGAACCCACGTCATGGAAGCCACCAAAGAACTCGACACCCGCGGCCTGAACTGCCCGCTGCCTATCCTGAAGGCGAAGAAGGCGCTGGCCGAGTTGCGCAGCGGCGAGACGCTGCGCGTCGTTGCGACCGACCCGGGTTCGCTGCGCGACTTCCAGGCCTTCGCGCGCCAGACGGGCAACGAGCTCGTCGAGCAGAACACCTTCGGCGACGAGTTCGTCCACCTGCTGCGCCGCCGCTGAAGCCGGCAGCGCCGGCGCGGTTCAGCGCGCACCGAGGCGGCCCAGGAAGTCGCGGAAACCCGGCCCGAGTTGCGGGTGCTCGAGCGCGAGTTCGACGTTCGCTTCGAGAAAGCCTTCCTTGCTGCCGCAGTCGTAGCGCTTGCCTTCGTAGCGGTAGGCGAACACCTTCTCGCGGCGCAGCAGGGCCGCGATGCCGTCGGTGAGCTGGATCTCGCCGCCGACGCCGCGCGGCTGGCTGGCGATTTCTTCCAGCACGCCCGGCGTCAGGATGTAGCGGCCGGCGACGCCCAGGCGCGACGGCGCGTCGACCGGCGCGGGCTTCTCGACGATGCGCGTCACGTCGACGATGCGCTCGTTGACCTGGGTCCCGGCGACGATGCCGTAGCGCCGCGTGTGCTCGGCCGGCACTTCCTGCACGGCGAGGATGGAAGCGCGCCACTCCTCGTACTGCGCGACCATTTGCGCCAGCACGGGAGGCGATCCCACCATCAGGTCGTCGGCCAGCAGCACGGCGAACGGCTCGTCGCCGATCAGCCGGCGCGCGCACAGCACGGCGTGGCCGAGGCCCAGCGCCTGCGCCTGGCGCACGTAGACGCACTCCATGTCGTCGGGCTTGATCGAGTGGACGACGTCGAGCAGCTCCTGCTTGCCCGCTTGTTCGAGGGCTACCTCGAGCTCGAAGGTCATGTCAAAGTGGTCTTCGATGGGCCGCTTGTGACGGCCGGTGACGAAGATCATCTCGCGCACGCCGGCGGCATATGCCTCTTCGACGGCGTACTGGATCAGGGGTTTGTCGACCACCGGCAGCATTTCCTTGGGCTGCGCCTTGGTGGCCGGCAGGAAGCGGGTGCCCAGGCCCGCAACGGGAAAGACGGCTTTGTTGATCAACATGTTCCTACAATCCGGTGAACGGAAAGATTGTGGCACGCAAGTCGCGTGCGACCGCTCCGTTGCCCACCCGCGCACCGCATGGACCTGCTGATCGTCGAACCGCTCGAGACCGAAGTCATGCAGTGGCTGGTGGAGCGCCATACGGTGCGCTACGCCCCCGACCTGCAGAGCGATCCGCGTGCCTTCCGCCAGGCGCTGTTCAACGTGCGCGCGCTGATCATCCCGCCTTCGGTCGCGCTCGACTCGCAGGCGCTGCACTATGCGCCGCTGCTGCGCGCCGTCGGCCGCGTCAGCGAGGGCTCGGAGAACATCGACCTCGAAGCCTGCACACGCGCCAACGTCGAAGTGGTGCGCAGCCTGACCGCCTCGGCGCTGGCCGAGGCCGAGTTCATGATCGGCGCGCTGCTGGCGATGCTGCGCCGCATCCCGGTCGAGTCGTCCGACGGGCTGATGGTCGGCCGTGAACTGGGCGGCGCGACGGTCGGGCTGATCGGCATGGCGCCTTCGGCGCGCTCGCTGGTGCAGATCCTCTCGGGCTTCGGCTCGCGCATCGTCGGCTACGACCCTTCGGTGCATGCCAACGACGGCGTCTGGGCGCGTTGGCGCGTCGAGCCGCTGGGCCTGCGCGAGTTGCTCGAGGAGTGCGACGCCGTCTGCGTGCAGCTGTCGTACTTCAGCCGCTACCGCGGCCTGATCGGCGAGCGCTTCCTGCCTTACTGCAAACCCAACCAGGTGCTGGTCAGCATTGCGCATTCGGCGCTGTTCGACGAACTGGCGTTGGCCGAGGCGCTGGCCAGCGGCCGCATGGCCGCCGCCTGGCTCGACAGCCTCGACCCCGGCGCGCTCGACCCGGGCCGTCCGCTGCACGGCATCGAGTCGCTGCAGATCACGCCGCGCGTCGCCAGCACGACGCGCGAATCGCGCAGCCGCAGCGCCTGGGCCGTCGCCAAGCGCATCGACGAGCTGCTCAAGGCCACGCCGATGCCGGCGCGCGAGTTCAGGGGGACGGGGCCAGGCGAGCCGCTTGATCTCGCAACCGGCTCAGCGTCGTCGTGAAGCCGGCGAGCCGCGCCTTCTCCTGATCGACCACGGCCGCCGGCGCGCGCTCGACGAAGCTCGCGTTGCCGAGCTTGGCGTGGGCTTTCGCGACTTCGGCCTCCAGCCGCGCGATCTCCTTGGCGAGGCGCTCGCGCTCTGCGGCGAGGTCGATCTCGACATGCAGCGCAATGCGCGCATCGCCCTGCACCGCGACCGGCGCGGCCTGCGTGCGCGCCGCGAAGGCCGCCTCGTCGGCAATCTGCTCCACCTCGGACAGCCGTGCCAGCGCTTTCAGCAGCGGCGCCGCCTCGGCGACGAAGGCCGCTTCGCCGTGAACCAGCAGCGGCACGCGCTGCGCCGGCGAGAGGTTCATCTCCGAACGAAGATTGCGCGCGGCGCCGGTGAGCGCCTTCAGCCGCTCGACCCAGGCCGTGGCTGCCGCGTCGATCCTCTCGGGCTGCGCCTTCGGGTAGGGCGCGGTGACGATCGAAGCGTCGTCGCCGGTGGCCTTGCGCCCGGCGACAACGGCGACGCGATCCCACAGCTCGGCCGTGATGAAGGGTGTGATCGGGTGCAGCAGGCGCAGCGTCGTCTCGAGCACGCGCAGCAGCGTGCGCCGCGTCGCGCGCTGCTCGGCGTCGCTGCCGGCGGCGAGCTGCACCTTGGCGATCTCGAGGTACCAGTCGCAGTACTCGTCCCAGACGAACGAGTAGATCGCGTTGGCGACGTTGTCGAGCCGGTAGTCGGCGAACCCCTGCTCGACGGCGGCCTCGACGCGCTGCAGCTCGCCCGTGATCCAGCGGTCGGCGGGCGAGAACATGAGCCAGCCGTGCGCCGGGCCGCCGGGCGCGCACTCCTCCTTCGTGTGCTCCCTCAGCCCGCAGTCCTTGCCTTCGCACTGCATCAGCACGAAGCGCGTCGCGTTCCAGAGCTTGTTGCAGAAATTGCGGTAACCCTCGCAGCGCTTGCTGTCGAAGTTGATGTTGCGCCCCAGGCTGGCCAGCGCCGCGAAGGTGAAGCGCAGCGCGTCGGCGCCGTAGCCGGGGATGCCGTCGGGGAACTCCTGCTGCGTCTGCTTCCTCACGCGCGGCGCCGTTTCGGGCTTGCGCAGGCCGGTCGTGCGCTTGGCCAGCAGCGGCTCGAGCGCGATGCCGTCGATCAGGTCGACCGGGTCGAGCACGTTGCCTTCGCTCTTGCTCATCTTGTGGCCGTGCGAGTCGCGCACCAGGCCGTGGATGTACACGTGGCGGAACGGCACCTGGCCGGTGAAGTGCGTCGTCATCATGATCATCCGGGCGACCCAGAAGAAGATGATGTCGAAGCCGGTGACGAGCACCGACGACGGCAGGAACAAATCCTGCTCGATCGTCTTGGCCGGCCAGCCGAGCGTGGAGAAGGGGACGAGCGCCGACGAGTACCAGGTGTCGAGCACGTCCTCGTCGCGCGTCAGCGCGCCGGCGTAGCCTGCGGCCTGCGCCTTGGCGCGCGCCTCGTCCTCGCTGCGCGCGACGAACAGCTCGCCGCCGCTGCCGTACCAGGCCGGAATCTGGTGGCCCCACCAGAGCTGGCGCGAGATGCACCAGTCCTGGATGTTCTTCATCCACTGGTTGTAGGTGTTGACCCATTGCTCGGGCACGAAGCGCACACGGCCGTCCTGCACCACTTCGATCGCCTCTTCGGCAATCGACTTGCCGCTCGCGCCGGGCTTGCTCATCGCGACGAACCACTGGTCGGTGAGCATCGGCTCGACGATCTGGCCGGTGCGCGCGCAGCGCGGCACCATCAGCTTGTGCTTCTTCGTCTCGACGAGCAGGCCCTGCGCGTCGAGATCGGCGACGACGCGCTTGCGCGCCTCGAAGCGGTCGAGCCCGCGGTAGGCGGCGGGCGCGTTGTCGTTGATCTTCGCGTCGAGCGTCAGCACGCCGAGGATCGGCAGCTTGTGGCGCTGGCCGACCGCATGGTCGTTCGCATCGTGCGCCGGCGTGACCTTCACGACGCCGGTGCCGAACTCGCGGTCGACGTAGTCGTCGGCGATCACGGGGATGGTGCGGCCGGTCAGCGGCAGCGTGACCTGCCGGCCGACGAGGGTTGCGTAGCGCTCGTCGTCGGGATGCACCATCACGGCCACGTCGCCCAGCATCGTCTCGGGCCGCGTCGTCGCGACGACGAGCGAACCCGAGCCGTCCGCCAGCGGATAGCGAATGTGCCAGAGGTGGCCGTCCTCCTCCTCGCTCTCGACCTCGAGGTCGGAGACGGCCGACTTGAGCACCGGGTCCCAGTTGACGAGGCGCTTGCCGCGGTAGATCAGGCCCTCGTCGTAGAGCCGCACGAAAGTCTCGGTGACGACGCGCGAGAGCTTCTCGTCCATCGTGAAGTACTCGTGGCTCCAGCTCACGCTGTCGCCCATGCGGCGCATCTGCTGCGTGATCGTCGAGCCGCTCTGCTGCTTCCATTCCCAGACGCGGGCGACGAAGTTCTTGCGGCCGAGTTCGTGGCGCGAGGTGCCTTCGCCCTGCAACTGACGCTCGACGACGATCTGCGTCGCGATGCCGGCATGGTCCATCCCCGGCACCCACAGCGTGTTGTGGCCGCGCATGCGGTGCCAGCGCGTCAGTGCGTCCATGATCGTCTGGTTGAACGCGTGCCCCATGTGCAGCGTGCCCGTCACGTTGGGCGGCGGCAGCTGGATCGAGAACGACGGCTTCGCTGGATCGAGCGTCGGCTCGTAGACGCCGCTCCGCTCCCACAGCGGGCCCCAGCGGGTCTCGATGGCGGCAGGTTCGAAGGACTTGGCGAGATCGGTCATGGGAACGGCGGAGCCGGGCGGCGGCGCGCGCCGGCATGCTCAGCGAGACGGAGGATGGCGAATTGTAGGTGGCGCGCCGCGCAGCGCGCAGCCGCGCTACATCAGCAGATGCTCGCCCGCGTTCTCGCCGCCGAGGATCACGTAGTTCACCTTGCGCAGGTCGCGCAACTCGCGCCCGCCGGCGTACGAGATCGAGCTCTGCACGTCTTCCTGCATCTCGCGCAGCGTGTCGGCGATGCGGCCCTTGATCGGCTCGAGGATGCGCTTGCCTTCGACGTGGCGGTACTCGCCCTTGTTGTAGTCGCTGGCCGAGCCGTAGTACTCCTTGTAGAGCTTGCCGTCGACCTCGACGGTCTGGCCGGGGCTTTCCTCGTGGCCGGCGAACAGCGAGCCGATCATCACCATCGCGGCGCCGAAGCGCACGCTCTTGGCGATGTCGCCGTGGTCGCGGATCCCGCCGTCGGCGATGATCGGCTTCGTCGCGACGCGCGCGCACCACTTCAGCGCCGAGAGCTGCCAGCCGCCGGTGCCGAAGCCCGTCTTGAGCCGCGTGATGCACACCTTGCCCGGCCCGACGCCGACCTTGGTCGCGTCGGCGCCCCAGTTCTCGAGGTCGATCACGGCCTCGGGCGTGCCGACGTTGCCGGCGATCACGAACGCCTGCGGCAGCTTCTGCCTGATGTGCTCGATCATGCGCCGCACGCTGTCGGCGTGGCCGTGCGCGACGTCGATCGTCACGTAGTCGGCGCCGACGCCTTCGAGCGCCAGGTGGTCGATCAACTGATAGTCGGCCGCCTTCACGCCGGCGCTGATCGAAACGTAGTGCCCCTGCGCGCGCATGCGCTTGGCATAGGCCAGCGTGTCGAGGTCGAAGCGGTGCATCACGTAGAAGTAGCCGTTGGCCGCCAGCCACTGCGTGATCGGCTCGTCGACCACCGTCTTCATGTTGGCCGGCACCACCGGCAGCTTGAAGCGCCGGCCGCCGAACTCGCACGACGGGTCGCATTCGCTGCGCGACTCGACGCGGCACTTGCGCGGCAGCAGCAGGACGTTGTCGTAGTCGAAGATGTCCATGCGCCCGATCCTACGCCTGCGGCGATCGCGGGCGACCCGACTCCTAGAATGCTCGCCATGGTCCTGCATTCCGCTGAAGCACCGTCCGCTGCCGCCGACGCGCAACACCAATCGCCGCTGCTGCGCCACCTCAACGACGAGCAACTCGCCGCCGTGACGCTGCCGGCGCAACCGGCGCTGATCCTCGCGGGCGCCGGCTCGGGCAAGACGCGCGTGCTGACGACGCGCATCGCCTGGCTGATCACGACGGGGCAGGTGTCGCCCGGCGGCGTGATGGCCGTGACCTTCACCAACAAGGCGGCCAAGGAGATGCTGGCGCGCCTCGGCGCGATGCTGCCGGTGCCGGTGCGCGGCATGTGGGTCGGCACCTTCCACGGCCTTTGCAACCGCTTCCTGCGCGCGCACTGGAAGCTCGCCGGACTGCCGCAGTCGTTCCAGATCCTCGACAGCGCCGACCAGCTCTCGGCCGTCAAGCGCGTCATCAAGGCGATGAACCTCGACGAGGAACGCTTCGTGCCCAAGCAGGTCGCGTGGTTCATCGCCGGCAGCAAGGAAGACGGCCTGCGCCCCGACGGCATCGAAGTGCGCGACGAGCAGACGCGCAAGCTCGCCGAGATCTACCGTGCCTACGAGGCGCAGTGCCAGCGCGAGGGCACGGTCGACTTCGGCGAGCTGATGCTGCGCACCTGGGAGCTGATGCGCGACAACGCTCCGCTGCGCGAGCACTACCAGCGGCGCTTCCGCCACATCCTGGTCGACGAGTTCCAGGACACCAACAAGCTGCAGTACCAGTGGCTCAAGATGTTCGCCGGCACGGGCTGCGGCGTGTTCGCGGTGGGCGACGACGATCAGAGCATCTATGCCTTTCGCGGCGCGCAGGTCGGCAACATGGCGACCTTCGAGCGCGAGTTCAGCGTCGGGCGCGTCATCAAGCTCGAGCAGAACTACCGCAGCCACAGCAACATCCTCGACTCGGCGAATGCGCTGATCTCGCACAACGTGCGGCGCCTCGGCAAGAACCTTCGCACCGATGCCGGCGCCGGCGAGCCGGTGCGGGTGCAGGAATCGACCAGCGATTTCGGCGAGGCGCAGTGGCTCGTCGAGGAGGCGCAGCAACTGCACCGCGAAGGCACGCCGCGCCACGAGATCGCCGTGCTCTACCGCAGCAATGCGCAGTCGCGCGTGATCGAGAGCGCGCTGTTCAACGCCGGCATCCCGTACCGCGTCTACGGGGGCTTGCGCTTTTTCGAACGTGCCGAGATCAAGCATGCGCTGGCCTATCTGCGCCTGCTCGAGAACGCCAACGACGACACCAGCTTGCTGCGCGTCGTCAACTTCCCGGCGCGCGGTATCGGCGCGCGCAGCATCGAGCAGCTGCAGGACGCGGCGCGCGCCACGCGGCGCAGCCTGGCGCAAAGCGTCGGCGCCGTCACCGGCAAGGCCGGCACCAACCTGCAGGCCTTCGTCGCCCTCGTCGACGCGATGCGCGCCGCGACGCAAGGGCAGGCGCTGCGCGAGATCATCGAGCACGTCGTGCAGGCCAGCGGTCTGGCCGACTTCTACCGCACCGAGCGCGAGGGCCAGGACCGGCTCGAGAACCTGGCCGAACTCGTCAACGCCGCCGAGGCCTTTGTCACGCAGGAAGGCTTCGGCAAGGACGCAGTCGCGCTGCCGCTCGACGAGCACGCCGCTGCAATGGCCGCCGAGCTTGCGCCCGACGCCGACACCGGCGAGATCCAGTCGCCGCTGGCCGCCTTCCTGACGCACGCCGCACTCGAAGCCGGCGACAACCAGGCGCAGGCCGGGCAGGACGCCGTGCAACTGATGACGGTGCACTCGGCCAAGGGCCTTGAGTTCGACTGCGTCTTCATCACCGGCCTCGAAGAGGGCCTGTTCCCGCACGAGAACTCGCTCGCCGACGCCGACGGGCTCGAGGAAGAGCGGCGCCTGATGTACGTGGCGATCACGCGGGCGAGGAAGCGCCTCTACCTGAGCTTCAGCCAGACGCGCATGCTGCACGGCCAGACGCGCTATGCCGTCAAGAGCCGCTTCTTCGAGGAGCTGCCCGACGAAACGCTGAAGTGGCTGACGCCGCGCCAGCAGGGCTTCGGCTCGGGCTCTGCGCGCGACTACCAGGCGGCGTGGGCGCGCGGCGCAGCGGCGGCCCCGGCCGCCCCGTCGAAGCTGCTGCCGTCGCAGGCCGCCAGCCACGGGCTGCGTGTCGGCAAGGGCGTGTTCCACGCCAAGTTCGGCGAAGGCGTCGTGCTGACGCTCGAGGGCCAAGGCGCCGGGGCGCGCGTGCAGGTCAACTTCGGCCGCCACGGCATGAAGTGGCTGGACATCGGGCTGGCCAAGCTCACGCCGGTCGACTGATCCTTTCGGCAGTCACGCGGCCGTCACGGCCGCGTCACGGCGCGTTCATGCGCGTTCCGCAGCATGCACGGGTTGCACGAAAAGCCACCCCGTGACTGAAAGGAAGCCATGAACAAGCCCGTCGAGTTCAACCTGCACAAGATCGACCCGGACGACATCGGCCATAACGATTCGACGAACCCGACATTCGATTCGATCCTCGCTGCGCGCCTGAGTCGACGTTCCGTCCTGAAGGGCTCTGCCGGCTCCGCGGCCGGCGCATTGCTGGGCGCGCTAAGCCTGTCGGCCTGCGGCGGCGGAAGCGACACCCCCGCCGAGACGCTGCTCGGATTCGATGCCGTCGCCAAGAGCTTGGCCGATGCCGTCGTCGTGCCGGCCGGCTATACGGCCAGCGTGCTCTATGCCCTGGGCGATCCGCTGCGCGACGCGACGCCGGCGTACAGGAACGACGGTACCGACACCGACTTCGAGAACCGCGCCGGTGATCATCATGACGGCATGGAGTGGTTTGGGTTGAGCAGCGGCGCAGCGCCTTCGACGACGTCCAACGATCGCGGCCTCCTGGGCATCAACCACGAAGCGACGACCGACGAGACGCTGAGCTCGTTCTTCATCCACGCCAACGGCGGCACGCCGACGTTGCCGCGGCCCGCCGCCGAGGTCGACAAGGAGTTGGCGCTCCACGGCGTCGGCATCGTCGAGGTGCGCAAGACGGGCAGTCAGTGGGCCCATGTCAGGAACTCGGCGTTCAACTTCCGGTTGACCCAGCTCAGCGAGATCGAGATCTCGGGCCCGGCACGCGGCAACGCGCTGATGATCACGAAGTACTCGACCGACGGCACGAAGACGCGCGGCACGCTCAACAACTGCGGTACCGGCAAGACGCCGTGGAACACGCTGCTCACGGGCGAAGAGAACTGGTCCGGCTACTTCACGCGCGGCGGTGCCGACAACGCGGCGCGCGGCAACGACAAGAGCGTGACCTCGCTGAACCGCTACGGACGCAGCCAGGGCGCGGCGTCGCGCCACGGCTGGGAGACGGGCGGCGCCGACGACAAGTACGCGCGCTGGAGCATCGGCAGGACGGGCGTCTCGGCCGACGGCAGCGACGACTACCGCAACGAGATGAACGGCATGGGCTACATCGTCGAGATCGACGCCTACGACAAGACCCGGCTCGCAAGGAAGCGCACTGCGCTGGGCCGCTTCGCGCACGAGAGTGCCGCCTTCGGCAGGCCCGTGGGCGGCCAGCCCCTGGCCATCTACATGGGCGACGATGCGCGCGGCGAGTACGTCTACAAGTTCGTGTCGGCCGCCAACTGGGACGCTGCCGACGCCAGCACCGCCAACCGCATGGCCGCGGGCGACAAGTACCTCGACGCGGGCAAGCTCTACGTTGCGAAGTTCAACGCAGACGGCACCGGCCAGTGGATCGAGCTGTCGATCACGAATCCGGCGATCTCCGGCTACGCGACGTACGGGTTCGCCGATCAGGCCGACGTCTGCGTGAACTCGCGCGTGGCGGCCGACGCCGTCGGTGCGACGAAGATGGACCGTCCGGAATGGTGTTCGGTCAACCCGGCCAACGGCGAGATCTACTTCGCGCTGACGAACAACACGAGCCGCCGCGTCGAGCCGGCGAGCTCGTCGCAGTTCGCGCCCGACAGCGCCAACCCGCGCGTGTACACCGACATCAAGGGCGCGTCGACGACCCAGCAGGGCAACCCCAATGGCCACATCCTGCGTATCAAGGAAGGCGCGGCCGGCGCGGCGGCGACCGGCTTCGTCTGGGACGTCTACCTGTTCGGTGCCGAGGCGGGTGCCGCCGCGGGCACGGTGAACCTGTCGGCGTTGACCGCCGACCAGGACTTCTCGAGCCCCGACGGCCTCGTGTTCAGCCCCTCGACCGGAATCTGCTGGTTTCAGACCGACGACGGCGCCTACACCGACGTGACCAACTGCATGATGCTCGCGTGCCTGCCCGGCCAGGTGGGCGACGGCGCGAAGAAGACGCTCAGCTACACGAAGGGCGACGGCAGCACGCTCAGCGTGGACACCTATGTCGGCAAGGCGCCGACGGCAAGCACGCTCAAGCGCTTCCTCGTCGGACCGGCGGGCTGCGAGATCACCGGCCTGTGCGAGACGCCCGACGGCAAGACGATGTTCATCAACGTCCAGCATCCGGGCGAGACGACGCGCATGGCCGACATCGGCGACCCGGCGAAGTACACGAGCCACTGGCCCGGCAATGCCGGCTACGGCGCCGGCGGCGCGAGCGCCCGCCCGCGCTCGGCCACGATCGTGATCACGAAGAACGACGGCGGCCGCGTCGGCAGCTGATCGACCCCCGCGCACCCCTGGAAAGGGCCGTCCGCGTCAGCGGCCGGCCCTTTCTTCGTTGCGGCCGCGGTGTGAACAGACTGGCGGTCGCGGGCCTTTTCCCGCGATTGCGTACCGGTCGGCACGTCAGCATGAGCGAGCGGGCCTCAAGGTCCGTAGCTGCAGGCCGATGCATCGGGCATCGAGCGCTGTCGCGCCGTGGCTCGACCGGGCGGCGGCGCGCTTGACCGAAAGGCCCCGAGATGAAGGCAGTCCAAGTCTCCATAGCCAGACAGGTATCGCTCTACGGCAGCGTCGGCCTGGCCGTCGTGCTGCTGGGCATCTGCGCTGCGATCAGCGTCGTCGCGACGCAGCAGGCGCGCGAGCGCACCGTGGCCTGGGTCGGCGACAAGGCACGCGCCGTCGCCGACACGGCCGAGGCCTTCGATGTCGGCGCACGCACGATGGCCGAGCGCCTGTTTGCCGTGTTCAAGCCCGAGTTCGCACCGATGTTCGAGCACGACGACGCGACCGGCGACTTGAAGAGCTACGGCGGCTCGCTGCGCGACGACTTCCAGCAGGTCGACCGCTTCACGCAGGCCACCGGCGGCATCGCCGGCGTCTATGCGCGCAAGGGCGATGAGCTGCTCGCCATCTCGACCTCGCTGAAGCGGGTCGA
Source organism: uncultured Burkholderiaceae bacterium (assembly GCA_964371405.1). Lineage (GTDB taxonomy): Bacteria > Pseudomonadota > Gammaproteobacteria > Burkholderiales > Burkholderiaceae_C > JAMHWF01. Next base: position 26,464 of record CAYJLV010000002.1, read on the forward strand.
TGGCGAGCGCGCGACGGGCCAGGCCGTGCCGCGCGAGCACCCGGCGCACGCTGCGCTGCTCGCCGGCAAGGCCTGGTCGGGCCGTGCCGTGCTCCAGGGCAAGCCGTACATGACGCGCTACGAGCCGGCGCGCGACGACAAGGGCAAGGTCGTCGGCGCGCTGTTCATCGGCTTCGACCTCGGGCCGTTCGAGGCCGCCGTCGACACGCTGGCCGCCGAGGCCCGGTTCTTCGGCAGCGGCGGCATTTATGTCGTCGACCCGGCCGGCGGCTGGAACGAGGCGCGCTTCGTCAGCCATCCGAGCGCGAAGGGGCGCAAAGTCGCCGAACTCGTGCCCGGCGCCGGAAAGTTCCTGGCGGCGATCGGCGCCACTGAAGAAGGCCATCTCGCGCAGGCCACCGCGCTGCTTCCGACGACGCCGGCAGGCGACGCCTTCGCCGTGCTGCGCAAAAGCGCGGGCACCGGCTGGTGGGTCGTCGCCGAAGTGTCGGACGCGGCGGCGATGCAGGACAACCGCGCCACGCTGGCAGCGCTGTGGCTGTTCCTCGCCGGTGCGGCGGCGGCGCTCGGCGTCGGCCTGTTCCTGACGTTGCGGCGCTGGATCTCGCGCCCGCTGCAGCAGCTCGGCGGCGCCGTCCGCGCGCTGGCCGATGGCGACCTGACGCGCCCTTGCAGCAGCGACCAGCGCGACGAGATCGGCGCTCTGATCCGCGATGTCGAGTCGCTGCGCCAGCGCTTCGGCCGCACGCTCGACGGCGTGCAGAACTCCGTCGACTCGATCAAGACGGCGAGCGCCGAGATCGCCAGCGGCAATCAGGACCTGAGCGCGCGCACCGAGCAGACGGCGAGCAACCTGCAGCAGGCAGCGTCGTCGATGGAGCAGCTGACGGGCACGGTGCAGCAGGCGGCCGGCTCGGCGCGCCAGGCCAGCCAGCTCGCAGCTTCGGCGGCCGAAGTGGCCCAGCGCGGCGGCGCCGTCGTGTCGCGCGTCGTCGCGACGATGGACGACATCAACGCGAGCTCGAAGAAGATCGCCGACATCATCGGCGTCATCGACGGCATCGCGTTCCAGACCAACATCCTCGCGCTCAATGCCGCCGTCGAGGCGGCACGCGCCGGCGAGCAGGGCCGCGGCTTCGCCGTCGTCGCCGGCGAAGTGCGCAGCCTCGCGCAGCGCAGCGCCGAGGCGGCCAGGCAGATCAAGGGGCTGATCGACGCCTCGGTCGGCAAGGTGGCGGACGGCTCGCGCCTCGTCGCCGATGCCGGCGCGACGATGCACGAGATCGTCGGCTCGGTCCAGCGCGTCAGCGACATCGTCGGCGCGATCAGCGTCGCGTCGTCGCAGCAGAGCGACGGCATCGGCCAGGTCAACGGCGCCGTGACGCAGCTCGACGAGATGACGCAGCGCAACGCCGCGCTCGTCGAGCAGAGCGCCGCGGCCGCGCAGTCGCTGAGCGAGCAGACGCTCAAGCTGGCCGAGGCGGTGGCCGTGTTCCGGCTGCGCGAGGCGGCGCCTGCCGCCGGTTGATCGTCAGGCCGCGCTCGCCGACGCGCCGAAGCTGTCGGCGAAGGTGAAGAACAGCGAGGCGTAGAACGCCGTCGACAGCAGCAGCGCGCCGGGCAGCGCGGCGAAGCCGACGAGCTGCGGCGTGCCGAGCAGGCCGAACACGAGGTTGACGGCGATGCCGAACACGCCGATCACGAGCGCCCACGCGGCGGTGTAGGCGACGAATGCGCCGCGCGCGCGCCAGCAGGCCAGCCAGCTGGAAAACAGCGCCTGCCCCGCTCCCTGGCCGGCCCAGTGCACCAGCGCCGGCGCGTGCCAGTACGGCAGCGCCAGCAGCGCGGCGAGGCCGAAGCGCAGCGCGAGGCCGAACTGCAGCTGACCGTCGCCGAGCAGCGCGGCGACTTCGGCGGCGTCGACGTTGCCCGACGCGAGCAGCTGCTGCAGCAGCTCGAACTTGCCGCCGTCGGCCCAGTCGGAGAGCGCCACGATGACGAAGGTCGCCAGCGCATAGCCCAGGCCGAGCTGCAGCAGCGCGCGGCGCCGCGCCGAATCGCCGCGCAGCGGCACGAAGAAGGCGGCGATGCGCGGCGGCCGGCCCTGCGTCGCGCCGTGCGTGGCGATCATGAAGCCCAGCGTCAGCAGCGGCAGCGAGGCCAGCAGCGCGATCGGGCCGACCCAGGGCAGCAGCATCAGCAGCAGCGCCGCGAACAGGAAGCCGGTGAACATCGCCGTGAACGCGAGCGGGTGGCGCAGGAACACGGTGAAGCCGCGCCGCACCCAATGCAGGCCCTGCCCGGCACGCACGTCCTTCAGGCGCATCTGCATGTTCTGAGCGTCAGGTGCGGAGGTAGTGCCACGGCGCGGCGATGCGCTCGCGCAGCATGCGCTCGAAGTGCGTCGGATCGTGCGGCTTGAGCATGCTGGCGTCGCGCGGCAGGTGCAGGTCCCACAGCCGCGAGAGCCAGAAGCGGAACGCGCCGCCGCGCATCATGCCGGGCAGCAGGCGCAGCTCGTCGCCGGTGAGCGCGCGCACCGTGTCGTAGGCGGCGACGAAGGCGACGGCGCGGTCCTCGGCGAGGCGGCCGCTCGCCGGGTCGACGCACCAGTCGTTGAGGCAGATCGCGATGTCGTAGACGAAGTGGTCGACGCCGGCGAAGTAGAAGTCGAACAGGCCCGAGAGCCGCCCGGCGTCGAACAACACGTTGTCGCGGAACAGGTCGGCGTGGATCGGCCCGTGCGGCAGGCCATGGCAGGCCGGCGACGCCGCCAGCTCGCGCTGGAACTCGAGCTCGCCCTGCATCAGCGCGCGCTGTGTCTCGTCGAGGAAAGGCAGCACCAGCGGCACGGTCTCGATCCACCATGCGAGGCCGCGCAGGTTGGGCTGCGTGCGCGCGTAGTCGCGCCCCGCGTCGTGCATGCGCGCGAGCATCGCGCCGACGGCCGCGCAGTGATCGGCGTCGGGCGCCATCTCGTGGCCGCCGCGCAGCCGGTCGACCAGCGCTGCCGGCTTGCCGCGCACGGTGTGCAGCAGGGCGCCCGACGCGTCGCCGTGCGGCGCCGGCACCGGGATGCCGCGCCCGGCGAGATGCTGCATCAGGTACAGGTAGAACGGCAGCTGCTCGTGCGTCAGCCGCTCGAACAGCGTCAGCACGTAGCGCCCGCGCGTCGTGTCGGCGAAGTAGTTGGTGTTCTCGATGCCCGAGGCGATGCCGGTCAGCGCCGTCAGCTCGCCGACATCGAGCCGGCGCACCAGTGCGCCGGCCTCATCGAACGAGACCTCGGTGAAGACGGCCATCAGAAGGCGAGGACGTTCCAGACGCGTTTGCCGCCGGCGCCGCGGGCGGAGTCGGGCGCCGCCGACGGGTCGCGCGACGGGTCGTCCGGAATGACCTCGTAGCTGCGGCGGATGCCCGTCTTCGGGTCGACGACGATGCGCCGCGTGACGCCGCGCACGCGCAGCTCGGAGATGCGCGCGCGATCGTCTTCGATGACGATGCGCCGCACTTGCGGCTCGCCGGCCTCGGCCGGGCTCTGTGCGCGCACTGCCGGCGCGAGGTAGCAACCCGCGACCAGCAGCGACAGCAGCATCGGCCTCATGTCCATGAGCGTCATTCTAGTGGCCGGCCGACGCAGGGGCTTCCCGCACAATCCCGCCATGGCGGACAACCACAACACCCTGCTGCTGGTCGACGGCTCGAGCTACCTGTACCGCGCCTACCACGCGCTGCCCAATCTGCGCGGCCCGGACGACTTCCCGACCGGCGCGATCCACGGCTTCATCGCCATGCTCAACCGCGCGGTGAAGGACCTGCAGCCGGGGCACGCCGTCTGCGTGTTCGACGCCAAGGGGCCGACCTTCCGCGACGCCTGGTATGCCGACTACAAGGCGCACCGCACGCCGATGCCCGACGACCTGGCGCTGCAGATCGAGCCGATCCACGAGGCGGCCCGCCTGCTCGGCTGGCCCGTGCTCGAGGTGCCCGGCGTCGAGGCCGACGACGTGATCGGCACACTGGCCTGCGCCGCCGTCAGGAGCGGCCACCGCGTCGTCGTCTCGACCGGCGACAAGGATCTGGCGCAACTCGTCACGCCGCAGGTCACGCTGGTCAACACGATGAGCGGCGAGGTGCTCGACGTCGCCGGCGTGCAGGCCAAGTTCGGCGTGCCGCCCACCGCAATCGTCGACTACCTGACGCTGATCGGCGACGCCGTCGATAACGTCCCCGGCGTCGAAAAGGTCGGCCCCAAGACAGCGGCGAAGTGGATCGCCGAGCACGGCTCGCTCGACGCCGTGATCGCCGCCGCCGGCGCCTTCAAGGGCGTCGCGGGCGAGAACCTGCGCAAGGCGCTCGACTGGCTGCCGCAGGGCCGGCGCCTCGTCACCATCGTCACCGACTGCGACCTCGCCGGCCACGTCGTCGACTGGCCCGGCTTTGATTCGCTGGCGCTGCGCGAGCCCGACCGTGCGGGCCTGCTCGCGTTCTACGACCGCTACGGTTTCAAGACGTTCCGCCGGGAGGTCGAAAGCGTGCTCGCGCGGGCGGCGCCGGCCGGCACGGCGCCCGCCGATGGCGCGACGGCCGCGCCGCCGCGCCCGCCCGGCCCCGCATTGCGCCACGAGTACGAAACGGTGACGACGCTCGCCGCGCTCGACGCCTGGATCGCGAAGCTGCGCGCTGCGCCGCTGGCCGCGCTCGACACCGAGACCGATTCGCTCGACCCGATGCGCGCGCGCATCGTCGGCGTTTCGTTCGCCGTCGAACCCGGCGTCGCCGCCTACGTTCCGGTGGCGCACGACTACGCCGGCGCGCCGCCGCAACTAGCGCTCGAAGCGGTGCTGGCCCGGCTGCGGCCCTGGCTCGAAGACGCGGCGGCGCCCAAGCTCGGCCAGCACATCAAGTACGACCTGCAGGTGTTCGCCAACCACGGCGTCGCGGTGCGCGGCTACCGCCACGACACGCTGCTCGAGAGCTACGTCCTCGAGGCGCACCTGCCGCATGGCCTGGAGAAGCTCGCCGAGCGACACCTCGGCCGCCACGGACTGAGCTACGAAGACGTCTGCGGGAAAGGGGCGAACCAGATCCCGTTCGCGCAGGTCGAGGTCGAGCGCGCGACACGCTACTCGGGCGAGGACAGCGAGATGGCGCTGCAAGTGCACCAGGCGCTGTGGCCGCAGCTCGAGGCCGAGCCGCGACTGCGCGAGGTCTATGAGCGCATCGAGATGCCGGTGGCGCTGATCCTGCAGCGCATCGAGCGCCACGGCGTGCTGATCGACGCCGCGCGGCTGGCCGAGCAGAGCCGCCAGCTTGCCGAGCGCATGGTGACGCTCGAGGCCGAGGCGTACGCGCTCGCCGGCCAGCCGTTCAACCTCGGCTCGCCCAAGCAGATCAGCGACGTGCTCTACACCAAGCTGCAGATGCCGGTGCTCAAGAAGACGGCCAGCGGCGCGCCGTCGACCGACGAGGAGGTTCTGGAGAAACTCGCCGCCGACTACCCGCTGCCGGCGACGATCCTCGAGCACCGCGGCCTGGCCAAGTTGAAGGGCACCTACACCGACAAGCTGCCGACGATGGTCAACCCGGCCACCGGCCGCGTGCACACGAACTACGCGCAGGCGATCGCCGTGACGGGGCGGCTCGCGAGCAACGACCCGAACCTGCAGAACATTCCGATCCGCACGCCCGAAGGCCGGCGCGTGCGCGAGGCCTTCATCGCGCCGCCCGGGCACAGCATCGTCAGCGCCGACTATTCGCAGATCGAGCTGCGCATCATGGCCCACATCTCGGGCGACGAGGGCCTGCTCGACGCCTTCGCGCGCGGCATCGACGTGCACCGCGCGACGGCCGGCGAAGTGTTCGGCGTGCCGGTGGGCGAGGTCAGCAGCGAGCAGCGCCGCTACGCCAAGGTGATCAACTTCGGCCTGATCTACGGCATGGGCGCGTTCGGGCTGGCGAGCAACCTCGGCATCGAGCAGAAGGCGGCGCGCGACTACATCGACCGCTACTTCGCGCGCTATCCCGGCGTCAAGCGCTACATGGACGAGACGCGCGCATCGGCGGCCGAGAAAGGCTACGTCGAGACGCTGTTCGGGCGCCGCGTCCGGCTGCCCGAGATCCGCGGCGGCAGCGGCCCGCGCCGCACCGCCGCCGAGCGCCAGGCGATCAACGCGCCGATGCAGGGCACGGCGGCCGACCTGATCAAGCTGGCGATGATCGCGGTGCAGCGCGCGATCGACGACGAGCAGCGCGCGACGCGCATGGTGATGCAGGTGCACGACGAACTTGTCTTCGAGGTGCCCGAGGCCGAGCTCGGCTGGGCGCGCGCCGAAGTGCCGCGCGTGATGGCGGGCGTCGCCGAGCTGAAGGTGCCGTTGCTGGCCGAGGTGGGTGTCGGACGCAACTGGGACGAGGCGCACTGAACCTGAGCGCAAGCCGGAGCGATGGACTCGCGCCTGCGCGCGCGTTTCAATGCAGTCGCAAGCGTGCGATGGCGGCGGTCAGCGCCAGGCCGATCAGCGAGGCCGCGCCGGTGACGACCCATGTGAGATGCCAGCCGCCGGCCGCGCCGGCGACCCAGGCCACCAGCGGCGGCCCCGCGAACTGGCCGAGGGCGGACCATTGCTGCATCCAGCCGAAAGTGGTGGACAGCGTGTGCTCGCTGGGCGCCGTGCGCACGCCGACGGCGTACAGCGTCGCCGGCACCAGCCCGCCCACCGACGAGAACGCGAGCACCGCCAGGTAGCGCAGCCATCCCGGCAGCCCTGCGCCGTGCGCGTCGCCGGCGAATGCGAGCAGTGCGGCCACGCCCATCGTGACGAATCCCGCCGCCAGCAGCGTGACGGGCCGGGCGCCACGCTGCAGCAGGCGGCCCGAACCGATGTTGCCGATCATGTTGACTGCCGCGGCCAGCGCGGTCAGCACGCCGGTGGCTGCCCCCGAGATGCCCGCCTGCGTGTAGATCGAAGGCAGGAAGCCGATGACCGCCAGCCACTGCCCCGAGTAGACGGCGAAGCTCGCGGCGGCGAGCCAGGGCCCGCGCGCGCCGAGCGTCTGCCGCAGGCGCGACGACCAGCGCGGCAGCGACGGCGCCGTCGCCACCGGATCTGCGACCGTCGCCGCGGGTACCGCGTGCGCGAGCCATCCCACCATCGCGGCGCTGACTGCGGCCATCAGCCACCACCAGCTGCGCCAGCCGAGTGCGCCGATCCACAGCGGCCCGACCAGCAGCGCGCTGGCGGTCGCCAGCGGCATGTAGGCGCCCCACACGCCGAGCATCAGGCTCATGCGCTCGGGCGGTACCAGGCGGCGCACCAGTCCAGGAGCCGGCAGCACGGTGAGGAGGAAGCCGAAACCTTCGGCGGCACGCAGCGCCAGCAGCAGCGCCACGTGGTCCGACAGGGCGCCGAGTGCGCTGGCTGCCGCCAGCACCGACAGGCCCACCAGCATGCTGCGTCGCAGCCCGAGCGAATCGGCCAGCGCACCGAACGCGACGCCGGCGCACATGCCCGCGCCCTGCACCATCGACAGCAGGAACGCTGCCTGCAACAGCGACAGGCCGAGCGCCTGCTGCAGCGCCGGGATCGCCGGCGGCAGCTTGCCCACGTGCAGGCCGGCGACAACGCCGGCGAGGATCACCACCAGCGCGGGTTGGACAAGGGGTTTGTTCGAGTACGCGCGCGTGGCCTCCATGGCGAGCACTCTACCCGGGCCGCCGACGACCCCGACGCCAAGCTCGAACGGGTGCGCGCCGAGGTGCCGCGCCTGATGGCGGGCGTCGCTGAACTGAGGGTGCCGCTGCTCGCCGAGGTCGGGGTGGGGTGCAACTGGGACGAGGCGCACTGAGCCTGCGTGTCACGACGGCGTCACCGCGCCGTCGGCAAGCCGTCACCGACGGTCGTCACGATCGGGGCCCATGCTCGCGAGCCCCGCATCGGCCCTGAAGGTCCGCACCGTCTGGATCTCCGACCTGCACCTGGGCACGCCGGGCTGTCAGGCCGCGGCGCTGCTCGACTTCCTTCGGCACGTCGAGTGCGAGACGCTGTTCCTCGTCGGCGACATCGTCGACGGCTGGCAGCTGCGCCGCAGCTGGCACTGGCCGCAGGCGCACAACGATGTCGTGCAGAAGGTGCTGCGCAAGGCGCGAAGGGGCACGCGAGTGATCCTGATCCCGGGCAACCACGACGAGTTCGCGCGCCGCTACATCGGCCACAACTTCGGCGGCGTCGATGTCGAGGAGGAGTGGATCCACACGACGGCCGACGGCCGGCGGCTGTGGGTCACGCACGGCGACCTGTTCGACGGCGTCGTGCAGTGCGCGAAGTGGCTCGCCCACGTCGGCGATTCGCTCTACGAGTTCACGCTGCGGCTGAACCGGCACCTCAACTCGCTGCGCGCGCGGCTCGGCATGCGGTACTGGAGCCTGTCGAAGTATCTCAAGCTCAAGGTCAAGCGCGCCGTCGCCTATGTCGGCGACTTCGAGGCGGCGGTGGCGCGCGAGGCGAGGAAGCGCGGTGTGCACGGCGTCGTCTGCGGCCACATCCACCACGCGGAGCTTCGCGACGTCGGTGGCATCCTCTACGCCAACGACGGCGACTGGGTCGAGAGCCTGACCGCGCTCGTCGAGCACTCCGACGGCCGGCTCGAGATCGTCGACTGGAGCGAGCGCGTGCCGGCGACGCGGCGGCGTGCGGCCTCCATGCCTGACGCTGTCGGGGCCGAGCCGGCGCTGGCGCGTGCCGAGGCCGAGGCCGAGGTCGAGGTCGAAGCGGCATGAGACTGTTGCTCGTCACCGACGCCTGGCACCCGCAGGTCAACGGCGTCGTGACGACGCTGGTCGAGCTGGTCGACGGCCTGCGTGCGCGCGGCCATGAAGTGCACCTGGTCGAGCCGTCGGCATTCCGCCGCTTCCCGTGCCCGGGCTACCGCGAGATCGAGCTCGCATGGCGACCGGCGCAACGCGTCCGCGAGGCGATCGATGCCGGCACCTGGGACGCGATCCACATTGCCACCGAGGGGCCGCTCGGCAGCGCGGCCCGTGCGCACTGCCGGCGCCGCGAGCTGGCGTTCACGACCGCTTTCCACACGCGATTTCCCGAACTGCTGGCGCGCGCATTGCACCTGCCCGAGCGCTGGGGCTACGCCTGGTTCCGGCGCTTCCACGCGCCGTCGGCCGGCGTGCTGGTGCCGAGCGCCGGCACGCACGACATCCTGGCGCGGCATCACTTCGCCAACCTGCGGCGCTGGTCGCACGGCGTCGACCTGCGGCTGTTTCGCGAAGTGCCCGGTGCCGACCTCGGCCTGCCGCGACCGGTCTTCCTCTACGTCGGGCGCGTGTCGTACGAGAAGAACCTCGAAGCCTTCCTCGCGCTCGACCTGCCGGGCTCGAAAGTCGTCTACGGTGTCGGGCCGCTGCTCGGCGCGCTGCAGCGCCGCCATCCGCGGGTGCACTGGCGCGGTGTCGTGCCGCGCGCCGAGCTGGTGCAGGTCTACAGCGCGGCCGACGTCTTCGTGCTGCCCAGCTGCAGCGAAACCTTCGGGTTGGTGATGCTGGAGGCGATGGCCTGCGGCACACCGGTCGCAGCCTATCCCGTCGCGGGCCCGCTCGACGTCGTCGGCAGGTCGGGCGGCGGCGTGCTCGACGTCGACCTGCGCGCCGCGGCGCTCGCAGCGCTCGACGTGCCGCGCGAACGCGCGCGCGAGCGCGCGCTCCAGTTCGACTGGGAGCCGGTGTGCGAGCAGTTCCTCGCACACCTGGTGCCGGCGCGCGGCCGGCGACCCTTCAGTGCAGTTCGAGGATGCTCTCTCCCGACACCGGATCGGTGACGCCGAGGCCGCCGCCCTGGTCTTCGAGCGTGTCGCGGAACGAATCGAGCAGCGCGATCATCGACGGGCGCGCAGCGGCGAGCTGCGCCATGCTGTCCCACTCGCCGACGATGCAGTAGGTGCGATCGCCCGTCTTGACGAGCGAGCCGCGCCGGAAGCCGGCGAAAGCGGTCCGCGCATCGCGGTGCTTGTCGATGAACTCCTGTTCGCGGCCGGGCTTGACCCGGAACCGCACGACGTTGAAAGCGGTCATACCGTCCTCCTCGTGCGAGCCGATCGGATGCTTCCAATGTAGGCGCCGCGCTCGGCGATCGCCAGCACGGCGGGTTGTCACGCCCGTGTCGCAGAACCTTCATAAACTCGTGTCATGAAGCAGGACGACGAGACGCTCGACCCGCTGCCGACCGGCGCGCAGGAGCCGGCCACCGCAGTCGTGCCGCGCCTGGCGCTGCTCAACCGCGAGCTGGCGATCCTCGACTTCAACCGCCGCGTGCTGGCGCAGGCGCGCCGCGACGACGTGCCGCTGCTCGAGCGGCTGCGCTACGTGTGCATCGTGTCGTCGAATCTCGACGAGTTCTTCGAGGTGCGCTTCGCCGACTACGTCGAGGCGACGCGCTCGCCGCGCGGCGGCGTCTCGCGCGCCGACTTGCGCGCCGTGGTGGCCTCGGCGCATGCGCTGATCGACGAGCAGTACGCGCTGTTCAACGGCGCGGTGATGCCGGCGCTGCAGCGCGAGGGCGTCGTGGTCGTCAACCACGCGCAGCGCGACGCCGCGCAGCGCCGCCACGTCGACGAGTTCTTCCGCACGCAGGTGCGGCCGCTGCTGGTGCCCGTCGGGCTCGATCCGGCGCACCCGTTCCCGCAGGTGGCCAACAAGTCGCTCAACTTCATCGTCAAGCTCGGCGGGCGCGACGCCTTCGGCCGCGACAACGCGATCGCCATCGTCAAGGTGCCGCGCGTGCTGCCGCGCGTGATCCGCCTGCCCGACGCGATCTCGGGCGGCCGGCAGGCCTTCGTGCTGCTGTCGAGCGTGATCCGCGCCCACCTGCACGAGCTGTTCCCCGGGCGCGAGGTCGAGGCGTTCTCGCAGTTCCGCGTGACGCGCGACTCCGACCTTGCGATCGACGAGGAGGACGTGACCAACCTGCGCCAGGCGCTGCGTGTCGGCCTGACGACGCGGCACTACGGCCAGGCGGTGCGGCTCGAGGTCGTCGCCACCTGTCCGACCGAGCTGTCGCAGTTCCTGCTCGAGCAGTTCGCACTGCCCGAGGTGGCGCTGTACCGCGTCGACGGCCCCGTGAACCTCGTGCGGCTGAACCAGCTGATCGACCAGGCCGAGGCGCCGGCGCTGCGCTTCGCTCCCTACGAGCCGGTGTGGCCGCAGGACCGGCTGCCGCGCGGCCAGTCGATCTTCGCGCGGCTCGCCGAAGGCGACGTGCTGCTGCACCATCCGTTCGAGTCGTTCGAGCCCGTGGTGCAGTTCCTGCGCGAAGCCGTGCTCGACCCCGACGTGCTGGCGATCCAGCAGACGATCTACCGCACCGGCAGCGATTCGCCGCTGATGGACCTGCTGATCGAGGCGGCGCGCCGCGGCAAGGAAGTGACCTGCGTCGTCGAGTTGAAGGCGCGCTTCGACGAAGAGGCCAACATCAACTGGGCCGAGCGGCTGGAGGCCGTCGGCGCGCAGGTCGTCTACGGCATCGTCGGCCTGAAGACGCACGCCAAGCTGCTCGTCGTGACGCGGCGCGAGGGCGGCGCGCTGCGCCGCTATGCCCACCTGTCGACCGGCAACTACAACCCGAAGACGGCGGCGCTCTACACCGACGTCGGCTACCTCACCGCCGACCCCGACCTGACGGCCGATGCCGCGAGCGTGTTCCAGCAGCTCGCCAGCCTGACGCGCGTGAAGCCGCCGCGCCACCTGCTGACGGCGCCGTTCCGGCTGCACCGCCAGATGCTGCGCCACGTCGGCCTCGTCGAAGCGGCAGCGCGCGAGGGGCGACCGGCGCGCATCGTCGCCAAGATCAATGCGCTGACCGACGTGCCGCTGATCGAGGCCCTGGCCGCCGCCGCGCAGGCGGGTGCCGACATCGACCTCGTCGTGCGCGGCGCCTGCATCCTGCCGCCCGGCGTGCCGGGGCTGACGCAGCGCATCCGCGTGCGCTCCGTCGTCGGGCGCTTCCTCGAGCATTCGCGCGTGCTCTATTTCCGCTGGGGCGAGGGCGACGCCGACGAGGCGCTGTTCCTGTCGAGTGCCGACTGGATGGGGCGCAACATGTTTCGCCGCGTCGAGGTGGCGTGGCCCGTCGTCGACCCGAGGCTGCGCCAGCGCGTCATCGACGAATGCCTCGTGCCCTACCTGCACGACACGCGCGACGCCTGGTTGCAGCAGCCCGACGGCAGCTATCGGCCGGTGTGGCGGGCCTGTGACGGTGCGACGAGTGGTGCGCCGCGGGCCGCGCGCCGGGCCGCTCCCAAGCCGGCCCGCATCCCCCCGGGGGATCGGTCGACACACCCGTCGAACGAGGGGTCGTCATCAGTCAGTGCCCAGCAGGCGCTGATGCACCGCTATCACGAGTGAGGAGGCAGCGGCGATGGACCTGATCCTGTGGCGCCACGCCGAGGCGCAGCCGCTGCGCGACGGCGAGAGCGACGACCTCGCGCGTGCGCTGACGCCCAAGGGCGAGCGCCAGGCCGAGCGCATGGCGCAGTGGCTGAACCTGCGCCTCGCCGATTCGACGCGCGTGCTGGCGAGCCCGGCGCTGCGCTGCCAGCAGACGGCGCGCGCCCTCGGCCGCACGTTCAAGACGGTCGCCGCGATCGCGCCCGATGCCGGAGCCGATGCTGTGCTGAAGGCGGCGCGCTGGCCGGGTGCCGGCGAGCCGGTGCTCGTCGTCGGCCACCAGCCGACGCTCGGCGCCGTCGCCGCGCTGCTGCTGGCGGGGCAGGAGGCATCGTGGCCGATCAAGAAGGGCGCCGTGTGGTGGCTGCGCCGCCGCGAGCGCGACGGCGAGGTGCAGGTCGCGCTGCAGGCCGTGATCGCGCCGGACTGCCTGTAGTCGCGGCTTGCTCCCTCTCCCGCTCGCGGGAGAGGGCCGGGGTGAGGGTAGGCTAGCTACCCCGGCAGCACCAGTTGCGGCCCGCCCTCGATGCGCCGCCACGCCGCCTGTTCCTCGGCGAGCAGGTAGACGGTGCGCGGATGCGCGGCAGCCCAGGCGGCGTCGTAAGCCAGCGCCGTGCTGCGGCCGCTGCGCCGGATCGCGACGGCGTCGGCATCGGGCGCCTGGCGCGCGTGGCACAGCAGCACGGCCAGACGCAGTGCCAGCAGCTGCCAGGCGAAGCCGTCGCTCGCGAGTTGCGCCTCGACCTTGCGCAGCCCGCCGCGCTGGCCGAGCACGAGCGCCGCGAGGCGCCGCTGCTGTGACTGCGAGAAGCCCGGCGCATCGACATGGCCCAGCAGGTAGGCGCTGTGGCGGTGATGGTCGTGGTGTGAAACCATCATGCCGATCTCGTGCAGCGCGGCGGCCCAGCCGAGCTCGCGCACCGTCTCGCTCGCCTCGTCGTCGTCGGGCGCGGTCGGGCGCAACGCGGAGTGCAGCCGCAGCGCCAGCGCCTGCACGCGCGCCGCCTGCGCCGCGTCGACGTCGAAGCGCTGCTGCAGCGCGAGCGCCGAGTCGTCGCGCAGGTCGCGCCCTTCGACGGCGCCGTGCCGCGCCGCGACGCGCTCCTGCAGCTCGAAGATGACGCCATGGCGCAGCGCGCCGCGCGCCGGCTGCAGTGCCTGGATGCCGAAGTTGGACACCAACGTGTAGAGCACAGCGAGGCCGCCGCCGAGCACGGCGCGGCGGTCGTCCTTGAGCCCGGAGAGGGCAAGCCGGTCGACGCGGCCGGCGCGCAGGCACTGCTCGATGCACCAACGCAGGCCGTCCGCGGTGATGACGCCGTCGCTGATGCCGTTGGCCGCCAGCAACTGCGACACCGATCCTGCCGTGCCCGACGAACCGAGCGCCTCCTGCCAGTGCATCGGCGCAAACGGCTCGAGGGCTTCTTCCAGCTCGGCGCCGGCGGCGACCTGCGCGGCGCGGAACGCGGCCTCGCTGAAGCGGCCGTCGCCGAAGTAGCGCATCGACAGGCTGACGCAGCCGACCTGGAACGATTCGGCGCGCGTCGCGGTGCGGCCGCGGCCGAGGATCATCTCCGTCGAGCGCCCGCCGATGTCGATGACCAGACGCTGTCGCTCCGAGGGCTGCAGCCGCGCCACGCCGGCGTAGATCAGGCGCGCCTCCTCGCGGCCGGCGATCACCTCGATCGGCAGGCCGAGCGCGCCGCGCGCGCGTGCGAGAAAGGCGTCGCGGTTGCGCGCTTCGCGCAGCGTCTGCGTCGCGACGGCGCGCACGCGCTGCGGCGCGAAGCCGCGCAGCCGCTGCGCGAAACGCGCCAGGCAGGCGAGGCCGCGCTGCATCGAGTCCTCGCCGAGCATGCCGTCGGCGTCGAGTCCGGCGCCCAGGCGCACCGTTTCCTTCAGGTAGTCGACGCGGCGGTACAGGCCCTGGTCCACCTGTCCGATCTCGAGGCGAAAGCTGTTCGAGCCGAGGTCGACGGCGGCCAGCGGTTCGGTCCACGGGCGCGCGGAGGCAGGGGCGGCGGGCGGCGGCATGCGGGCATTGTGCGGGCAGGCGCCGTGCCGTTCGCGCCGCGCGCGGCCCGTAAGATGTGCCCCGCGACCGCGCCGCCCGGCTGCGGTTCTCGCGTGGAAAGCGACCCGATGACCTTGCTCTACATCGTGGCCGTGACGCTGGCCGGCGGACTGCTGTCGGTGGCGATCGCGGCCAGCCTCACCGTGGGCGTGCTGTCGCGCGTCGTGCGCCACCTCGTCAGCCTGTCGGCCGGCGTGCTGCTCGCGACCGCCCTGCTCAACGTTCTGCCCGAGGCGTTCGAGAGCCAGGCGAGCCCGCAGGCGTTGTTCGCGACGCTGCTCGGCGGTCTGCTGTTCTTTTTCCTGCTCGAGAAGGCCGAGCTGTACCGCCACGGCCACCACCACGAAGGCGACGGCCACCATCACCATCACGAGTTCGACGCCGAGCAGGCGGGCCGCGGCGGCTGGAGCGTGCTGGTCGGCGACAGTATCCACAACTTCTGCGACGGCGTGATCATCGCCGCCGCCTTCCTCGCCGACGTGCGCCTGGGCTTCGCGACGGCGCTGGCGATCGTCGCGCACGAGATCCCGCAGGAGGTCGGCGACTACATCGTGCTCGTCAATGCCGGGCTCAGGCGAGGCCGCGCGCTCGCCTACAACGCGCTGTCGGGGCTGGCCGCCGTCGTCGGCGGCGTGCTCGGCTACTATGTCATCGGGCCGTGGGAGGCGCTGTTCCCGTACCTGCTCGTCGTCGCGGCGAGCAGCTTCATCTATGTCGCGGTGGCCGACCTGATCCCGCAGCTGCAGCGCCGCCTGTCATGGCGCGAGACGCTGGCGCAGCTCGGCTGGCTGGCGGCGGGGCTGGCCGCCGTGCTGATCGCGGTCGAGGTCTTGCACGGTCACTAGGGCCCACCCCCGGAGCGCCTTCGGCGCTCCCCCTCAAGGGGGCGCTGCCAGCGGCCCGGCAGAGCCGGATCCGCGGCAGCCGCTCGGTCGAGCTACCGCGTGAGAGCAGCGAAGGCGCTCTGCGGCGATCCGTCAACGAACAATGAGGACGGGCACCTTGCTGTGGATCAGCACGCGCTGCGTTTCGCTGCCCAGCAGCAGCGCCGACATGCCGCGCCGGCCGTGCGAGGCCATCACGATCAGGTCGCAGCCGTTCGTCTGCGCGTGCTCGATGATCGCCTCCCAGGGGTGCAGCGCCTCGATGGCGCTCGCCTCGCAGACCAGGCCGGCGGCGCTGCAGGCCTGGCGCACGGACTCGACGCGCGCCGTCGCGATGCGGTCCTGGGCGTCGTAGAACTCCTGCGGCGGCGTCGGCTGCATCTCGGAGATGGCGCTGTACGGGAACGGCTCCTTGACGCTGAGCGTGTAGAGCTTCGCGCCCATCAGGCGCGCCAGGCCGACGGCGGTGTCGACGGCCTTCTTGGTGATGTCGGATCCATCGGTCGGAACCAGGATGCGCTGGTACATGGGGGTCTCCTCGGGTTCGTTGCTCGCGGCCACGGTAGCCCGCGCGCCGTGTCCGGTCAAGCGGGATTGTCTTGCGGGGGAGGGTTCGTTCGAAGGGTCGGCCTCACCGTGCGCGAGCCGACCAGTAGCCCGGTTCTCGCGCGTCGGGGCGGACGGCATAGACCACGATCTCTGTGACCTCGTCGCGAAAGACGGTCGCGAAGGCAAAGCCCTTGACTCGCACCCGACGGCAACCTGCCTCGTCGGACTTGCCTGTCATCGGGTTCTGCTCGATGCGTGCGAATATCTCGGCGACAGCGGTACGAAACCTTCTGCCGGTGCCCGGGCGCGTCGCCTCGTAGTACTTGGTTTCGTGGAGAAACTCGGCTCTGGCCGCTGTATCCAGTCGCAGCTACTTCACGGCGCGAGCCGCTTGGCTTCTGCCATGACTTCGTCGGCGTCGAACAGGACGGTGTCGCCGCGCTCGTACGCTGCGACTCGCCGTCGGATTTCGACTCTCCACGCCTCCTCGATCTGTGCATCCGGCGCATCTTCGAGGGAGTCGAGCAACAGATCCACGAGGCGTTCATGATCCTGTGCGGTCAGGGCGCGACCGCGTTGAGCAAGCTCGGCTACGGTGTCTGGCATGGCAGGGCTCCTCAGCTGATCGAATCTTACTGCGCAGACTTTCGCAAGTGTTTGAGCAAACCCGCGCGAGAAAGCAAGCGGAGCCCTTGCACATCTCGACAGCAAAGAAAGGTCCGGGGCGCATGATCACCTGATGTCGGCAACAGGTGGCCAGGTCGGGCGATTGACTCGAACCCAGTTCTTGAGTCTTCGTCTCGCCGAGTCACCGGCCGTCTCGATCTTGAGAACGTCGCAAACCGCTTTCCACGCATTTAGGCCTTGCTTGCTGCGAAGGTCCGGAACAGGCGTCGCCCACTCTATAGCAGTAACCATCCCCCGGCACAGCCGGGGGATGGTTACTGCGGATGTCCAACGCCGCTTGCAAGACAGCGAGGGGGCCGGCGCGTCAACCGATCGCGACGGGCCGCGCCGGGTCGGACGACCATTCGCTCCACGAGCCGGGGTAGAGCGCCGAGCCGGCGAGGCCGGCGAACTCCATCGCGAGCAGGTTGTGGCAGGCGGTGACGCCCGAGCCGCAGGTGTGCACCACGTCGGCCGGCCGCGCCGTGCCGAGCAGCGCGGCGAACTCGGCGCGCAGTTGCGCCCCGCTCTTGAAGCTCGCGCTGGCGTCGAGGTTGTCCTTGAACGGCCGGTTCAGCGCACCGGGGATGTGGCCGGCCTTCGTGTCGAGCGGTTCGACCTCGCCGCGAAAGCGTTCAGGCGCGCGCGCATCGATCAGCGTCGCGGCGCCGAGTCGCGCCGCGAGCGTGTCGGCGTCGATCGCCGGCGCGAGGCTGTCGCGCGCCGGGCAGGGCTCCGGCGCGGCGGGTGCTGGCAGCGTCTTCTGCGTCAGCGTGCCGCCTGCCGCCAGCCAAGCGCTGCGTCCGCCGTCGAGCACGGCGACGGCGGCGTGGCCGATCCAGCGCAGCAGCCACCACGCGCGGCTCGCGTTGACGCCGCCCTGCGCGTCGTAGACGACGACCTGCGTTGCCGGGTCGATGCCGAGCGCGCCGGCACGCCGGGCGAACGCCTCGCGATCGGGCAGCGGATGCCGGCCGTTGCGGCCCGTCTTCGCGCCCGAAAGATCGCGGTCGAGGTGCCAGTAGTGCGCGCCCGGCAGGTGGCCGGCGTGGTAGTCGCGCTCGCCGGCGCCGGTGTCGGCGAGGTCGAAGCCGGTGTCGATCACGAGCGGCGGCGGCGCGCCGGCCGCGAGCAGCGACTGCAACGTCGCGGCGTCGATCAGCGTTGTCCAGACCATCGAGCGCGTCCTTTCAGGGTTCGAGCACCGAATGCGTCGCCTCGGCGGGCGCGGCGCGGTTGCGCAGCAGCGTCGCCGCGAGGCCGGCGCCGACGATCAGCAGCATGCCGGCCAGCGCCATCAGCGTCACCGGGTCGCCGAAGATCGTCACGCCGTAGAGGAAGGCCCAGGCGATGCCGAGGTACTGCAGGCTGGCGTTGACGAGCGGGCGGCCGGTCGCGTAGGCGCGCGTCAGCATCAGCTGCGCCGTCGTCGCCGTGACGCCGACGGCGACCAGCAGCGCCACGCCGGCCGCGCTGGCGTGCGGCGACAGGCCGGTCCACAGCACCGTCGCCGCGCCGGCCACCATGCCGCCGAGCGAGAAGTAGAAGACGATGCGGTACTCGGGCTCGCCGGCGCGGCCGAGCGCCGTCACCTGCAGGTAGGCCAGCGCCGACAGCATGCCCGACAACAGGCCGACGAGGCCGGGCCAGAACTGGTCCTGCGCCATCGTCGGGCGCAGCACCAGCGCGACGCCGGCGAAGCCCAGCAGCACCGTCGCGACGAGCCGGGCGTCGACGCGGCTTGCGCCGACCAGCACTGCGCCGCCGATCAGGAACAGCGCCATCCAGACCGACGACATGTAGTTCAGTGTGACCGCCGTCGCCAGCGGCAGCGCGCCGATCGCATAGAACCAGCAGATCAGCGCGACGACGCCGGTCAGGCTGCGCCAGAAGTGCATCGCCGGCAGCGCGGTGCGCAGCGTGCCGCCCTGGGCGCGCGCCAGTGCCGCGATCGCGCCGGCGCCGATCAGGCCGCGGTAGAACGTGATCTCGCCGGCCGTGTAGTGCGCCGAGGCGAGCTTGACGCACAGCCCCATCGTCGCAAACAGGAACGACGCGCCGACCATCAAGAGCGGCGCCGGGAGGCGCGTCATCTACGGCCGCGGCTGCATCGCCCGCGCGTACCACTCGTGGAACTGCTGCATGCCGTCTTCCATCGGGCTCTGGTACGGGCCGTACTCGTCGTCGCCGCGATCGAGCAGCGCCTTGCGGCCGGCGTCCATGCGCACGCCGATCTCGTCGTCCTCGATGCAGGTCTCCATGTAGGCGGCCTGCTGCGCTTCGACGAACTCGCGCTCGAAGGCGACGATCTCCTCGGGATAGAAGAACTCGACGACGTTGAGCGTCTTGCGCGGCCCCTGCGGGAACAGCGTCGAGACGACGAGGACGTGCGGGTACCACTCGACCATCACGGTCGGGTAGTAGGTCAGCCAGACCGCGCCGCGGGCCGGGGGCTCGCCGCCGCGGAAGTTCAGCACCGCTTCGTGCCAGCGTCGATAGACGTCGGAGCCGGCGCGGCCGAGCGCATTGGCGATGCCGACGGTCTGCACCGAATACTCGCGCCCCAGCTCCCAGCGCAGATCCTCGCAGGTGACGAAGTTGCCCAGCCCCGGGTGGAACGGTCCGACGTGGTAGTCCTCGAGATAGACCTCGATGAATGTCTTCCAGTTGTAGTCGCACTCATGCAGCACGGCGCGGTCGAACTGGTAGCCGGCGAAGTCGAGCTCGGGGCACGGGCCCAGGCCGGCGAGGTCGGCCGCCACGTCGCGGCCGCCTTCGCGCTGCTCGAACAGCAGGCCGTTCCACGACTGCAGCCGGTAGTTGTTGAGGTGCAGGCAGGGGTCTTCGGGGAAATGCGGCGCGCCGATGAGCTGCCCTCCGAGATCGTAGGTCCAGCGGTGCAGCGGGCACACGATGTGGTTGCCCGTGTTGCCGCGCCCGCGCAGCATCACGGCCTGGCGGTGGCGGCACACGTTGGAGACCAGCTCGACGCCGCGCGGCGTGCGGATCAGCGCGCGGCCTTCGCCTTCCTGCGGCAGCGCGTGATGGTCGCCGATCGACGGCACGGCGAGTTCGTGCCCCAGATAGCGCGGGGCGGAGTCGAAGATGAGTTCCTGTTCGCGGCGGAACAGGCCCTCGTCGAAGTAAGCCGAGACGGAGAGTTGCGAGCGGGAGCGCTCCAGCGCTCCGAGACCGATGCTCAGGTCGGACATGATCCCCAGGATCTCCAAAAACCGATGTCAACCCGCCACCCGCACGGCGCGGGTGGTACTGCGAAAAGCCGCCGCGCGGCAGGGCCGGCGGCGGGCCCGGGATTGTACCCAGCGGTAACGGGCAGCGCCGGCACGCCCACCTTGCCGGCGGCAGGGTCCGACCGGCGCGGCGGCAGCGAGTCCCGCCTGACTACAATCGCCGTCTTGCACCATGATGGCGAACACCGAGCAACCTGCCGCGGCATCGGCCGAACCGGCGACCTACGAACAGGCGTTGGCCGAACTCGAGCGGCTCGTCGCGGCGATGGAAGGCGGCCAGATGCCGCTCGACCGCCTGCTCGACAGCTACCGGCGCGGCGCCGAGTTGCTGGCGTATTGCCGCGCCCGGCTCGACGCCGTGGAGCAGCAGGTGAAGGTGCTCGAGGACGGGCAGCTCAAGCCCTGGAAAGACGAATGAAGCGAGCCGATTTCGACGGCTGGATGCGCGCCGAGCTCGACGGCGTCGAACGTGCGCTCGATCGCTGGGTGCCGACCGACACGCCGGCCGGCCTCGGCGAGGCGATGCGCTACGGCGTGCTCGACGGCGGCAAGCGGCTGCGTCCACTGCTGGTGCTGGCGGCGTCGCAGGCCGTCGGCGGCCTGCACGAGGCTGCGCTGCGCGCCGCGGTGGCCGTCGAGCTGATCCATGCCTACTCGCTGATCCACGATGACATGCCGTGCATGGACAACGACGTGCTGCGCCGGGGCAAGCCGACGGTGCACGTCAAGTTCGGCGAGGCTCAGGCGATGCTCGCCGGCGACGCGATGCAGGCGCTGGCGTTCGAGGTGCTGACGCCCAGTGCGGCCGACAGTGCTGCGTTTCCCGGCACCGACGGCGTGCCGCAGGCGTTGCAGGCCCGGCTGTGCGCGCTGCTTGCGCGTTCGGCCGGCCACGCCGGCATGGCCGGCGGGCAGGCGATCGACCTGGCGAGCATCGGCATGCGCCTGGATGAGTACACGCTGCGCGACATGCACCGCCGCAAGACGGGTGCGCTGCTTCAGGCCAGCGTTCTGATGGGTGCATGTTGCGGCGACGTCGGCGACGACGCCTGGCGGCGCCTGTCGGAGTTCGGCGCGGCGATCGGTTTGGCGTTCCAGGTCGTCGACGACATCCTCGACGTGACCCAGGCGTCGGAGACGCTGGGCAAGACGGCCGGCAAGGATTCCAACGACAACAAGCCGACCTATGTGTCGGTGCTCGGCCTGGGCGCCGCGCGGCTGCACGCCGAACACCTGCGCGACCAGGCGCAGGCGGCGCTGGCGGCCAGCGGGCTGGCCGACACGGCCTGGCTCAGCCTGCTGGCCGACAAGGTGGTTGAGCGCGACTCGTGAACGACACCCCCGGCTCACTGATGGAACACACGTTGCTGAAGACGATCGACAACCCGGCCGACCTGCGCCGGCTGGCGCGCGGCCAGCTGCCGCAGCTCGCCGCCGAGTTGCGCGACTTCGTGCTGCAGAGCGTCTCGCAGACCGGCGGCCATCTGTCGAGCAACCTCGGCACCGTCGAGTTGACGATCGCGCTGCACTATGTCTTCGAAACGCCGCACGACCGGCTGGTGTGGGACGTCGGCCACCAGACCTATCCGCACAAGATCCTGACCGGCCGGCGCGAGCGCATGCACACGCTGCGCCAGTTGGGCGGCGTCAGCGGCTTCCCGCGCCGCGACGAGAGCGAGTACGACACCTTCGGCACGGCGCATTCGTCGACCTCGATCGCCGCTGCGCTCGGCATGGCGACCGCCGCCAAGCTCAAGGGCGAGCAGCGCAATTGCGTGGCAGTGATCGGCGACGGCGCGATGAGCGCCGGCATGGCGTTCGAGGCGCTGAACAACGCCGGCGTGTCGCACACCGACATGCTCGTCGTGCTCAACGACAACGACATGTCGATTTCGCCGCCGGTCGGCGCGCTCAACAAGCACCTGGCGCGGCTGATGAGCGGCAAGTTCTACGCTGCGGCGCGCGAGGGCGCGAAGGCGGTGCTCAAGAACGCGCCGCCGCTGCTCGAGCTGGCGCGGCGCCTGGAGGAGCACGCCAAGGGCATGGTCGTGCCGGGCACGATCTTCGAGGAGTTCGGCTTCAACTACGTCGGCCCGATCGACGGCCACGACCTCGACGCGCTGATCCCGACGCTGGAGAACCTGCGCGCGCAGATGCAGCAGCACCGCGGCCCGCAGTTCCTGCACGTCGTCTCGAAGAAGGGCTACGGCTACAAGCTCGCCGAGGCCGACCCCATCGCGTACCACGGCCCGGGCAAGTTCGACCCGGCGCAGGGCCTCAAGAAGCCAGCCGTGCCGCCCAAGACGACGTTCACGCAGGTGTTCGGCGACTGGCTGTGCGATATGGCCGAGCACGACGCGCGGCTCGTCGGCATCACGCCGGCGATGCGCGAGGGCTCGGGCATGGTCGAGTTCGAGCAGCGTTTTCCGAAGCGCTACTTCGACGTCGGCATCGCCGAGCAGCACGCCGTGACGTTCGCCGCCGGGCTGGCCTGCGACGGCATGAAGCCGGTGGTCGCGATCTACTCGACCTTCCTGCAGCGCGGCTACGACCAGCTGGTGCACGACGTGGCGATCCAGAACCTGCCCGTCGTGTTCGCACTCGACCGCGCCGGCATCGTCGGCGCCGACGGCGCGACGCACGCCGGCGCCTACGACATCGCCTACCTGCGCTGCATTCCGAACATGAGCGTGCTGGTGCCGGCCGACGAGAACGAGTGCCGCATGGCGCTGACGACGGCGTTCCGTCACGAGCACCCGAGCGCCGTGCGCTACCCGCGCGGCGCCGGCGTCGGCGCGGCCGTCGAGCGCAAGCTCGATGCGCTGCCCTGGGGCCGCGGCGAAGTGCGTCGCAGGGGCCAGCGCATCGCGATCCTCGCCTTCGGGCCGGTGCTGTACAGCGCGCTTGCGGCGGCCGACAAGCTCGACGCGACGGTCGCCAACATGCGCTTTGCCAAGCCGCTGGACGCCGCGCTGGTGGCCGAGCTGGCGCGCAGCCACGAGGCGCTGGTCACGGTGGAAGAGGGCTGCGTGCAGGGCGGCGCCGGCAGCGCCGTGCTCGAGGCGCTGCAGCAGGCCGGCCTCGACATGCCGGTGCTGCAGCTCGGCCTGCCCGACGAGTTCATCGAGCATGGCGACCCGGCCAAGCTGCAGGCGATGGTGGGGCTCGACGCTGCAGGCATCGAGCAGGCCGTGCTGAAGCGTTTCGGCGGGCGGCCTGCGCTGGTGCGGCCGGCCATCGCCAGCTGAAGAACCCGCATTCCGGCGACCGGCGGCGTTTGGTGTCATGCTTGCGATCCCGCACCCGTCCGGCCTGCGCTAGGGCCTGTTCACACTACACAGACCCTAGTTTGGCGAGCCTTCCGTGTCCGACCGCATGACCAACCTCAAAGACGCGCTGCACATTCCCGACACGCAGAGCGCGCGCGACGAGCGCCGTCTCGCGATCCAGCGCGTCGGCGTGAAGGACGTGCGGTATCCGCTCACGCTGGCGATCGGCGGGGCCGCGCTTGCCACCGTCGCGTACTGGGATCTCGACGTCGCGCTGCCGGCCGAGCAGAAGGGCACGCACATGTCGCGCTTCGTCGCCTGGCTCGACGCGCTCGACCAGCCGCTCGACGCCGACGGCCTGCGCCGCCAGCTTCGCGCGATGCTGGCGCGGCTCGACGCGTCCGAGGGGCGCATCGAGGCGCGCTTCCCGTTCTTCCTGCGCAAGCGCGCGCCGGTGTCGGGCGTCGAGAGCCTGCTCGAGTACCAGGGCCGCTGGATCGCCGAGGCGCGCGACGGCCGCGAGACCGTGTGGGCCGAGGTGACGGTGCCCGTCAAGAGCCTGTGCCCGTGTTCGAAGGAGATCTCCGACTTCGGCGCGCACAACCAGCGCTCGCACGTCACGGTGCGCGCCGAGCTGCTGCAGACGATCGACTGGACCGAGCTGGTGCGCTTCGCCGAGGACGCCGCGTCGAGCGAGGTCTGGCCGCTGCTCAAGCGCGGCGACGAGAAGTGGATCACCGAGCGCGCCTACGAGAACCCCAAGTTCGCCGAAGACGTGGTGCGCGACGTGGCGCTGCTGCTCAATGCCGACGCGCGCGTCGGCCGCTACGCGGTGGACGTCGAGAACTTCGAGTCGATCCACGCGCACAGCGCGTACGCGCGCATCGAGCGGGCGTAGCGGCGGCGGGCGTCGCGCCGCGCGCGGTCAGCGCAGCGTCCGGGCCAGCCGCACCGCGTCGATCATGCCGCGGTAGTAGCCGTGGACGATGCCGGTGCGGCGCCAGCCGTTGCGGCGGTAGAACGCGGCTGCGGCGTCGTTGTCGGCGCGCGCTTCCAGCTCGATCGTGGCGATGCCGGCGACGCGCGCCGTCGCTTCGAGCCACTGCAGCAATGCCGTGCCGATGCCGCGCCGGCGCACCGTGGCAGCGACGGCGAGCAGCAGCAGGTGCGCGTGTACTTCGTCGTAGCGCATGATCGCGAAGCCGAGCAGGCGCGGGCCGTCGCGCGCGACGATCACGTTGGTGTTGCGGTCGCGCACAGCGCGCCCGACGCGCGGCGGCGTCCAGCTCCATTCGAGACCGGCTTCGATCGCGTCGCGCGACAGCGTGGCGATGGCGGGCACGTCGTCGCGCGTCGCCAGCTCGATGCGCAGGCGCGCCTCAGGCCGCTGCATGGCACACGGCCTCGACGTTGTGCCTGTCGGCGTGGGGCACGAAGGCGCCGTGGCAGTCGGCGAAGTTGCGGGCGCTGGCGCCGGTGGGGTCGATCATCGCGGACTCCTGTGCTGATCGATGCGCTGCGGCTCAGTGTAAGGCGGCGCGCGGACGCGGGTCCTCAGCGCCGCAGCAGCAGCCCCACGCCGACGGCGACGAGGATCAGCGGCCACCACTGGGCCATCAGCGGCCCGATGCGCGGAACGAGGCCGAAGTTCGACAACAGGAAGACGCTGCCGAGCACGATCAGGACGATGGCGCCGACGCGGGATCCGTTCTTCATGCAGGCTCCTGGTTCATTGGCAAAGGGCGGCTGTCGTGCTTGATTGTCGTCAGGCAACGGCGAGCCGGCCGGCGCCGTCGCGTGTCGTCGCGCCGATGACGGCCGCCGCGTCGAAGCCGTGACGGCCGAACACGGCGTGTACGGCATCGACGGCATCGGCTGCGCAAGATACCAGCAGGCCGCCGCTGGTCTGCGGGTCGGTGAGCAGCGCGCGGTCGACGTCGCCGAACGCGGTCGGCAACGTCACGTCGGCGCCGTAGCCGGCCCAGTTGCGCGCCGACGCGCCGGTCGTCATGCCGCGTTCGGCAAGCTCGCGCACGCCGGCGAGCAGCGGCACGCGCGCCCAGTCGATGCGCACGCCGACGCCCGCGCCGCGCGCGATCTCGAGCGCGTGGCCGGCCAGGCCGAACCCCGTCACGTCGGTGATCGCATGCACGCCGGGCAGCGCGGCAAGCGCGGGGCCGGCCGTGTTGAGCTTCGTTGTCGTCGCGATCATTCGCGCGTAGCCGTCGGGCGGCAGCGCGTCCTTCTTCAGCGCGGCCGACATCACGCCGACGCCGATCGGCTTGCCGAGCACGAGCACGTCGCCGGCCTGCGCATCGGCATTGCGCCGCACGCGTTTCGGGTGCACCAGGCCGAGCGCGACGAGGCCGTAGATCGGCTCGACGGAATCGATCGTGTGCCCGCCCGCGACCGGGATGCCGGCCTCGGCGCACACGCTCTGGCCGCCCGCCAGGATGCGCGCGATCGTCTCGGCCGGCAGCACGTTGACCGGCATGCCGACGATCGCCAGCGCCATGATCGGCGTGCCGCCCATCGCATAGACGTCGCTGATCGCGTTCGTCGCCGCGATGCGGCCGAAGTCGTAGGGGTCGTCGACGATCGGCATGAAGAAGTCCGTCGTCGCGACCAGCGCCTGCTCGTCGTTGAGCTGCCACACGGCGGCGTCGTCGGCGGTCTCGATGCCCACCAGCAGCTGCGGCGGCACGGCCATGCCGCGCGTGCCGGCGAGCAGCCCCGACAGCACGCCGGGCGCGATCTTGCAGCCGCAGCCGCCGCCGTGGGACAGCGAAGTCAGCCGCGGTGCAACGGTGGGCGGGAGCGGAGGATTCATCGGGGATCGGCGGCCGGGGTGCGGGCTGGGTGGTCGGGATGCAAGTGTAGGCAAGCGCCGCACCCGCTGCCGGGCTGGTGCGGTGGGCCTCGCGACCGATAATGGCCGCGAGAGCGACAACCCCGCGAGCCAAGGTGGAACTCGATGCGACCGTCGGCCCCGGCACCCCGCTGCGCGAAGCCGGGCGCGATGTGCTGTCGCTGGCGCTGATCGATGCGCGCAATCACACGCTGCGCTTGTTCGCGCTGCTCGAGGCGGCGCTCGGCGAGCGCGGTCTCGCGGTGCCGCTGCTGCCCGAGCTGGCCCCGCCGCTCTGGGCGCTGGGCCACGTCGGCTGGTTCCAGGAAGTCTGGATCGCGCGCAACCTGCAGCGCCAGCGCGGCGCGGGCTGCGACCCGGGCGCACCGCGGCTGGCGTCGATCGAGCCGCAGGCCGACGCCTGGTACGACGCTTCGGCCGTCGCGCACGACGCGCGCTGGCAGCTTGCGCTGCCGCCCGCCGACGCGGTGCGCGCGTACCTGCTCGACACGCTCGACACCTCGCTCGATCTGCTCGCCGGCACGCGCGACGATGACGACGCGCTCTACTTCTACCGCCTCGCGCTGTTTCACGAAGACATGCACGGCGAAGCCTTGGCGCGCATGGCGCAGACGCTCGATGTCGGCGGCGCCGGGATCGCCGCGCTGCTGCCGCTGCCCGAGCCGAAGGCGCTGCGCGATCCGCTCGCCTTCCCGGCCACGCGCTGGTGGCTCGGCGCAGCGCCGGGCCGGCGCGGCTTCGTGTTCGACAACGAGCAGTGGGCGCATGACGTGCAGGTGCCCGAGTTCGAGATCGACGCGCAGCCGGTGAGCTGGGCGCAGTACGCCGAGTTCGTCGAAGACGGCGGCTACGACGAGCCGCGCTGGTGGTCGCCCGACGGCTGGCAGTGGCTGCAGGCCAGCGGGCGCCGCACGCCGCGCCACGTCGAGCAGTTGCGCCACGGCGTGCTGGCGCGGCGTTTCGGGCGCCTGCTGCGCGTGCCGCCCGGCCAGCCGGCGATGCATGTCGGCTGGCACGAGGCCGACGCCTGGTGCCGCTGGGCCGGGCGCCGGCTGCCGACGGAAGTGGAATGGGAGTACGCCGCCGCGACGGGCGTCTCGCGCGGCCTGCGCTGGGGCGAGGTCTGGGAGTGGACGGCAGGCACGTTCCGGCCCTATCCCGGCTTCGCGCCGGGCCCATGGCGCGACTATTCCCAGCCGTGCTTCGGCACGCACAAGGTGATGCGCGGCGCTTCGTTCGCGACGCGCGCCCGCATGCGCGACGTGCGCTTTCGCGGCTTCGGCCGGCCCGAGCGCGACGACGCCTTCGTCGGCTTTCGCTCCTGCGCGCCGTGAACGGCTGGGCGCTCGCCGCCGACGCCGTCGTGCTGCTGCACGCCGCGTTCGTCGTGTTCGTCGTCGCCGGCGCGGCGCTGCTGTGGCGCTGGCCACGCGTCGTGTGGCTGCACCTGCCGGCTGCGCTGTGGGGCACGTGGATCGAAGCCGCCGGCGGCATCTGCCCGCTGACGCCGCTCGAGAACGGCTTGCGCGCGCGGGCCGGCGAGGCGGGCTACGGCGGCGGCTTCGTCGAGCACTACGTCGTGCCGGTGCTCTACCCCGAGGCGCTGACGCGCGAGCTGCAATGGGCGCTGGCCGCCGGCGTCGTCGCCGTCAATGCGCTGCTGTACGGGGGGTGGATCGCGTCGCGCCGACGCCGAAGGAGCCGGGATGGATTTCGCTGACCGCACCGTCATGATCACCGGCGCCGCCGGCCACCTCGGCCGTGCCGTCGCTGCCGCATTCGCCGCGCAGGGCGCGCGGCTCGGGCTCGTCGACCTGCGGCGCGACGCGCTGCAACGCGCCTATGGCGGCGAAGACGAGCGCCGCCGCTTCGTCGCGGTGGACCTGCTCGACGCGGCCGCGCTCGGCGTCGCCGTCGACGGCGTCGTCGCGCAGTGGCGGCGCATCGACGTGCTGTGCAACATCGCCGGCGGATTCCGCATGGGCGAGCCGGTGCACGCGACGAGCGACGCCGACTGGAACTTCCTGTTCGACATCAACGCGCGCACGCTGCTGCATGCGTCGCGCGCCGTCGTGCCGCGCATGCTGGAAGCCGGCGGCGGCCGCATCGTCAATGTCGGCGCCTGGGCGGCGCAGCACGGAGCGGCGGGCAAGGGCGCCTACGTCGCGTCGAAGTCGGCCGTGATCCGGCTCACCGAGTCGATGGCGCTCGAGCTGCGCGAGCACGGCATCAACGTCAACTGCGTGCTGCCGACGATCATCGACACGCCCGACAACCGCGCCGCGATGCCCGGTGCCGACCCGGCGCGCTGGGTCGCGCCGGCCGACCTCGCGAGCGTGATCGTGTTCCTCGCGTCCGACGCGGCGCGCGCCGTGCACGGTGCGGCGCTGCCGGTCAGCGGGCTGAGCTGAGCCGCGAGCGCGTCGGAGTTCCTCCCCTGCTCCCACGCGGTCGGAGCGGGTGCCGCGCCGGCCTATGCAGGCGCCGACATATGGCTATGCCTTTGCAGGGCCGCAAGAATGGCGCCCTTTGGCCACTGCAACCGGATGAACGATTTCGGCGCCAGTCTGACGACGGCCGCGCACCTGATCCTGAACGCGGATGCCGCGCTGGTACGCATCGTCGCGCTGTCGCTGGCTGTCAGCGGCTCGGCCTGTCTGCTGGCCGCCTTCTTCGGCCTCGGCGGCGGCGCCGGCCTGGCCGTCGCGCGCTTTCCCGGGCATCGCGTGCTGGTGCTGCTGCTCAACACGCTGCTCGCGCTGCCTTCCGTCGTCGTCGGCCTCGTCGTCTACCTGCTGCTGTCGCGCTCCGGGCCGCTCGGCTCGCTCGGCATCCTGTTCACGCCGTCGGCGATGGTCGTGGCGCAGACGATCCTCGTGCTGCCCGTCGTCGCTGCGCTGACGCGCCAGATCGTCGCCGACGCGCTGCGCGGCAGCGGCGACCAGCTGCGCTCGATGGGCGCCGGGCCGATGACGCGCGCGATGCTGGTCCTGGTGCACGAGCGCTGGGCCGTGCTCACGGTGATGCTGACGGCGTTCGGCCGCGCGATCTCGGAGGTCGGCGCCGTGATGGTCGTCGGCGGCAACATCGACGGCGTCACGCGCGTCATGACGACGACGATCGCCCTCGAGACGAGCAAGGGCGACCTGCCGCTCGCGCTGGCGCTGGGTGTCGTGCTGCTGCTCGTCGTTGGCGCGATCAATGTGCTGATCGCCCTGGTGCAGCGCTTCTCGAAGGAGGGTGCTCGATGAACGCGGCGGGCCGAGCGCCGGGCCGCTCCCAAGCCGGCCCGCATCCCCTCGGGGGATCGGCCGACGTACTCGTCGGACGAGGGGCCGACATGCTCATCGAGCTGCGCGGCGCGACGGTGCGCTACGGCGACGTGACGGCGCTCGACGGCGTGTCGCTTCGCATCCATCGCGGCCAGCGCGTCGCGCTGATCGGCAGCAACGGCTCGGGCAAGACGACGCTGCTGCGCGTGCTGCATGGCCTGCAGCGCTGCGACGCCGGCGAGCGCATCGTGCACACCCGCGTGGCGCAGGCGATGGTGTTCCAGCGGCCGTTCCTGCTGCGCCTGTCGGTGTGGTCGAACATGCTGATCGCACTGTGGCTCGCCGGCGTGCCGGCGCGCGAGCGCAGCGACCGCGCGCTCGACGCGCTGCGCCGCGTCGGCCTCGCCGGGCTGGGCGCGCGGCCGGCGCGCGCGCTGTCGGGCGGGCAGCAGCAGCGGCTCGCGCTGGCGCGTGCCTGGGCCGTGCATCCGCAGCTGCTCTTTCTCGACGAGCCGACGGCCAGCCTCGAC
This sequence comes from uncultured Burkholderiaceae bacterium, assembly GCA_964371405.1. GTDB lineage: Bacteria > Pseudomonadota > Gammaproteobacteria > Burkholderiales > Burkholderiaceae_C > JAMHWF01. Next base: position 56,279 of record CAYJLV010000002.1, read on the forward strand.
CCGGCCGCCAAGCAGGAGGTCGAGGCGCTCGTCGCCGAATTCGCCGCCGAAGGCATGACGGTCGTGATGAGCACGCACAACCTGGGGCAGGCCAAGCGCCTCGCGACCGACGTAGTCTATCTCGAAGGCGGCCGCGCGATCGTCGCGCTGCCGACCGAACGATTCTTCAACGACTGCCTCCCTGACGAGGCGGCGCATTTCCTCAAAGGAGAGTTGTCATGGCACTGAACTTCACCCGCCGCATCGCGCTGGCCGCTGCCGCACTCGCCGGCCTCGCCGCGCTGGCGCCGGCTGCGCAGGCGCAGGACAAGTTCATCGTGATGTCGTCGACGACGTCGACCGAGCAGTCGGGCCTGTTCGGCCACATCCTCCCCGAGTTCACCAAGGCGACGGGCATCCAGGTGCGCGTCGTCGCGCAGGGCACCGGCCAGGCGCTCGACATGGGGCGCCGCGGCGACGCCGACATCGTGTTCGTGCACGACCAGGTGGCCGAGGAGAAGTTCGTCGCCGAAGGCTTCGGCTTGAAGCGATCGCCCGTGATGTACAACGACTTCGTGCTGATCGGCCCGAAGGCGGACCCGGCCAAGGCGACCGGCAAGGACATCGTCACCGCGCTCGGCAAGCTCGCTGCGACGAACACGCCGTTCATCTCGCGCGGCGACAAGAGCGGCACGCACGCCGCCGAGCTGCGCTACTGGAAGGCGGCCGGTATCGACGCACCGGCGAAGAAGTTCGACAACTACAAGGAATGCGGCTGCGGCATGGGGCCGGCGCTCAACATCGCGGCGTCGAGCAACGCCTACGTGATGAGCGACCGCGGCACCTGGCTGTCGTTCAAGAACCGCGCCGACCTCGGCATCCTGGTCGAAGGCGACACGAAGCTGTTCAACCAGTACGGCGTGATCGTCGTCAACCCGGCGAAGCATCCGCACGTCAAGAAGGACATGGCGCAGCAGTTCGCCGACTGGGTCGTCTCGCCGGCCGGCCAGCAGTCGATCGCCGCCTACAAGATCGGCGGCGAGCAGCTGTTCTTTCCGAACGCCAACCAGGTCGGGCGCTGAGGGCCGGCCGCGCGTGTCGACGGGGGCGCGTGTGCTCCTGCCGGAGAGGTCATGTCGATCCGGCCTACTGTCGTTCGTCGATGGGTTACGAGGCGCCCTCAGGCGGGCGCTTCGACCGATCGACCCCACAGGAGTGAAGACATGTCATACATCGATGGTTTCGTGATCGCGGTCCCCACCGCCAACAAGCAGAAGTTCATCGAGCACGCGCGCCAGCTCGACCCGATATTCATCGAGCTGGGCGCCATCCGTGTGATCGAGGGTTGGGGCGACGACGTCCCCGACGGCAAGGTCACCGATTTCCGCCGCGCGGTCCAGGCCACGGCCGAGGAGACGGTGGCCTTTTCGTGGATCGAATGGCCGGACAAGGCCACGCGCGACGCCGGCATGAAGAAGATGATGGAAGACCCGCGCATGGATCCGTCCACACCCGGCAACCCGCCCATGCCCTTCGACGGCAAACGCATGATCTTCGGCGGCTTCGAACCGGTGGTCGAAGTGAAGGCTTGAGCGGGCGGGGCGACTCCGCCCCCTGACCTGCCACGCGACACGGTGGGCGTCTGGCGAGAACTGTCGGCTCGCGGGCAGGCGGCCGCGGAGACGTCGCGCAGGGCGCACGATCCGAGGACCCGCAAACGTCGCGCATCTTCCCGGGGCAGTCGCCGTGTGTCGGCTCTCGGGACCGCGCATGGCTTCACACTCGCGGCCAGGAGCAACCAGCCGCCGGGCGAGTCGAAGATGGCCCGACGCGCTACGGCAACCGCCGCACGCGCAGTGCGCACAGGTTGCGCACGTGGCGCGGCCCGGGGCGCAGGTCGTCGAGCGCGCGCAGCGCGAGCGGGCCCTGGTGCGCGTCGAGCGCGCGGCCGTCGGCCTCGAGCACGACGACGCTGCGCTCGCCGGCGGGCGCGTTGTAGAGCTCGCCCCAGCTGAAGAGCGCGCGATAGCCGTCGCTCGCCACCGCCTCGACAATGGTGTCGCGCGCGCCGCGGTCGGCGGCCGGGTCGGTGCCAGGCTGCGCCAGCAGGTCGCGCAGCCGCACACCGTGATACGCGATCGACCGCTCGGCGACAGGCGCGCCGGGCCGCTCGACGACGCGGCGCTCGGTCCAGGTCTGCACGCCGAGCGCACGCAGCCGCTCGGCGGTCCACGCGACGACGCGGCCTTCGGCGTCGTGCGTCGTCAGCAGCACGTCGGCGGCGCGCGGCGACACGTCGACGGGGCAGGCCGCCGCGCCGGCGGCGAGCAGCGCGGCGGCCAGCGCGAGCGCCAGCGCCGCGCCGCGCGCCGTCACGGATCGACCCCGAAGCCGGCCTGCTGCAGGATCTCGCGCGCCTGCGGCCCGAGCAGGTAGTCGGCGAGCCTGCGGCCCTCGGCCGAGGCCGCCTTCAGCGCCACCACGCCGTAGTCGGCGCCGACCGCCAGCTCGGGCGGCAGCGCGACGCTGTGCAGCGCCGGCACTTCGCTTTTCGCCACCACGGCGCCGGTGCAGTAGGTGAGGAACAGGTCGGCGTCGCCGCGCTCGACCAGCAGGCCGTAGATGTTGCGTCCGGGCGGCGGCTGCGGCGAGTCGGGCCCGCCGGTCAGCGTGCGCACCTTGGCGCGCAGCGCGGCGCCGGCGCCCGGCTGCAGGCGCTCGGCGCGGTCGAAGACCTGGAACGCATAGTCGCCCGACGGGTCGGCGCGTGGCGTCGACGAGCCGAGCTTGACCGTGGGGTCGAGCATCGTCGCCAGCACCTGCTGCGGCGTGACCGCCAGCCGCGGCGCCGTCAGCGCGCACAGCTGGTTGCGCGCGAAGCGGCGCACCGGGCCGGCCAGGCCGGCCGCGGCGAGCGACTGCGGGTGCTCCATGTTGGCCGACGCGAACACGTCGCCGGCCTCGCCGGCGGCCAGCCGCTCGCGCAGCAGGCCCGAGGCGCCGTACACCGGCACGACGCGCACGCCGGTCTCGTGCTCGAAGCGCTGCAGCACCTTCGTCAGCGCGACGCGCAGGCTGCCGGCGGCGTGCAGGCGGACGGTGGGCGGGTCGGCGGCTGCGGCGGGCAGGGCCATGGCGAGTGCGCAGATCGGCGCGATCAGAAGCAGGCGGGTTCGCATGGCCGATGCTGCCGCAGCGCAGTGGTGTCGCTCAATATGTCGCGACGTGCATAGGGCGGTCTCCCTCTCGCGTGCGGGTGCTCCAAAAAGGCGCAGCAGTCGCTGAGCGGCCGATCGCGGCTCGACCGCGCATCGGAGCGCATCAGGGAAAACCTGCGCTTTGCATGCGCCGCCCCGGCTCGAAGAATGGGTCCGATCCGCCCGTTGCGAGGCGGGCAGCAGCCCACGCAAAGAAGGAGACTCCCGTGAGCGTCCAACTCTCCCTCACCGTCAACGGCCGCGCCGTGACGGCGACCGTCGATCCGCGCACGCTGCTCGTGCAGTTCATTCGCGAGCAGCTGCAGCTCACCGGCACGCACGTCGGCTGCGACACCGCGCAGTGCGGCGCCTGCACCGTGCACCTGAACGGCCGCGCCGTGAAGTCGTGTTCGATGCTCGCGCTGCAGGCGCAGGGCGGCAGCGTGACGACGATCGAGGGCCTGGCCAGAGAGGGCGAGCTGCACCCGATGCAGGCGGCGTTCCGCGAGTGCCACGGCCTGCAGTGCGGCTTCTGCACCCCGGGCATGGTGATGTCGGCCGTCAAGCTGCTCGAGGACAAGCCGAACGCCACCGAGCAGGAGATCCGCGAGGGCCTCGAAGGCAACATCTGCCGCTGCACCGGCTATCACAACATCGTCAAGTCGATCCAGGCCTGCCAGTCGGGCCGGGTCGGCGCGACCACGGCCTGACGCGAAGGAGACGATGCCATGACCGACCTCTCCGTCCCTCCGCAAAGCCCGATCGGCCAGCCGCTCAAGCGCCGCGAAGACGCACGCTTTCTCACCGGCGCCGGCCAGTACACCGATGACGTGGTGCTGCCGGGCCAGACCTACGCCGTCTTCGTGCGCTCGCCCTACGCCCATGCGCGCATCGTGTCGATCGACGCGGGCAAGGCGCTGAAGGCGCCCGGCGTGCACAAGGTGTTCACCGGCGCCGATCTGGCCGAGGCCAAGGTCAACGGCCTGCCCTGCGGCTGGCAGATCCACAGCAAGGACGGATCGCCGATGAAGGAGCCACCGCATCCGGTGCTGGCGCAGGGCAAGGTGCGCCACGTCGGCGACGCGGTGGCGCTCGTCGTCGCCGACACGCTGCTGCAGGCCAAGGACGCCGCCGAGCTGGTCGAGGTCGAGTACGACGAGCTGGCGCCGGTGATCGACATCACGAAGGCCGACGGCGCGCCGGCGGCGGTGCACGACGACGTGCCGGACAACGTCTGCTACGACTGGGGCCACGGCACGAAGGACGCCGTCGACGCCGCGTTCGCCAAGGCGACGCAGGTCAGCACGCTGGAGTTCGCCAACAACCGGCTGATCCCCAACGCGATCGAGCCGCGCGCCGCCAACGCCGTCTACACCAAGCACGACGACGCCTACACGCTCTACGTCGCGAACCAGAACCCGCACGTCGAGCGGCTGCTGATGTGCGCCTTCGTGCTCGGCCTGCCCGAGTCGAAGGTGCGCGTCGTCGCGCCCGACGTCGGCGGCGGCTTCGGCTCCAAGATCTTCCTCTACCCCGAGGAGGTCGCGCTGGTGTGGGCGAGCAAGCGCGTCGGCCGGCCGATCAAGTGGACCGCCGAGCGCAGCGAGTCGTTCCTGACCGATGCGCACGGTCGCGACCACGCGACGCGCGTCGAGCTGGCGATGGACGGGCAGGGGCACTTTCTCGCGCTGCGCGTCAAGACGATCGCCAACATGGGCGCCTATCTCTCGACCTTCTCGACGGCGGTTCCGACGATCCTCTACGCCACGCTGCTCGCCGGCCAGTACAAGACGCCGGCGATCTGGTGCGAGGTCAAGGCCGTGTTCACCAACACGGCGCCGGTCGACGCCTACCGCGGCGCCGGCCGCCCCGAGGCGACCTACGTCGTCGAGCGCATCGTCGAGACGGCGGCGCGCGACATGGGGATCGAGCCGGCCGAGCTGCGGCGCCGCAACTTCGTCACCGAGTTTCCGTACGCGACGCCGGTCGGCCTGACCTACGACGTCGGCAACTACGCGGCCCATCTCGACAAGGCGATCGCGCTCGCCGACGTGGCAGGCTTCGCCGCGCGCAAGGCAGCGTCGAAGGCCAAGGGCAAGCTGCGCGGCCTCGGCTACAGCTGCTACATCGAAGCTTGCGGTCTCGCGCCGAGCAACATTGCCGGCGCGCTCGGCGCGCGCGCCGGCCTGTTCGAGGCCGGCGAGGTGCGGGTGCACCCGACCGGCTCGGTGACGGTGTTCACCGGCTCGCACAGCCACGGCCAGGGCCACGAGACGACGTTCGCGCAGGTCGTCGCCGCCAAGCTCGGCATCCCGGTCGAGAGCGTCGAGATCGTGCACGGCGACACCGGCCGCGTGCCGTTCGGCATGGGCACCTACGGCAGCCGCTCGCTCGCCGTCGGCGGCACGGCGATCATCAAGGCCGTCGACAAGATCGTCGCCAAGGGCAAGAAGATCGCCGCGCACCTGCTGGAGGCGGCCGACACCGACATCGACTTCGAGGGCGGCGAGTTCAAGGTCAAGGGCACCGACAAGAAGATCCCGTTCGGCCAGGTCGCGCTGACGGCCTACGTGCCGCACAACTATCCGCTCGACAAGCTCGAGCCGGGCTTGAACGAGAACGCCTTCTACGACCCGACCAACTTCACCTATCCGTCGGGCAGCTACGTCTGCGAAGTCGAGGTCGACCCCGAGACGGGCGCGTCGCGCGTCGACCGCTTCACCGCCGTCGACGACTTCGGCAACCTCGTCAACCCGATGATCGTCGCCGGCCAGGTTCACGGCGGGCTGGCGCAGGGCCTTGGGCAGGCGATGCTCGAAGGCTGCGTCTACGACGCGCAGTCGGGGCAGTTGATGACGGGCTCGTTGATGGACTACGCGATGCCGCGCGCCGCCGACCTGCCGAGCTTCACCGTCGACCACACGGTGACGCCGTGCACCCACAACCCGCTGGGCGTCAAGGGCTGCGGCGAGGCCGGCGCGATCGGCTCGCCGGCGGCCTACATCAATGCGCTGACCGACGCGCTCGGCGTGCGCGACGTGGCGATGCCGGCGACGGCCGAGCGTGTCTGGCGCGCCGCCAACATCAAGACGGCCTGAGCGAAGACGAGGAGCCCCACATGTACAGCTTCGAATACCAACGTCCCGCCGACACCAAGGCCGCCGCTGCCGCGCTGCAGGGCGACGACGCGCGCTACCTCGCCGGCGGGCAGAGCCTGGTGCAGGCGCTGCGCCTGCGCCTGTCGTCGGTCGAGCGCCTGGTGGACCTCGGCGCCATCGCCGACCTGAAAGGTATCAAGGTCGACGCCGCCGGCGTGACGATCGGCGCGATGACGACGCACGCCGCGGTCGCCAACTCGGCCGAGGTGCGCAAGGCGATCCCGGCGCTGGCCGAACTCGCCGGCGGTATCGGCGACCCGATGGTGCGCAACATGGGCACGATCGGCGGCTCGATCGCCAATGCCGACCCGGCGGCCGACTGGCCGGCTGCCGTGCTGGGCCTGGGTGCAACGGTACACACCAACCAGCGCACGATCGCCGGCGACGCCTTCTTCACCGGCTTCTTCGAGACGGCGTTGAAGCCCGGCGAGCTGATCACGGCGGTGAGCTTCCCGTTGCCGCAGAAGGCGGCCTACATGAAGCACAAGCAGCCGGCGTCGCGCTTCGCGCTGGTCGGCGTCTTCGTCAGCCAGGGCGCGGGCGGCGTGCGCGTCGCCGTCACTGGCGCGAAGGCGAGCGTGTTCCGCGCCCAGGCGATCGAGGCCGCGCTGGGCAAGAGCTTCACGCCCGACGCGGCCAAGGCCGTCAAGCTCGGCGAGGAAGGCATGAACGGCGATCTGCACGCCACGCCGGCCTATCGCGCTGCGATGGTCAGCGTGATGGCGGCGCGCGCCGTCGCGGCGGCGCAGGCGCGCTGAGGCGGCCGGCAGTGCCACCGGAGACGCCCGCCGGTCTGGCGCTGCCCGATTCCGTCGACGCCGTCGTGGCGCTGCTGGCGACGCAGCGCTATGTCTGCGACCGGCGTCTCGCGACGGCGCTGTTTCTCGCGCTCAAGCTGCAGCGCCCGCTGTTCCTCGAAGGCGAGCCCGGCGTCGGCAAGACGGAGCTGGCCAAGACGCTGGCCGAGGCGCTGGGCACGGCGCTGCTGCGCGTGCAGTGCTACGAGGGCCTCGACGTCGCACAGACGGCCTACGAGTGGAACGTGGCGCGCCAGATGGTCGAGATCCGCCTGGCCGAGGCGGCGCACACGCTGGCCGACGAGGGCGAGCGCGAGCGGCTGGCGCACAGCCTTTATTCGCGCTCGATGCTGATCGAACGGCCGCTGCTGCAGGCGCTGACGCAGGAGCGCTCGCCGGTGCTGCTGATCGACGAGCTCGACCGCGCCGACGAGCCGTTCGACGCCTACCTGCTCGAAGTGCTGGCGGAGAACCAGATCACGATCCCCGAGCTGGGCGCGGTGCGAGCCGAGGCGCCGCCGATCACGATCATCACGAGCAACCGCACACGCGAGATCCACGACGCGCTCAAGCGCCGCTGCCTCTACCACTGGGTCGAGTTCCCCGACGTCGAGCGCGAGCTCGAGATCGTTCGGCTGAAGGCGCCCGGCGCGCCCGAGCGGCTGTCGATCCAGGTGGTGGAGTTCGTGCAGCGCATGCGCACGCTCGACCTGTTCAAGGCGCCGGGCGTGGCCGAGACGATCGACTGGACGAATGCGCTGGTCGCGCTGAACGCGATGCGCCTGGACCCCGAGACGGTGCACGACACGCTCGGCGTGTTGCTGAAGTACCAGGACGACATCGCGCGCATGCAGGGCGGCGACACGGTCAAGCTGCTCGACGAGTTGCGAGCGAAGGCGGTGCTGGAATAGGAGCGTCGGCGATGGTGCGGCTGTTGCGGCCGGCAACGGAGTCGCCGACTCCGTTCAGGGAAATTTCTTATTCGCTCCGCCGGCCACCCGCCTGCAGCCTTGCCGCGCCGTTACGTAGCCCCGACAACACCGCTCCATGATCGCCGAGAACATCGTCCACTTCGCCCGCGTGCTGCGCACCGCCGGCATGCCGGTCGGCCCCGACCGCGTGCTGGCGGCGATCGCGGCGGTGGAGGCGGTCGGCGTCGACCGGCGCGACGACGTGCATGCGGCGTTGAGCGCCGTGATGCTCGACCGCCACGACCAGCAGGCGCTGTTCGACGCCGCGTTCGACGCCTTCTGGCGCGACCCCAAGCTGCTCGAGCAGCTGATGTATGCGCTGCTGCCCAAGGTGACGGGGCGCGGCGACAAGCAGCGCCCGCCGCGCGCCAACCGGCTCGCCGAGGCGCTGGCGCCGCCGCCGAAGGAACAGCCGCCGCGTCCGCCCGTCGGCGGCGAGGACGAACTGCGGTTCGAGACCGCGTTCTCCTTCTCCGAGCGTGAGCGTCTCCAGCACGCCGACTTCGAGACGATGACGTCGGCCGAGTTCGCGCTGGCGCAGCAGCTCGCCGAGCGCGTGCCGCTGCCGGTGCGACCGGTGCGGCGGCGCCGCCACGCGCCGGCGCCGCGCGGCACGCTCGACCTGCGCGCCACGCTGCAGCGCATGGCGCGCCAGCCGGCGACGCTCGACGCCAGGTACACGCAGGCGCGGCTCGAGATGCCGGCGCTCGTCGTCCTGCTCGACATCTCGGGCTCGATGGACCGCTATGCGCGCCTCTTCCTGCACTACGTGCACGGCCTGACGCGGCGCCATCTGAAGGTCTCGGCCTTCACCTTCGGCACGCGGCTGACGAACATCACGCGCTGCCTGAAGAACCGCGACCCCGACGTCGCGCTCAAGCAGGCCGACCAGCAGGTGCAGGACTGGAAAGGCGGCACGCGCATCGCGTCGTGCCTGGACGAATTCAACCGGCGCTGGGCGCGGCGCGTGCTGGGCGGCAATGCCGCCGTGCTGCTCGTCACCGACGGCCTCGACCGCGACGACGCCGGCGCGCTCGGCGAATCGGCCGCGCTGCTGCAGCGCCTGGCGCACGAGCTGGTCTGGCTCAACCCGCTGCTGCGCTACGACGGCTTCGAGCCCAAGGCTGCGGGCGTGCGCGCGCTGCTGCCGCACGTCGACCGCTTCCTGCCGGTGCACAACCTCGCCAGCCTCGCCGACCTCGGCCGCGCCCTGCGCGCGCCGGTGGTGGCATCATCGAAGCGGAGCATTCACTGAGGGGAGCATGGTCATGGACAGTCTGGACCTGCAGGTATTGAGTCAGGCGCGCGACTGGCGCGCCGAGGGCCGCGGCGTGTGGCTCGTCACCGTGATCGAGACCTGGGGCTCGGCGCCGCGCCCGCCCGGCGCGCTGCTGGCGATGCGCGACGACGGCCTGGTCGTCGGCTCGGTCTCGGGCGGCTGCGTCGAAGACGACCTGATCGACCGCGTGCGCCACGGCGAGCGCGTCGGCAAGCCCTCGCTGATCGCCTACGGCATCACCAAGGAAGAGGCGGCGCGCTTCGGCCTGCCTTGCGGCGGCAACCTGCGGCTGGTGCAGGAGCCGCTGGCCGATACGGCGTGGATCGACGACGTGCTCGCGCGCACCGCGCGCCATGAACTCGTCGCGCGCCGGCTCGACCTGGAGACGGGCGCCGTCACGGTGGAACATGCGGCACGCGGCGAGGCCTTCGTGTTCGACGGCAAGACGCTGCGCGCGCTGTTCGGCCCGCGCTGGCGCATGCTCATCATCGGCGCCGGGCAGCTTTCGCGCGTTGTCGCGCAGATGGCGCTGGCGCTCGACTTCGAAGTCATCTGCTGCGACCCGCGCGAGGAGTACCACCTCACCTGGGACATCCCCGACACGACCTTCAGCAAGGCGATGCCCGACGATCTCGCCGTCGAGCTGCAGCTCGACCCGCACTGCGCCGTCGTCGCCGTCACGCACGACCCCAAGCTCGACGACCTGGCGCTGCTCGAGGCGCTGAAGTCGCCGGCGTTCTACGTCGGCGCGCTCGGCTCGCGCGGCAACACGGCCAAGCGCAAGGAGCGCCTGGCCGATTTCGACCTCACGCCGACCGAGATCGACCGCCTGCACGGGCCGATCGGGCTCGACCTCGGCGGCAAGACGCCGGCCGAGATCGCCGTCTCGATCGTCGCCGAAATCATCGCCGTCAGGAACGGCGTCGCGCTGGTACAGAAGAAGGACGGCTCGGCCGTGCCCGAGTCGTCGGGCGTGTGCGGCGCCAAGTCATGACGGCGGCCGGCGCGGCGCCGACACGGAGCGCGCGACCTGCGGCGGGAAGCGGTAGTACAAGACATTGAGGTGGCGCGCCACCTCGACGATGTCGGTCTCGCTCCAGCCGAGGCGATCGGTCGCCTGCCAGGCGCGCACCTGGGCCTTCAGCGTGTTCCAGTCGGTCGCGAGCTTGCGGTCGCGCCAGTGCACCTGCGTGTCGTGGCAGGCGATGCAGTGCGTCTCGTAGAGCAGCGCGCCGCGCGTCTTCGCGGGCGCGCCGGGCTGTGCGCACGCGCCCGCCGCCGCGAGCAGCGCTGCCGCCGCGCAGGCGGCGAGCCGTGCGCCGGCACGGCCGGGCACGGGCGTTCGGTGCGGTTCACGGCGCGCGGCGCCGTCCTGCCCGGCATTCATGCGGTGCGCGCTGCGCGCAGCTTGCGGTAGACCGTGTTGCGCGCGACGCCGAGCTGGCGCGCGGCCTGCGAGATGTTGCCGCCGGCCGCGTCGACGGCGCGGCGGATCGCGGCGAGTTCCTGCGCTTCGAGCGACGCCGCCCGCTCCGGCGTCGCGGCGGGTGCGGCCGCGGCCAGCGCCGCCGCGGGCGCCGCCGCCATCGCCGGCCAGCGCGTCGACCAGTGGAACTGGGCGCGCGCCCACAGCGGCCCGGTGGCGTTGCCGACGACGGGGTGCAGGCGCAGCGGCTCGTCGCTGGCGCGGCGGAAGTGATCGGCGATCGCGCCCAGCGTGACGCCGAACACGGCCGCCAGGCCGAGCCGCCGCAGTGCGGAAGCGCCCAGGCCCAGCGTCTCGATCGCGCTGCGGTTGGCGCCGAGGATGGCGCCGTCGGGCGACAGCGCGAGCATCGCCTCGCGCATCGTGCCGAGCATCTCGGCGCTCGGGTGGAAGCACAGCCGCAGCCCGTGGCGGAAGCGGTCGTTGATCCACTGGTGCTCGATCAGGCGCGCCGACAGGTCGACCAGGCCCAGCGTGTGCGGGTGGTGCGAGCGCTGGTCGCCCGTCACGTCGAGCACGCCGAGCACCTCGCCGTGGTGGTCGAAGATCGGCGCCGCCGAGCAGGTGAGGAAGTGGTTCGCGCTGACGTAGTGCTCGCCGCCGTGCACCAGCGTCGCCGCCTCGTCGAACAGCGAGGTGCCGATCGCATTCGTGCCCTTGCTCTGCTCGGCCCAGTTGACGCCGGGGGCGAGCGCGATCTGCTGCGCCTTCTCCATGAAGCTGTTGTCGCCGATCGCCTGCAGGATGGTGCCGTTGGCGTCGGCCAGAACGACCATGCTGTGCGTGCTGACGACCTGCTCGTAGAGCAGCTCCATCACCGGCGCCGCCTGGTCGCACAGCCGGCGGTGCTTCTCGCGCGCCTCGCGCAGCCGCGCCGGCGCGACCGACGACAGGTCGGGCGTGCGCGCCGTCTCGACGCCCAGCGCCGCGCAGCGCGCGTGCGAGCGCTCGATCGACTCGACGTGGCGCGGCGCCAGCGTGGCCTCGGGCTGGAGCGCGAGGGCGCGGACGGGCGGTCGGCTGCGGGACGCGGGTGCGGCGGATTTCATGCGGGCCCCTCGGCGAGGGCCCGATTCTGACGCGAAACGGCTCGCCGCGGGGCCGACCGTCAGGCGTTGCTCGTCGCGCGCACCTCGTCGATCGACGTCACACCGGCCAGCACCTTCTCGATGCCGTCCTGGCGCAGCGTGCGCATGCCGTCGCCGATCGCGCTGCGCTGCAGCTGCTCGGCGTTGGCGCCGGTCTGGATCAGGTGGCGCAGCTCGCGCGTCACGACCATCAGCTCGTGCAGCCCGGCGCGGCCCTTGAGCCCGGTGCCGCTGCAGTGGCTGCAGCCGGGCGCGTGGTAGAGCATCAGCCGGCCGTCGACGGCGTGGCGTTCCAGCCATTCGCGGCGCAGCGCGTCGCGGGCGAGCGCAGCGTCGTCCGGCGGGCAGGACTGCAGCCAGTCGGCGAGCAATTCGTCGATGGCGTCGTCGCCGGCGGGCAGGGCGACGCGGCAGTGGCTGCACAGCCGGCGCACCAGGCGCTGCGCCATGACCAGCAGCAGCGAGTCGCCGAAGTTGAACGGGTCCATGCCCATGCCGAGCAGCCGCGTCACCGTCTCGGGCGCGCTGTTGGTGTGCAGCGTCGAGAGCACGAGGTGACCGGTCAGCGAGGCCTCGATCGCCATCTGTGCCGTCTCGGCGTCGCGGATCTCGCCGATCATGATCACGTCGGGGTCGGCGCGCAGGAAGGCGCGCAGCGCCTTGGCGAAGGTCCAGTCGATCTTCGGGTGCACCTGCACCTGGCGCAGGCCGGGCTGCGTGATCTCGATCGGGTCTTCGGCGGTCCAGATCTTGCGCTCGGGCACGTTGATGTGGCTGAGCACCGAATGCAGCGTCGTCGTCTTGCCCGAGCCGGTCGGGCCGACGCACAGCAGCATGCCGTAGGGCCGCTCGGCGGCGAGCTTCAACTGCTGCAGGTTGCGCGGTGCGAGGCCGAGGCTGTCGATCGCGATCGGCCTGGCCGAGGCCAGGATGCGCAGCACGACGTCCTCGAGCCCGCTGTGCGTCGGGATCGTCGCGACGCGCAGCTCGATGCGGTGCGACGGCGAGAACTTGGCGAAGTTGATCTTGCCGTCCTGCGGCTTGCGGCGCTCGCTGATGTCGAGGTCGCACATGATCTTGATGCGCGCGATCAGCGCATTGCGGTAGGTGTGCGGCAGCTCGAGGTGCGGGTGCAGCACGCCGTCCTTGCGAAAGCGGATCTTGACCTTCTCGCGACCCGGGTAGGTCTCGATGTGGATGTCGGAGACGCCCTGCGTCGAGGCGTCGACGATCATGCTGTTGATCAGCCGCACCAGCGAATTGTCGGACTGCTCGAGCTGCGGCTCGTCGTCGCCGCGCGTCGTGTCCTCGCGCTCGAGCGACTCGATCAGGTCGCTGGTGCTGTCGAGGCTGAACTCGACCGTGTCCTGCAGCGCGGCCGGGCCAAGCTGCGCGGCGAGGCTGGCGCCGGCTTTCTCGTAGGCGCTGCGCAGCGCGAGGTCGATCGTGCCCCCCGCAGCGAGCACGGGAATGGCCTTCATCTGCGCCGCGAACTCGAGCTCGTCGATCACGGCCGATCGGGTCGGGTCCTCCAGCGCGATGACGAGGCGGCCGTCACGCACGATCAGCGGCAGCGCCTTCAGGCGCCGCGCCATCGGGAACGCGATGCGCCGGATCGCGTCGATCTCGACCGGGAACTTATCGACGTCGACCAGCGGGTAGCCCATCTTGCGCGCCAGCGCCGTCTGCAGGTCCTGCCGCGAGACGACGCCGCCGCGCACCAGCAGCTCACCCAGCGGCATCGAGCGGTCAAGCTGCTGCTGGTCGAGCGCGGCGTCGAGCTGCGTCTGCGAAATCAGGCCCATCGAGAGCAGCGCTTCGCCGATGCGCATCAGCGGCATCGTCGACTGGCGCTCGATCGCGGCGACGAGCTGCTGCGGCGTGACGACCTGCTGCACGACGAGGATGTCGCCGAGCTTGCGCGTGCGCAGTTGCTGCTGCTCCTGCAGCGCGATCTCGACCTGCCGGGGCGTCGCCGCGTGCTGCGCGACCAGCACGTCGCCGATGCGCGGGCCGATGTCGAAGCTGGAGTACGCCTCGCGCGGCACGAAGATGCGGCGCACGGCGCCGGCATCGTCGACCGGCTGGAACAGGAACAGGCCGTGCAGCGCCGCGACGTGGCCGATCGTCTCGCCGGTCAGCTCGCCCACTTCGCGCAGTTGCACGCGGTAGCGCGAGCGCAGCGGTGCGCCCAGCATCAGGTGGGCCGCGTCGCCCGGACGGCGCGCCAGCGGTCGCAGCGGCGTCAGCAGCGTCAGCGTCTTGAACTGTGTGAAGCGCAGCGCCATCGTCGTGCGCGCGGGCGGCAGCTGCAGGTGCACGACGGACTGGTCGGGCACGAAGAAGATCAGGCGCCCGGCCTGCCGGCCGTCGTTCAGGCCGATGACTTCGCAGGGCTCGGGACGCATCTGCGGCGTCGCTTCGGGATAGTCGGCAAACGGCGGCACCGGCCAGCAGAACGGCGGGTGCGGAGTCTTCGTCGAGGAGGCGGCGGCGGGCAGCCCGAGATCGGGCGTGACCCACTGCAGCGGTGAAAGCATTTCGGACATGGCGGATGGGTGGCCGGCGCTCGACGGGGCACCGGACTTCTGCCGCGAATCATGGCGCTGGCGCTGCGGCCTGAAGGGCCGATAAGCGGTCGGTCGGTGGCGCAGTTCGGCGCCGGAAGCGGCGATGATGCGCATTCCCACCCGTTACCCCGCACCGATGGAGTCTGCACCGACACCGCGCCGCTGGCAGTTCTGGATCGACCGCGGCGGCACCTTCACCGACCTCGTCGGCCGCCGCCCGGACGGCACGCTGGCGACGCTGAAGCTGCTGTCGGAAGACCCGCGCCGCTACCGCGATGCCGCCGTCGAGGGCATGCGCCGCCTGCTCGGCCTGGCGCCGGGGGAGCCGATCGACGCGGCCCGCGTCGAAAGCGTGCGCATGGGCACGACGGTGGCGACCAACGCGCTGCTCGAGCGCCGCGGCGAGCCGGTGCTGTGGGTTACGACGCGGGGCTTTCGCGACGCGCTGCGCATCGCCTTGCAGGACCGGCCGCGCCTGTTCGACCGTCGCATCGTGCTGCCCGAGATGCTGTATGCGCGCGTCGTCGAGGCCGACGAGCGCATCGGCGCGGCGGGCGAGGTCGTGCGCCCGCTCGACGAGGCGCGCCTGCGCGCCGGGCTGCAGGCCGCCTTCGACGCCGGCCTGCGCAGCGCCGCGATCGTCTTCATGCACGGCTGGCGCCACACGCGGCACGAGGCCGCGGCGGCGCGCATCGCGCGCGAGGTCGGCTACACGCAGGTCAGCGTGTCGCACGAGGTCAGCCCGCTGTTGAAGTTCGTCGGCCGCGGCGACACGACGGTCGTCGACGCCTACCTGTCGCCGATCCTGCGCCGCTATGTCGAACAGGTGATGGCCGAGATGCCGGGCGTGCGGCTGATGTTCATGCAGTCGTCGGGCGCGCTGGCCGAGGCCCAGGCGTTCCAGGGCAAGGACGCCGTGCTGTCGGGGCCGGCCGGCGGCATCGTCGGCATGGTGCGCACGGCGCTGGCGGCGGCAGCCGAGCTGGGCACGGAGCGCCTCATCGGCTTCGACATGGGCGGCACGTCGACCGACGTGTCGCACTGGAGCGGCGAGTTCGAGCGCGAGTTCGAAACGCGCGTCGCCGGCGTGCGCCTGCGCGCGCCGATACTGGCGATCCACACCGTCGCGGCGGGCGGCGGCTCGGTGATCGCCTGGGACGGCGTGCGCCTGCGCGTCGGCCCGGCGAGCGCCGGCGCCGCACCCGGCCCGGCCTGTTACCGCAACGGCGGGCCGCTGACGGTGACCGACGCCAACCTGCTCGTCGGCAAGATTCAGCCGGCGCACTTCCCGCAGGTGTTCGGGCCCGGTGGCGACGCGCCGCTCGACGCCGATACCGTTGCGCGCGGCTTCGCGACGCTGGCCGAACGCGTCGCGCGCGAGAGCGGCGTGCGGCACACCGCCGAGGCGCTGGCCGAAGGCTGCATCGACATCGCCGTCGGCGCGATGGCCAATGCGATCAAGACGATCTCGCTGGCGCGCGGCCACGACGTGACGCGCCACGCGCTGCAGTGCTTCGGCGCCGCGGCCGGCCAGCATGCCTGCCGCGTCGCCGACGCGCTGGGTATGACGCGCGTCTTCGTCCACCCGCTGGCCGGCGTGCTGTCGGCCTACGGCATGGGGCTGGCCGAGCAGGGCGTGCTGCGCGAGGCCGCGCTCGAACTGCGCCTCGGCGCCGCCGCGCACGGCGTCGCGGCGGCCCGCCTCGACGAGCTGGCCGCGCAGGCGACGGCCAAGCTGCTGCGCCAGCACGTCGACGCGGCGCGCGTGCGCGTGCAGCGCCGCGCGCACCTGCGCTACGAAGGCAGCGACAGCGCTCTCGTCGTGCCGTTCGGCAGCCGCGCGTCGATGCAGGCCGCGTTCGAGGCAGCGTATCGCGAACGCTATGCGCACCTGATGCCGGGGCGGGCGCTCGTCGTCGAGGCCGTCTCGGTCGAGGCGCTCGGCGCGGCCGAGGCGATGGTCGAAGTGCCACAGCCGCTCGCCGCGCACGGCGCGCCGCCTGCCGCGGCGACGGTCCGCCTCTACAGCGGCGGGTGCTGGCACGACGCGCCGCTCATCGAGCGCGAACAGGCGCGGCCGGGCCATGCGATCGACGGCCCGGCGATCGTCGTGGACCGGCTCGCGACGACGGTCGTCGAGCCCGGTTGGCGCGCCCGCGTCACGGCGCTCGCCCACCTCGTGCTGGAACGCACCGTGCCGCCGGCGCACCGCGCGGCACCCGGCACCGCGGCCGACCCGGTGCTGCTCGAAGTGTTCAACAACCGGTTCATGAACATCGCCGAGCAGATGGGCCGGCAGCTGCAGAACACGGCGCACTCCGTCAACATCAAGGAGCGGCTCGACTTCAGCTGCGCCCTGTTCGACGCCGCCGGCGAGCTGATCGCCAATGCACCGCACATCCCGGTGCACCTCGGCTCGATGAGCGAGTCGGTGCGCAGCGTGATCGAACGCAATGCGGCGACGATGCGCCCGGGCGACGTCTACGCGCTCAACGACCCCTACCACGGCGGCACGCACCTGCCCGACGTGACCGTCGTGACGCCGGTCTATCTGGGCGATGCGTCGCGCGAGCCCGCCTTCTACGTGGGGTCGCGGGGTCACCACGCCGACATCGGCGGCACGACACCGGGCTCGATGCCGCCGTTCTCGACGCGCATCGACGAGGAGGGCGTGCAGATCGACAACTTCAAGCTGGTCGAAGGCGGCCGGCTGCGCGAGGACGAACTGCTCGGCCTGCTGCGGCAGGGGCCGTGGCCGGCGCGCAACCCGCGCCGGAACCTCGCCGACCTGCAGGCGCAGATCGCAGCCAACGAGAAGGGCGCGCGCGAGCTGCGGCGCATGGTGGACGAGGTCGGCCAGCCCGTCGTCCAGGCCTACATGCGCCACGTGCAGGACAACGCCGAGGAAGCGGTGCGCCGCGTCATCGACCGACTGCGCGACGGCGCGCACGCGCTCGAGCTCGACAACGGCGCGTGGATCCGCGTCGCCGTCCGCGTCGAAGCGGCATCGCGCAGCGCCGTGATCGACTTCACCGGCACCTCGGCGCAGCAGGCCAACAACTTCAACGCGCCGCGCTCGGTCTGCATGGCAGCGGTGCTGTACGTGTTCCGCACGCTGGTCGACGACGACATCCCGCTCAACGCCGGTTGCCTCAGGCCGTTGCGCGTCGTCATCCCCGCAGGCTCGATGCTCGATCCGCGCCCGCCGGCCGCCGTCGTCGCCGGCAACGTCGAGACCTCGATGTGCATCACGAATGCGCTGTACGGCGCGCTCGGCGTGCTCGCGTCGGGCCCGTGCACGATGAACAACTTCACCTTCGGCGACGCCGAACGCCAGTACTACGAGACGATCGCCGGCGGCAGCGGCGCCGGCCCCGATTTCGACGGCACGAGCGTCGTGCAGACGCACATGACGAACTCGCGCCTGACCGACCCCGAGGTGCTCGAGTTCCGCTACCCGGTACGCCTCGAAGGCTACGGGATCCGCGCCGGCTCCGGCGGCGCCGGCCGGCACCGCGGCGGCGACGGCGGCGTGCGCCGCATCCGCTTTCTCGAGCCGATGACGGCGTCGATCCTGTCGAACGGGAGGCGCGTGCCGGCCTTCGGCGTGGCGGGCGGCGCGCCGGGCGCACCCGGCGTCAACCGCATCGAGCGCGCCGATGGCCGCGTCGAAACGCTGGGGCACATCGGCAGCGTGTCGATGGCGCCGGGCGACGTGTTCGTGATCGAGACGCCCGGCGGCGGCGGCTTCGGGGCGCTCGGGCATGATCCGGGCCTGCCCCTCGCCGCCGAGGATCCGAACCCGATGCCGACGCCCCCGACCGCCGCGTGAAGCACCTCGTCCTGCTCGGTGCCGGAGCGGCGCACCTGCGGCTGCTGCGTGCGCTCGCCGCGCAGACGATGCCCGGCGCCCGCATCACCTGGGTCGTGCCGGGCGAGCGCGTCTTTCACGCGCCGATGCTTGGCGACTGGCTGATCGGCGCGTGCAACGCCGAGGCGCCGACGATCGCGCTGCCGCCGCTGGCTGCCGCGGCGCGGGTCGACGGCGTCGAGGCCGACGTTGCGAGTGTCGACGCCGGCGCGCGCGAGTTGCGCCTGGCCGATGGCACGGCGCTGCGCTGGGACGTGCTGAGCATCGACGCCGAACCCGCGCTGGACCGCGATGCGATCGCCGGTGCGCGCGAGCACGCGCTGTTCGTGCATCCGCTCGTTGCCTTCGCGCGGTTGTGGGACGCCGTGCTCGCGCTCGCGGCCGAGCGCAGCCTGTGCGTCGTCGTGATCGGCGGCGACACGTCGGCGGTCGAGCTCGCCGTCGCGCTGCAGGCGCGGCTGGCAGCACGCGCGCGGGTGAGCCTGGTGACGGGCGGCGCCGCGCCGGCCGGCGAACGGCCACCGGCGCTGCAGCGATACCTCCAACGCGCGCTGCGCCGGCTCAACGTCACGGTGTTCGCCGAACCAGCCGTCGCGGTCACGGCGACGCATGTCGTGCTGGCCAGCGGCGTGCGGCTGGCCTGCGACGCGCCTTTCACCGCCGGCCCCGCCGCGCCGCCGCCGTGGCTCGCGGCGAGCGGCCTCGCGCTCGACGAGCGCGGCCGCATTGCGCTCGACGCCGCGCTGCACAGCGCGTCGCACCCCGTCGTGTTCGGCGTCGGCGACGCGGCCGGCGGCGTCGACGCGCGCGCCGCGGCGGGCGCGCTGGCGCTGAACCTGCGGCGCCGCGTGGCCGGCGGCACGGTGCTGCCGTACCGCGCGCCGGCGCGCCGGCTCGAATGGCTCGTCAGCGGCGAGCGCCGCGCGATCGCGGCCTGGGGCACGCTGGCCGTCGAGGGCGGGTGGGTGCGGCTCCTGAAGCAGCGCAGCGAGCGGCGCGCCTGGCGGCTGGAGGGCGGCGACGCCGAAGGGTCAGCGGTCGCGCGGCTTGAACGCGATCACGAGTGACGACGGCACGCGGCCGTCGACGTCGCGCGGAAGCACCTCGGTGCGGTCGATCGCGCGCAGCACGGCGTCGTCCCACTCCTTCGAGCCGCTGCTCTTGATCAGGCGCCGGCCGAGGATCGTGCCGTCGGCCCCGGCGCGGACTTCGACTTCGGCGGTCGGGTTGCTCGGCAGTTCGTCGGCGAACACGATATTGGGCAGGATGCGCGCCTTGATGCGCCCCGCATAGCTCGCCGACGGCCCCGAGGACTGCATCGCCGTGCCGGTCGAGCGCTCGTCGCCGCTGGCGCCGGCCTGGCCCATCATGCGTTCGAGGTTGCGCTTGCGCAGCTCGGCCAGGCGCGCGGCGTCGGCCTGCTCGCGCTTCTTGTCCTCGGCCTCGCGGCGCTGCTGCTCGGCGAGCTGCTTCTTCTTCAGCGCCTCGGCTTCCTGCTTCTGCTTCTCGGCGAGCTGCCTTTTCTTCAGGGCCTCGCGCTCGCGTTCTTCTTCGAGCTTGCGCTGCTTCTCGCGCTCCTGCTTTTCCTTCTCGATCGCGATCTGCGGGTCGGGGCGCGGCGGTGGCGGGGCCGGCTCGACGGGGGCAGGTTTCGGCGGTGGCGGAGGCGGCTCGGGCGTCGGCGCCGGCGTCGGCTCGACGGCGCGCGGCGCCGCCGTCTGCGGCACGGCCGACCACAGCTCGGCGCTCACAGCTTCGGGCTCGTGGCTGCGCCAGTTCACGCCGACGGCGATCGCGATCAGCAGGCCGACGTGCACCAGGATCGCGAGCCACAGGCCGCGCCCCATGCCCTTGGGCTGGCGCGGCTTCAAGGCGTCGCGTGCGAAGGTCGACGGCGTCATTCAGGCCCCGCCGCTCTTGACCGCGAGGCCGACGCGCTGCACGCCGGCCTTCTGCAGCGAGTCCATCACCTTGACGACGGCTTCGTACTTCACGTTCTTGTCGGCCGAGATCACGACCGGCGCCTCGGCGTCGCCGCCTTGCAGCTCGCGCACGCGCGCCGGCAGGCCGCGCAGCGTCGCGCTCTCGGGCTCGCCCTGGTCGAGGCGCAGGCGCAGCTTCTCGTCGGCGCCGACGACGACCTCGATCACGCGCTTGGGCTGCTGGCGGCTCTTGCCGACGGTCGGCAGGTCGACGAGGCCGGTCGTGATCAGAGGCGCGCTGACCATGAAGATGATCAGCAGCACCAGCATCACGTCGATGAACGGGACCATGTTGATCTCGTTGATGGTGCGGCGGCGGTGTCCGCCCGAACGGCCGGCGACGGCAGGCATGGCGTGCGGGCCTCAGTGCGGCGCCGTTGCCGGCACCGTGTGGTGGCCGGCGTTGCGGTGCAGGATGTTGGAGAACTCCTCGATGAAGGTCTCCAGCGTGATCGCGATGCGGTCGATGTCGCGCGCGAAGCGGTTGTAGGCGATCACGGCGGGGATCGCGGCGAACAGGCCGATCGCGGTGGCGACCAGCGCCTCGGCGATGCCCGGCGCCACCGTGGCGAGCGTGACCTGCTGCAGGTTCGACAGGCCGATGAAGGCGTGCATGATGCCCCACACCGTGCCGAACAGGCCGACGTAAGGGCTGACCGAGCCCACCGACGCGAGGAACGAGAGGTTCGACTCGATCGTGTCGAGCTCGCGCTGGAAGCTCGCGCGCATCGCGCGGCGCGCGCCGTCGAGCAGCGCGCCGGAATCGGCAACCTTGCGCTCGCGCAGCTTGAGGAATTCGCGCATGCCCGATGCGAAGATGCGCTCCATCGGCGCCGCCTCGGGCTTGCGGCCGGCGGCCTGGTGCAGCTCGTTGAGGTTGGCGCCGGACCAGAACTCGCGTTCGAACTCGTCGTTCAGGCGCCGCACGCGCGCCAGCCCGAACAGCTTGCCGAAGATCACCGTCCAGCTCGCCAGCGAGATCAGCAGCAGGCCGGCAATCACGATCTGCACCACGAAGCTCGCGTGCAGCACGAGCGTGAGGATCGACATGTCCTGGTTGTTCATCGGAGGCTTTGCAGAATCTCGTTGGGAATGCGCCGCGGCCGGAAGGTTCCCGCGTCGACGCAGCCGATGCGGATCGTGCCTTCGGCGAGCAGCGCGCCGTCGTGCGCTGTCGTGCTGCGCCACGCCTGCTGCTCGATCACGAGCGACGCGCGGCCGGCTTCGTGCAGCGCCACGGTGACGTCGAGCAGGTCGTCGAGGCGCGCCGGCTTCAGGTAGCGTACCGCCGTGTCGGTGACGACGAACATCGCGCCGACCTCGTCGCGCAGGCGCTGCTGCGCGACGCCCAGCGAGCGCAGCCATTCGGTGCGTGCGCGCTCGAAGAACTTCAGGTAGTTGGCGTAGAACACGACGCCGCCGGCGTCCGTGTCCTCCCAGTACACGCGCAGTGTCTGGCGAAAGCAGGGGGCGGGGCTCTGCGCTGGCGTCATCGACGGCGCGATTATGCGCGACGCCGTGCGCCCGGGAACGGGCACGCGCAACGCGCCGCTCAGGGCGCGGTGCCCCGATAGACCGCACCCCACAGCGGGTGCCCGGCCTCGGCCTTGGTGAGCACAAAGGCCGGATCGGCCTGGCGCGCGGCGCGGAACGCCGCCTCGCACTGCGCGGCGCGTTTGCTGGTGCAGTAGACGAACGCCAGGTGCTTGTGCGCTGCGGCGCGATCCTTCGGCGAATCGAGACCCGTCTTCAGCGCGAGCTGCAGTTGCTGCTCGGCTTGCGGGTACTGGCCGTCGTCGTAGGCGCGCAGGCCGGCGAGCAGGGCCTTCTCGGCCGGGCGCTCGGCCACGTCCATCAGGCCGCCCTGCGGCGGCATCGGCGCGCAGGCGGCGAGCAGGGCCACCGATGCGATCACGCAGAGGGTCTTCGTCTTCATCGTCAGAAGCGGTGCTTGAGCGTCACCGGTTGCGTTGCACTGACGTTGACGCGCACCGTGTGCGGCGCAAAGTCGGCGTTGCGGATCGTGATCTGGTGCGAGCCTTCGCTGAGCGTGAGCTGGTTCAGCGGCGGCGTCGTGCCGGCGTCGCGGCCGTCGACCTCGACCTGGCCCCAGGGCGTGACGGCGATGTGCACGACACCGGTCGCGGGTGCGGCGACGGGCGTTACCGGTGCTGCGACCGGCGTTGCGGGCGGCTTGGCGCTGCGGCGCGGTGCATCGTTGGCGGCGCCGCTGCGCGGCGTCGCGGCGGGGCGCGGCGGCATTGCCGCGGGCACGGCGACGGCGGGGGCCGGGGCGGCGGGCGCAGCGGCCACGGCCGGCGGCACCAGTGTTGCGGCGGCGCGCGCGGCGTCGGGCGTTGCAACAGGAGACGCCTCGGCTGCCGGCGGCGCACCGTCCGCGGCGGCGGGCACGCGCGACCACCACCAGGCCGATGCGGCCAGCGCCAGCACGGCGGCAGCCAGCGCCGGCCACAGCAACCGCTTGCGCGCAGGCGGCGGTACTCGCACATCGGCCTCGTCGGCGGCCTGCGTGTGTTCCTCGAGCCAGTGGCGCAGCTCGCGCGACATGCCGCGCGCCGAGCGGTAGCGCTGATCGGGGCTCTTTTCCATCGCGCGCGCGGCGATGGCCGACAGCGCCGGCGGCACCGCAGGGTCGACTTCGTGCGCCAGCGGCGGCGTGCGGTTGAGCACCGAGTCGCCGATCTCCGACAGCGTGGCGCCGTTGAAGGGCTTGTGGCCGGTGAGCAGTTCGTAGAGCACGACGCCGAGCGAGAACACGTCGCCGCGCCGGTCGACGGGCTCGTGGCGCAACTGCTCGGGCGCCATGTAGTAGGGCGAACCGGCGGTGATGCTCTCGTCGCCGAGCATGTCGTGCTGGTGCGCGATGCGCGCGATGCCGAAGTCGAGCACGCGCGGCTGCGTGCGCCCGACCATGAAGATGTTGGCCGGCTTGATGTCGCGATGCACGACGCCCTTGGCGTGGGCATAGGCCAGCGCGTCGGCGACGCGGCGCGCGATCATCGCGGCCTGCTGCGGCGTCGGCCGCCAGCCTTCCTGGCGCAGCTGGCGCAGGTCGCGGCCCTTGAGCAGCTCCATCGCGATGTAGACGCCCTGCTCGCTGATGCCGGCGTCGAACACGGTGACGATGTGCGGGTGGCTCAGGCCGCCGGCGGCGCGCGCTTCGTTGAGGAACAGCGCATCGAAGCTCTGGCGCGACTCGGGCGCGATGTCGACATTGAGCGTCTTGATCGCGATCAGGCGCGACAGCAGCGGATCGTGCGCTGCATAGACGGTGCCGAGCCCGCCTTCGCCGATGCGGTACTTCAGCGCATAGCGGCCGATGTGGCCGATCGTCGGCAGCTCCTCGGGCGACGTGCCGGGCTTGCTCGTCACGAAGCTCGCCGCCGGCAGCGGCGCGGCGGCGGCATCGGCCGCGGCGGCGGCCGCGTCGGGTGCGCCGAGGTCGAGGTCGAGGTCGCTGTTGACGGCGAGGTTGCGCGCAGCGTCGGCGCGGCGCGAAGGCGGTGCGGGCGGGTCGGTGCGGTCCACCCTGCAAGCTTAGGCCAGCGGCCCGTGCGCGGCCGAGGGAAAAGGCGACGAAACGGCCCCCGTTAACAACCCGACACGATTGTGCGCAATGTCGTCGGCGCGCTCGCGACATGACGGCCTCTCGTCCGACGAGTACGTGATCCTGCGGCTCACATCACAGCACGCGGCGCAGCCGCGCCACGGCCTCCTCGAGCTGCGGCAGCGAATTGGCGAACGACAGCCGTACGTGGCGTTCGCTGTCGTGGCGGCCGAAGTCGCGCCCCGGCGTCAGCGCGACGTGGGCGCGCCGCATGAGGTCGAAGCAGAAGTCCCAGCTGCCGGGCGCGTGCGCCGAGCAGTCGAACCAGGCGTAGAACGCGCCGTCGGGCACGACGGGCACGGGCAGGCCGAGCGATTCCAGCGCGGGGACGACGCTGTCGCGGCGCGTGCGGAACTCGGCGCGGCGGCGCTCGTACTCGGCGATCGAGGCCGGCTCGAAGCACGCCAGCGCCGCGCGCTGCGCCAGCGTCGATGCACAGATGTAGAGGTTCTGCGCCAGCTTCTCGATCGGCGCGACGAGCGCCTGCGGCACGACGATCCAGCCCAGGCGCCAGCCCGTCATGCTGAAGTACTTCGAGAAGCTGTTGACGGAGATCACGTCGTCGCCGAGGGCCAGCGCGCTGCGCCCGTAGCGTTCGTCGTAGCTCAGGCCGAGATAGATCTCATCGACGATGGTGAAGCCGCCGCGCTCGCGCACCGCGTGCACGATACGTTGCATCTCATCGGGGTCGATCGACGTGCCGGTCGGGTTCGACGGCGAAGCGAGCAGCACGCCGCGCGTGCGCCCGCTCCAGGCGCTCTCGACGGCCGCCGCGTCGAGCTGGAAGCGCGCGCCGGCGCCGGCCGGAAGCAGCACCGGCACGCCGCCGGCCGCGACGACGAAGTGGCGGTTGCACGGGTAGCTCGGGTCAGGCATCAGCACTTCGTCGCCGGCGTCGAGCAGCGCGAGCGTGGCGAGCTGCAGCGCGGCCGACGCGCCGGCCGTGACGACAATGCGCGCAGGGTCGACATCGAGGCCGTGGTGTTCGCGGTACCAGCCGGCGATGCGCTCGCGCAGCTCTGGCAGGCCGGTCGCGTCGGTGTACTGCGTGCGGCCTTCGGCCAGGCAGCGCGCGGCGGCCTCGACGACGAGCGGCGGTGCGGTGAAGTCGGGCTCGCCGATGTTGAGAAAGATCATCGGCTCGCGCGCGCACTCGGGGCGGCGCGCGAGGGCGCTCGCCGCCTTGGCGAACTCCATCACGTAGAACGGCTCGATCGCGTCGAGCCGGCGCGCCGTCTTCACGCGCGCGCGGCGCGCGTCGCTGCCACCTCGGCCGGCCGCAGGTCGGCGGCTGCCTTGTCGAGCACGCCGTTGACGTACTTGTGGCCGTCGGTGCCGCCGAAGCTCTTGGCCAGCTCGACGGCCTCGTTGATGGCCACCTTGTAGGGAATGTCGATGCAGTGCTTGAGCTCGTAGGTGCCGATCAGCAGCACGGCATGCTCGACGGGCGACAGCTCGCTCGTCTTTCGGTCGACGTGCCGAGCGAGCTGCGCGTCGAGGTCGGCGGCTTCGGCGATGCAGCCGTTGAGCAGTGCGTCGTAGTGGGAGGCGTCGCACTTGTCGAAGGCTTCCTGCTCGCGCACGTGGGCATCGATCGCGGCCGCGTCGCCGCCGCCGATCAGCCACTCATACAGGCCCTTGAGCGCTGCTTCGCGCGAGCGGCGGCGCGGCGACGGCGGGCGCGGGCGCCGCGGGGTGGTCGCGCTCGCGCGGCGAGCTTCTGCGCTCACGGCAGGTCTTCCATCAGATTGGCCATCTCGACGGCGACACGGGCCGCGTCGCGGCCCTTTTCGTCGACGCGCGCCCAAGCCTGCTCGGCCGTCTCGACGGTCAGGATGGCATTGGCGATCGGCACGCGGTGATCCAGCGCGACGCGCGTGACGCCGGCGCCGCTTTCGTTGGCGACGAGCTCGAAGTGATAGGTCTCGCCGCGGATCACGCAGCCGATCGCGACCAGCGCGTCGTAGCGGTCCGTCTCGGCGAGCGCCGCCAGCGCGACCGGCACCTCGAGCGCGCCGGGAACGCTGACCTGTGCGATGTCGCGCTCGGCGACGCCGAGCGTGCGCAACTCGGCGACGCAGCGCTCGGCCAGCTTCGCCGTGATCGCCTCGTTGAAGCGCGCGCGCACGACGGCGATGCGCAGTTCCTCGCCGTCGAGCCGCGCCGCTTCGCCGCGGTCAGCCTCCTGCATGGCGCTGGCCCTCGCTGTGCACCAGCGAGGGCGCGTCGTCGGCGCCGACGAAGCCCGTCACCTCGAGACCGTAGCCCGTCATGCTCGGCATGCGGCGCGGGCTTCCGAGCAGCCGCATGCGCGAGATGCCGAGCTCGCGCACGATCTGCGCGCCGATGCCGTAGGTGCGCAGGTCGAGCTGCGCGAAGAGGCGCATCTCGCCATCGTCCGCGGGAGCGAGGCGCTCGGCCAGCTCGTCGGCCGTCTCGCCGCAGTTGAGCAGCACGACGGCGCCGGCGCGCGCCGCCTTGACGGTGGCCATCGCGCGCTGCAGCGGCCACGAATGGGCGCTGGGGCCGGTGTCGAGCAGGTCCAGCACCGACAGCGGCTCGTGCACGCGCACCAGCACCTCCTCTTCGGGCTGCCAGCGGCCGTGCGTCAGCGCGAGATGCAGGCCGCCGGTGCGGTCGCGAAAGGTGTGGCAGTCGAAATCGCCCTGCGGCGTCTTCAGAGGGCGCTGTCCGATGCGCTCGATCAGCGACTCGTGGCGGCTGCGGTGCTCGATCAGCGCGGCGATCGAGCCGATCTTGAGGCCGTGCTCGCCCGCGAACACTTCGAGATCGGGCAGGCGCGCCATGCTGCCGTCGTCATTCATGATCTCGCAGATCACGGCCGCCGGCGTCAGGCCGGCCATGCGCGCGAGGTCGCAGCCCGCCTCGGTATGGCCGGCGCGCATCAGCACGCCGCCGTCCTGCGCCTGCAGCGGGAAGATATGGCCGGGCTGCACCAGGTCGCCGGCGCGCGCGCCGGGCGCGACGGCGGCCTGCACGGTGCGCGCGCGGTCGGCCGCCGAGATGCCTGTCGTTACGCCGGTGGCGGCTTCGATCGACACGGTGAAGGCAGTGGCGTGGCGCGTGCCGTTGCGCGTCGTCATCGGCGGCAATTGCAGGCGTTCGCAGCGCTCGCGCGTGAGCGTCAGGCAGATCAGGCCGCGACCGAGCTTGGCCATGAAGTTGATCGCCGCCGGCGTGACGTGGTCGGCGGCGACGATCAGGTCGCCCTCGTTCTCGCGGTCTTCCTCGTCGACGAGGATGACCATGCGGCCGGCCGCCAGTTCGGCGACGAGTTCGGGGATCGGGGAGATGGGCATGCGCCATTGTAGGTGGCGCGCCTGGGTCAATCCCCCGTGCCCAGCATGCGCTCGACGTAGCGCGCGATCAGGTCGATCTCCAGGTTGACGCGCGCGCCGGGTTCGAGCTGGCCGAGCGTCGTGTGCGCCAGCGTGTGCGCGATCACGTTGATGCTCAGATCGGTGGTGTCGGCGCCGTCTTCGACCCGGTTGACGGTCAGGCTGACGCCGTCGATCGCGATCGAGCCCTTGTAGGCGATGAAGCGGGCCAGCTCGCGCGGTGCGCGCACGATGAGTTCGCGCGATTCGCCGACCGGCGTGACGCGCGCGACGACGCCGATGCCGTCGACGTGGCCGCTGACGAGGTGGCCGCCGAGGCGGTCGTGGGCGCGCAGCGCCTGCTCGAGGTTGACGGTGCGCGGTTCGCCCAGGCGCGCGGTGCGCGCCAGGCTCTCGGCCGAGACTTCGACGGTGAAGCGCGCGGGCGTGCGCTCGAACGACGTGACGGTCATGCAGGCGCCGTCGATCGCGATACTGTCGCCGGGCTGCACGTCGTCGAGCCAGCCGTCGGGGGTTGCGATCGTCAGGCGCTTGCCGTGCTGCGGGCCTGCGCCGAGGGGTTGCACGTCGGTGACGCGGCCGAGTGCGCTGATGATGCCGGTGAACATGGGCCCGATTGTCGCAAACCGCCGTGCGGGGTTTTCAGGGCGCAGCGCGACGCGGGCGCGCCATGATGCGCAGGTCGTCGCCGATGTGCTCGATGCCGGTGTAGGCGAGTGCCGGTGCGTCAGCCAAGTTTGCAAGCGGCCCGACAGCGGCCATGCCGCGGCCTGCGCCGATCAGCTTCGGAGCGAGGTAGACGAGGAGCTCATCGACCAGCCCCTCGCGCACGAACGAGCCGTTGAGCTTGTGGCCCGCCTCGACATGCAGTTCGTTGATCTCGCGCGCGGCGAGGTCACGCAGCATCGCCGCGAGGTCGACCTTGCCGCCGGCGCCCGGCAGCGCGGTGATCTGCACGCCGCGATCGCGCAGTGCGTCGGCGCGCGGGCCGGTGTCGGCGGCGGCATAGATCAGCACCTTGCCCGGCGGCGCAACGATGCGCGCGTCGGGCGGTGTTTCCAGGCGCGAGTCGACGACGATGCGCAGCGGCTGGCGCGCCGTCTCGACGAGGCGCACGTCGAGGCGCGGGTCGTCTTCGAGCACGGTGCCGACGCCGGTGAGCACGGCACCGGCGCGCCGGCGCCAGGCGTGGCCGTCGGCGCGCGCCGCAACGCCTGTGATCCATTGGCTGCGGCCGTCGTCGAGCGCGGTCCGGCCGTCGAGCGACGCGGCGATCTTCATGCGCACCCACGGCAGGCCGCGCTGCATGCGCGAGAAGAATCCGATGTTGAGTTCGCGCGCTGCGTCGGCAAATGCGCTGCCGTCGAGCACCTCGACGGCGATGCCGGCGCTGCGCAGGCGCTCGAAGCCGCGCCCTGCGACGCGCGGATTGGGGTCGACTATCGCGGTGATGACGCGGCCGACGCCGGCCTCGACGAGTGCGTCGCAGCACGGCGGCGTGCGGCCGTGGTGTGCGCAGGGTTCGAGCGTGACGAAGACGCTGGCGCCGCGCACGTCGCGGCCGGCGTCGCGGGCCGCGCGCAGCGCGACGATCTCGGCATGCGGGCCGCCGGCCTCGCGCGTGTGGCCGCGCGCGAGTTCGCGGCCGTCGCGCCCGACGATGACGCAGCCGACGCGCGGGTTCGGCTCGCTCAGGCCGATGCCGTGCTGCGCGCAGTCGAGCGCGAGGCGCATGGCGGCGCTGTCGGAGGGGGCATCACTCATGCCGTGAGTATCGCGCCTCGCTTCAGCGGATGAGGTTGACGAGCGCATAGCTCACGGGCACGCCGTTGACGGTCGCGGCCGCCGGGCAGGGCGGCGGCGCGGCGGCGTCGAGGCGCTCGACCCAGACGAAGTTCTGCCCGTGCAGCGCGCCGACGACGTTGCTGTAGGGGTCGGGGTGCTCGTGGGCGCTGTCGATCTCGCCGCTGCCGTCCTGGTCCCACGACAGGCGGCAGATCGCGTCGTTGGGCTGCATCAGGCTGGCGGCGCTGCGCGTCACGCGCAGGCTGCCCGACCAGCCGCGGGCGCCCGAAGCGGGCACCGGGATCAGGCAGGCGTAGGCATAGTGGCCGGGGACGAAGCGCGTCGGCGGCGGCGCATCGGGCGGGCGCGGATGCAGGCCGTCGGCCGGCACGCGACTCAACTGGCACTGGATCGTCGGCGATCGGTCGCCGGCGACGAGTTCGAGCCCGACGGCGCTTGCCTGCGCGTCGGATTCGAAGCCGTCGGCCGCGCCGCGGAAGGCGCCGCTGCGCAGGCCCGAGAGGGTGCCGGTGACGAGCCAGGCGTCGGGCGTATCGCTGCAGAGGGAGGCGGCATCGGTCGTCGCCCTGACGCTGCCGCTGCACTGGCGCTCGACGATCTGCATCTCCGGGTTCCAGACGATGTAGGAGCGGCCGTCGGGCCACTGGATCGCGCTGCGGCCGTCGCCGAGGGGCCTACCGACGGTCGGCAGCGGCGGCATGCCGTGATGCGGGCGATGCCCCGGGACCGGCAGCACGCCGAAGCTGCCGGCATCCTTCGGGTCGACCCTTGCGATCATCGACGTGAGAGCGACGGACTGCCGCTCGGCGGTGTCGGCCGGGTCTTGCCGGCGGTCGGCCCAGCGCACCGTGACCTGCAGCAGCTTGTGTGCGAGCGTCGGATCGTCGGACACGGTCCAGCGCCGTTCGTAGACCGTGTTCGTCATCGTCTCCGGCGTGTCGCTGCCGCCGACGATGTCGGCATAGCCCGCTGCGCCGGAGGCCGCACCGACCTGCTGGTAGGCGCGCAAGGCCTCGATGCGCGCCTGGGCGAGGCGCGTCGCTTCGGTGCGCTGCCGGGCGACGTCGGCGTTGTGCGCGAGCGTGGTTTGCAGACCGACGACGGCCAGCATGCCGAACGCGAGCACGAGCAGCGAGATCAGGGCTTCGACCAGCGTGAAGCCGGTGCTGCGCGCGCGGCGCGGCAGGGCGGGGGGACGGTGGCGCATGGTCGAGCCTTTCAGAAGTCGCGCCAGCTTCCCGGCACGCGCACGAGCGTGCCGGTGGATGTGCGCAGGCGGCGCAGCACGCCGGCGTCGTAGCGCAGCGAGGCGCCGGCGTCGGCGGCGAAGTCGCCGCGTGCGACGACGGCACCGCGCACGTCGGCCGTGCCCGTGCCTCGCAGGCGCAGCGCCGTGCCGCTGCCGAACAGCACGCCATGCAGCGGCCGGTCGGTGTCGAAGCTCGGCGACGACGGCGTGACGAGCAGCACCGGGCGGCTCGGCGTGCCGAGCGATAGCGGCATGCTGTTGCCGTCGAAGTGCAGTTCGGCGTCGACCCATAGCTGGTTGCGGCCGCCGGCCAC
The DNA here is from genome assembly GCA_964371405.1 of uncultured Burkholderiaceae bacterium. Taxonomy (GTDB): domain Bacteria; phylum Pseudomonadota; class Gammaproteobacteria; order Burkholderiales; family Burkholderiaceae_C; genus JAMHWF01. The sequence continues at coordinate 87,013 of CAYJLV010000002.1, forward strand.
GGCGCCGGCCGCCGCGGCGGCACAGCCGCGCGCGCTGCTGCAGCCGAGGGCCTCGACCGGGCAGGCTCGGCCCTGCGTGGCGGCGAATGCGGGGTCGCAGACCAGCGTGGTGGCGGACGACGATCGGTAGTCGGCCATGCTCTGCCCGAACCACGCGCGAAACAGGGCATCGCCGGCGGGGTCGGCGTCGTGCAGCGCCGCGAGCGAGGCGTCGTGCTGCAGCACCGACGCCTCGCGGGTCGAGCCGGGCAGCGTCGTCGCTCGCGACGCGGCGTCCGGTGCACCGCGCCCGGCATCCACCGTGATGCCGGACGTCGCCGCATCGGTGTTGACGATCTCGACCGCGGCCGGGCCCAGCGCGACGCTGCCGCCGGCGGTGAGCGCCGCGCGCGGCAGGTGGCGCAGCGCCGGCAGCAGCTTCAGCACGACGCGCACTTCGGCGCGCGCGTCGCCGTCGTCGACGGCCGTGCCGGGGGCGCAGCGCGCGGCACGGCCGATGCAGCCGGCTGCGCGGACCTCGACGCTATCGGGGTCGCCCGGCACGGCACTGAACCGCACTGCGAAGCCCGGTTCGTCGGACGGGACGGGAGCGAACGCGGTCGCCGGGCAACTGCACTGCAGCGGGCCTTCGGCGGTCAGCCGACACGCCGGGAGCAGGTCGGAGGCGGGGTCGTAGCCGTGAGTCGTTGTCGTCGTGTGACGCAGCACGAGCTCGCGGAACGTCGGGTCGGTGGACGACGACGAAGGCGCGCAGGCCGCGTCGATGCGCTGCGTGTCGTTCAGGCGTGCAACGGCCCACTCGATGCCGGCCTCGGCGAGTTCGAACGCGCGCGTCGCCCGGTACTGGTTGGCCGAGGTGCGCTGCTCGAACAGCAGCGAACGGTTGGCATGGAACGCGACCATCGTGATCGCGAACAGCAGCACCATCGCGACGGCGAGCGCTGCCGCGCCGCGCTGTTGCCGCCTCGATGGGAAGCCGTGCCGGGCCTTCATGGCGCGGGGCAGCTGCCGACGAGCTGGTCGTTGCGCACGCGCACCGTTTCGCGGATCTCGCGCACGATGCGCGCATCGGCGACGGCCTGTCCTTGCAGCGCGATGTCGTACTGTCGGATCACGAGGTGCGGCGGGCAGCTCGGCTGGCCCGGCGGGCAGGCGGCGACGGCGCAGCGCGAGAGCAGGTCGACTTCGCGCGCGGTGGGGACGATGCCGAGCCGGGTCACGCGCAGCACGGCCGGGTCGGTGACGTCCTGCCATGTTTCGGGCGCGGTGCGCAACTGGATGCGCCCGTCGGCGAGTCGAAAGCCGGCACTGCCGACCTGCGCGGCACCGCGGTCGTAGCTGTAGCTCAGCCCGGTGCCGGCGCTGCCCGTGATCGCGGCACGCGGGTTGGCCGGCGGCACGGTCTCGGGCGCGAGCCACACGCCGCTTGCCGCGTGCTCCCAGTGGCCGGCGCGGCGCAGATCGCGCGCGATCAGGTCGGCGCTGGCGCGCAGGTCCTGGTTGACGCGCGCCTCCAGCAGCAGGCGGCGGTTGGCGTCGAGGTTGTCGGCGAACAGCTTCAACGCGCCGCCGACGATGACGAGGCCGACGGCGAGGCCGACCAGCGTCTCGACGACGGACAGGCCGCGCTGGCGCGATGCAGGTGCGGCGCTCATCGGTTCCAGCACCGGCGGTTGGTCGCCGACGCGACGCCATGCGTCGGGCCGCTCGTCGCGCCCGAGTCGTGGGCGAGGTTGCCGCCGGCGAGTGTGAGCTGCAGGCGGGCGCACGACGCGTCGGCTTGCTGGCTGCCCCGAGCCGCCGCAACGATCGTGTAGCCGGCCGCTCCCACGTCCGCGAGTTGCAGCTCGTACCAGCCGCCGGGCGACAGTTGGCTCGCCGCGGCATCGGCGTCGCTGGTCGCGCCGACGCCGGCCAGGCCGCCGCCACGCACGATGAAGCGCTCGCCATAGCTGCTGCGGTTGGCGCGATAGCGCTCCTGCGCCTGCTGCACCTGCTCGATCGCCGTGATCGCGTCGGCGCGGCGGCTGCGCCGCACCTGGTCGTGGTACGCCGGCAGCGCTATCGCGGCGAGCACGGCGGCGACGACGAGCGCGAGCATCAGCTCGAGCAGCGTGAAGCCCATGTCGCAGCGGCGGCGCGGTACGGCGTGACGGTCGGCGCGCGGCGTCAGCATGCCGCGTAGCCCGGCACGGCGCGCTGCGGCGAGCACGAGCGCGCGCGGCCCAGCATGTTGACGACGTGGCGCACCTCGACGCCGCCGGCGCCGACGACGCGCAGCGTGCCTGCCGGCGTCGTCGTGCCGCGCACCGGATGGAACAGCATCGACGGCGCATTGCTCGTCACCTGGACGCGCCCCTGTGCCGGCAGCTGCACCGTCTTGATCTCGCGCGCCTGCGGCTCGCAGACCGTGGCGCCGGCGGCGCTGCAGCGGCAGTCGCCCGCGGCGCCGCTGTGGATCACGTAGCAGCTCGCGCCGCCGTGCTGCTCGAAGCCGATGCGCAGCGGCAGGTTGCGCGCGACGGCCTCGGAGCGGACGTACTGCAGGTCGGTCGCCAGTTGCGCGGCGGTGCCGTCGACGGCGCGGCGCATCAGCGTGTCGCTGAACGACGGGATCGCCGTGCCGACCGCGACGGCGGCGATGGTCGACGCCGTCGCTGTTTCGATGAGGGTGATACCGCGTACTGCCCGCTTGGTGCGCATGCTCGCCTCCCCTTCATGTTGTCGTGGAGGCGAATGTAGGCACGACGCGCGGCGCGCGCGTCCCTCCGGGGAGGGAAGGGGCCGGCCCCGCGATGGGGGCCGGACTTCAGATCAGATGTCGCGGATCAGCTGCCGGAACTCGTCGACGTCTTCGAAGCTGCGGTACACCGACGCGAAGCGCACGTAGGCGACCTTGTCGATTCTTTTCAGCTCGCGCATGACGAGCTCGCCCAGCCGCGACGACGCCACTTCGCGCGTGCCGCCCGACAGCAGCTTCTCCTCGATGCGCGCCAGCGCTGCATCGACCTGCTCGACGCTGACCGGCCGCTTGCGCAGCGCCAGCAGCATCGAGGCGCGGATCTTCTCGCGGTCGAATTCGCTGCGCGAGCCGTCCTTCTTGACGACGGCGGGCATCGCGATCTCGGCGCGCTCATAGGTCGTGAAGCGCTTGTCGCAGTGCAGGCAGCGGCGCCGCCGGCGCACCACGTCGCCCTCGTCGGACTCGCGGGTCTCGGCGACCTGCGTTTCCTCGTGGCTGCAGTAGGGGCAGCGCATTGCGGCAGCATCCTAGCGATAGACCGGGAAGTCACGCGTCAGCTTCGCGACGCGCTCGCGCACCTCGGCGATGCGTGCGGGATCGTCCGGGCGGTCGAGCATGTCGGCGATCAGGTTGGCGGTGAGCCGCGACTCGGCCTCGCCGAAGCCGCGCGTCGTCATCGCCGGACTGCCGAGGCGGATGCCGCTGGTGATCATCGGCTTTTCGGGGTCGTTCGGGATGCCGTTCTTGTTGCAAGTGATGTGCGCCTCGCCGAGCAGGCTTTCGGCGCGCTTGCCCGTCATGCGCTTGGCGCGCAGGTCGACGAGCATCAGGTGGCTCTCGGTGCGGCCGCTGACGATGCGCAGGCCGCGTCGCGTCAGCTCGTCGGCCATCGCGGCGGCGTTGGCGGCGACCTGCTGCTGATAGGCCTTGAACGCCGGCTCGAGCGCTTCCTTGAAGGCCACGGCCTTGGCGGCGATCACGTGCATCAGCGGGCCGCCCTGGATGCCGGGGAAGATGGCGCTGTTGATCTGCCTGGCCACGGCGTCCTTCATCAGGATCACGCCGCCGCGCGGGCCGCGCAGACTCTTGTGCGTCGTCGACGTGACGACGTCGGCGTGCGGCACCGGGTTCGGGTAGACGCCCGCGGCGATCAGCCCGGCGTAGTGCGCCATGTCGACCATCAGGTACGCTCCGATCGACTTCGCGACGCGCGCGAAGCGCTCGAAGTCGATGCGTAGGCTGTAGGCCGACGCGCCGGCGATGATGAGCTTGGGCCTGTGCTCGCGCGCGAGGCGCTCCATCGCGTCGTAGTCGATCGCTTCGCTCGGATCGAGCCCGTAGCTGACGACCTTGAACCACTTGCCGCTCATGTTCAGCGGCATGCCGTGCGTGAGGTGGCCGCCTTCGGCCAGGCTCATGCCCATGATCGTGTCGCCCGGCTGCAGCAGGCCGAAGAAGACGGCTTGGTTGGCCTGCGAGCCCGAGTTCGGCTGCACGTTGGCGTGCTCCGCGCCGAACAGCTGTTTCAGCCGGTCGATCGCGAGCTGCTCGACCTGGTCGACATACTCGCAGCCGCCGTAGTAGCGCTTGCCGGGGTAGCCCTCGGCGTACTTGTTGGTGAGCTGCGAGCCCTGCGCCGCCATCACGGCGGGCGACGCATAGTTCTCGCTGGCGATCAGCTCGATGTGCTCTTCCTGGCGTCGGTTCTCGTGCTGGATGGCGGACCAGATCTCGGGATCGACGTTGGCGACGGTCGACAGGCTGCGGTCAAACATGGCGTGTGTTCCAAGGACAGGGTGGCCTCGGCGGCATCCACGCGCATCGGAGGCGGGTGTCGCGAGAGGTGCCCAGGCGAACGGCGGAAGCGGTCGAACGACCGTCCGCGCTTCCCGGTGGTACGCCACCTCGGGCCCTGCGGGCCCTGCATCGCCAGTCGCGCGGTCGCCCAGTGTACCGCGCGCGCGGCTGCGTCAGCGCACCGCGGCGAGGTGTTCTTCGGCCGGCGCTGCGCTGTCGGCGAAATCGCCCTTGATCGACGACGCATCGGCGACCGGCAGCGGTGCCGGTTGCCAGGTGGTCGGCAAGGCGGCCACCGTCGAGACCGGCTTGCCCGACGCCACCTGGCGCAGGTAGTCGTGTTCGGCCATCACCTTGCGGGAGTAGCCGCCGTCGTCGGCCAAGTTGGCGGCGCCGACGTAGAAGCGCAGCCCCGCCTCGAGGCTGCCGGCGCGCGCAATGCACTCGCGCAGCACCTGCACGCCGACGCGCAGGTTGGTGACGGGGTCGAAGGCTGCGTACGAGCCGCCAAACTGCTCGTACTTGTCGTCATGCACCTTCGTCATCACCTGCATCAGGCCCTGTGCGCCGACCGAGCTTTGCGCGAACGGGTTGAAGCTCGACTCGACCGCCATGATGGCGAGGATCAGCGTCGGCTCGAGCCCGGCGCGGCTGCCGAGCATCCAGGCTTCCTTGACGAGCCGGCTGATCGGCTCGGGCGCGACGCGGTAGCGCCGCGAGATCCATTGCGCGACGCTGGCTTGCTGGCGCGTCAGCTCTTTCGGGTTCGCCGCGGTGGCGCGTGCCACCGCGTCCAACTCGGTCATCCCGGCAAGGATCGACGCGTCGGCCGGCGTGCGCGCTTCCTTGCGCGCCTGCAGCCAGCCAAAAGCGTGCTGCTCGACGGTGTCGCGCACGTCGGCACGACCGAGTGCGAAGATCAGCGCGGCCATCACGATCAGGCCGAACAGGGCGAGCGTGTTGTGGCTGACCTCGAGCAGCCCTTGGCCGACGTCGCGCAGGAACACCGAGGTCGAGCTGCCGATGGCGCGGCCGACGGCGCGGGTTCTGGCAATCAGGGTCATGGCGAACCTCTCTTCAGGCAGGGCGCCGGGTGCATGCACCGCGCGACGCGATAATCACCGGCCCGTATGCCCCGAGAGCAAGGGCAGGAGCCGGCAAGCATTCCGAAAGCACCACGGGGTTACCCCTAGGGTCGAGAACTGCTGCCGATTTTAGAAACCAGCGTCATAACCGGTCAAGCATTTAGAGTTGTCTTTCTATTATCAAATTGAATGAAGTATCGAGATCTGCGCGAATTCATGGAAGCGTTGGAACGCCTCGGCGAACTGCGCCGCGTGGCGGAGCCAGTGTCGGTGCGTCTCGAAACGACAGTGCTCAGTCACCGGGTGCTTGTGGCGGGCGGGCCGGCACTGCTGCTGACGGCAACAAATGGTTACAAGGCCGAACCGTCCATCCCCGTGTTGGCGAACCTGTTCGGCACACCGCGCCGCGTCGCTCTCGGCATGGGCGCCGACGATCCCGCCGAGCTGCGCGATGTGGGCCTCCTGCTCGCCAACCTGAAGGAGCCCGAGCCGCCGAAGGGCCTGGCCGACACCGGCAAGCTGCTGCGCATGGCGCGCGCCGTGTGGGACATGAAGCCGGCGACGGTGCGGCGCGCACCCTGCCAGCAGGTCGTGCACGAAGGCACGGACATCGACCTCGCGACGCTGCCGGTACAGACCTGCTGGACTGGCGACGCCGGGCCGCTGATCACCTGGGGCCTCGTCATCACGCGCGGCCCGCAGAACGTGGCGCGACCGCGCAGCCGGCAGAACCTGGGCATCTATCGGCAGCAGGTGATCGGGCCGCGCCAGGTCATCATGCGCTGGCTCGCGCACCGCGGCGGCGCGCTCGACTTCCGCGACTTCGCGCTGGCGCACCCGGGCGAACCATTCCCGATCGCCGTTGCGCTCGGCGCCGACCCGGCCACGATCCTCGGCGCCGTGACGCCGGTGCCCGACTCGCTGTCTGAATATCAGTTCGCCGGCCTGCTGCGCGGCAGCCGCACGGAAGTCGTCGACACCTCGGTCGGCGAGGGGCCGACGAAGCTGCAGGCACCGGCCGGCGCCGAATTCGTGCTCGAAGGCCGCATCCCGGTCGCCGCGCGCGGCTACACCGGCGTCAGCGAACACGGCGTGCCGTTGCGTGAGGTGCGGGGCTACTTGCATGCGCTCGAAGGACCGTTCGGCGATCACACGGGGTATTACAACGAGCAGGATTGGTTCCCGGTGTTCGAGATCGAGCGCCTGACGCACCGCGAGCAGCCGATCTACCACTCGACCTACACCGGCAAGCCGCCCGACGAGCCGGCCGTCCTCGGCGTCGCGCTCAACGAAGTCTTCGTGCCGATCCTGCAGAAGCAGTTTCCCGAGATCGCCGACTTCTACCTGCCGCCCGAGGGCTGCAGCTATCGCATGGCGCTGATCTCGATCAGGAAGAGCTATCCCGGCCACGCCAAGCGCCTGATGTTCGGCTTGTGGAGCTTCCTGCGCCAGTTCATGTACACCAAGTTCATCGTCGTCACCGACGACGACGTCGACATCCGGCATTGGCCCGACGTCGTCTGGGCGATCACGACGCGCGTCGACCCGGTGCGCGACACGACGCTGGTCGAGAACACGCCGATCGACTATCTCGACTTCGCGTCGCCCGTCAGCGGGCTCGGCGGCAAGATGGGCATCGACGCGACGAACAAGTGGCCGGGCGAAACCAGCCGCGAATGGGGTCGCCCGATCGCGGTGGACGCCGAGGTCGAGCGCCGCGTCACTGCACTGTTCGACGCCGTGATGGCAGGCCGCTGAGTACGTCGGCCTTGAACTTTGGTGAGCGGTGGGCTATTGTGGAGACGCCTGTATGCAGGTAAATCCATGGCGCAGTCACTGCGCGCCAGGAGCCCCGGGCCCAGTTGCTCCGGAGCCCCACGTGGCATAGCCACAGACCCCTCCCGTCGCAAGGCGCGGAGGGGTTTTCATTGGCCGACGGCCTTTTACCCCTGATGCCCAACGCTAAACCGATCGTTGGCCCGAAGCCGACAAGCTGCCCTTCGCTAGTGGTTAGCTGCTGCCCGACCTAGTTAAATCAATCACTTAGACACGGTCTGGTCGGGTTCGGTGGGGGCAGCCTCCGCTGTCGACGAGGTTTCGCGTGTCGTAGAACGACCCAGGAACTCACTTTGAATGCGACGAGCGATGCCTCTCGGCCTGCAAGCGAGGATGCGTTGCGTCCGGCTCAAGCTGCCCGATTGCCAGCTACGACTGAGCAAATCCCTCGGCCGTCCTCTTAACTGATGCAAACCGGCGTTGCTGCAGCGCAGAAAGCGGCGTAACTGCCCCCAACGATGCCTTCGGCGTTGTGAAGAAAAGCCACTTGGAAAGGTCGTCGACGCCCGCGAGAAGCTTGACCACATCAGCAAGATGGCGCCTCTCGTACGCCTCGTCAAGAAAGAAGCTTGGGTAGAGCTTGGACCCATCCTTGAGCACAAAGAACAAACGACCCGCAGCAACGGACTTGCCGATCGCCTGAGGAGAACTTGCCATGCGACGTACAAACTCCGATTCGGGCACCAGATGAGGAGTCAATTGCGCGCCAAGCATGAACGTCATGATGCAGCAAACACTCGATCCCGTCACGCCGCACCTATCGATCCGCCCTGAGAATCTGAGAACTCCAAAGTGTGGGCGATCTGGGTGAGCCCGCGTGGGCCGAGAGCTTCTACCGAACCTCCGCTACGGCAGCTGTGGGTGAGTCACTCCGCCCAACGCTAGGCGGACCCCATTCGCGAAGCCACGAAAAGTCACAACACCGGCGCCTTGGCCGAGTCCCCAGCAAGCATTCGCTCAGCCTGCTGTGTAAGCGTCAACGCCTTGGAAAGCGACTCACTGCTGATTTCGTTTCCATGCAAGAACCAAACTTCCACCAAACGCTCACCCATTGCATGTGGAAGCCCGAATTCTTCTTCTAACACCTGCACGCACTGGGTTGGGTCAAGTTCGGTGTGCCGGCCCGACACCATATGCAAGAATTTCTTTAGAGATCGAGCCTGTGCTGCGAACGACTGCACAACTTTGCGGCGAGCCAGCACCTCAGCCTTATCAAGTTTACAGACTCGAATTACGGCATCGCCCTCATGGGTTCGCCTCTCATAGAGCCAATGTTCCGTGATGCGAATGTGGTCCGAATACGCATGAAAATGGGGGTGAACCCAAAGAAACGAGTCACCGCTGCCGGGATAGGCTGTGTTCCAGTCCGGTCGAATGAGCAGTGGATCGAAGCTTCCTTTATTGGTATTGCACTGCTTGCACGTAACGACCAAGTTTCTCCACTCGTAGGCGAACTGCCAATATCCAATAGTCTGTCGACGATCGGCAAAGGCGTTGCTGGTGCACTTCCGGGAGTCACAATGGGCCGAAATTTCCTTTGGCAGTACGTGGTCAAGTTCGCGAAGGCCACCCTGATCACCCCCGATCGAACACTGACAGTACGCACAGCGGTACCGCTGCGCCATCATGAGAGTCGAACGAAGCGCTACAACCGGTGGCAGGCTCGTATCCCATCCTTCAGCCACAACAACTGAGAGTGCCTGACGAACCGCGTCAGGAATCGATTCGGCCGGGATTTGCTCACATAACAGCCTGTCGATCATGAGTCTTCAGGCTTTGGGTTAGAAACGTTCGCGACTTCTTCTGCAATCGCGTCAACGACGCTTCGCATTGGGTCGTGGGCGGGAAATCTTTCAACGTCAGCCAGTAAGGTCGGAACAAGCTCGGACAACTCTTGTGCATTGTCTGAAACTCCAACCCTCACCAAACTCAAAGCGAGGTCAGCGCGCTCCAGGAAACCAGGTGCCCTCGTGGACAGCAACCCGAAGTAGTGCTCGTAAACGTCCGACGAAGTCCAACCAAACGTAGAGTCCAAACGAGTCGATAAGATCGCAGGCGTATCGGCCGAGACCAGGCCCGATCTTGACATCAACGAGACGCTACCCTGAGCCTCAGTGACCCCCGAGGCGATGAGCGGGGAGTGCGTAGCCAGAACAACATGGCAGGACCTTCTGCCGATCAATGTGGAGTTCAGACATCGAATGAAGTCGAGCTGCCATTCGGGGTGAAGGCTATTCTCTGGCTCGTCAATGAGGACGAGGCAATCATCCTCAGCCTCCAAGGCGACTCCGGAGATGCTGGTGAGCCAGTTCCACTGGCCTGAACTTAAGTCGTCGCCTACGATCCAGGCACCGGTCTGGCGTTGGAAGCTGAGGCCAGATACCTCGGCAAGTCCCAGTGCCAGGACGCATCGCCAGTCGGTGATTGTCGGAAGCAAGCCCGGCTCATGCTCTTCAACCTCAAGATTGAAGGCGACCTTTCCCTCACTCAGCGCTGCCAGTGCCTTTAGCAGTTTCTCCTGGCCGTTGCTCCCGGTAGCCCACTCGACAAAACTCTTCAACTCACTCTTGTGGCCATCGAAAGGCAAGGGGCTATATGGGATGTTCGGAAGTCCGGACTTAAGTTGCTTCAAACGCTCCAGCAGCGCCGACTGCGAGATCGGGTGATTCTTCAGCTTCTTCTCGTTCAGGTCAGGCGTTCGAGTCAGGCGATAGCCGACACGCTGGAACAAGTTCAACTGGGTGAAAGCTGTACTGAGTTGCTCTGCCCGATCTGTCATTGACCTAGCGTGCCGTAGGAGCAGTGCGGCCAGTATTCGTTCACTCTGTCCGGCGCCAACAACCCCATTCGGCGCACGCTGGCCAAGATAGACGTAAGCCTCAAGGTCATAGCGGGTCGGCTTCTTTCGGGCAAATCCGGGGACACCACCTCGCGGAAAGCGATCCAACGGCGTTCCCGAAAGCGCAATTACCTTGGACACGCCTTCCAGCGCGCGCTGGGCAATGAGCGGGGCCCGACCCTTGAAAAGAACCTTGTCGCTACCCAGCGCGAAATCGGTAAGTCCTCTGAGCAGAAGGCTCTTGCCGCTGCCATTCACGCCGATGAATACGCTTATCCAATTGCCTACGAATCCTTCGGGAGGATTGGCAATGAAGAACGGACTGACAAAGGGCCCGCTTCTGAGAAGCAGCTCTCTCAGTATTGGCATCTGCCCTTACTCACTGTCGCGAGGTGTCTTAGGGCGTCGGGTATGGTCTTACCCTGCAAGCTCTTTCGAACGAACTTTGCCTGTACCGAATCCATTTATTGCCCCCTGACCGTTCGGCTATGCAGCCGTTCGGAAGATGGTATCAAAGGGCCCAGCCAGCGGAGCCCTAAAGATTCGGGTCTTCAGGCAGAAGGGAACAACCCATAGACGTAGGCCCGGTGCATGCGGGAAATCGAAAACGGGTAGCGCCTGCTCGAACACCTCCGTCGATGGGTAGACCAGCACGACATCGCCTTTGGCCTTCAGGTAGCTTTGACCGTACGCCTGAAGTTGATAGAAGTCAGCCTGTGCCAGCCCGTACTTGTCCGTGCCGTTGGCCTTGCGGCCATCGATCAGCTTCCACTTGGTGTCTAGGACGAGGCGTTCGCCCGCCCCGTCGCTCACCAGGAGATCAGGCTTGAGACGGAACCAGTCGTCGCCCTGATGGCGAACCAGGTGGTGTAGCCGAGCCTGCGTCTTAAGTACCAGCGGCTGCTGCAGTTGCTGGGCCAGATGCTTCGCCACGAAGGCTTCGAACAGCGCCTCCATCGGGAACAGCATCGAAGGCGCGTCGTTGGCACCCGCACCTGTGAGAGGTGATTCCTCTTGCAGGATCAACCGCGCCCAGGCAACTGCATCCGAATAGTGGCTCATGCCTCGGTCGAAGCGAACCCTTTGCAGGTCCTCGCGAACCTGCGTAGACGGGGGCACATCGGCGAATACAAAGACCAACTCACGCGCAAGGCGCTGGTTCAGCTCTGACACGGTGACGCCGAGCACCTTCCTCAGCGCTGCGTGCAGCAGGCGGTTTTCGGGGCGATTGGGCGAGAACTCATCGTGGTCAGTGAAGAAGCGATCTGGCCGCTGCAGGTTCTGCCTCAACTGCTGGGAGACAAGCAGCTTGCCACGCAATGCGAAGAGGTTCGATTGCTCCGCGACGTAGTCGCGGCGAAGACCTCGCTTCACAACATGCTCAACGGCCGCAAGGAACTCGGCGATGAACACTTCCAGGAGTGGCATCCTCGTCGCCAGCAGGTGTGCGCTGTCGGTACGGATATGCCGGAATCCCGGAAAGCACTTCAGCATGTCGATCAACAGCCGTCGGGCCTCAGGTGGCCCGCCTTCGATCTCACGCCCCAGCTTCGGAAGGACTTCGAGCTGAAAGCCGTTCGGGCTGCGCATCACGCCAACGAAGCTGGTGACCTGTACCACCCGGCGCCCTCGGCGCTGTGTGAGTCGCAACCACGCAGCTTCACCGCGTTCTGCTGTCTGAAGACAGATGCTTTCCAACCACGCAAAGACCTCGGGGGGCACTTCGGTCACTCCCGCACCGGCCCCAAACGGTGCCACCGCGTCAAACTCGAAGATGGTTGCGCCGCGCATGCAGAAGCTTGGGTGTCGACTACACGTCGAGATCGTAGATGCCGACGTACGCGGCCGGCGCCGCGAACGCTTCGTCGCTCAGGGCATATCGGCGTTTCGTTGCGTACGAGTCGAGCTCGTGCTCCGCCCCAAAAAGGCCGGCCAAGTCGCCATCCTGGTCTTCTCTCACCACGACGAACCGGGCAGCTTCGGGCTTCTGGTTGTCGGCCAGGACGAGTCTGATCTTCTGCCAATCCTCGAAGAAGTACTCCTCCAGCAAGGGCAGCAGCCGATGACGGAAGATTTCCCCCAGTGCGGCGAATCGCGTCGGGCCATCCGGCACTCCCGCCAGCGGTGTGAAGTACGCATGGCCGATGGTGTGGTCGCGGTCGTATAGCGCCTCGACACGTGCGTTGATCCGTCCGAGCATCCGCGAGATGTCGATGACATCTTCTCCAACTGTCACCTTCAGTCCGTACAACGGGGCGCCGACGATGTCGCGGACATCCGGCATGCGTGCGATGAAGTCGAATCGTCTGCGAAGCGCCGTGTCCACCAGCGCAAGCGACCGGTCGGCGGTGTTCATGGTGCCGATCAGGTCGACGTTGGCGGGCACCGAGAACACTTCACCCGAGTATGTGAGCTTCACCGCCACGGGCGGCTTGGCGCCGTTCATGGGGTCGCGCTTGTCGACCTCGATCAGCGTGATCAGCTCGCCGAAAATCTTGCTGATGTTCCCCCGGTTGATTTCGTCGATCACCATCGCGAACTGCTGGTCAGGCGCTAGCCTGGCCTTCCGGCACAGTTCTTTGAAAGCACCTTCTCTAATCTCGTACCGAACCTGACCGGATTCCTGCTCCGTGTCGAGCACCGGACGTAAGCCCTCGACGAACTCTTCATAGCCATAAGACTGGTGGAAGGTCACGAACGAGTAGCGCTCGATCCGTTCGTCCTTGCCGCCGGGGCCACGCCGAATCGTATCGACGAGGGTGACGATGGGCTGCAATTGCTCTTTCCAGTTGCCAGCCAGTTGCCACATGGAGTCTGCGGACTTATCAAAGATCAGCGGCTCCATCCGCCCCTTCACCTTGACTGTCTTCGACTCCTCCAGAGCGTGCTGTTGCAGGGTGCCCCAGATCGTCTGGTGGATGTTCTTCGTCCGTGATTTCGCTGCGATCACTGCCTTGATGAAGGGGTGGTCGACGATTTGTGCGACCTTGGCAGGGCCCTTGATGTCGTAGAGGGTTGCCGCCAGCGCCTCCCACCAAGTCACCGAGCCAAACTCGTCGGCAATCCGCTGCGCGGCCCACTCCGCCGCGTCGCCGGTCACCACTTCATGCGTGTACTGGTCGGCAAGCAATTGCTGGAGCTGATAGGTCTTGCCGGTGCCAGGCGGCCCGTAGTAGATGCGGTTGATCGGCGCCCGCCGCGTGGTCAGCGTGGCCTCCTCGGCGTCGTCCGCATCGTCGCCAGGCTCGACGGGGTCTTCGCTCAACTGGTCGGGCCACAGGCCCGGACGCTCGGCGTCCAGCACCAGCCACGAGTCCAGCGTCGTACGCTCGGCCTGAACGGCGGTATCGACCGCCGTCACCAGGTCGTCGGTCAATGGCTGGCGCTCGAACTTGGGCTGGCTGCCCGTGGCGCGCAACCATGAGAGCTTTCGCGTGCGTCGGCCACGCACGATGCCAAGGACACCGACGGCGCGCTCCTGCCCCGGGTTCTTGCGACCGAACCGTACCTGGATGCCCTTGCCCATGTGCCACCAGTCGTAGCCGGCGTCGTGGACTGAGCGAGCGAGTCGACAGAACAGCGCTGCATCGGCGGTCGTCCAGGTATCAATGAAGGCCTTGAACGCTGGCTTGCTTGAAAAGCGCTTCAATAGGTCTTCGTCGCTCAGGCGAACTGCAAGGCCAAGCCTCGCCACCACGTCGGTGTACCGCAGCTTGAAGCCCCGAATGGCGTTCACGCTCCACTCGACAAGTTCGGCGAGCGATTTTTCGAGGCCTTCTGCCTTCGACAACTTGCCCAGAATCGGCGAAGAGTTGTCGAACGCACCTCGTACCGTCATGTACTGCTTGCGCTTGGGGTCGCTGTCGTCCAGGCCGACAGTGTCGATCTTGACGATGAAGCCCTCGGCGTAGTCGATGCCGACCGTGTAGGCCAGCTCCTTCGGCGAATCCGCCGTTGGGTAGATTCGAGCCCAGTTGTAGGGTGCGAAATTGTTGCCCTGATTCGTCGGCCGCTTGCGCACCTCGACGCGCCCCTGCGGGAACAAGCGCTTTTGAACTTCATTCGCCCAGGCCTCGGTTACGGCGTACGCGGCCTCCAGGTCCTCGTAGGCCCGGTTCTGCTCAGGGTTCGACTTGTCCCGAGCCTGTCCGCGCCACTTGTCGAGCAGCTTGAAGTGGTCGCTGGTGAAGTAGGTGGCCATGCTCGTCAGTTTCTTTATTGACACTCGGGGAACTGGCTCTCGATCACATAGGCGCGATAAATTTCCTACACCGCATCAAGACATCGACCTCAATCAAAGGTTGGAAGCGTTGGGCCCGTCGCCCCCTGATAGCGCCCGCCATATGGCCTAGTCACCTCGCTGCTGCATCGTAGGATGAACAACTGCGCCACTGCGGCGCCAGGTCGCAAAGAGACTGAAAAGGGGGAGTGGTTTATGAGTTCGAGGGTTATCTTGCCGGAGTATCCCGGCTCGACCTGACCATCATTCGCAGTGGCTGAAACAAACATCCTGGCCAAGCTGCCCTTCGTTTGGATAAGTCCAAAGTAGCCGCGCGGCATGTTGTACACATCCTGGGAGCAGGCGAGTACACAGTCCCGAGGACCAATGACTAGGCTGTCGGAAATCTGCTCTGACTCCCCGAAATACGCTCCGTGGTCGAACGGGGATTCGTACGGAATTGGAGCTAAGCCTTCCTTCGGTTCGCGAAGTCGGCGAACTTGCCGATCTAGCCTAATTTTGATCGAAAACTCTTCAGCGAGTAGCAGGTCGCAGATCTTCAGTGATCGAACGATTCCACTCAGATTCTCGGAAACGATGATCATGGGTTCTTCTTTTGTGACGATGCCGATGCAGCTGGTGCAGCGGATGCAGCTGATGCAGCCGGTCCAGCAGGTACGGTCTTGACTGCGACGGGGAAGTACGGCACTAGAACAAAGTGAACAAGCAGCGCCGCTGCGACCGAGCCGCCAGTCCAACTGAACAATTTACTGCCGTGCGTCCGAAACCAGAGCCCCAATCGCATGGTTACTGGAGTCGGCTTAGAAACCAAGACACTCTTCTTTGTTATTGGCTTCTGAAACTCGGTAGTCTCCGTCGAGAAGAAGATAACGGAACCTAGCTTGTCCCCTCTCTTAAGTGTGTGCTTAAGCCCGGTTGTATTGAACAGTCGAAGCTTCAAGTTTCCGCTAAAGGCGGGCTCTACCTTCGCTGGAGCAATGAGGATGCCCTTGTCTAGGAAGAGGCTTCCTGTCGGTACTAGCACACCATACATGTTGTGCGGCACCCGGATTTCCTCTGCTGAAGTGACGACCACCGATCCATGCCTAAGAATATGCATCCCTTCGTCGGCTATCCGATGCATTTCATTCGATGTGGGACCGTACTTTTCGCTCCACTGTTCACCGACTGTTAGGTCGATCGAGAACGCTTCCGCCTTTGCCTTCTCCGACAACCAAAGCAAACTTCGGTCTGACGAAGAGTTCTCCTCGAAAGACTTCTCGTCGTTCGTCGATCTATTCTGAATGTGGACGACGCTCACTACACTTGCCTCTCTTCGTTCGGGGAGTCGACACGTCCTTGATTCCACTGGCCGCGATATTTTGTTGAACCCTTTCGAACCTGCATCAGCACGAGATGGCAAAAGCGTGCACCGAGTGCGATTCGAAATCCCTCCGGGTGGCTGACGGAGAGGCCAAAGGTCAATGGACCCTCATACCCAGGCGGAGTGATGCTTGTATGTAACTCCACACCACTTCGAAAGAGCGTGCTTCTAGGAAAGATCACGCCGGCCATATTTGCCGGCAGATTCATCTTCTCCATCGTTGTTGCCAAGTACCAGCGCTTTGGCTCCAAGCTGAAGACACCGTCCTGGTCAGGGGCCAATGGAGTGGCCTTGGGGGTTTGCCGAGTTTCGACTAACAGCGACCCCTTGCCTTTGATGGTATGAATGCCAGACAGCCGAAGATCAAAGCCAACGCCCTCTGGATCAAGAAGCTCTCTGTCGGAGAGGTTCAAGATTGGCAATTGGCC
Source organism: uncultured Burkholderiaceae bacterium (assembly GCA_964371405.1). Taxonomy (GTDB): domain Bacteria; phylum Pseudomonadota; class Gammaproteobacteria; order Burkholderiales; family Burkholderiaceae_C; genus JAMHWF01. The sequence continues at coordinate 103,344 of CAYJLV010000002.1, forward strand.
TTCCTTTGCACTGACTGCTTTGGGCGGAATGATCACGGTCGTCCTCAGTTTTTGAAATGAGCATGCCGTCGCAGGCAAGGCATGAACTGTTCATGCCTAAGCGGACACGACTTCTTGACGAGCCTCGTCATAGGCCCTCCACATCCATCCCATGCTCTGCCAGCCACGCCTTGCGGCGTGCGAAAGCAGGCATGGCTCGTTCTACCCGCAGCCAGAACTCCGGAGTGTGGTGCGGCTCGTGCAGGTGGGCCATCTCGTGCACCACCACGTACTCGGCAATGCGCGCTGGTAGCAGGATGGCCTTCCAGTGGAAGTAGAGCCAGTCACCCTTGCCGCAGGAGCCCCATCTGTAGCCCAGGTCTTGCACCCGAACGCCGGCCGGCGCAACGCCCATGTGCTCGGCATGATCTTGAACTCGGCCGGCCAACCAAGGACGTGCCCGTTCGCTGTACCAGCGGATGAGATGCTCCCGCCCTAGCGCAGCCGCATCTCGGCGCATCAGGAAGCGCCCGTTCGCCAGCTTCAGCGGCACATCTTGTTCCGCGACCAGCTTTAGCCGATGTGTGCGGCCCAGATACAGAAAGCCTTCGCCATCGACGAATGACTTGCGTGGTACGGCCCGGTGCAGTCGGTCACGCTCGGCCAGCTTGGTGTAAATCCAGAAGCGCTTCTCTTCGACGAAAGCGCGCAGCGCATCAACGGCGACTTCAGGCGGCGCCGTCACGAGCAGCTCACCGGTGCGGTCCACGGTGATTTCCATCGTGCGCCTGCGCGCACTTCGGCGAATGGCTATGCGGAGGTCATCGACCACCAGCGCATCCGGCGGAGTCTTGGCCCCGGCCGACTTCGGCTTGGTCGGGCGAGACAACGCGGCCACCGTCATAGCTGTACCAACTTTTCGTGCAGTGCGCGCGCCTGGTCCATCAGCGCATCAGACAAAACCCCAGCGCGTGCGTCGTCCACCAGCGGTGGCCGCAGCTTCATGATGAACTCGAACACCTGGGCCTTCAGGTCTTCCTGCGCCGCCCGCTTGTTGGCGGTCCAAATCTTCGGGTCGCTTTGCAGCTCCTGCACCAGCAGGTCCACAAGGTCCACCGTGATGTCCTTCAGCCGCGCCAGTTGTGCGTCGGTGGGTGTCTGCCCCTGGCACACGACATCCAGAACGGTGCGCAGGAACGGCGCGCAATGCTCCGGCACGTCGTCCGGCACGCTGCCGTCCTTGGCTCCCCCAGAGCGAAGCTCGTCGACCATGTGCTGCAGCTGCGAGATCAGGTCGTTCCACTGTTCGCCCAGCGTGCGCAGGATGTCGTTCAGCCGCTCCGACAGCTTGCGAAAGCGCACCGGGTCCTCGTCCAGGTGGCGACGGATGTGCGAGCGAATCGCATGCTCCATCTCCGATGCCTTGGCCCGGTCGTTGGCAGCCCTGCCCAGATGCGCGTCGAACTCTGCATCGGTCAGCTGGATCGGCGGAATCTTCGGGTCGACGCCCAGCGACACCACGTGGTCGTCGATGAGCTTGCGCACCTTGGCGCCCACGTCCTTGCCCAGGACGGGGCCTTCCTTGTACCGGTTGCGCGCTCGCGCGTGGATGTAGGCCAGCTGCTTGGCATCGGCCGAGAACGGCAAGCCGTCCGGCCGTGGCAACACCGTGTCCAGTGAGGCGAGGAACGCTTTCAGCTTGACGACGAACTCCGCCCGCAGCTTCTCGTTGCCCAGCAACTCGACGCAAGCTTCGGTGTCGTCCAGGTTCTCGACACCGCGCTGGCGGAAGATGTCCACCACGCGCAGGTGCCGCTCGCGCAGAACGGGTACCTCGTCCTTCAGGCCGGCCAGCGCTCCGGCCACGTCCTCGTCGGCGTAGGCGGCCAGCGCCTCCTTCAAGTGCTGGGCTACGCCGTAGTAGTCCACCACGATGCCGCAGCGCTTGCCGAATCCGGTGCGGTTCACCCGCGCGATGGCCTGCAGCAGCTCGGCCTCACGGATCGGGCGGTCGAGGTACATCACCCCCTCGATCGGCGCATCGAAGCCGGTCAGCAGCATCGACTTCACGATCAGGAAGGCCAGCGGGTCGGCCTTGTCCGGCTTGGCGTGCGTCAGCGGCTTCTTGAAGCGTTTGATCAGCTGCTCTTGCGCAGCGCTATCGGTCCAAGGCTTCCAAGCCGGGTCATCGTTGTTGCTGCCGGAGATGATGGGCGCGATCTCGATGCGCGCCAGCACCTCGCGGTAGCGCCAGGCCTGCACCCGCGCCTGCATCGCAGCCGGCCGCTGGCACAGCGCCTCGTCGTCCAAGGCCTTGTCTTCGGCCGGCAGCGCAGCGGCTTCGACCAGAAGTTCGTCGCGAGCTGTTTGTAGCGCCTCGAAGTAGCGGATGGCTGCCAGCCGGCTGTACGCCACCACCTGGGCCTTATAGCCGTTGGGCAGGATGTTGGTGACGTAGTGGCGCAGCATGTCGCGCGCCTTGTCGGCAATGAGCGCCGGCGCATCGAAGATGTGGCCCTTGGTGGCGTACTTCTTCTTGATGGCCTCCAGCTCTTCGGGCGTGTGCTGGCGGAACAGGTCCTCGAACAGTTCGTCCAGGCTGGCGTCGTCCTTGATCGCGCCCTTGGCCGTGCGCCCTTCGTAGAGCACCGGCACCGTGGCGCCATCGGCCTCGGCTTCCTTGATCGTGTAGCGGTCGATGAACTCGCCGAAGATTTCGTGCGTACGCTTCTTGTCGCCCATGATGATGGGCGTGCCGGTGAAGCCGATGCGGGCGCAGTTCGGCAACCCGGCCAGGAGGTTGGCGTGCAGGTCGCCCGCCTGGGTTCGGTGGGCCTCGTCCACAAGCACCAGGATGCTGTCGTCCTCGTTCAGCACCTCAAACTTCTCGTCGGCCTTGTAGGTGGCCGAGGGTTCAGCCGCCTTGGGTAGGTTGCCCGGCAGGTCAGACGTGGTCAGCGGCGCGTCGCCTTGCGTGTCGGAATCACGGTATTTCTGGATCGTGGCGAAGATCAACGCCGGGCCCTTGCGGCGGGCCAGCGCCTTCACGCCCGCAGCGCTCTCGGCCACGTCCACCACTTCGCCTGTCATCGTCGCCGTGCCGGACAGCTGACCCTGCAGGTCTTTCCGGTCGGTGACGACGATCACCTTGAAGCGCCGCAACTGCGCTTCGGCGCGCATCTTGCGCACCAAAAACACCATGGTCAGGCTCTTGCCCGAGCCCTGCGTGTGCCAGATGATGCCGCCGCGCTGGTCATGCTCGCCATGCTCCAGCCGGGTTCGGCCGGTCTTCAGTCGCGCGATGGCGCGATTCACGGCCCGGTACTGCTGGTAGCGGCAGATGCTCTTGATGGTCTGCCCGCCGGTCTGCATGAAGAGCATGAAGTTCTTCACCACGTCCAGCAGGTGCGCCGGCTTCAACAGGCCGGCGATCAGCCGCTCCTGTTCCGACAGTCCAGTTTTGCCCAGCGAATGGGCAGCATCAATCTCGCTGCCCAGGCCGTCCGGCCCCACCACCGTTTTCCACTGTGCGTAGTGTTCGAAGGCGGCGCCAATGCACCCCACGCGCGCTTCGTCGAAGCTGGAGGCCACCAATAGCTGCGTAGTGGCAAACAGGGCCTCGTTGCCCTCGTTGTCATCCACCTCGAACGCCGCGCGGCGCTGGTTGCTGTAGCGGCGTAACTGGTCCACGGCCTCGGCCAGTGGCTCCTGCACCGACGGGCTCTTGCACTCCACCACCACAAGCGGCATGCCGTTCACCAGCAGCACCAGGTCGGGCACGATGAAGGCCTTGCCGCTGTTGAAGCCCGGCGGGCAGTCCACGCGGTACTGGTTGACGACCGTGAAGCGGTTGTTGGCTGGCGTGTCCCAGTCGATGTAGCGGATGGTCTGGCCGCGCCCGCCGTCCCAGCCGGGCAGGCCATCGACGGTCAGGCCCTTGATCAGCAGCTGGGTGGCCTTCTCGTTGGCCTCCATCAGCTTGTGCGTGCCCAGCCGTGTGATTGCGGCCTCGGCTTCGGCCAGGCGGGCTTCGTCCAGCCAGGGCTTGCCGTCCGGGCCCGGGTTCAGGGCCAGCAGGTGCTGGCGCAGCACACGGGTCTGAATGGTCTCGGCAAAGCTGATGCGGCCGGTGGCGGCAGGGTCGTCCAGGCTGCCTTCCACCGGCGCCCAGCCTTGGGCCTGCAGTTGGGCGACAAAGGGCTGCTCGACATCTTCGAGTTCCCAGCCCATCAGCATTGCCTCCAGCTCAATCGGATAGACCTCATCCGATTCCATCCGTTTCCATCCATTTCGCCCCCCAATTGCCGCAGACACTGCGGCGCCTCGGCGAGGCCCTGAAGTTGACGTGACCTGGCCCTTCTCACTGGTAGATCTCCCAGTGGCTTCCGCTCTTCATCTCTGTGGACGCAGGGACGATCACTGTCTCCGGAATGTCGTCCAAGTTGAGTCCGTCCAGCTGAAAGCGTTCGACCGTCTCGTCGAATTCCCAGAGCTTGTCGATGGTTTGGTTGGCCTGAAGGCGATGGAAGCGAACCGCCAGCACTGGCTTATCAGTGATGAAGCTCGGTATCGATGCCATCACCTTCTCGGTTCGAAGCCGTTCTACGTCTTTGCCCTCCATAGTCTCGGCGGCGATGTGGATGATGGACGGCTGGTCGTCGGGCACCTGCTTCACGGCGTCGGATAGTTGCTTCGTCACGTCTTTGGCCTTCTTGTCGAGCGAAACCTCCGAGTCGAAGTCCCGAGTAAAGCCACAAGCCCAACCAATCTCGTCGACATATGAACCCAGCACTGAAACTTCGCAGTCCACCACATGCGAGCGTTTGGCGAGCTTGATGATCGTCGTGGCCGAATTCAGCGGAGCCCAGTCGCCACCCAGCAAGCGGTTCAGCATGGGCGAGTTGCTCTTGACACGGAACTCTGTCAGGTGGCGCCGCACGGCATGTTGATCGATCTGCCGGGCATGAATGGTGGCTTCCGGGCCGTCATGAATCAAGGTGACGCCCGAACCGATGGGTAGTGCCTGCTCGAACGCCTTCGTCAGGAAGTCCTCTGGAAGGGTGCTGACTTCCTGATGGAACATGCCCTTGAACCAGACCCACTGCCGGTTCGAGGCCAAAACATGTTTGGCTGCATCCCAAAGGCGCAGGAAGTCATCACGTTCCTTCTCAGCGTAGCTGGTTCGACGCGCAAGCCTCTTGCACTCTATGAAGAGTTCCTTGTCACCTTTGACGACCCGCATGTCAGGGCTCTTGGCCGGCGGGCGCTGTTCCAGCAGTTCGACATCCCACCCCTTGGCCGCATAGGACAGCGCCACCAGTATCTCGAACAACAGCCCGTCGGGTTGGTTGCGGTACTGATGCAACGCTTCATCAATCTTCTGCTCGATGCCCTTCACCCGATTCGCGTGGGCCCAACGCTCGCCGATTCCGGCGAAAAACGGCGCGGCTCTGGCGAGTTGGTTCACATCCATGCAAAGCGGGTCTTGCAGTGCCTGCTCACAAAGAAAGAGGTACCAGGCAATCTCATCGTCCTGCACGCGAATCGGTTTGGCCTTCTCAAGCTCGATACCTTGTTCCACGTCCATGAGCGCGGCCAGGATGCCTTGTCGACGCTCACGCCAAGCATCTGCCGTCAGCCGATCAAGAAACGGGGCAATGCCAGCCCGCAACACCGCGTCGTCGTGCTCATTCCTGCCGCCGAGCAGGTCGAGCATCTTGGCCTTGTTGCGCTGAATGGCCGCGCTCTTGCGCTCGGCGAGTGCGCCCCGACGGCGGGCTTCACCCATCTCAGTCTCCCTCCTGACTAACCAGTGGCGTAACGCGGACGCGGCCGGTAAGGAGGTCATCCATAAGGCCGGCCTTCTTCATTACGAGCTTCGCCAAGGCAGACTCCTCTAGGTGGCAGCGCGAGTCCATTGCCTCAATGCGCTTCAGGAGCCCTTGTTGCTCATTCAGCGGCGGCAGAGCTAGCCGCAACTCTCGCACGTCCCGAAGGGTGACTTTCGGTCGCGTAACTCCAGCGGTTATCTGCTCAACTTGCTTGGCCACAGCCGGTGAGTTCATGAACGCCGACAACCACTTTGACTGGATGCGGATGAGGTTGGGGCGAAGCCGAACAATGTCGGCGGTTACAACGCCATTCGGCATGGACTCAGGGTAGACAGCCGCAACACAAGGCGGCAGACCCATCTTCGTGGCGACAACGTCGCCGGGCAGAACTTCATGCGCCGCAAGCGATCGAGCCTTTCTCTCACTGATGTAGATGTCGCTCTTCCATTGCAAGTTGTCCGCCTTCACATCTCGCACGAAGACTACCGGCACTCCAATCGCCCGATAGTCCGACGCGACAAGGTCGCTTCCGAAAGGGCCGATCACCGAGCTTGTCGTGACATTGAGAATCGAATCGATCTCCCACTGAGTCGGAATCCACCCAAGCGGTGATTCCCTGTAGAGGTGTGGCGCCTCGGACTGGGGGGGGGCGCAGGTCGCCATTGGCATCGATGCCGCGCGTCAGCAGGTCGTGCTGCAGGCCCTGTTTGACGGCCTTGAGCTTGAAGATGATCGCTTCGGTTTTGTGGATGGTAGTGTCGAGGTTGTCCAGGATCTGTGCGATCTTCGACTGCTCAGGGAGTCCTGGGCAGAAGACATCCAGCTTGCTCAAGTGCTTCCATGAGGTCCGAGGCATCTTCGTGCCCACGGCCGTCCTTTCTGCCGCCACTCCAACTCGCTCGCTCCGAAGGACCTTGCCAGCGAAGCTTGGATCAATGCCTGGGTTCGATCGCAAGACCAAGATGTCAGTCGAGCAATAGCCGTTGAAAGGTGCGACGACGCATTTGCGCAAGTTGGGCCGCAGCTTGCCGAACAAAATGTCGCCGGACTGAAAAACACAGTTGGTGCTGATCGATGAGCTTGCGAGTTCCCAACCCGAGAGCTGCGCACCTCGCGATGGAATGTTCTCAAGGCCGACATAGGGCGTGGTCGGGTCCTTGCGGACCGTGATCTTTGCGTCGGCTAGCGACACTAGGCTAGAAAGCGGTTTGTCCAAGCCGCATGCGCTAGACATATCGCAACCCCTTCAAGAACCCCTGCAGTGCTTGGGCTGCCGCTTCCCGCTTGCCCTCGATCTCAGTCAGCGTCACCCGATACTTGTCCCACCAGGCCTCGAACGCTGCGACGATGGCCTTGCGCTGGGCGGTGATGTAGCGCTCGACGATGGCGCGCATGTCGTTGTGCAGGATGGTCAGCAGCAAGTCGGCGGCTTGCTCGGGCGACAGACCATCCACGGCTCCGTCAATGTGCTGCTTGAAGCTGTCGTGCTTGGCCTTCAAGGCCTTCTTCACACCGGCTAGTTCCTTCTTCCATGCCTTGAGTTGCACCTCGTCGACGGCCTCCTCTTCTTCGTCGGCCTCGTCGGAAGCCTCAACAGCTTCGCCGCTCTCCGCGTCGGTGTCTTTGGCGGCTTTGGGATCGGCAGCCTTTATCTGACTGTCGAGTTCTGCCTTCTTTGCTTCCAACTCGGTGATCTCGCTGACGAAGTTGCTCATCAGAAACCTCACCAGCTTGTGGTCCAGCGGCCGGTCCTTGCTGGCCTTGTCCTCCAGAGCCGTGACTATGCTGGTCCGCCAGGCGTCGGCCACGCCTTTGGCGCCGCGCGCCATCAGAGTGAGAAAGTCGAACTTGGTCTGGTACCAAAAGCCGGCCACGATGCCGCGCACCTGAAACGGGTCCAGTAGGCCTATGGCCTCCAGGCTCTGGCTGAAGCTGGCCAGCAGGTCACTGCGCAGCGCCACCAGGCCGGCCGCGTTGTCCATCTGCCCTGCCAGCGCGGTGATGCGCGCGCTGTGCGCGGCCCACCAAGTCTCGAAGGTTGCACGGATAGCCGCTTCTTTGGCTACCAGGCCTGCATTGCCTTCGATGGCAGGCTGGATATCTTGTCGCCGTGCGAGCGAGGCCGCGAAGTCGAGATACTTAGCGTCGCGCTCCACCAGCAGGTCCATCGGGTTCAAGCCATGGGCCTTGAACAGTGCCGACTTGTCGCTGACCTCGGCCTTGGGCACACCGCCCACCAGGTGGGCACGCACGTCATGTGGCTCCGGCGGCGGCGCGTTGTCGGCGTAACGGCGGATGTTCAGGTTGTAGCCGTTGGCCTTGAGCGTGGCCAGGTCGACGATGGCGGAGAACGCGGGGATGGCGCGGAATTCGTCGAAGGTGTTGACGATCTTCTCGATGTGCTCGGGCAGCAGGTAGTTCTGCGCCCGGCCCTCGAAGTATTCGCGGTCGGCGTTGATGAACAGCACCTTGCCCTGGCGCTCCGGCGGCTTGCCGCTGACACGGTTGGCGCCGTTCTGCACGCGCTGCCGCAGCACCAGGATGCAGGCCGGGATGCCCGTGCCGTAGAACAGGTTGGGCGCCACGCCGATGACAGCTTCTAGAAGGTCTTCCTGGATGATGCCGGCGCGTATGGTGGCCTCGTCTCCGCCCCGAAACAGCACGCCGTGCGGCATGACCGTGGCCACCATCCCGCCATCGCGCGTGACGGCCAGCATGTGCTGCAGGAACATCAGGTCGGCCTTCTTGGCGCCCAGCGGCACCTGGCCATAGCGGAACCGGTCGGGGAACTTGGGCTGCCACGCCGGGTTGTCGTTCTCGTCCTTCTCGGTGTTGCCCCAGGGCAGAGAAAAGGGCGGGTTGGTGATGATGCGGTCAAAGTGCATCAACTCGCCACCCTCGACGTGCTGCGGTTCACCCAGCGTGTCTTCGTTCTGCAGGTTGGCGTTGCTGATGCCATGCAGCAGCATGTTCATCTTGGCGATCGACCAGACCGTTCCGTTGAACTCCTGCCCGAAGAGGTTTGCCTTGCGGCCGTCGGCACCGTGTTCGTCGATGTATTCCTTGGCGGCGATCAACATGCCGCCCGATCCACAGCAGGGGTCGTAGATGTCGTGGCCTAGCTTCGGCTTGATCAGCCGCACCATCATGCGAACGATGGAGCGCGGCGTGTAGAACTCGCCGCCCTTCTTGCCGGCCGAGTCGGCAAACTCCCCGATCAGGTATTCGTAGGCGGCGCCCAGCAGGTCGGGGAACTCGAAGTCCTCGTTGCGCAGCCGGTGCTTGCCGAAGTGCGTGATGAGCTGCTGCAGCTTGATGTCGGGAATCTTGCTCTGGCCCACCTTGCGGGTGAAGTCGATGTGCTCCAGCACGTCGTACAGGCTGGTGTTCTCGCCCTCGATGCTGGACAGGGCCTTGCTCAGCATGGCGCCAACGTTGGCCTGGCGCGAGTTGTCCACCAGGCTGGCGTAGCGCGCCTCTTCGGGCACCCAGAAGTAGCCGTCGCGCTTGTACCAGCGCTTGTTGTTGGCGGATGCCTCGGCTTCGGCCTTGGTCTTGCCGCCTTCCATCTCAGTGCGTATCACCTCCTCGCGCCGCTGTTCGAACACGTCGGAGCAGCGCTTCAGGAACAGCATGCCGAAGATGTATTCCTTGAACTCCGAGGCGTCCATCTTGCCGCGCAAGATGTCGGCGGCCTTGAAAAGGTGGCGTTCGAGCTGGGGAAGGGTCAGTGGCATCGGGGAAGTGGTTGAACTGAATCGTTGGGGCTGCTGGCGGGCGGGAACTCAGGCGGAGCTGTCTGGGGCCGGCGCCACTTCGGCGGGCGGCGTGGTCAGAGCCACGTTCCAGTGACCGCCGGGCTCCTGGCGCAGGTCCAGCAGATCGTAGGTCTTGAGCATGCTGACCAGACCCGAGTGACCATAGGTCTGCGGCGAGAACGAGGGGTCAGTCCGGCGGAGGTAAGAGCCCAGCGCGCTGACGCTGACGCGCCCATCGGGTGACTCCGCCGCCACCAACTTGACCGCGCTGACGACGGACTTCGGCCGCAGCTTGGGCTTCGGCGCAGCAGGTGGTTTGGCGAGCTGGGGAGTGGCGTCTGTTGGCGGCGAGGCCTCCGGCGGCATCCACTGAAAGAACTGGTCGCTGGCGTTGCGCAGTGCCTCGGGCGTCTTGGCCTCGCCGATGACGTGAACCGTGGCGCCACGTTCGCGCAGCTTGCGGCACAGGCCCGCGAAGTCAGAGTCGCTGGTGACGAGGCAGAAGGTGGCGGCTCGCTGATCGAACAAGGCCTCGATAGCGTCCATCGCCAGGGCGATGTCAGAGGTGTTCTTGCCGGCCGCATACGCGTACTGCAGGCAGGGGGTGAAGGCCTGCTGTACCAGCACGGTCTGCCACTTGTTGGCCAGGGCCGTGTGGCTGCCGAAGCCACGCCGAAGCACCACGCGGCCGAACTGGGCGGCCACACGCAACGCGTAGTCAAGGATGTCTGGGTCCGCGTTCTCGCAGTCGACCAGCACGGCGACTTTGGTGTCGAACTCCCCCGAATTCGGTTGCATGGCTTCTCCCTGGTCCGCTTGTCGCTGCGCCGCCGTGGTCGACCACCGGCGGTCGGACGGCCGCATCGCAAGCGGTTGTGACGCCCATGTTAGCCAAGGGCGGCAGCCAACTTGCGGTCGCACTGAAAATACAAGCGAAGTGCGAACCGGTCGCATCCCACTCTCGCCGCCCAAGACCGCAGCTGGCTTGCAGTCAAAGCTCCTGGTCAAGTAGCTGCGACAGGGACCGAACGCCCGCTGAAATGACTCGTCGTCTTCGATTGCTGCGAGCGTCTTCGTCGCTGGCAAGCCGAAGCGTTTGCCGGACGGCTTCCGGGCTGGCGCCAACCACTGCTCCGATCTCAGCAAGTGACATCCCTCGCTTGCCTGTTGTCGCAGAGCCGCGACGCAGCTGGTACAGGTTGTCAGTATCCAAGTACGCGTAGTCGTTGAAACGCTTGTCGATTTCCCGCCACGCGCCAAGGTGCAGCAAGTCCAGCGCAAGACGCTGCGGCCCCACACCTGCGGCAAACACTATGGGGTGGTCCCTGTCGAGGTCATCGCCCAAGGTCCTGTCTTTGCACCAACGTACCGGAGCCTTCGGGCCGAAGACAGCCTGGAACAGCGTTCGCCTGTCCATCCAGATTGCGGCCTCGTGCTTCTGATAGCTTATTGATTCCCAGTCGTCTGCGTGTCGGGCCTTATCGCGCTCGAACGGTGTCTGAGCAATCACCGCGAGCTGCTCGAACCTCAGTTGAAGCAGGTCACGCACCGACGGAGTGAGGACCGGATACAGCCTTCGCAGCTCCGCCGCGAGCGTAGCCGCCGGCATGACAAGTTTGGAGTTGAGGCCGTATTGCCTTGCTTGATCGGACATAGCGAGCACTTCGTCCTCAGGCAGCGACCACGTCGACATTTGTTTCAATACGAGCGGCCGGCTACGCACGAGACGCTGTGCCAGTGGTTGGTACAGCCCCGAAATATTCAAGTCTCTGGTCTTCTGCCTTTGAAAGGCTGTGCGCTTGTGCTCTGAGCAGAATCGCCTCAAGTTCGGGCCGAGGTGGCGATAGCAAATCTGGCACCGCTGGCTACCTCCGGTATTGGCCAAGGACCTCAGCCACACGGCGAGAACGCCAAACGCCGAACCACAGTCTTCGTATGCTGCCCACTGACGCTTCCAACGATGCACCAGTGGCTTGGACGCCTTTTCGTCCAGCGGAAGTGGTTGGTACATGGCGTGGCGCAGTCGCTCGAACCAATCGGCGGCTTCAATCAATGCTGACGCCGATGCAGAGGTCGGCAGCTCGATAGGCAGCGCCCAATCGGACCATGTCCCCGCTGATACGTAGTACGCATCGCTCAAGATGAGGCGCCGGGCGGAGGCTTTGAGCTTCGCGAGTTCCTCCTTGATGCGATCCTTGTGCCCTGCAATCTCCGAACTGATCTGCCTGGCTTTGATCGCCAAGTCCTCGATCTGCGCAGTCGCCCGGTCCGCCTCGGCCTCCAAGAGTTGCGCTTCGAAGTCAAATGCGCGCATAGCGCAGTCCTGCCTCTGAACCCGCCCTGCGTGAAGGGTCGTGGCAAGCCGCATGACCACCGGCGCTTCGTTTACAGGAGGTACACGAGACGCCTTGAACGTTGTCCAAGAGAGGCCACCGCTCGAATCCTCAACCTCCATACCGAACTGAGCGTCCTGCAGCCTGGTTGCTAGGTGATACGCATCCAAAGCCAACGCTCGGGACTCGGCATTGATTTGCTTGATCAAGCCGGCCTTCAAAGCCTCTGCCTGCCTTCGCGATGATCCGCTGTGGTCCACGAGGGCCAAGAGACCTTCGTGGACACGAGTCGCTCGGCTCGCCCGAGCGACGCCGCCATCGAGTGATACCCAGCCTGAAACACCGGCTGAGGCCTGCGCACAAAGTTCGTCCTTGTTCATCGTGTCTGGCGGGTCACGGGTGAGACTGAATCCGATTTGATCGCTTCTTGTGAAGTTGAGACCTACGTCTATGACCAGCTGGCTAGATCTATGCATAGGTTTCGACGGAATCGTACGTCAACTTAGTGTCACTAGAGCTGTTTGTCTTCAGGCTTGCTTCCATCAATCTGCACCCTGTCTCGATGCTCTTCCCGCGACTTTCGCGTGATGGGAGTCATCGAGGCCTTGTGCCTGGGCTCCTGGCTCAGGCGACTCAAACACAGTTGAAGCAGATCAAGATGAAAAACGACCCGAACCGATCACTGAGTGACAAGTACCACTACACCCAACGGCCCGACTATCGAAACCTGACGAGTCGCGAAGCCTATGGAATGACAGACGACGACGCGCACAAACTCCTGTGCGAGGTCCGCTGGGGCAGCCAAGACGTTGTGCAGTGCCCCGCATGTGGCCTAACAGCAAAGCACTACAAGCGCACCAAGCGGCGACAGTGGCGCTGCATCAAGTGCCAACGGTGCTTCAGCGTTACCAGCGATACGCCATTCGCCGACCGCAAACTGCCTCTGCACAAGTTGGTGCCGCTGTTCTACGAATACGCAACCGGTCAGAAGGGGGCATCCGCAAACGGCACAGCGCCGGCGCTGGGTACGACCACGATGACGGCGTATCACAACTATTCCAAGCTGCGCGAGGTGGCGATGCAGACCCAGGACCTGACGCCGCTGGAAGGAGTGGTGCAGGTCGACGGTGGCTTCTTCGCAGGCAAGCCGAGGAAGGCCAACCGGCGGACTAAGCAGACACCCGTTCGCATCCACAGCCGGTTCTTGGGCCGGAAGCAGTCGATCATCCCCAAGAAGAAGGAAGAAATGGAGAAGTGGAATCGCGAGAAGAAGGAGCGGCAGCGTGTCGTCATCTTCTTGCGCCAACTGCATCCCCTTGGCAGCGGCAAAAAGGGCGCCGCGCGAACGATCACGGTGGTGGTGAAGAGCGAGACGGCGAAGGTCGTCCAACCCATCCTGGAGCAGTTCATCAAGCCTGGCAGCACTGTCCAGAGCGACATGAGCCCCGCATATATGGCGCTGGACCCGGCGAAGTACACGCACCAACCGGTGAATCACTCGATCGAGTACAGCACCGTCGAAGGCTGGAACAACAACCAGGCGGAATCGGCTATCGCGCGGATGCGCCGGGCTGAGTTCGGCGTCTACCATGGCATGCGTTGCGCGTACATGGCGATGTACGCTGCGGAAACCGCGTGGCATGAGGACACCCGCCGTACTTCCCGCTCCGAGCGCTTTCGGGACCTGATCAAGAAGGCGATGCAAAGTAAGCAGAGCAACGCCTTTTGCGGCTACAAGCAGGGCCGCCGTGTTGCGGAGGAGCACCTGTACGTTCCTCCCAAGACTGCGAAGAAGTAACTCGTACTTCACCGCCAGTTCCTGACGTGATGTCGTGGGCCTGCGGCAGCCAGTTCAGTCCGTTTCGGGCTGACTGGGAAATGACCAGATTCCGTCCTCGGACCCGAGACCCTTGTGGTGACGAACGAGCCGTCCTTGACGAGCGAGCGCCTTCAGCCTGTCGTGGAGCGAGCGCTTCACGTCTTTGGCTGCCTGGGCGTCTGCAACGAGGTCGGCGTGTTTGGTGGCGATGTACTCGTATATTGAGGTTCTCGTCGTTGGTCCCCCGTTGGCGCGAATGACGGCATAGATGCATAGGCTCATCTCTCCGTGAGGAAGGTTGAGCCGCTTGTACTTGTTGTGAACGGGGATGATGTCTTCTGGGTCCACCTGAATGTCGTGAAGGCCGAGCGTTCGGTCAATGGCGGCCAGGTCGGCACGAATCTTCTTCAGGTCACGAATTTGCCGTCGCACGGCGGAGATTTGTTCGCGCGTGGCGGCAATCTCCTGTGCTATCCGCGCCCGATGGCGGATGAGTAGATTTAGGTTCCGATGCATGAACTTCGGCTTCGGCATCAACGGGGACCTGGCGGGCATTACTCGCCCACCAAAGACCAGATGCCCGGCTGCCGCGTCCGCCGGTCGTGATGTCGTTGCACGACATTTCGATAGATGAGCGTCTTGAGGCGGTCCTTCACGACCTCCTTGATCCAGCGGCGGTAGTAGTCCGTCGTATCGAACTGTGGATACCGCGCAAACACAAACGCATGGAGTTCGGCGCGCTTCACTGGCTGCCCCTTCGCCTCGCTCAGGCAGTCGAGGATGCAGCGTGTCATTTCGCCCTTTGGTAGCGGCAGCCGTCGGTGGTGCTCGATGTTGAACGGGCCGGCGCGCTTGGGCTCCTGGGTCAATGGATGCTCCGCGATCACGGCATCCAGCGCTTCGAGGCGCTTTTCTGCGGCCTCTAGCTTCTTGAGCAGTCTTGTAACCTTGTCGAGAGCATGCTGGGTCTTCTTCATCTCTCCGTCGACACGAGCGCGCTTTTCGATCAGCCATGAGAGCGATGGGGGTATGCGGTTTGCCATCGCCAAATTGGGCCGCAGCGCCCTCTAACAGTCGAGGGCATCAGGGGTAAAAGGCCGTTGGCCGAGCAGCAGGCCGAGCGCCTCGCGCAGCACGTGCCGCACATGTGCAGTTCCCTCGGCCGTCGGCAGCCAGCGCAGCACCGGATGCTCGACGCGCGGCGCCAGTCCCATCGGCGCCGGCACCAGGCGCACGCGATCACCGGCTGCGGCGCGGAATGCGCGCAGCGCGCGCGGCATGTGCCAGCCATGCGTCACGATGACGAGTTCGGCGATGTCCGACTGGCGCAGCAGCGCGACGGTGCGCGCCGCGTTCTCGCGCGTGTCGCGCGATTCGCCTTCGGTCCACGACAGCGGCCGGCCGAACTCCTCGCGCGCGATGCGCAGCGCGACCTCGGCTTCGGACGGGCCGCCCCGCTGCGCCCAGCCGACACCGCCCGAGAACGCGAGCGGCGCGCTGGTGCGGCGCGCCAGCCACGCACCGTAGCGCAGCCGCTCGAGCGACTCGCGCGCCAGGCTGGGTGCGGCGTATTCGGGGGCGCGCGCTTCGCGTCCGCCGCCGAGCACGACGATCGCCACGTCGCGCCGCGCCTGCGCGGCCTGTTGCAGTGTCTGGATCTGCGCTGGCGTCAGCGCCGGGTGGCGTTCGAGCAGCGCGGCTTCGAGCAGATCGCCGAAGCCTGCGCAGGCCGTCAGCCACAGGCCCGCCGTCGCCAGCGCGAACAGCAGCCAGCCGACGCCGCGCCGCGCCCACAGCAGCATCGCAGCACCGAGCAGCAACGCCAGCAGCGGAACCGGCGGCAGCGCGAGGGCGGTGAGCAAGGGCTTCCACGATGCCAGGCCGAGGTTCGCGAGCGCAGCGTTCATGGCGCGATTGTGCGTGACCGGTCCCGGGGGCGAGGGCACGACGGCGCGCAATGCACGACAATGCCGGCCTCACTCGCAGCGCGCCGGCATGCCATGAACGCCCCCGTCGATGTCGAAATCGCCACGCTCGGCGGCGGTTGCTTCTGGTGCCTCGAGGCCGTGTTCCTCGAGGTCGACGGCGTGCTCGGCGTCGAATCGGGCTACTCCAACGGCCACCAGCCGAACCCGACCTACCAGCAGGTGTGCAGCGGCACGACGGGCCATGCCGAAGTCGTGCGCGTCACGTTCGACCCGCAGCGCATCGCGTTTCGCGAGCTGCTCGAGATCTTCTTCGTGATCCACGACCCGACGACGTTGAACCGCCAGGGCAGCGATGTCGGCACGCAGTACCGCTCCGGCATCTACACGCACGGCGAGGAGCAGGACCGCGTCGCGCGCGAAGTGATCGCCGAGCTGGCCGCCAGCGGCGCGGTGCGCGGCAAGATCGTCACCGAAGTCGAGCCCGAGCGCGCCTACAGCCGCGCCGAGGACTATCACCAGCGCTACTTCGAGCGTCACCCAGAGCAGGGCTACTGCA
Organism: uncultured Burkholderiaceae bacterium; assembly: GCA_964371405.1. Lineage (GTDB taxonomy): Bacteria > Pseudomonadota > Gammaproteobacteria > Burkholderiales > Burkholderiaceae_C > JAMHWF01. The sequence continues at coordinate 119,548 of CAYJLV010000002.1, forward strand.
GCTGGGTCGTCGCGCCGAAGGTCGAGAAGTTCCGCCGCACCTTCGCCGCGCGGAGGAAGCGGCCGTGAGCCTCCTGCGCCGTGCTCGCGCGCCTTCAGCTCGCTGGGCTGCGCTGCTCGCGCTCGCGCTGCTGTGGTCGCAGGGCGTCGGCCTGCTGCACGGCATCGCGCACGCACCGCACGGCGCGCCGGCTGCGTCGGCGCCAGCACCGGCTGGGCTCGATGGCCTGTTCGCGCTGCACGACGAAGCGTCGGCTGCATGCCAGGTGTTCGACGCGACGACGCATGGCGCCGCGCTTTGGGGTGTCGGTCCGGCGTTCGCGCCGCCGCCGCCGTCCGTCGAGGTACCCGTCGCGACGATCGCGTCGCTGCCGGTCGCGACGGCGATCCACTTCCTCGCCCGCGCCCCGCCGCCACACGCCTGACCCTGTCGATCCAGAGTCGTCCGCCGGCGCTCCGAGAGGTGCGGCGGGTGGTGCGTTCAACTGCGGCCCCTGCGCGGGCCGGTCGAGGAATCCAGCTTTCATGTCCTGCAAACCCTGCTCGTGCGGGCGCGCCTTCGCGTGTGCCGCTCTCGGACTGGCGTGCCTGACGGTGCGCGCGCAGTCCGCTGCCGTTCCCGAACTGCCGCCGGTCGTCGTGACGGGCCAGCCGTTCGTCACGTCGCCGCTGCTCCCGCCGGCCGCGGCGCTCGCCGGCGAGGGGCTCGTGCTGCGCCGCGGCGGCACGCTGGCCGAGACGCTCGACGGCTTGCCGGGCGTGGCGTCGAGCTGGTTCGGCCCGAACGCGAACCGGCCGACGATCCGCGGCCAGGACGGCGACCGCGTGCGCATGCTGAGCAATGCGGGCGCTTCGGTCGATGCTTCGAGCGTCAGCTTCGACCATGCAGTGCCGCTCGATCCGCTCGTCGTGGAGCGGATCGAAGTGCTGCGCGGCCCGGCCGCACTGCTGTACGGCGGCAGCGCCGTCAACGGCGTCGTCAACGCCGTCGACAACCGCATCCCGCGCGCGCCGGTCGGTCAGGCGGCCGGCGCGGCCGAGCTGCGACTCGGCGGCGCCGCCAAGGAGCGAGGCGGCGCGGCGCTGGTGGAGGCCGGCGGCGGCGGCTTCGCCCTGCATGCCGACGCATTCGTGCGCGACACCGACGACCTGCGCGTGCCGGCGTTCCAGCGCCCGCTGCCCGGCGGCGGCGAGCGCCGCAGACATGTCGTCAATTCGGCCGGCCGAGCGCAGGGCGGCGCGCTCGGCGCCTCGATGCCGTGGGACCACGGGTATCTCGGCGCGTCGTTCGACACCTACCGCAACCGCTACGGCATCGTTGCCGAGGACGACGTGTCGATCCGCATGCAGCGCGATCGCGTCGCGCTGGCCGGCGAGGCGCGCGAACTCGGCGGCGGGATCCGCACGCTGCGCGGCCAGCTGCAGAGCAGCCGCTACCGGCACGACGAGGTCGAGGGCGGCGGAGCCATCGGCACGACATTCCGAAACGCGGGCACCAGCGGCAGGCTCGAGCTGGAGCACGTGCCGGCAACGTTTGCCGGCCGCCCCCTGCGCGGCATCATCGGCGTCCAGGCCGAGCAAGCCCGCTTCTCGGCGCTCGGCGACGAGGCCTTCGTCCCCGGCACCCGCACCCGGCAGCGCGCCGTCTTCGTCGTCGAGGAACTGGTGCTCGGGGCAGCGCGGCTGACCTTCGGCGCGCGCCACGAGCACACGCAAGTCGATTCGACCGGCGACGGGCCGGCGGTGCCCGTGCCGCGCTTCGGAGCCGCGCAGTCGCGCCGCTTCGACGCCGGCAGCGTGTCGGTCGGCGCCGTGCTCGACCTCGCGCCGCAATGGCAGCTCAGCGCCAGCACGGCCTACACCGAGCGCGCGCCGACGCACTACGAGCTGTACGCCGACGGCGTGCACGTCGCGACTGCGGCCTATGAGCGCGGCAACCCGGCGCTCGTCAAGGAGCGCGGCGCAAACCTCGACCTGGCGCTGCAGTGGAAGGAGGGCCCCCGCCGCTGGAAGGTCGGCGCCTGGGCCGGCCGCTATGCCGACTACGTCGCTCTGCTGCGCACCGGCGAGCCCGACGTCCCCGGTGACGACGGCCACGCCTTCCCCGTCTACGCGTACTCCGGCGTCCCTGCGCGGCTGGCCGGCGTCGAGGTCGAGGCCGGCTGGCGCATCCTCGAAGGCACGCCGTCGATCGACCTCGACGCCAAGCTCGACGCGCTGCGCGCGACGCGCCGCGACACCGGCGAACCGCTGCCGCGCATCGCGCCGCTGCGCGCCACGCTGGGCCTCGACGCCGCCTTCGGCGCCTGGAAGGCGCGCGCCGAAGTCGTGCACGCGGCGCGCCAGAAGCGCGTGCCCGCCGACGACACGCCGACCGTCGGCTGGACCCTCGTCAACCTGACGGTCAGCCACCGCTGGCGCGCCGACGCGGGCGACGCGCTGCTGTTCGCGAAGCTGAGCAACGCAGGCAACGTGCTGGCCTACAGCGCGACGTCGATCGCCACGGTGCGACCGCTCGCGCCGCTGCCGGGGCGCGCGCTGCAACTCGGGCTGCAGTGGGCGTGGTGAGCGGGGTGGGCGCGCGGCCTCGTGTCAGGTCAAGGCGCGAGCCGCTCGCGCACCCACTGCGCGCCGTCGCGCCGGTAGCGCAGGCGGTCGTGCAGCCGCGACGGCCGGCCCTGCCAGAACTCCCAGCGCTCGGGCGCGAGGCGGTAGCCGCCCCAGTGCGGCGGCCGCGGCGGCTGCAGCAGGAACTGCGCGGCGTACTTCGCCGCGTTGGCGACGAGGACGGTGCGCGACGTGATCACTTCGCTTTGCGGCGAGGCCCAGGCACCAATGCGCGAATCGAGCGGCCGCGACGCGAAATAGGCGTCCGACTCCTCTTCGCTGATCTTGTCGACCGCGCCCTCGATGCGCACGACGCGCTCGAGCTCGACCCAGTGGAACTGCAGCGCGGCATGACGCTGCACCTCGAGCTCGCGCCCCTTGCGGCTGCGATAGTTGCTGTACCAGACGAGGCCGCGCTCGTCGCAACCCTTGATCAGCACGATGCGCGTCGAGGGTCGCCCTTCGGCGCCGACGGTGGCCAGCGTCATCGCCGTCGGCTCGGGCAATTGCGCGTCGAGCGCCTGCTGCAGCCAGAGCTGGAACTGGCGCATCGGATCGGCGTCGCTCGCCGCCTCGTCGAGTTCGGCGCGCTCGTAGTTCTTGCGCAAGGCTGCCAGATCCGTCATGTGCCAAGTATAGAAAGCTGCACCGGGGCGCGGCGCCGCTCTACGGGGAATGCCTTAAGTGAAGGCCCCACTATCTGCGGCGTAATCGGGCTTTCATCCTTGGGCATTCCAGGCGCAACGGCGCAAGAAGAGGACATCGTCGTGATGGGAGTTCGGGTCGCGCGAGGCGTGCGATGACGTCGCAGCCCGTTGTCGTCGTGCTTGCGGCGGGGCAGGGCAGCCGTTTCGGCGGCCCGGTGCACAAGCTCGGCCAGGCGTTCGGCGCGTCGAGCGTGCTCGGGGCGACGCTGCGCCATGCCTTGACGAGCCGGCTGCCCGTCGTCGTCGTGACGACGGACACGATGGCCGAGGAGGCGCGCCGCGTGATTGCTGCGCGCGACGTCGTCGTGGTGCCTTCCGCCGGCGCGATCGGCGCCGAGAGCGGCGCGCGCACGCCCGGCATGGGCTCGTCGATCGCTGCCGGCGTCGGCGCGCGTCCCGACGCGAGCGGCTGGCTGATCCTGCCCGCCGACATGCCGCTGGTGCAGACCTCGACGCTGCTGGCCGTCGCTCGCGAACTCGAACACCACCCCGTCGTCTATGCGCAATACCGCGGCCGGCGCGGCCACCCGGTCGGCTTCGCCGCCGAGCTGTATTCAGAGCTGATGCTGCTCAACGGCGACGAAGGCGCGCGCCGCCTCGTGGCGCGCTATCCGGCGCACGGCGTCGAGGTCGGCGACCCCGGTGTGCTCGTCGATATCGACACCGACGCCGACCTGCGTGCGGCGCGAGCGCTGCAGGCCGCCCCCGTCATCCAGCACCCGGCGGCGCCCGGTCCCTGACGCCGCGGCGGGTCAGGGCGCCGGAGCGCCGTGCAGCGCATGGCGCCGCGCCAGCGAGACGAGGCGCTCGATCTCGCGGTCGCGGATGCCGCGCTCGCGCAGGCAGCGCGCCGTCTCGAGCAGGTAGCCGAGCGTGGTGCCGTAGCGGCCGCAGGCGTCGCGCAGGATGGCGAGCAGTTCGTCGTCGCCGAGCACGCCGGTATAGCTCGGGCTGAGCCGGTCGAGCGTGAAGGCCAGCGCATGCACGCCGCCGTGCGGCGTGCGGCAGGGCAGCCAGCGCGGGTCGTAGACGCCGGTCGGCATCTCGCGCTCCCACAGGCGCGCGAGTTCGGCCTCGACGCGCCCGTGTGCGATGCGGTAGGCGATGCCGCGGCACGAGCCGCCGCGCACCAGCGCGAACACCAGACCCGGGCAGTGCGGCGTGCCGCGATTGACGCGCGATCGCATGCGCAGCGCGCGGTGCCAGCCGTGGACGACGGCGGGGCGCTGCTCGGCGGCCTCGAACTCGGGCCGCCAGATCAGCGAGGCGTAGCCGAACAGCCACAAGTCGCCGCGGCCGCCCCAGCGCGCTCGTGCCTGGGCGAGCAGCGTGCGCGGGTCGCGTGGCAACAATCGATCGTCCGCATTCACGAGCGGCACTCTAGAATGAATCGGCGTGGGACGGGAGTGCGGCGACGCGATGTCGGATCAGAGCGACAGCAGACCAGCGACCGGGTGGCGACGCGCCGCCGTTGTCATGGCGTTCGCGCTCGCGGCGCTCGCGGCCGGCCTGGCTTGGCTGCGCTCGCCGCCGCCGCCGCCCGCGGCTGAGGCGGCTTCGGCCGCCGCCGCGCTGGGCGCGACGCCCGACGCCGTCGAGCGCATCTACTTCGACGCCGGCGCCGCGCTGCCGGCGCATGCGGCGGAACTGCTCGAGCGCATCGCCGTCGCGGCGCGCAGCGGCGAGGCGGCGCTGCGCATCGTCGGCTACTACGAGGCCGGCCGCGACGAGGCCGGCAACGCGGCGCTCGCCGAGGAGCGGGCGCAGGCCGTGCGCCACGCACTCGAAGCCAACGGCGTTGCGCCGGCGCGCCTCGTCATTGCGCGCCCGGCCGCGGCCGACAGCACCAATCCGCGCGAAGGCCGCCGCGTCGAAGTGCTGCTGCAGTGACCCTGCGCGCGACGCGGCGCACGCCGCGACGACAATCGGCGTTCGATCTCCCGATCCGCCGGACCGCATGCTGACGACCGTCGCCGACATCACGGCCCGCATCCGCGAGCGCAGCGCGCCGGCGCGTCGCGCCTACCTCGAGCGCGTCGCTCGCATGGCCGAGCGACCGCGCGGCGCCGACCACATGGGTTGCGCCAATGTGGCGCACGCCTTCGCGGCGCTGCCGGCCAACGACAAGCTGCGCGTCGTCGTCGAGCGCGGGCCGCACTTGGGGCTGGTGACGGCCTACAACGACATGCTCTCGGCGCACCAGCCCTACGAGCCCTACCCGGCGCTGATCCGCGATGAGGCGCGGCGCCAGGGCGCGACGGCGCAGGTGGCGGGCGGCGTGCCGGCCATGTGCGACGGCGTCACGCAGGGCCTGCCCGGCATGGAGCTGAGCCTCTTTTCGCGCGACACGATCGCAATGGCGACGGCGATCGCGCTGACGCACGACGTGTTCGATGCAGCGCTGCTGCTCGGCGTGTGCGACAAGATCGTGCCGGGCCTGCTGATCGGCGCGCTGCACTTCGGCCACCTGCCGTGTGTCTTCGTGCCCGCCGGGCCGATGACCAGCGGCCTGTCCAACACCGCCAAGGCCCGCGTGCGCGAAGAGTTCGCGCAGGGCCGCGTCGGCCGCGACGAGCTGCTGAAGGCCGAGTCGGCTGCCTACCATGGCCCCGGCACCTGCACCTTCTACGGCACAGCCAACAGCAACCAGATGCTGCTCGAGGCGATGGGGCTGCATGTGCCGGGCGCCGCGTTCGTGCATCCGCACGCCGAGCTGCGCGAAGCACTGACGCGCGAGGCGGTGCGCACGGCGCTGTCGATCGCACGACCGGCCGGCAGCCGCTTCCTGCCGATCGGCCGCCTCGTCGACGAGCGGACGATCGTCAATGCGATGGCGGCGCTGCTGGCGACCGGCGGCTCGACGAACCACCTGATCCATTGGGTCGCTGTCGCGCGCGCCGCCGGCATCGTGATCGACTGGACCGATTTCTCCGAGCTGTCGGCCGTGGTGCCGCTGCTCGCGCGCGTCTATCCGAACGGCGCGGCCGACGTGAACCAGTTCCAGGCCGCCGGCGGGCCGGCCTTCGTCCTGCGCGAACTGGCGGCGGCCGGGTTGCTGCATACCGATGTGGCAACTGTCGCCGAAGACGGGCTCGGCGCCTACGCGACGATGCCGAAGCTCGACGGCGACCGCCTGCGCTGGAGTGCGCTGCCTGCGGCCAGCGGCGACGCCGCGGTGCTGCGACCGGCGGCGTCCCCCTTCAGCCCGAGCGGCGGGCTGCGGCTGCTCACCGGCAACCTGGGGCGCGCCGTCATCAAGGTATCGGCCGTGCCCGAGTCGCGTCATGTCGTTGACGCGCCGGCGCTCGTCTTCGACAGCCAGACGGCGCTGCTGCAGGCGTTCCGCGCCGGCGCGCTGGAGCGCGACTTCGTCGCTGTCGTGCGCTTCCAGGGGCCGCGCGCCAACGGCATGCCCGAGTTGCACAAGCTCACACCGCCGCTGGCCGTGCTGCAGGACAAGGGCTGGCAGGTGGCACTCGTCACCGACGGGCGCATGAGCGGCGCTTCGGGCAAGGTGCCGGCAGCCATCCACGTCTGCCCCGAAGCGCTCGACGGCGGTGCGCTGGCGCGCGTGCGTGACGGCGACCGCATCCGGGTCGATGCGCGCAGCGGGGTGTTGCAGGCCCTCGTACCCGAGGCCGAGTGGGCGGCGCGCACGCCGGCCGCGATCACGCCGCAGGCGCTCGAGGCGAATGCTCACGACCTCGGCCGCGAGCTGTTCGCCGGGATGAGGCGCAACGTGCTGCCGGCCGAGCAGGGCGCCTGCACGTGGCTCTGATTTCTCCTCGACACCCGATGGACACGCTGGCACTCGCCGACCACGGCCCCGTCATTCCCGTCATCGTGCTCGATCGTGTCGAGCAGGCCGTCCCGCTGGCCCAGGCGCTGGTCGCCGGCGGCGTGCGCGTGCTCGAAGTGACGCTGCGCACGCCGGTGGCGCTGCAGTGCATCGAGGCGATCGCCCGGGCCGTGCCGCAGGCCATCGTTGGCGCCGGCACGGTGCGCTCGGCGGCGGACGCGCAGGCGGCGCAGCGCGCCGGCAGTCGCTTCGCCGTCAGCCCCGGCTACACGCGCGCGATCGGCGCGGCCTGCCGCGACATCGGCCTGCCGCTGCTGCCCGGCGTCGCGACGGCGAGCGAAGTGCTCGAAGCGACGGCCGACGGTTACGCGTTCCTGAAGCTGTTCCCGGCGACGGCCGTCGGTGGCATCGCGCTGCTGAAGGCGCTGGCCGGGCCGTTCCCCGACGTGGCGTTCTGCCCGACCGGGGGCATCACGGCGCAGACGGCGCCCGGGTTCCTCGCGCTGCCCAACGTGCGCGTGTGCGGCGGCTCGTGGCTCACGCCCGCCGACGCCGTCGCCGCGGGCGACTGGTCGCGCATCACGCGGCTGGCGCGCGAGGCGAGCGCGTTGCGAGCCTAACTTTCGGCGCGCTCGATCAACTCGATCTTGTAGCCGTCGGGGTCGGTGACGAAGGCGATCATCGTCGTGCCGCCTGCCACCGGGCCGGCGTCGCGCGTCACGTTGCCGCCGGCTGCGCGGATGCGCTCGCAGGCGGTGCGCGCGTCGGGCACCTGCAGCGCGATGTGGCCGTAGGCCGTGCCCATCTCGTAGCGGTCGACGCCGTGGTTCCAGGTCAGCTCGAGCTCGGCGTGCTCGGGGTTCGTGCCGTAGCCGACGAAGGCCAGCGAATACTTCTGCTCGGGCCGCTCGGTCGTGCGCAGCAGCTTCATGCCCATCACGCGGGTGTAGAAGTCGATCGAGCGCTGCAGGTCGCCGACGCGCAGCATGGTGTGGAGCAGTCTCATTTCGCGGCGGCCGGATCGAAGATCAGGCGGGTCGTGGTGTCGTGGGCATGGAGTGTGCCATCCGCGGCGAGGCTCAGCCGGGCTCGCCGACGAACACCGTCATCGCGCCGCCGCTGCGCGCAAGCTGCGCGAGCAGCACTTCCTTCGACAGGCGCGCCGCGCCGATGCGGTGCGGGTTGGCGTCGCGAGTGAACGCTGCCCGCTCGGCGCCGACCTCGACCGCCGTGACGCCGCAGCCGGCGCCGCGCACGCGATAGGTGACGACGACGGGGTGCTGCCAAAGTGTTGCCTCGACGCGCAGCCCGTCGAGCGCCGCCGGCAGCACGGGGTCGAGGACGAGCGCGGCGGCCTCCCGGTCAAGGCCGAGCAGGCGGCGCACGATCAGGCCGAGCGCGATGCCGGCGCCGCTCGAGTAGACGCGCCAGCCGCCGTCGAGCGCGACGCTGCCGGCGGCGACGCAGCCGTATTCGGCGCTCGCCTGCGCACGGTCGCGGAACGCTGCGTCGGAGCTCGAGTAGTAGCAGTTGGCCTGACGCAGCGTGGCGCTCGGCACGATGCTCGCGATGCCGATCGGGTCGGCCTGGCACAGCGCACGCAAGAAGCCCCCGGCGTCGCCGACGTGCGCCAGCGCCTGCGCCCAGCGCAGGTGCGCGTGCATGTACATCAGGCCGATCTCGCGGCCGAAGAAGGTCGCGCTCTCGGCGCGCTGGAAGTGGCGCTGCAGCCCGCCGTGGTAGTCGAGCGGGCGGTCGAACAGGCGCAGGCCGTCGGGGCCGAGCAGGTGGCGCTCGATGAGCTGCAGGTGCTCGCGCGCCTGCGCCGGGCTGAACAGGTCTTCGGCGATGGCGTGGACCATCGCCAGCGCGCTGTAGCGCACGCCGGTCGCCGCGTCGCGCGGATGCAGCAGCCAGCGCACGCGCGTGGCGTCGCCGCCCTCGAACAGCGCATAGCCCGCGAGCACGCCGTCGACGACGAGCAGGCGCTGGAAGTCGCGGCGCACGGCATCGGCCTGCGCGACGAGGCGGGCCGCGTCGCGCTCGCGGCCGATCGAGCGCAGCGCGCACGCCAGCGTCACGAGCATGTGGTGGTGCAGCGTGACGGTCCAGGCGCTGCACATGTGTTCGCGCATCGCCGGGTCGGCCGGCTGCAGCGCGTCGTTCCAGTCGCCGTGGCCGTAGGCGGCGAGCGCGGTGCCGGCGACGGTGCGCCGCCCGATCAGCGCCAGCGCGCGCTGCGCGTGTTGCCACAGCGTCGGCCGCGCGCTGCGCGCCGTGAGACGCGGCTGATGGTAGGGCAGCGGTTCGTCGAGCACGCTCGCGTCGCCGGTCGCGAGCAGGTACTGCGCCAGCGCGAGCAGCGGCCAGAACACGATGTCGCCGTGCGAGTCGCCGGCGCGGATCGCGCGCTCGCGCTCGAAGAACATGAACCACTGCGGCCAGTCGCCGTCGCGGTTCTGCGCGCGCATCACTCGCAGCAGCAGGTCGCGCATCGGCTGCGGGCGGTCGGTCGCGAGCAGCAGCTCGACCGGGCCCTGGCAGACGTCGCGCGTGCCCCAGCCGCCGCCCGAGTACTGCTCGAGGCCGCGCGGCGACAGGTAGTGGACGAAGGCGTCGTGCGCGAACCAGGGCGCGATGTCGGCCAGCCGCGCCAGCGGCTCGGCCAGCGGGCTCGCTTGCGGCGCGGTGAGGCGCAGCACCGGTGCGAGCGTCGGCGTGTGCGCGTCGGCGGCAGGCCGCTCGGCGGACTCGTCGACCAGGCGGCCTTCGATGCGCAGCGAAAAGCGCCGCGTCGGCGCGGCGATGACGACGAGCACCGTCTCGCCGCGCGAGCGGCCGTCGGGGCAGAGCAGCTCGTCGCCGCCGACGCGTTCGAACGCACTGCCTGCCTGCGGCTCGATGCGAAACGAACCGCGCGGGAAGCGCTTCGCGAGCGCGCTGCCGCGCGGGGGCCGCAGCTCGATCGCGGCGCCGTCGCGCGACCAGCGCGCCGCGCCCTGCGTGATGCCGTCGTCGCCGTCGAGCGCGATGTGATGGCTCAGAAGCAGGCGCAGCGGCGCGCCGTCGGTCACGGCGATCTCGAGGCCCATCGTGCGCGGATCGGCGTGCGCGCGACTGAGCACTTCGAGCGTGCCGGCGGCGTGCCGGTAGATCCAGCGGCAGGCGTCGGGCGTCATCTCGAAGGCCGATGGAACATCGAGCAGTTGCCAGCGCCCCTCGATCTCGGCGAAGACGCGCAGGCCGTGCGAGCGTTGCAGCGCGAGATAGCCGCGCACCGTCGACAGCAGCCGGTTGATCGCAACGTGGCCCTGCGTCAGCATCGAATGGAAGCAGCCGGCCATCCACGCGGTGGAGGTGAGCGCGGTCTCGTCGGGCGTCAGGTGGCGGCCGCTGCGCAGCAGGTGGCCGTGCGGTCGCAGCACGGCGAGTTCCTTGGCGCGCAGCACGACGTGGCGGTCCTGGCCGTGGAAGAACGACATCAGGCGCCCCTGCGCGTCGGTCTCGACGTGGCGGTGCGGGGCGGCGCCGAACCAGGCGTCGAGCTCGCCCGGCCCGGCGTCGCGCGCCGCGAGCAGCGGCGCGCTCGCGAACAGCGAGGCAGCGGCCGGCAGCGAGGGTGCGCGCTCGTCGGCGTCGAAATCGGGTGACCGTGCTTCGGGCAGCGCGAGCGTTTGCTCGACGCAGCGGAGATCGGCCGCCGACGTCGCAGTCGGATGATCGGCGACGAAGCAGCCGAAGAAGCCGAGCGTCGCGCTCTGCCCGGGCTCGAGCTGAAGCGGCGCGTCCTGGATCGCAACCATCGAATGCTCATGCTGCAGCCGCTCGCCGGGCAGGCCGCGAGCGAGGCCCGGCGGCGCCGCGCCGGTGCGGCCCGCGAGGCCGTGCAACTGCAGCGCGTCGGTGGAAAACGAGACACCGCGGCGCAGCGATCCGATCAGGCACCAGGGGTGGCGCCCCGCCGCGGCCTGGTTCTGGCGCGACGCGACGACCGTGCCGTGCTGCGGGTGCTGCAGCGGCGCGTGGTCGATGTACTGGCTGACGTAGTACTCGTTGAGGCGCACGGCCGCCCACGGCGCCAGCGCGAGATCCTGCGCGTGGATCAGGTCGACGACGAAGGGCGCGGCGTCATCGTTGAGCAGCCGCAGGTGCCAGAACCATGCGGTCGCAGCGTCGGACGGCAGAAGGGCGATGTCGTAGACGAGGCCGCGCCACGAGCCGAGGCCGATGCGTGCGCCGCCGGCGTCACGCCAATGCGTCGGGCTGCGCGGACCGAGCAGCGGCGTCCACTCCCATCCGGCGTCCGACTGGCGGCGCAGGTAGACGTTGGCCGGCCCGCCTTCGAGCGCATTGCCGGCGAACAGGTTGATCGCGACATCGCCGCATTCCAGGCGGCGCAGCGCGCCGTGGCTGTGCAGCTCGACGCCGAGGCCGGATCGGCTGCGTCGGTGCAGCGGCAGGGGTTCGGACGGTGCGAATCGCATCGGCGGCGGCGTGCCGGACGACTACAGCAAGCCGGACTGCGCCGGCTCGGTCGGCTTCGCATCGAACTGGTCGACGGGCGCCAGCCGGACCAGCTCCAAAGCCTCGGTGGGGGTGCCGTGCAGCCAGCGGTCGACATCCGCCGGCTCGATGGGGACGACGCTGCGCTTGTCCTGCCGGTCCGCGGCCCGCTTTGGATCCGGCTTGTGCATGCGCGACATCAGAGGGCAGGCATCGGCATTGAGGGTGAGCATGGTGTAGCTCTCGACGATCTCGCCCGTCGCCTTGTCGGCCCAGGTGTTCCAGAGCCCCGCGAGACCCCAAGGTGCGCCGTCGGCGCGCCTGAAGGTCCACCACACGTTGCGGCCGGTCTCCCAGCACGGCTCGTCGAACGACAGCGCAGGGACGATACAGCGCTGGCTGCGCGCCCAGGGCTGCTTGTAGGCGGCCTTCGCTGCCAGGTCCTCGCTGCGCGCGTTGTGGGTCGAGTAGGCAAGCTTGTGCGATTCGGCGAACCAGGGAACGAGCCCCCACTGGCCGATGACGAGCTCGCGTGCAGGCGCGGTCGCTGCGATGGCGCGGCGGATGAACGCGCCGGGGCCGCGCGGAAACACGCCGCCGCCGCGCCACGGAGTGCGGCCACCGACGTGCCAACTGCTTTCGATCGCTGCGGCATCGGGCGACAGGTATCGGGTGCACATGGCCTTGAACGCAGAAGGCCCCGTAGTCTTGCGCTACGGGGCCTTCGATATGCCGTGGCGGCGTGCAGTTTACTACCGAACAACTGCTATTGGGGCCAATGAGCACTGCTGCGTAGTTCTGCGGCAGTGTGCTCACACCCCCTCGATCACTCGCGCCACGTCGCCCTGACACGCGGCGCACTTGCCCACCAGCAGCAAGTTGCCGCCTTTGATGGTGCCGGCGAAATGGGTGATCGTCACCTCGTGCCGGCATTGTCCGCACCAGACGTTGGCCAGCAGTCGCTGGCGGATGTCGGCGGGGATGGACACCCAGCGCTGGCGTGCGGGTCGGGTGAAGCTCGGGAGCGACTCAACGGTCATGGCTCATTGCCCCGGTTTGTCCACCACCGCCGCCGGAATGCGCATCCAGCCAGCGTTGCCCGAGAGCAGTCAGGCGGTAACGCTGACTGCGGCTGTTGGGCTTGTCGGGCAAGGTCATTTCGATGACGCCCTGTTCCAGCGCCGGGGCCAGATAGGTCTTGCGGAAGTGCTCCCGGTGGGCAAGCCCCACAGCATCCTGCATGGCCTGCCGGGTCATCTCTCCATGCATTCGTTCCAGCAGCGTCCCGACTTGCGCGGTGACTTGCGCGGTGACTTGCGCGGTGACTTGCGCGGAATCTGCTGACGGCACCAGCGCCAGCGGATGGCGCGGTAGTCGGATCACGAACGACAGCCGGTCATCGTCCGTCTCGAATAGCGGCGCGGGCGAGCCGTTGGCGGCCATCTCCTTCAAGATTTTCGGGATGCCGGTGGAACGGCCCTCGGTCATCTCCAGTTCCTTCAGGAACTCGCCGATGCGCCGGTTGCGGTAGCGGCGACTGACGGCGCGGCCCGACTTCAGGTCTTCCATGCGGATCGACCGATCCGGGCCGGGGAAACTGAGAACGGTCAGTTCGTCGTGGCTGATGCGCACCTCGATGGGCTCGCGCTCCTCATAGGAACGGTGATACACCGCGTTGACCACGGCCTCCTCAATCGCGGCGTAGGGGAAGTTCCAGACCCGGGTGGCCTCGGCCCGGTCGGGATGCTTGATGACCGTCTCGCGCAGGTAGTTGCGCTGGATGTAGCTCAAGGCCTCGAGCGTCATCCGTGCCAACGGGCCCTTGAAGATTTTTTCCTCGAAGCGATCCCCGCCCGCGCCTTCCGGGAACCAGACCACATCGATCTGCACACCGGGGAAGAAGCGCTCCGGCGTCTCATTGAAGAACAGCAGGCCCACGTTCTTGGGCCACGGCGATTCGGCCGGGCCGCCCGCCACATTCATCTGCCGCCCCAGCGCCTCGGTGGAAAGTCCCGGCGCATCTGCCGCCAGCGCGCTGCCCACTTCCTGCAAGAACTCCTGCATCAAGGGTTTGGAGAGATCATCGACGCGCGCAAACTGGTTGTAGCGGTCGTCAAACGGCACCTTGGCCGCCAGGCTCAACAACTCCTGCTCGGTGTCACCCTTGGCCTCGACCGTGCTGCTGTAGCGGCGGATGTAGTAGCGCCAGGTTTTCTTGTTGGCCGTCACCGCTTCCGGTGCCTTGTAGGGCCGCGTCTGCCCGCCCGGCGCCTGCAGCACGATCACGTTGCGGCCATCGACGACTTCAAGGCTCAGCACCGGAAAATACGGCGGCTGGATCAACTGGCACTGCGCCAGCAGTTCGCGCTGGATTCTGTCGAGCTGGTTATCGGGCAAACCGACCGGCGGAAAGATGGGCCTGCCTTCGGCATCGCAGTTCTGCCCTATCACCACATAGCCGCCACCGAGGTTCTCGAAGTCGTTGGCGAAGGCACACAGGGTTCGGATGATCGCGTCCGGGTTCCACCCGGCCTTGTATTCGATGCGCTCGCCCTCGACCGTGCGCTGGCGCAGCAGGTCGTTGAGGTTGATCGGGAGCCTGGTACTCGAAATCGTCATTGACCGCGCTCCAGTTTCAAATCCCGAATCTCCGCGCAAGTTCATCCACCCGGTGTGGCCACCAGCAGCGCCTGCAATCGCGCCAAGGCTTGGGCCACGATCTGGCCCTGTGCCTTGATGCTGGCCATGATCTGCGCCGGGGTGCGCTCATCCACCGTGGCAACGGCATTCGGGTTGACCGCTTTCAAGTCGAAGACTGCCGCATCGATGGCGGCGGCCTCGGCTTCCAGGTCGCGTGCGGATTTCTCCCGCTCGCGGATGGCGGCCTCCAGCGCCTTGATCCGCTTGTCGTCGGCCTTGTCCTTCTTCAGGCGCTTGAGGTTTTCCTTCAGATCCACCACGGCCGCCTTGACGCCCGCCGCCTTGTCCTGCAAGGGCTGCATCTCCTCGCGCGCCTTGGCGCGGCGCGCGGCGAAGTCCACCGTCCACGAGTAGCGACTGTCACCACGCGAGGCCAGCAGCCGGGCGTAGCTGGGGAAGGCCTGGCCCGCATTGGCGGCGTCGGCCTGCCAGTCAGCCGTGAGGAGGGTGGGCAAGGCGTCATTACCCAGCATCTCGCCTTTCTTGCCAAAACCGAAGTGCGCCAACGTCAGCGGCGTCTTCTTGCCCACCTTCACCCACGACAGGTCGTAGTACCAGATGCGTTCCGTCTTCTTGCCTTTGGTGAAGAACAGCAGATTGGTTTTCACGCCCGCGCCTGCCGTGGAAAACACGCCTCCCGGCAGGCTGACGATGGCCCACAAATCGCATTCGTCGGAGAGCTTGCGCTTGGTTTCGACGAAGGCGGTCTCATTGGTGCGAAACAGCAGCCCCTCGTCCAGCACGATGGCGCAGGTGCCCCCCGGTGCCAACTCAGAAAGAATGTCCTGCACGAACAGCACCTGCGTGGAGCCGGTCTCGAAGGCGAAGTTCTTCTGCGCGTCACGGCCTTCCTTGCCGCCGAAGGGCGGGTTGGTCAGGATCACGTCGAACTGCGCTGGCGCATGATCGAACAGGGCTGCATAGGCGGCGCGGCGCGTCAGCGAATTGCCGTGCCACAGGTTGGGCTGGTCGATGCCGTGCAGCACCAGGTTCGCCAGCGCAATGGGGAACACCAGGTTCTCCTTCTCGCGCCCGAAGAAGGTGTCGTGCTTGAGCTTTTCGATGTCGGTGGAAGCCGGTGCCTGACCCAGCTTGCGCGCCATGTGTTCATAGGCCACGGCCAGAAATCCACCGGTGCCGCAGCACGGGTCGTACACCGTCTGACCGAGGACCGGGTTCACCGTATGCACCATCGCGCGAATCACCTCGCGCGGGGTGAAGAACTGCCCGCCGTCGGAGTTCTTCTCACCCATCTTCAACAGCAGGTCTTCGTACACCTGCGACAGCGTGAAGAAATGCGTGTCGTCGATGTGGTCGATGCTGATCTCATGCACGCGATCGAGGATGTCGCGCAGGTTGGCTTCGTCGTCCACGCGCACGCGCTCCACTGCCGTCATGATGCGGCCGATGATGCGCTGCTTCGGGCTGGCCGCCGGGTTGGGCAGGCGGGTAGCGGGGTTCACATCCAGCGCGTGCAGGTGCGGCAACAACTCCTTGTTGATGAAGTCGAACAGCCTGCCGTCACCGGCGGCAAACAGTTGCTGCCGCTTCCAGCCCTGCGCCTTGCCGTCAGGGGATTTCGGGTGGTCGGCCTTGTCGGACCACGGTGCGGCCCAGTCCTGCCAGCGCCAGGGCGAGCGCAGCGCGGGCGAGAAAACCGCACCCAGCACCTCGGCCTGCTCGGCCGCGCGCGCCTCCTGCGCATCGAGGATGCGCAGGAACAGAACCCAGGTGAGCTCCGGCACGTACTGCAAGGCGCTGGCGCAGTTGGAGCGGCGCATCACATCGCAGATGCTCTTGACGAAGGCCGACAGCGATTGCGTGGAGGCGATGGCCTTGGTTTGTTTTGGGGTGTTCTTCTGGCGGGCCATGCTTTCAGGGCTCAAAGGCTTGGGCGAGAACCTTCTGCGGCAGCAGGTCGATCTCGTGAAGTTTGTTTTGAATGGCGGCACGAAGCGGCTTTAGCTCCTTCAGCGCGTCGGAGGCGTGCTGCTGAGCGGAGAAGTCCGGCAGTTCAATCTGACCTTCGGCCAACCGGTTGAACAACATGCGCTCGCGTACTGCGCCGCGTGCCAGCGAGTTGATGCACTGAACGCCCAATGGCGAGCGCAACCAGTAGTAGAACCAGCGTGAATCGACCGCATCGGGCCTGCCTTGCAGCGCGACGTAATCCGGACTGGTGATGCCGAGCGTATCGTCATCGTCTACGAAGGCGACGGAGCCGATGAGAATGCGCATCGGGTTGTAGAACACGGTGCCAGGGAAGGCGGGCTTGTACTTCGGCGCATGCTTGCCGGGTGCCTCCTTCGCCGGGGCCAAGCCGTCGCGCGTTGCGCCCAGCACCGGATAGTCCGCCCAGCGTGGGCCGATGCCTTGCTTCACTTCAAGCAGTACGCTGCCCAAGGAATGCGCTGCGACAGGATGGTTGCGCACGCTGTCCAGAACGATGGCGTCGGCGAGCCGTGAGACTTCGCGCATTTGCGACTACGCCGCCTGCCGTGCGGCTTCCACTTCGGCGAGTTGGGCTTTCAGATGGACGGCGACTTGGCGTTGTTCTGCAATGGACATCGCTGGAATCTGAAAGTACTCCAACCGAACCAGCGGCAAATGTGCGATGGTCGTCTTTGCGTTCTGATCGTCGAACGCGCCTGTCAGGGCTTGCAGCCGAATCCAGAGCGAAAGGAACTCGGAGTCCGCTATCCCTTCGTGGGGGCGGATGCGATGCAATGCTTTCTGGTAGTGGCAACCTGATATTTGCTCTTCCCAAACAGCGCATCGGCCTGGCTCTCCACCTTCACATAGCAGTAGATCGCCTCGTCGCAGTGAAAACTTCGCACGCTCGCGCCTGTCGAAATCCATCGTCGCCATGTCGCGCAAGTCGAAACGACCCCATTGCACGTTTTGATTCCGCAGGTATGGAAATGCTGCCGCTCCAGTCATTTGATAGAACTTGATGCTGGACTGCAGGTAGCGGAAGAACACCACGGCGTTCAGCCGCTCGATGTCCACGCCGGCTTCGAGCAAATCCACGGTGCAGGCGATGAAGGCGCGCTCGCCCGAGCCGCGCATGATCTCGATCTTGTCCGCGCCGCCCGCCGCCGTGCATTTGAAGGCGTAGTCGTCCTTACGCGGCTTGTTGTTGGCCTTGCACCAGCGGGCATAGAGGTTGTTCATCTGCATCGCCACGCGGTCGGCGTGCAGGTCGCGGGTGCAGAAGATGATGACTTTCTGTTCCGGCCCGCCGTTGTCGTACAGCAGCTTGAACAGGTCTTCGCACATTCTGGGCGTGCGCAGGTCGATGAACAGTTCGTCGTCGAAATCCTTGCCGGTGTATTCCTTCCTGGTCAGGTCATCCTCGGCGAGCGGCTTTCCGGTCTTGATGTCCCTGACGCCCGCCTTGAGGATGTCTTCGCGGGTGAAGGTGCGCGCGTCGATGTCGGCCTTGCGCTTGACGATTTCGCAGGCGGCGAGATAGCCGTCTTCCTGCGCTTGCGCCAGCGAGTATTCGTACACCGGTTCGCCAAAGTACTGGACGTTGTGCGCGGTGATGGCTTCGTCCTCGTCGGTGGCGGTTTCAACATCCTTCGATTTCTTCTCGTTCTTCGGCGGCTTCAGCTTGCGCGGCGTAGCGGTGAGGCCGATGTGGATGGCATTCGGGTTGCGCGTGAGCACCTGCGACCACTTGCCCCACGCGGAGCGGTGACACTCGTCGATGATGATGACGCTGAAGGCGTCCTCGCCGTAGTGGTCGGTAAGGAAGCTGCCGTCGCCGCTTTTGCCATCGCCGTCGTCGATGCCCAGTGTTTGATAGGTGGCAACGTGGATGCGCGCATTGGCGGCGGCGTTTTGCCCACGCTCGGTTTGCACGATGCGGGCGTTGCCGCCGAAGGCGGCTTTCAACTTGGTATGGGCCTGTTCGCGCAGTTCGTCGCGGTCGCACAGGAACAAGGCGGGCTTGGGCAACAAACCCGCCTGCGCCATGCGCCACAGCAGGTTGGTGGCGATGATGGTCTTGCCCGCGCCGGTAGCGAGCGTGAGCAGCACGCGGGGGGCATTGCCTGCCTGCCGCTGCAGAATGATCTTCTCGAACGCGGCGCGGATGGCTGCGTCCTGGTAATAGCGGCTTTGCGACCACGCCGGGCTGTCGGCCTGAAACAGCAGCGCGGCATCGGGCGAGGTCAGATCGATGCCCTTGTCCTTCGCGTAGCGGGTGCACAGGTCGGGGTGTGGCGGGAAATCCTGCAGCGGATGCGGGCCGGTCTGGATGCCGCTGGGCTTGTCGTAGTCGCCGTACAGATGGCCGTTGCTGGCGAACACGTATTGCACGTCGAAGCGTGTGCAATCGGCGTAGCCCTTGGCCTGCTCCATGCCCTTGAGCGGGTCGGCATCCGAGCGTTTGGCTTCCAGCACGGCAACGGGCAAGGGCCTGGGCATGTCACCGACCTGCACGCACAACAGGTAGTCGGTGCGGCCCGCGCCCCTGCGGCGGCGGCCCTTCGGCCCGGTGGGCTCTACGGGTGCAGGCGTTTCGAGCCGGATGCGCTGCGGGTCGTCATAGCCCTTGCGGCGCAACACCGGATCGATGAGATGAAAGCGCGTTTCTTCTTCGTTGAATGCCAAGGCCGCCTCCTCAGTCCTGATCCTTGTGGGCGTCAGCCCTGCCGGCGCGCACGCTGACTGGAAGCGCCTCAAGTGGATCAAGACGGATGAAAGTCTATCTGCGCCGGCCCCCATTCAGTGGACGCCACCGCGTCCGAGCCCGCCGTGGTGCTCGCGATGCGCAATCTATCGGCGGTGTGGAACGCCAAGAAAAAAGCCCGGAGCATGTCCGGGCTTCTGAAATCGTGGTGGAGAGGAGGAGGATCGAACTCCCGACCTTCGCATTGCGAACGCGACGCTCTCCCAGCTGAGCTACCCCCCCACGAAAGAGGCTCGCATTCTAGCAAAGCCGGCAGCGCCCTTCCTGGCGCATGCTCGGGCCATGCCCACGCTCCGAGCACGCACGAAGTTGCCGAGCCCCGCCTGGCTCGACGCCCAGTACGACAATCGGGCGCGCGTCCCGGAGCACGCGCAGATTCTCGAACGCTGGGCGCGCGCGTCGGCGCTGGTGCGCGAATCGGCCGACTGCGAACTCGACCTCGCCTACGGCCGCGGCGCGGGCGAGACGCTCGACGTGTTCCCGCCGACTTCGCGCAGCGGCGCGCCGGTGCTGGTGTTCATCCACGGCGGCTACTGGCGCGCGCTCGACAAGCGCGACCAATCGTTCGTCGCGCCGGCCTTCCTGCAGGCGGGAGCGATGGTCGTGGTTCCGAACTACGCGCTGTGTCCTGCGGTGAGCATCGAGCACATCGTGCTGCAGATGGTGGCCGCGCTCGCCTGGGTGCACCGCAACGCGGCGCGCTGGGGCGGCGACGCGCGGCGCATCGTCGTCGCCGGGCATTCGGCCGGCGGCCAGCTCGCGGCGATGCTGCTGAACTGCGACTGGTCCCGCGTCGCGCCCGACCTGCCGCGGCAGCTCGTGCGGCGCGCGCTCGCCATTTCCGGCGTGTTCGACCTCGAGCCGCTGCGCCGTGCGCCTTTCATCGCGGGCGACCTGCGCCTGACGCGCGCCGCCGCCGCGCGCCTGAGCCCTGCGCGCCTGCCCGCGCCGGCCGAAGGCACGCTGGTTGCGGTGGTCGGCGCCCACGAGAGCAAGGAGTTCCAGCGCCAGAACGCCGGCATCCGCCGCGCGTGGGGCCGGCGCGTCGTGCCGGTGTGCGAGGCGGTCGCCGGCGCGAACCACTTCACCGTGCTGCACGAGCTTGTCGACGCCCGCTCCGGCCTGCATCGACGCGCGCTCGAGCTGCTCGACGCGAGTGCGGCGTGAAACAGGTGTGCATGGGCCCCTGCGATGCATCGCATCGATAGGACATTTCAATTTGCCGGATTGACCGATTGAACTGGCCCGGCGCGTCGCACTGGGCTACGCTTGGCGCATGCCGTGCGTTGCGCCATCCGCGCCGGCGGCGGGTTCCCGGTTCATCAACGAGGAGAGCGACATGGGCTTGAAAGGATCGAAGACCGAGCAGAACCTGAAGGACGCCTTCGCGGGCGAATCCCAGGCGAATCGCCGGTACCTCTATTTCGCAAACAAGGCCGACGTGGAAGGCCAGAACGACGTTGCCGCGCTGTTCCGTTCGACGGCCGAGGGCGAGACCGGGCACGCGCACGGGCACCTCGAGTTCCTCGAGCAGGTTGGCGACCCGGCGACCGGGCTGCCGATCGGTCCGAGCCGCGACAACCTGAAGGCGGCGGTCGCCGGCGAGACGCACGAGTACACGGACATGTACCCGGGCATGGCCAAGACGGCGCGCGCGGAAGGCTTCGACGAGATCGCCGACTGGTTCGAGACGCTGGCCAAGGCCGAGCGTTCGCACGCCAACCGCTACCAGAAGGCGCTCGACGCTTTCGTCGACTGACGGCGCCGCGACGCCTGTGCAACAAGGGGCTTCGCGCCCCTTGTTCTTTGGGACGATGACGCACGCGCTGCACTTCCGAGCGCATGCGTGATCGACCCGCCCCGAGGACACCATGACCCTGCGCGAAGGCAACCTCGAAGCACCCACCCGTCATCCGCTCGACTGGAAGAGCCCCGACTTCCACGACGAAGCGCTCGCCTTCAAGGAGATGGAGCGCGTCTTCGACATCTGCCACGGCTGCCGGCGTTGTGTGAGCCTGTGCCAGTCGTTCCCGAACCTGTTCGACCTCGTCGACGCCACCGACGACGGCGAGGTCCATGGCGTGAAGAAAGAGGACTACTGGAAGGTCGTCGACCAGTGCTACCTGTGCGACCTCTGCTACCTGACCAAGTGCCCCTACGTGCCGCCGCACCCGTGGCAGCTCGACTTCCCGCACACGATGCTGCGCGCCAAGGCGATCAAGTTCGGCAAGGGCAAGGTCAAGGCGAGCGAGAAGTTCCTCGCGTCGACCGATGTGCACGGCTCGTTCGCCGGCATTCCCGTCGTCGTGCAGGTCGTCAACGCCGTCAATCGCACGAAGACCGCGCGCAACCTGATGGAGAGCGCGCTCGACGTGCACAAGGACGCCTGGATGCCCGAGCTCGCGACCCAGCGCTTTCGCTGGAGCGCCAGGAAGCAGGGCAGCGCGCACGCCGTGCGCGACGGCACCGCGAGCCCGGGCAAGGTGGCGATCTACTCGACCTGCTTCGTCAACTACAACGAGCCCGGCATCGGCCACGACCTGATCGCGACGCTCGAGCACAACGAGATTCCTTACGTCATCGTCGAGAAGGAGTCGTGCTGCGGCATGCCCAAGCTCGAGCTCGGCGACCTCGAAGGCGTCGAGAAGCACAAGAACGCCAACATTCCCGTGCTCGCGAAGTATGCGAAAGAGGGCTGGGCCATCGTGACGCCGATCCCGTCGTGCACCCTGATGTACAAGCAGGAGCTGCCGCTGATGTTCCCCGGCGACGCCGACGTGAAAGCGGTGCAGGAGGCGATGTTCGACCCGTTCGAGTACCTGATGGCGCGCCACAAGGACGGGCTGCTCAAGACCGACTTCAAGCAGCCACTGGGCAAGGTCAGCTACCACATCCCCTGTCACGGCCGGGTGCAGAAGATCGGCAGGAAGACGGAAGAGATGCTCAAGCTGATCGGCCAGTCGGTCGCGGTGCAGCTCAACACCGTCGAGCGCTGCTCGGGGCATGCCGGCACCTACGGCGTCAAGAAGCCCTACCACGAGACGGCGATGAAGATCGGCAAGCCCGTCTTCAAGGCGATGGCCAAAGACGGGCCCGACTGGATCGCTTCGGACTGCGCGCTCGCCGGCCACCACATCGCGCAGGGCATGGCCAACAACGCATTGCAGGCGGCGCGCCTCGCGCACCCGCTCGCGCTGCTGCGCATCGCCTACGGTTTGTGAGACACGGAAAGCGAAGGAGCCGCCCATGACGATCACCCGCGACAGTCTGCTGACGCTGGAGGCCTATGCGAAGACCCGTGCGAGCGCCAAGCCCGGGGTCATCGCGCACCGGCGCCTGCGCACGGTGCACCTCGGCGATCACGTCAGCCTGCAATTCGAGGACGAGCAGACGATCCGCCGCCAGATCCAGGAGATGCTGCACATCGAGAAGATCTTCGACGAAGACGGCATCCAGGGCGAGATCGACACCTATGCCCCGCTCGTGCCCGACGGCAGCAACTGGAAGGCGACGATGCTGATCGAATACCCCGACGAGCACGAGCGCCGGCGCGAGCTGGCGCGGCTGATCGGCATCGAGGACCGCATGTTCGTCGAGGTCGAGGGCCATGCGCGCATCCATGCGATCGCCGACGAAGACCTCGATCGCGAGAACGACGAGAAGACCTCGGCCGTGCACTTCGTGCGCTTCGAGTTCCCGCCCGCGGTGCGCGAGGCGGTGCGCGCCGGCGCGGCCGTCAAGCTCGGCTGCGACCACACCCACTATCCGGCGAACGTCGCCATCGCGCCCGAGACGTTGGCGAGCCTGGCGGGCGACTTGCGCTGAGGCTCGACGCCGCGCAGCGGCGCGTGTCTACGCCCACTCTGTGGTGTCGAAGCCGAAGGCCGTGCCGTCGTGCTGCAGGAACACCTGCGCGCGCGTCGTCTTGCAGGCCCACAGCTGCTGCGCGAAGCCGGGCGCGAGCTGCAGCGCGGCCGGCGCCAGCACGGCGCCGCACACGCCGCCGGGCCGGCGCGCCGATGCATAGCGGATCCAGTCGACGCCGTGCTCGCGCGCCGCGGCGGCCAGTGCATGGCAGGCGCGGTAGTCGCGGGCGTCCTGCCACGCCGTGCCCGCCGCGCTCCACGGCCGTGCCTTCAGGTTGACGCAGCGCCCCGCCACGTCGGCGCGAAAGAAAGTGTGCTGCGTGTGCAGCGAGCCGTCGGCCAGCGCGCTGCTGTCGACGAGAAAGCGCCACTTCCAGTAGGCGACTTCGGCGCAGGCCGTCTCGAGATCCTCGGCGCCGTACCACAGGCCCGGCGTGCCGGCGGGACGGAAGCGCGACGCATGCGCCGGCCGGTAGCGAAACGGCGTCGCGATCAGGTAGTGCGCGCCGCGCGCCGCCGGCGGCAGTGCCGGCTTGCTCGTCTCGAGCAGCTCTTCGAGCATCTGCTGCTCGGCGGCGGTGTCGACGAGCTTCATCGTCGCGACGACGTGCTGCGCCTCGACGCCGCGCCACAGCGCCGCGCTGCGCCGCCGCACGCCGCCGCGCCACCACGCGGCGTCGAACGGCGCTGCGGCATCGCCGTTCCCCGGGCTGCCTTGCGCTCGCGCCAAGCTCTGCCCCGGCCGGATCAGGCCTCGGCCCGCATGCCGTCGAGGTAGGCGACGACGGCCACCAGCCCGTCGGCGCGCTGGATCAGGTCGACCGGGCGGCCGCCGAGCGCGGCGTTGTCGCTCGTCATCCAGGCGCGGCGCTGGGCTTCGTCGGCGCCGACCAGCGCGTCGAGCGAGCGGTAGGCGCGCACCAGCAGCAGCGCCAGCTCGCCCTCCTTGCTGTCGGGCGCGATGCGGCGCGTGCCCGCGCCCAGTCGCGACACGCTGGCCTCGCTGACGCCGAGCACGCGCGCGACCAGCGTCGCCGACAGCCCGAGCAGCGACGCGGCGCGCAGCACGGCGCGCGTCAGCACAGTCTCGGCCTCGGGGGCGGCGGCGCGGCGTCGCAGTGGCAGGGCGTGGACAGTCATCGAATGAAAGAATATCTGAAAAATCTTTCAGTTGCAACGGCTGACCGCAACGCCCGAGGCACCGCGCGGAGATCGGACTGCGCCGGTGGCGTCGCGCGCGACGCGGCGGCATCATCGGCCCGATGGCCCGCTTCGGGTTCACGCAGCAGTTGCGACGCTTCGTCGAGGCGCCCGAGATCGACGTCGCAGCGGCGACGCTGGCAGACGGTGTCGACGCAGCCGCGGCCGATCCACGCGCTTCGCTTCGACTGATGACGACACCCCGCTCGCCGAATACAGCGAGCGACCCTCCGGGAGGGTCCGGCCTATCCTCGATCAACGCGGTGCCGTACCGCAGCGCCGCACGATCCAGTGATCGAGCGAGACGCGGCCCGGCCCGGTTGCGGCGAGGTAGAGCAGCACGGCCGCCCACGTGCCGTGCGTCGGGTAGGCGCTGGGGTAGACGAAGAGCTGGATCACCGCCGTCATCGCGAGCAGGCCGAGCGCCGACAACCGCGTCGCCAGGCCGACGAGCAGCAGCGCCGGCAACAGGTGCTCGCCGAGCGCGGCCAGCGTCGCCACCCACTCGGGCGGCAGCAGCGGCAGCCGGTACTCGTCGCGAAACAGGTCGACGGCCGAATCCGACAGGCGCGGCCAGCCGAGCTGCAGGCGGCCTTCGACGAGATCGATCGCGAAGCCTTCGACCTTGGTCTGGCCCGACTTCCAGAACACGGCCGCGATCGAAAAGCGCGCCAGCAGCGCGATCGCCGAGTGCGGGATGCGCGTCAGGGCCGCGTGCAACCGCGCCACTGCGGCGGCGAGCGGCGGGGCAGCGTCGCGCAGAGCCGCGGTCGCCGGGGCCGTCTTCACCTCGAGGGTGTCCGGTTTCATGGTGGCTCCCATGCGGTGAGCGCCGGATGGCGCAACAGCACGCCGAAGGCGGCGGCCAGGTCGAGCTGCGGCGCTGCGCATGCCGCCTCGGCCAGCGTCGAGCCGGCAGCGAGCCGCTGCAGCCAGTGCGCAGTCGGCAGGTCGATCGCGACGACGACGGCGTCTTCGCCTTCGCGCAGCACGAGCGCGCCCTCGGGCCGCTCCGGGTCGACGCACGCGATCTCGTCGTCCGTGCCCTGGTGCGCCGCCCACAGCGAGACGACGGCATGGCGCGACGCCACGATCGACACGCCGGGGTGCAGCGCCAGGCGCGCACCGGGCAGCGCTTCGGGCCGCGCCAGCCGCGCCGCCACGGCCTGCGCGCCGAGCGCCGGCACGTCGGCGGCATGGCAGGCGCGGATACGTGCGTGCTCGAGGCGTGCGATGTCGACGAGATGAGGCACGCCGTCTGCAGGTGCGAAGCGCTCGATGAACTCCGGCATCGCGTCGCCGTAGAGCGCCAGCACCGGCGAGCGCGGCGGATGGGCCTGCGCGAACTCGCGCGCCATCGCGGCGAAGAACTCGTCGCCGACCAACTCGCGCACGACCGCAAAGGTATCGGCCAGCGCTTCGACCAGCGAGACGACGACGTTGTTGCGATGGACGGCAAAGCGCACGGCCGGGTCGGAGCCGTTCCAAGCGCGCAGGCCGGGCGGGCAGGGCCGCGCCGGATCGAACAACGCTGCGGCGAACGCGGCTCGATGCGTCATTGCACCCCCTCGCTTTCGGGCGCGAAGGCTGCGCGCATCGCGCGCGCGGCGCGCTGAGCCTCGGCCGCGAGCACGCCGAACGCCGGCACGTCGTGGTCGCGCTCGATCAGCGTCGGCCGCGGCCCGCAGCGCTCGACGGCGCGGCGGTACAGCGCCCATACGGCCTCCGCGACCGGCGCACCGTGGGTGTCGATCAGCAGCCGTGCGCCGGCGCCATCGCGATCCTCGGCGAAGCCGGCGAGGTGGATCTCGCCGACGGCATCGGCCGGCAGCGCGTCGAGGAATGCGCGCGCGTCGCGGCCGTGGTTGACGGCGCTGACGTAGGCGTTGTTGACATCGAGCAGCAGGCCGCAGCCGGTGCGCGCGACGACGGCGCAGAGGAACTCGGCCTCGCCCAGCGTCGATGCGTCGAACTCGACGTAGGTCGACGGGTTCTCCAGCAGGATGCGGCGGCGCAGCCGCTGCTGCAGGCGCTCGACGTGTTCGCACACGCGCGCCAGCGTCGCCGCGTCGTACGGCAGCGGCAGCAGGTCGTTGCAGTACGTGCCGCCGTGCGACGACCACGCCAGGTGTTCCGAGAACCAGCGCGGCTCGAAGCGCTCGACGAGCGCCGCGAGCCGAGCCAGGTGCGCCTCGTCGAGCGGCTCCGCGCCACCGATCGACAGCCCGACGCCGTGCAGCGACAGTGCGCAATGCGCGCGCACGCGCGCCAGCCGCGCGAGCACCGGGCCGCCCGCGACCATGCAGTTCTCGGCATGCACCTCGACGAAGTCGACGGCGTGACCCGCCAGCAGATCGGCGAAGTGCTGCGGCTTGAACCCGATGCCGACCGGCGCGCCGGCAACGGGGCGGCGAGGCTGCGGCATCGGGTGCCCCTGCCGACTCACATCTTCTTCTCGGTGAACATGGCGAGCTGCCCGGCGCCCGTCGGCGAGGTCGGCGACGCCATCTTCTCGCAGGTGCCCTTGGGCACGTACTTCCAGGCGTTGCCCTGGTGGTCCTTCATCGCGGTGCCCGCGCAGGTGGTGCCGGCACCGGCGGCGCAGTCGTTCTTGCCCTTCATCGAGACGCCGTAGCACTTCTCCTTGTCGGTGGCTTGCGCGGCGGCCGGCGCCTGCGCGAAGGCGAGGGCGGCGCCGATCGCGAGCGCGAGCGCGGCGGGGGTGACGGAGGTCGTGGCGTGGGTGCGGTTCATGCGTGCTCCAGTGTGTTGGTGGTTGCTGTGGTCCGGTCCGTCGCCGCGGCGAACGGCCCGCAGCCTTGTTCGGCGTCCGCGGCCGCTGGGTTACACGCGAACTTTTTCTGGCAGAGTGCGCGCCAGCGTGTAACCCTCTGGCCTCCACCGACGACATGAACTCCGAGGCTGTGGAGACAGAATTCGAAGCGCGTCTGAAGACGGTGTGGCTGCTCGCCCAGGCCGGCGACGAAGCGGCCTACCATCGCGCGCTGACGCTGATCGCGGCGCGGCTGCGCGCCTATTTCGCGCGCCGGCTGCGCGCATGGCCCGACGAAGTGGAGGATCTGGTGCAGGAAACCCTGCTCGCGCTGCACGTGCACCGCGCCACCTGCGACCCGAAGGGGCCCGTCAGCGCCTGGGTGCATGCGATCGCGCGCCACAAGCTGGTCGACCTGTGGCGCCGGCGCGGCCGGCGCGAGGCGCTGCACGATCCGCTCGACGAGTCGCTCGAGTCGACGCTGTCCGACGAACAGCCGGCGCGCCACGACCTGCGGGTGCTGCTCGCCACGCTGCCCGATGCGCAGCGCCGCGCGATCGAGCTGACCAAGATCGACGGCCTGTCGGTCGCCGAGGCGTCGGTGCGCAGCGGCGTGTCGGCCTCGGCGCTGAAGGTTCAGGTTCACCGCGGGCTGAAGAAGCTCGCCCAGCGGGTACGCGAACGCGGATGAAGACGCACGAGCTGGTCGCGATGCTGGCGCGCGGCGCCGGCCCCGTGCAGCGGGCGCCCGCGGCGCGCCGCCTGCTGCCGGCCGTTGCCGCCGGCACGGTGTTCGCGATCGTCGCGTCGATCGCTGCGCTCGGCCTGGTGCCGACGTCGATGCTCGGCGGCGCGGCACTGTGGGCCAAGCTCGTCTATGCCGCGTTCGCCGCGGCCGCTGCGGGATGGTTGCTTGCGCGCCTGGCGCGGCCCGGCGCGAGCGATGCCGCGGCGTGGCGCGTGCTCGCCGGCGTCGCCGCCGCGATGGCGATCGTCGGCGCGCTCGACGCCTCGCAGATGCCGCGCGGCCAGCGCGCCGCCGAACTGCTCGGCCATTCGTGGAGCACCTGTCCGTGGAGCGTCCTCGCGTTGTCGGTTCCGGCGCTGGCGCTCACGCTGTGGGCGCTGCGCGGCCTCGCGCCGACGCGGCCGCAGCGAACCGGCTTTGCAGCCGGGCTGCTGGCGGGCGCCGTCGGCGCATTCGGCTATGCGCTGACCTGCCCCGAGCAGTCGCTCGGCTTCATCGCGATCTGGTACACGCTGGGCATCGGCCTGGCCGGTGCGCTCGGCGCGCTGGTCGGCTCGCGCGCGCTGCGCTGGTAGCACGGCGCCGCCGCACCGAAGCTGCCGCCCGCGCGACCCGGTCCGCGGGTTGCCCCCGGTTGTCCGCTGCGCGCCGCATGAATTAACGTTCGCCCGCGTTCGATTGCCTGCCGCGGCGGCCGGCAGCAAGCAAGCATTCGGGAGAAGTCTTTCGTGCAGTTGCTCCAGCTGCTGGTCAGCGGCGCCGCGCAGGGTTGCATCTACGGCCTGATCGCACTCGGTTTCGTGCTGATCTACAAGGCCACCGAGACCGTCAGCTTCGCGCAGGGCGACCTGATGATGGTCGGCGCGTTCATCGGGCTGGCCTGCATGACGTTCGCGGGCTTTCCGTTCTGGCTCGCGGTGCCGGCTTCGATCGTCGCGATGGCGGCGGTGGGCTTCGGCGTCGAGCGCATCGTGATCCGCCCGATCCTCGGCGAGCCGGCGTTCTCGATCGTGATGCTGACGATCGGCATCGGCTACGTGGCGCGCGGCCTGATCACGATGATCCCCGGCATCGGCACCGAGACGCACGCGCTGCCGGTGCCGTACAAGGACGTGGCGTTGCGCCTCGGCGGCCTGGTGCTTGCGGCAGAGCAGCTCGTCATCATCGGCGTGACGGCGGCGCTGTGCGCGGCGCTGTACGCGATGTTTCGCTACACGCGCGCCGGCCTCGCGATGCAGGCGGCGTCGCAGAACCAGCTCGCCGCCTACTACATGGGCATTCCGGTCAAGCGGCTCAACGCCGTGGTGTGGGCGCTGGCGGCGATGGTGGCGGCGATCGCCGGCCTGCTGCTGGCGCCGATCACCTTCGTGCACGCCAACATGGGGCTGATCGGGCTGAAGGCGTTTCCGGCGGCGGTGGTCGGCGGCTTCGGCAGCCTGCCGGGCGCGATCGTCGGCGGTCTGGTGATCGGCGTCGTCGAGTCGCTCGCCGGCTTCTACCTGCCCGAGGGCGTGAAGGACATCGCGGCCTACGTCGTCGTGCTCGTGATGCTGATGGTGCGGCCGAACGGCCTGTTCGGCGATTCGCTGCGCAAGAAGGTGTAGCCGGGCATGCGCTTCATCTTCAAGACCAGCTACGACCAGGACATCGACCTGGCCCGGCACGGTGGCCACCGCTTCTGGTACGGCCTGCTCGTCGCGCTGCTCGTCGTCGCGACCTGGACCGTGCCCGAATACTGGCTGTCGCAGCTCACGTTCATCCTGATCTACGGTATCGCCGGCCTCGGGTTGATGCTGCTGGCGGGCTACACGGGCCTGTTCTCGCTCGGCCACGCGGCGTTCCTCGGCGTCGGCGCCTACACCGAGGGCGTGCTCGCGGCGCAGGGCTGGCCTCTCCCGCTGTCGCTGGCCTGCGCGATGGGGCTGTCGGCCGCGGTCGGCGTCGTCGTCGGCCTGCCGGCGCTGCGCGTCAAGGGCATCTACCTCGGCATCGCGACGCTGGCGTTCGGCTTCATCGTTGAGGAGGCTCTGGCGCGCTGGGAGTCGGTGACGGGGGGCAACTCGGGGCTGCACGTGAAGGCGATCGAGCTGTTCGGCTTCAAGGTGTCGTCGGCCGAGTCGTTCTATCTGCTGTGTCTGGTGCTCGCCGTCGTTGCGACGCTCGGCGTGCTGAATCTGCTGCGCTCGCCGACGGGCCGCGCCTTCGTCGCGATCCGCGACTCCGAGATTTCGGCGCAGAGCATGGGCATCCACCTGGCGCGCACCAAGTCGCTGTCGTTCGCGCTGTCGGCGGCGCTGGCCGGCATGGCGGGCGCGCTCTATGCGCACAAGCTCAGCTTCATCTCGCCCGACCAGTTCAACATCCTGCAGTCGATCGACCTGCTGCTGATGGTCGTGATCGGCGGGCTCGGCTCGGTGCACGGCGCCTTCCTCGGCGCGGCGTTCCTGATCGCGATGCCGCAGCTGATCTCGCTCGCCAAGGACTGGCTGCCGCCGGCGATCGGCCAGGCCGCCGGGCTGCAGGGCGTCGTCTACGGCAGCGTGCTGATCGCCTTCGTGATGTTCGAGCCGATGGGCCTGTACGGCCGCTGGCTCAAGATCCGCACCTGGCTGCAGTTGATGCCGTTCTATCGACGCGGCATGTTCAAGCGGCAGAAGTCGTTCCAGAAATCCGATCGCCTGAAATGAGCGCCGCCGCCATCGATTCGAAACCGATGCTGCAAGCGCGCCACCTCGGCGTGCGCTTCGGCGGCGTCGTCGCCGTCGACGACGTGAGCTTCGACGTGCGCGCCGGCGAGGTGTTCACATTGATCGGGCCCAACGGCGCCGGCAAGACGACGGTGTTCAACCTGATCAGCCGCATCTACACGCCGACCGCGGGCGAAATCGTGTTCGACGGCCGGCCGCTGACGAAGGTTGCGCCGCACGAGGTCGCGGCGCTCGGCATCGCGCGCACGTTCCAGAACATCGAGCTGTTCGAGCACGCCACGGTGCTGCAGAACCTGCTGATCGGCCGCCACCGCCACCGCTCGAACCCGCTGTGGAAGGAGATCCTGTTCACCGGCTCGGTGCGCGCCGCCGAGCGCGCGACGCGCGAGAAGGTCGAGCAGGTGATCGACTTCCTCGACCTGCAGCACCACCGCGACGCGATGGTCGCGGGGCTGCCCTACGGTGTGCGCAAGGTCGTCGAGCTGGCGCGCGCGCTGTGCGTCGAGCCGCGCCTGCTGCTGCTCGACGAGCCGTCGTCCGGGCTCAACGTCGAGGAGACGGGCGACATGGCGTACTGGATCCACGACATCCGCGACGACCTCGGCATCACGGTGCTGATGGTCGAGCACGACATGTCGCTGGTCTCGAAGGTGTCGGACCGCGTGCTCGCGATGAACCAGGGCCAGCGGCTCGCGCTCGGCACGCCCGCCGAGGTGCAGGCACATCCGGGCGTGATCGAGGCCTATCTCGGCGTATCGGGCGACCTGTCGTCGCTGCGGCGGCCGAAGGCGGCGGAGGCGGTTGCGAAATGAGCGAAGCCAACGCGATTCTGGAGCTGACGAACGTCGAGAGCGCCTACGGCCCGATCCGCGCGGTGCGCGGCGTCAGCCTGCGGGTGCGGCCGGGCGAAATCGCGACGGTGCTCGGCTCCAACGGCGCCGGCAAGTCGACGATCCTCAAGACGATCTCCGGCATCATCGATCCGCGCAAGGGCTCGGTCACGTTCTGCGGCGAAGACATCACGGCGATGGATCCGGCGGCGATCGTGCAGCGCGGCGTCTCGCATGTGCCCGAGGGCCGCGAAGTGTTCCCGCTGCTGTCGGTGCGCGACAACCTGGCGATGGGTGCCTACACGCGGCGCGACCGCGACGGCGTCGCGCGCGACCTCGAGGCCGTCTACGGCTACTTCCCGATCCTGAAGGCGCGCGCCGATCAGGCGGCCGGCCTGCTGTCGGGCGGCCAGCAGCAGATGCTGGCCATTTCGCGCGCGCTGATGGCGGCGCCGCAGCTGATCCTGCTCGACGAGCCGAGCCTGGGCCTTTCGCCGCTGCTGACGCGCGAGATCTTCGAGATCGTCGTTCGCATCAACCGCGAGCGCGGCACGACGTTGCTCGTCGTCGAGCAGAACGCCAACATGGCGCTCAACGCTGCCGACTACGGCTACGTGCTCGAGAACGGCCGCATCGTGATGGAAGACACCTGCGAGCGCCTGCGCGAGAAGGACGACATCAAGGAGTTCTACCTCGGCATGAAGGAAGCGGGCGGGCGCGGCGAGCACCGCTGGAAGAAGAAGAAGACATGGCGGTGACATGAGCAATCTCTGGGATCTCAGTCACATCCAGCCGCGCGAAGACATCGTCGTGCCCGGCGAGACGATGCCGCAGGTGTTCCTCAATGCGGTGAAGCTGCGCGGCGACAAGACCTTCATGCGCGAGAAGAAGCTCGGCCTGTGGAGCGCGTGGAGCTGGAACCGCACCGGCGCCGCCGTGCGCGAGATCGCGATGGGCCTTGCGGCGCTCGGCTTCGAGCCGGGCGAGTGCGCGTCGATCCTGTCGAACACCGTCGTCGAATGGGTTCTTGCCGACATGGGCATCCTGTGCGCCGGCGGCGTCTCCAGCGGCATCTACCCGACCGACGCCGCACCGCAGGTGCACTACCTGTGCGCCGACTCGTCGACAGTGATCCTCTTCGTCGAGGACGAGGAGCAGCTCGACAAGGTGCTCGAGGTGCGCGACTTGCTGCCGCTGCTGCGCAAGATCGTCGTCTTCGACATGGAGGGCCTCGCGCACTACAGCGACCCGATGGTGCTGAGCCTGGCCGCGCTGCGTGCGCTCGGCCGCGAGCACGATGCGGCGCACCCCGGCGAGTTCGAGCGCCGCGCCGCGTGCCGCAAGCCCGAAGACCTGGCGATGCTGATCTACACCTCGGGAACGACGGGCAAGCCCAAGGGCGGGATGCACTCGCACGGCGGCATCGTCTACACGGTGCGCGGCACCAACACGCTGGTCGCGCAGGACGAGAACGACGAGCGCATGTGCTTCCTGCCGCTGTGCCACGTCGTCGAGCGCGTCGCCGGCGAGTTCTTCGCGATCTACACCGGCTCCGTGCTCAACTTCGTCGAGAACCCCGACACCGTGCCCGAGAACGTGCGCGAGATCGCGCCCACCGTGTTCACCGCCGTGCCGCGCGTCTGGGAGCGCTTCTATTCGGCGGTGACGATCGCCGTCTCGGAGGCCGGTCGCTTCCAGCAATTGATGTATGGCTGGGCGATCGGTGTCGGCCGCAAGGTCGCCGACCGCGTGCTCGCTGCGCAGGCCGTGCCCGGCTGGTTGAAGGCCGAGTTCACGCTCGCGCGCTGGCTCGTCCTCGACAACGTGCGTCGCCTCATCGGCATCCACCGCGCGCGCTTCGTCGTCACCGGTGCGGCGCCGATCTCGCCCGAGCTGGTGCGCTGGTACCTGTCGCTCGGCGTGCCGATGCTCGAGGCCTGGGGCCAGACGGAGTCGTGCGGCGCGTCTTGCGGCATGCCGGCGGCGCGCATCAAGCCCGGCTCGATCGGGCCGCAGTGCCGCTACAACGAAGTCAAGCTCGACCCCGCGACCGGCGAGCTGCTGGTGCGCGGCCCCAACGTCTTCATGGGCTACCTGAACCTGCCCGGGAAGACGGCCGAGACGATCGACGCCGATGGCTGGCTGCACACCGGCGACGTCGGCACGGTCGATGAGGAAGGGTATTTCCGTATCACCGACCGGATGAAGGACATCATCATCACAGCGGGCGGCAAGAACATCACGCCCAGCGAGATCGAAAACGAGTTGAAGTTCTCCCCGTACATCACCGACGCCGTCGTCATCGGCGACCGGCGCCCCTACCTCACGGCGCTCGTGATGATCGACCATGAGAACGTCGAGAAGTATGCGCAGGACCACGACGTGCCGTTCTCCAACTACGCCAGCCTGACGCGCGCGCGCGAAGTGGTCGAGCTGATCGGCCGCGAGGTCGAGAAGGCCAACGCCAGGTTCGCCCGCGTCGAGCAGGTCAAGCGCTTCGAGCTGCTGTCGACGCAGCTCACCGCCGAGGACGAGGAACTCACGCCGACGATGAAGCTCAAGCGCAAGCTCGTGCAGCAGAAGTACGCCGACCTCATCGACTCGATGTACCGCAACCCCACCTGACCATCACCCGAAGGAGACGTTGACATGAAACGCATCGCCACCGCCGTCGCCCTGGCTGCGGCCGTCACGCTGGCCGCCGCGCAGTCGCAGGGCGTCGGCAAGACCGAGATCACGATCGGCTCGATCCAGGACCTGTCGGGCCCGATCGCCGGCTTCGGCAAGCAGGTGCGCCTGGGCATGATGCTGCGCGTCGACGAGGTCAACCAGCAGGGCGGCGTCAACGGCCGCAAGTTGAAGCTGCTGGTCGAGGACTCGGCCTACGACCCCAAGCGCGCCGTGCTCGCCGCTCAGAAGCTCGTCAACCAGGACAAGATCTTCATGATGGTCGGCCACATCGGCACCGCCCACAACATGGCGGCGATGCCGGTGCAGTTCGAGAAGAACGTGATCAACTTCTTCCCGGTGACGGCGGCGCGCGAGATGTACGAGCCGTTCCATCGCCTGAAGTACGCGTTCGCCGCGACCTACTACGACCAGATCCGCGTGATGACGCCCAGGCTCGCCAAGGAGAAGGGCGCCAAGAAGGTCTGCACGATCTACCAGGACGACGAGTTCGGCCTCGAGATCGCGCGCGGCGCCGAGACGGGCCTCAAGGCCGCCGGCATGGAGCTGGCCGAGAAGACGACGTTCAAGCGCGGCGCGACCGACTTCTCGTCGCAGGTCGCGCGCATGAAGGCCGCCGGCTGCGACATGGTCGTGCTCGGCACGCTGATCCGCGAAACCATCGGCACCATCGGCGAGAGCCGCAAGACGGGCTTCTCCCCGATCTTCATCGGCTCGGCGGGCGCCTACACCGACCTGATCCACAAGCTCGGCGGCCCGGCGATGAACGGCCTGTATGCCACGCACACGGTGCAGCA
Source organism: uncultured Burkholderiaceae bacterium (assembly GCA_964371405.1). GTDB lineage: Bacteria > Pseudomonadota > Gammaproteobacteria > Burkholderiales > Burkholderiaceae_C > JAMHWF01. The sequence goes on from CAYJLV010000002.1 coordinate 154,172, forward strand.
TCCGTATCTCGACGAGGCGGCGCAGCCGATCCGCTTCTGGGCCACGAAGTACAAGACCCAGTTCAACGAGGACCCGACGGTGTTCTCCGTCTACGGCTACCTCGCGATCGACTCATTCATCCGCGCCGCGTCGAAGGCCGGCCCGAACCTGAGCACCGACAGCTTCATCAAGGCGATGGACACGATGGTGATCCCGCCCGACATCTTCGGCAGCACCGAGTACTCCTTCTCGCCGACCAAGCGCCTGGGCAGCGATGCCGCGCGCCTGTCGCAGATCGTCGACGGCAAGTGGAAGGTGGTGTCCGACTACGTGAAGACGACGGCGGCCGCCGCGAAGTAGCTGCGCCGCCGCGCAGCGAACGGGCCGCCTGCGGGCGGCCCTCTTCATTCTGCTGGCGCGCAACTGCCGTCGGCCTGGCGCCTTTTCGTCGGCGTCGCGCCGCAGCACAATGCGAGACATCGCAGTCCGCGGTCGCCGAAGTCCGTCGTAGTCGCCATGCTGATGACCTTGCTGCGCGCCATGGGTGCCGCCCTCGACGGCATCCAGATCGGCTTCTGCGCCTTCGACGCCGACGACCGCACGCTGGTCTGGAACAGCACCTTCCTCGAGTTGTTCCCCGAGCACGCCGAGCGCGTGCACACCGGCGAACCGTACGCCGAGAACCTGCGGCGCTACTACGCTTCGCGCCTGGTCGGCGATGAGCGCGCGCTGATCGAACGCCATATCGCCTCCGGCGTCGAGCGCCATCGCACGCAACGCCGGCCTTTCGAGTTCGAGCACCGCGGCCAGCGGCTGCGCGTGTCGTCGCTGGAGCTGGGATCGTTCGGCCGGGTGCGCGTGTGGCGCAAGCTCGGCGACGTCGCCGGGCCGCCCGCGTCGGCGCCGCGTCCGCCGCCGTCGTTCGACCGCACGGCGAGCGTGCTGCTCGAGCGCATCGCCGACGGCGTGCTCGTCGTCGACGCGGCCGACCGCGTGCTGTGGGCCAACCAGGCGTTCCTCGTGCTCTACGGCCTGCCGTCGGTCGAGGCTGCCGCCGGGCAGCGCTTCGAGGATCTGTACCGGCGCGCGTGGGACGCCGACGCGCAATCGAATGCGCTGCGCCGCAGCCTCGAGACGCTGCGCGAGAACCAGCGTTTCTCCGGCGCACCCTACGAGCTGCAGCTGCCCGACGACCGCTGGGTGCGGGTCGTGGAACAGCGTGGCGACGCCGTCGACGGCCGCGGCTACTTCATGCATGTCGATATCACGGCGCTCAAGCGCCAGCAGCAGGCGCTGATCGACGCCGAGACACGGGCGCGCGACAGCGAGGCGCGCTACCGGCTGCTGGCCGAGTACTCGAGCGATGTCACGGTGGCCGTGGCCGACGGCGCCATCGTGTACGTGTCGCCGGCCGCCTTCGAGATGCTCGGCTGGCAGCCCGGGCAGCTCGTCGGCCGCACGCTGGCCGAGTTCTGCCACCCCGACGACCTGGCCTCGGTGAACGAGGCGCTGCGCCGCCTCGACGGCGAGCCCCAGGCCGACTACAGGGCGCGCGTGCGCCACGCCGACGGCAGCCACGTGTGGGTCGAGTCGCGCGCGCGCCTGTCGCCGCTGGGGCTCGAGCCGTCGCCGGCGTCGCGGCTGCTCGTGCTCAACGTGCGCTGCATCGCGGCGCGCAAGAAGGTCGAGGACGAACTGGAGCGCGCGCTGGTGCGGCTCGAGGAGCGGGCCGTCACCGACGCACTGACGGGGCTGTCGAACCGGCGGCGCTTCGACGAGGCGCTGGCCGTCGAATGGCGGCGCGCGCAGCGCGACGTGGCGCCGCTGTCGCTGCTGATGGTCGACATCGACCACTTCAAGAGGCTCAACGACACCCACGGGCATCCGGCGGGCGACGCCGTGCTGGCGCGCCTGGGCAGCGTGCTCGCTTCGTTCGGCCAGCGCGCCGGCGATCTCGTTGCGCGCTACGGCGGCGAGGAGTTCACGCTGCTGCTGCCCAATACGGCGCTCGATCATGCGCTGGTCATCGCCGAGAAGCTGCGCCGCAGCGTGGCGCGCCAGCAGTGGGGCGACATCGGCCTGCCCGCCGACACCGCGATTCGCGTCAGCGTCGGCGTGTGCTGCGCCGACGCCGGGCTGCTTGCCGGCGAGGGCGACGCGCTGGTGCGGTGCGCCGACGAGGCGCTGTATGCCGCCAAGCGCGCCGGTCGCAACCGCGTCGTCGCCTGGGGCGATCAGCTCACGATGTAGGCGCCGGAGCCGGTCGCCAGCAGCCGCGACTGCGCGTCGTGGAACTCCATGCGCGTCGACGCGACGCGGCTGCCCAGGCGCAGCGTCTGCGCCGTCGCGGTGAAGCGGGGCCCCAGCGCCGGGCGCAGGTAATCGATGCGCAGGTCGATCGTGCCGAGCTTGGCAAAGCGCGCGAGCCGCGCGTCGATCGGGTCGTCCATGTGGCGCGCGCCGATCGCCGCCATCACCGCCAGCCCGCCCATCGCGTCGAGCGTCGCGCTGATCACGCCGCCGTGCAGCCGATGGTGCGCATAGTGGCCGATCAGCTCGTCGCGCATCTCGATGCGGCCCGTCGCGCGGTCGGGCAGCAACTCGACGATCTGCAGGCCGAGCACGCGGTTGAAGACGATCTTGTCCTCGAAGACGGCGCGCAGCTTGTCGACGAACTCGGGCTCGAAGGCGGCGGGCGGCGGGGCGGTTGTCATCGTGGTCCGGTTCATCCGTCTGCATCGATATGATGAAGCGCATTGTGCAGTCCGCAGGGTGAGCCATGCCTTCCGCAGCATTCGTCTACGACGCGATCCGCACGCCGCGCGGCAAGGGCCGCAAGGACGGCGCGCTGCACGAGGTCAAGCCCGTCGACCTGCTGGCCGGCACGCTGGCCGCGCTGCAGCGCCGCCACGGCTTCGACACGGCGCGCGTCGACGACGTCGTCATGGGCTGCGTGACGCCGGTCGGCGAGCAGGGCGCGTGCATCGCCAGGACGGCGGCGCTGAAGGCGGGCTGGGACTTCCGCGCCGCCGGCGTGCAGGTCAACCGCTTCTGCGCCTCGGGGCTCGAGGCCGTCAACCTCGCGGCGCAGAAGGTCGCCAGCGGCTGGGAGGATCTCGTCGTCGCCGGCGGCGTCGAGTCGATGTCGCGCGTGCCGCTCGGCAGCGACGGCGGCGCCTGGGCGCAGGACCCGGCGACCAGCCTGGCGACGGCCTTCGTGCCGCAGGGCATCGGCGCCGACCTGATCGCCACGCTCGAAGGATTCACGCGCGACGACGTCGACGCCTACGCGCTCGCGTCGCAGCAGCGCGCCGCGGCGGCGCAGGCCGCAGGGCGCTTCGACCGCGGCGTCGTGCCGGTGACGGATGCGATCGGCCTCGCGATCCTCGAGCGCGACGAGTTCATCAAGCCGCGCACCACGCTCGAAGGACTGGCGGCACTGAAGGCTTCGTTCGCCGAACTCGGCGCGCTCGGCTTCGATGCGGTGGCGATCGGCCGCTACCCGCAGGTCGAGCGCATCGAGCACGTGCACACGGCAGGCAACTCGTCGGGCATCGTCGACGGCGCGGCGGCGGTGCTGATCGGTTCGGAAGCGATGGCGCGCGAGCTCGGGCTCGATCCGCGCGCGCGCATCGTCGCGACGGCGCTGTCGGGCGCCGACCCGACGATCATGCTCACCGGCCCGATGCCGGCGACGCGCAAGGCGCTCGCCAGGGCCGGCCTGGCGATCGACGACATCGACCTGTTCGAGGTCAACGAGGCTTTCGCCGCCGTGCCGATGCGCTTCATGAAGGAGCTCGGCGTGTCGCACGACAAGGTCAACGTCGTCGGCGGCGCGATCGCGCTCGGCCACCCGCTCGGCGCCACCGGCGCGATGCTGCTCGGCACGCTGCTCGACGAGCTCGAGCGCCGCAACCTGCGCCGCGGCCTGGTCACGCTGTGCGTCGGAGGCGGCATGGGTATCGCGACGATCGTGGAGCGGGTGTGAACGACGAATTCGGCGCCAGCCTGAATCGAGCGGGCCGAGCGCCGGGCCGCCCCAAGCCGGCCCGCATCCCCTCGGGGGATCGGCCGACGTACTCGTCGGACGAGGGGCAGACATGACGACGATGCGGCTGGAAACCGATGCGAACGGCATCGCGACGCTGACCTTCGACGCGCCGGGCTCGCCCGTCAACACGATGGGTGCGCAGTGGCAAGCCGACCTGACGCAAGCCATCGACGCGCTCGTCGCCCGGCGCGACGCGCTGCGCGGCGTGATCCTCGCGTCGGCCAAGGACTCCTTTTTCGCAGGCGCCGACCTCGCCGGCGTGATGCGCTTGACGGCGGCCGACGCGCCGGCCGTCTTCGCAGCCGTCGAGCAGGTCAAGCGCAACTTCCGCCGCCTGGAGACGCTGGGCGTTCCGGTGGTCGCCTGCCTGAACGGCGCGGCGCTCGGCGGCGGCTGGGAGGTCGCGCTCGCCGCGCATGCGCGCATCGCCGTCGACGACGCCAAGGTCCGCTTCGGCACGCCCGAGGTGACGCTGGGCCTGATCCCCGGCGCGAGCGGCATCACGAAGACGGTGCGCCTGCTCGGCCTCGTCGCGGCGCAGCCGTATCTGGTCGAGGGGCGGTTGTTCACGCCGGCCGAAGGGTTGACGCTGGGCCTGGTGCACGAGCTCGTGCACGACGCCGCCGCGCTGCGCGGCGCCGCGCTGGCGTGGATCGACGCCCACCCGCAGGCGCAGCAGCCGTGGGACGAGAAGGGCCACGCGATCCCCGGCGGCACGCCGGCGAATCCGAAGCTGGCGCAGGCGCTGACCGTCGCGCCGGCGCAGCTTGCCAGGCGCACGCGCGGCCTCTACCCGGCGCCCGCCGCCTGCCTCGCCGCGATGGTCGAGGGCGCGCTCGTCGACTACGACACCGCGCTGCGCATCGAGTCGCGCCGCCTCGCTGCCGTGATGACGCACCCGGTCGCGCGCAACATGATCAGCGCCTTCTTCTTCGACGCCAATGCCGTGACGGCCGCCGGCGTGCGGCCCGCCGATGCCGCCGCGGCGTGCGCGCAGCGCGTGCGGGAGGCATGGCTGGCCGAAGCCGCAGCGATGCTGGAGGAGGGCGTGCCCAGGGCCGTCGTGCGCAACGCGGCGCTCGGCGCCGGCTTCGCCGAAGCGCCGCTGGGTGCGCTCGACGAAGCGGCGCGCAAGCCCGCCGCGGGCCCCGCCGCCGCGTGGGACCTGGAGGATCTGAAACAGCGGCTGCTGTGGCGCGGCGCCGTCGAGGCGGCGCGCTGCCTGCACGAGGGCTCGGCCGCGAGCGTGGCCGAGGCGAACGTCGCCAGCCTGCGCGGCGGCTGTTTTCCCGCGTGGACGGGCGGGGCACTCAGGCTGGTCTACAGTGACCCGGCGGCCTTCTTCGAGCGCGCCGCCGCGCTGGCGCAGCGCCACGGTGCGCGCTTCGAGGTGACCCAGGCCGTGCGCGACACGCTGCAACGCCATGAACCCCGCTACGACTGAAGCCACTGCGCGCCGGCTCGCCGCCGCCGTGATCGCGACGCTCGCGCTGATGCTCGGCGCCTGCACCGGCTATGGCACGGGCGACGTGCGCGCCGGCCAGAGCGCCGACGAGGTGGCGCGCTCGATGGGCGCGCCGACGGCGCGCTACCCGCTGGCCGGGGGCGGCACGCGCCTCGAGTACGCGCGCGGCCCGTACGGCAAGCACACCTACATGGTCGACACCGACGCGGCCGGTCGCGTCACCGGCTGGCAGCAAGTGCTCGACGAGAAGACGTTCAACGCGCTGCCCGTCGGCACGCCGGCGGACGAAGTGCTGCGCACGATCGGCAGGCCGTCGGAGCGTTTCGCGATCCCGCGCCAGCGCCTCGACATCTGGAACTATCGCTACGAGACGCCGTTCTGCATCTGGTTCCAGGTCTCGGTCGACCAGCAGGACCGGCGCGTGCGCGAGACCGGCTACGGCCCCGACCCGCACTGCCCCGAGAACCGGCCGGAATTCGGCTTCGTTCCGTTCTGAACGCTGAACGCGATGCGCGTCTACGGCATCCGCACCTGCGACACGGTGGCCAAGGCGCGGCGCTGGCTCGCCGCCGCCGGCATCGAGCACGAGTTCCACGACTTCCGCCGCGACGGGCTGCCGCCGGCGCTGCTCGACGCCTGGATCGACGCCCTCGGCTGGGAGGCGCTCGTCAACCGCAAGGGCAACACCTGGCGCCGGCTCGGCCCGGCCGAGCGCGACGCCGTCTGCGACGCCGCTTCGGCCAAGCGCTTGATGCTGGAGCAACCGAGCGTCATCAAGCGCCCGGTGATCGAATGGGCCGCTGCGCTCACCGTCGGCTACGACGAGAAGCGCTACGCCGAGTTGAGCGCGACCTGACATCCAGGCACTGAGCCGGTGCCGACCGCACCGGTTCGGGGTGCTTGTCGGCCACGCATGCCGCAGCTTGGTGCCGATCCAGTCGAGATCGCCGCACCAACCGAGGCACCGATATTGCTTCCCGGTGCACCGGCGCGCGCCGCTGGTGCGGCGACCGCGCGATCGATCAAGACCAACGGCGGGGGAGACTCATGGAACAGGTCAAGCAAGGCAGCGACGTGCTGTTCATTCTGCTCGGCGCCATCATGGTGCTGGCGATGCACGGCGGCTTCGCGTTTCTCGAACTCGGCACGGTGCGCACCAAGAACCAGGTCAATGCGCTGGTCAAGATCCTGGTCGACTTCGCCGTCTCGACGCTGGCCTACTTCTTCGTCGGCTATGCGCTGGCCTACGGCGTCGACTTCTTCGTCGGCGCGCAGGAGCTGACGGCCAAGAACGGCTACGAACTCGTCAAGTTCTTCTTCCTGCTGACCTTCGCCGCCGCCATTCCGGCCATCGTCTCGGGCGGCATCGCCGAGCGCGCGCGCTTCGGGCCGCAACTGCTGGCGACGGCGCTGCTCGTCGCCGTCGTCTACCCGTTGTTCGAAGGCGTGGCCTGGGGGCAGAAGTTCGGCGTGCAGGCGTGGATCAAGTCGGTCGCCGGCGAGGAGTTCCACGACTTCGCCGGCAGCGTCGTCGTGCACACCGTCGGCGGCTGGATCGGGCTGGCCGCTGTGCTGCTGCTGGGCGCGCGCAGCAACCGCTACCGCAAGGACGGCGCCGTCAGCGCGCACCCGCCGTCGAGCATCCCGTTCCTCGCGCTCGGCGCGTGGATGCTCACGGTCGGCTGGTTCGGCTTCAACGTGATGAGCGCGCAGACGATCGACAAGATCTCGGGGCTGGTTGCCGTCAACTCGCTGATGGCGATGGCCGGCGGCACGCTGGCCGCCGTCGCGATCGGCCGCAACGACCCGGGCTTCGCGCACAACGGGCCGCTGGCCGGGCTCGTGGCCATCTGCGCCGGCTCCGACGTGATGCACCCGGCCGGCGCCCTCGTCGTCGGCGCGGTGGCGGGAGCCGTCTTCGTCTTCATGTTCACGCTAACGCAGAACCGCTGGAAGATCGACGACGTGCTTGGTGTCTGGCCGCTGCACGGCCTGTGCGGCGCCTGGGGCGGCATCGCCGCCGGCATCTTCGGCAGCCCGGCGCTCGGCGGGCTCGGCGGCGTGAGCCTCGGTGCGCAGGTCATCGGCACGCTGGCCGGCATCGCCTGGGCGTTCGGCGGCGGGCTTGTCGTCTACGGCCTCGTGCGCGCCGTGCTCGGGCTGCGGCTGAGCCAGGAAGAGGAGCACGCCGGGGCCGACCTGTCGATTCACAAGATCGGCGCGACGCCGGATCGAGAGGTGAGCTGGTAGCGCCGGCGTGGATCGCGAGGGGCTCGTCGAAGTTCGCGCCGCGCTCCGCTGACCTCGCCGCCGCGCGAAGCGCCGCGGCCGTGTGTTAGCTTACGCGCCGTCGCAGCGCACGGCCGACTCCATGAGCCAGGTCCTCATCAACCAGTACCTCGCAGAACTCGACCGGCTCAAGAAGGTCGGCGGCACGCACCGCGAATCCGTCGTCCGCGAAGCGTTCAAGGACCTGCTCAAGGGTTGGGGCAAGCAGCACGAGCTGGTCTTCATTCCCGAATACAAGCTCGACAGCGCGACCAAGGACACGCGCTTCGTCGACGGCGCGCTGCTGCACGAGCTGCGCGTGCCGTTCGGCTACTGGGAAGCCAAGGACGCCAAGGACAACCTCGACGACGAGATCGCCTTCAAGCTCAAGCGCGGTTACCCGCAGGACAACATCGTCTTCGAGGACAGCCGCCAGGCCGTGCTGATCCAGCACCGCGAGGAAGTGATGCGCTGCGACGTGGCCGACGTCCACGCCCTCGAGAAGCTGCTCAAGCTCTTCTTCGGCTACGAGCGGCCCGAGATCGCCGACTTCAACAAGGCCGTCCGCCAGTTCAAGACCGACCTGCCGGCTGTGTTGCAGCGGCTGCGCGAAATGATCGAGCAGCAGTACGCCGGCAACGCCGCCTTCCGCAAGGCGAGCGCGGCGTTTCTGGCGCACGCGCGCGAGGCGATCAACCCGGGCCTCGCCGACACCGACGTGCGCGAGATGCTGATCCAGCACATCCTGACGGAGGAAATCTTCGCCAAGGTGTTCGACAGCGAGTTCCACCGCGACAACAACGTCGCGCGCGAGCTCTACAAGCTGGAGGCGACGTTCTTCACCGGCAGCGTCAAGAAGGCGACGCTCAAGGGCCTGGAGGCCTACTACGCCGCGATCCGCAGCGCGGCGGCGCAGATCTCGGGCCACCACGAGAAGCAGACCTTCCTGAAGGTCATCTACGAGAACTTCTACAAGGTCTACAACGTCAAGGCGGCGGACCGGCTCGGCGTCGTCTACACGCCGGGCGAGATCGTGCGCTTCATGGTCGACGGCGCCGACTGGCTGTGCGAGAAGCACTTCGGCCGCAACCTGATCGACAAGAACGTCGAGATCCTCGACCCGGCGACGGGCACCGGCACATTCATCTGCGAGCTGCTCGAGCACTTTCGCGGCCAGCCCGCCAAGCTCAAGCACAAGTACGCCGAGGAACTGCATGCCAACGAGGTGGCGATCCTGCCGTACTACGTGGCGAACCTGAACATCGAGGCGACGTATGCGGCGATCACCGGCGAATACGAGGAATTCAGGAACCTCTGCTTCGTCGACACGCTCGACAACGTGGGCCTGCACACGGCGGCCACCGGCTCGCAGCACGACCTGTTCGGCAGCGTCAGCGAGGAGAACGTGGCGCGCATCAAGCGCCAGAACGGCCGGCGCATCAGCGTCGTCATCGGCAACCCGCCCTACAACGCCAACCAGGCCAACGAGAACGACAACAACAAGAACCGCGAGTACCCGTCGATCGATGCGCGCATCAAGCAGACCTACATCGCCGAGAGCACGGCGCAAAAGACGAAGCTCTACGACATGTATGCGCGCTTCTTCCGCTGGGCCAGCGACCGCCTCGCGGCCGACGGCGTGCTCGCCTTCGTGACCAACCGCAGCTTCGTCGAGAGCCGCACCTTCGACGGCTTTCGCAAGACGATCGCCAAGGAGTTCTCGCAGGCGTACATCGTCGACCTCGGCGGCGACGTGCGCGCCAACCCGAAGCTCAGCGGCACGAAGCACAACGTCTTCGGCATCCAGACCGGCGTGGCGATCAGCTTCCTCGTCAAGCGCGAGGCCGATGCCAAGAAGAAGTCGAAGCCGCCGTGCCGCGTCTTCTATGCGCGGCGACCTGAGATGGAGACGGCGGAGGAGAAGCTGGCGTTCTTGAGCAGTACGCACGCGTCTGGAATTGCCTTCGAGGAGTTGCGACCCGACTCGAAAGGTAACTGGCTCGATCTGACAAGCAATGACTTCGACGACCTTGTTCCCGTTGTCTCGAAGTCGGCCAAGTCGGCAAGCAAGGCGGGACAGGAGCATGCGGTCTTCAAGCTCTTCTCGCTCGGGGCCTCAACGAGTCGTGATGACTGGGTATACGGCGAAAGCGAAGGCGAAATCCGCGCCAAGACGGCGTACCTCATCAAGGTCTACAACGAAGACGTGGAGCGCTCGCAGAGAGGCAAGGTAGCGCTCGACGCATCCGAGTTGACCTATGACATCAAGTGGACGCGGGCGGTCAAGTCTGATCTGGCTGCGGGTTTGCGCTATCAGCCTGAGCAAGGCTTTGTCGTGCCGAGCGCATACAGGCCATTCGATGCGCGGCTCTTGCATTTCAACGGCCGTCTGATTGAAGTTCAGTATCAGCAGACCAAGCTGTTCGGTGAGTCGGGCTCAGAGCCAAACGTTGTCATCACGTTTACCGACGCAGGATCGCAGAAACCGTTCATGACCCTCGCGTGTGATCGTGTTTTCGACTATCACTTTGTCGGTGCTGCTGCCGCGGCGTCAGGAGCGTCGCTGTACCGTTACGAGAACGGCCAGAGGCACGACAACATCACCGACTGATCCCTCGATCAATTCCGCAAGCACTACCAGCCCGGCCGCGGCAGGAAGGCCAGCCCGATCACGAAGGAAGCGATCTTCCATTACGTCTACGCCGTGCTGCACGACCCGCAGTACCGCGAGAAGTACGCGCTGAACTTGAAGCGCGAGTTCCCGCGCATTCCGCTTTACGGCGACAGCGAGGCCGCGTTCTGGCAATGGGCCGGCTGGGGCGAAGCGCTGATGGCGCTGCACATCGGCTACGAGAGCGTCGAACTGTTCGCATTGAAGCGCACCGACATCCCCGACGAGAAGGCGCGCGCCGCCGGCCAGGCGCCGAAATGCGTCTTGAAGGCGGACCAGGAGGGCGGGCGCATCGTCGTCGATTCCGAGACGGTGCTCGCGGGCGTTCCGAGCGCCGCGTGGCGCTATCAACTCGGCAACCGCTGCGCGATCGAATGGGTGCTCGACCAGTACAAGGAGCGCAAGCCCAAGGATCCGACGATCCGCGAGAAGTTCGACACTTACCGCTTTGCCGACCACAAGGAACACGTGATCGACCTGCTGGCTCGCGTGACGACGGTGAGTGAGCGCACGATGGCGATCGTCGATGCGATGGCGGCGGCGGTTCGGTAGCGGCTGCGTCGGCGGCGGGCGGCCCTCACCCCAACCCCTCTCCCACGCGTGGGAGAGGGGCAGCCTCTACAGGAAGCGGTCGAGCAGCTTGCGCGACGCCCGATCCAGCGCCGTGCGGTCGGCGATGCGGTAGTGCATGCCGTGCGCCGACGCGATCAAGAGCGCGCTGCCGGGCAGGCGGCGGATGTCTTCCTCGGCCTTGAGCACGAACTCGGTGTTGCCGCGATCGGTCTCGACATGCCAGGTGCACGGCGTGACGACGCTCGACACGCGCACCAGGCGGCGGATCACCGGCACCAGCTCGCGCGGCGCGAGTTCTTCGTCGACGAGGCGGCGCGTCGCGGCGTCGAGCTGATCGAAGCGCTCGACCCAGGCCAGCTCGCGGCCGGTCGGGCCGACGATGGCGAGGCTTTCGTCGGGCGCTGCGAGCGGGAAGGCGCGCACCGGCACGGCGCCGACGTGCTCGACGCCCGCATCGTCGGTCAGCACGAGCCGGCCGGCGGCGTCGCGGTGCAACCGAAGCGTGGCGTGGCTGCTCATGCTTCCATCCGCTTCTCATGGTGGTCGGGCGTCGCTTCGGCGACGCTCTCGCCCAGCGCCGCCTCCTGCTCCTCGATGCGCGCCTGCGCCTGGTAGAGCCGCCAGTAGGCGCCCTGGCGCAGCATCAGCTCGTCGTGGTTGCCGACCTCGACGATGGCGCCGCGGTCCATCACGACGAGGCGGTCGGCGCGGCGCAGCGTCGAGAGCCGGTGCGCGATGGCGAGCGTCGTGCGCCCGCGCACCAGGTTGTCGAGCGCGCGCTGGATCTCGCGCTCGGTCTCGGTGTCGACGGCCGAGGTCGCTTCGTCGAGGATCAGGATGCGCGGGTCGATCAAGAGCGCGCGCGCGATCGAGATGCGCTGGCGCTCGCCGCCCGAGAGGCCCTGGCCGCGCTCGCCGACCAGCGAGTCGTAGCCCTGCGGCAGGCGCAGGATGAACTCGTGCGCGTGCGCCGCGCGCGCCGCGGCGACGATCTCCTCGCGCGTCGCGCCGGGTTTGCCGTAGGCGATGTTCTCGGCGATGCTGCCGAAGAACAGGAACGGCTCCTGCAGCACCAGGCCGATGTGGCGGCGGAAGTCTGCGATGGCGTAACGCCGAACGTCGATGCCGTCGACCTCGATCGCGCCGCCCGAGACGTCGTGAAAGCGGCAGATCAGGTTGACCAGCGTGCTCTTGCCCGAGCCGCTGTGGCCCACCAGGCCGATCATCTCGCCGGGCCGGATCTCGAGGTCCAGCCCGTTGAGGATGGGCCGGCTGCCGTAGCGAAACGCCACGTTGCGCAGCGCGATGCCGCCGGCCATGCGCTCGATGGCCACCGGCTGCGCCGGCTCGGGCACGTTCGACTCGTGGTCGAGGATGTCGAAGATGCGTTTGGCGCCGGCCGCCGCCTTCTGCGTGAACGAGACGATGCGGCTCATCGAGTCGAGCCGGCCGTAGAAGCGGCCGATGTAGGCGATGAACGCCGTCAGCACGCCGACCGTGACCTCGTTGCGCGACACCAGCCAGACGCCGAACGCCCAGACGACGAGCACGCCCAGCTCGGTCAGCAGCGCGACGGTCGGCGCGAACAGCGACCAGGTGCGGTTGAGCCGGTCGTTGACCGTCAGGTTGTGGTCGTTGGCGGACTTGAAGCGTGCCGACTCGCGCGCCTCCTGCGCGAACGCCTTGACGACGCGGATGCCGGGGATCGTGTCGGCGAGCACGTTGGTCACCTCGGCCCACACGCGGTCGATGCGCTCGAAGCCGGTGCGCAGCCGCTCGCGCACGAGGTGGATCATCCACACGATCAGCGGCAGCGGCAGCAGCGTGGCGAGCGCCAGGCCGGGGTGGATCGAGAACAGGATCGCCGCCGTCATCACGATCATCAGCACGTCGGTGGCGAAGTCGAGCGCGTGCAGCGACAGGAAGACGTTGATGCGGTCGGTCTCGGAGCCGATGCGCGCCATCAGGTCGCCGGTGCGCTTGCCGCCGAAGTAGTCGAGCGGCAGCTTGAGCAGGTGGTCGTAGGTCGTCGTGCGCAGGTCGGCGCCGATGCGCTCCGACACCAGCGCCAGCAGGTAGGTGCGCGCCCAGCCCAGGCCCCAGGCGAGCAGCGCTGCGCCGAGCAGGCCGCCGAGGTAGATCGCGACGCGGGGCCAGTCGATCGGCGTGCCGCCCTGGAACGGGATCAGGATGTCGTCGATCAGCGGGATCGTCAGGTAGGGCGGCACCAGCGTCGCCGCGGTCGACGCCAGGGTGAGGCCGAATCCGAGGGCGAGCTGGCCGCGGTAGGGCCGGGCGAAGCGGCCCAGGCGCAGCAGCACCCAGGTCGAGGGCGGCGGGCCGGCCTCGGGGTGGCAGGTCGGGCAGATGTTGCTGTCGTCTGGCAGCGGCGCAGCGCAGGTCGGGCACAGCGCCGGGGCGGCCGGCGCCGGCGCGGCGGCGCTCGTCAGCGCGGCCCGCGCCTGCTCGAAGCGCTCGACCAGGCGCAGCGCGTCGGCATGCTGGCGCACGGTGAAGTGCCAGACGGCGAGCCGCCGGCCGTCGACGCCGGCCAGCTCCAGCACGGCGACGCCGGCATGGTCGCCGAGGCGCAGCCTAAGCTCCGGCGTCAGCGTCCACTCGCGTTGGCCACCGCCGGTCGCGGGTCGATGCTCGACCAGGCGGCGGGCGGTCAGCGTCAGGTCGGCGTCGGCGAAATGCAGGCGCTCGTTCAGGTCAACCGCGAGCCGGGCCAGTACGTTCTCGTCGGGCAGCCGCGGTTTTTCGCCTGTCGGCTGACCCGGCGCCAACCCGGCGGCCGGGGACACTGAACGATCGGATGGCATGCGCTGCGGTGTGAAGCGGCCCCCTTCGGGGCCATTTGTTTGGACGGGCCGGGCATTGTGCGCCAGCGCCCGTGGCGTTGACCTGCCGCCGCAGTGCGGACGATGAGCATGAGCAGCAGCAGCCCGAATTCCGAAGTCCAGATCCTGCGCGTGCAGCACCTGCGCGGCCCCAACGTCTGGACCTACCGCGCGGCGCTCGAGGTCTGGCTCGACCTCGGCGACCTGGAGGACTGGCCGTCGAACCGGCTCGCCGGCTTCAATGACCGGCTGACCGGCCTGTTGCCGGGGCTCCACGATCACCATTGCGGCGTCGGCGAGCGCGGCGGCTTCCTGCAGCGGCTGGACGAAGGCACCTGGTTCGGTCACGTGCTGGAGCACGTCGTCATCGAGCTGCTCAACCTCGCCGGCATGTCGACCGGCTTCGGGCAGACGCGCAGCACGTCGCGGCGCGGCGTCTACCGCATGGTGGTGCGGGCGCGTGACGAGCACGTCGCGCGCGAGGCGCTGCACGCCGGTCACGGCCTGCTCGCGGCGGCGATCCGCGGCGACGACCACGACGTCGAGGCCGCGGTGCAGCGCATCCGCGACAAGGTCGACCGCTGCTACCTCGGGCCCAGCACGCAGAGCATCGTCGCCGCGGCCACCGAGCGCGGCATCCCGCACCTGCGCCTCAACGACGGCAATCTGGTGCAGCTCGGCCAAGGCGCGCGCCAGCGCCGCATCTGGACCGCCGAGACCGACCTCACCAGCGCCATCGCCGAAGGCATCTCGCGCGACAAGGGGCTGACCAAGCAGCTCCTCGCGGCCTGCGGCGTGCCCGTGCCCGAAGGCCAGCGGGTAGCCAGCGCACACGAGGCCTGGGAGGCGGCGCAGTCGGTCGGCCTGCCGGTGGCGGTGAAGCCGCGCGACGGCAACCATGCGCGCGGCGTCACGCTCGACCTGACCAGCCGCGACGAGATCGCCGCTGCCTACGAGCTGGCGGCGACGCAGGGCAGCAGCGTGATGGTCGAGCGCCACATCCGCGGCGACGAGCACCGCCTGCTCGTCATCGGCGGCAAGCTGGTCGCCGCGACTCGCGGCGAGTCGGCATGGATCACCGGCGACGGCCGCTCGACGGTCGCCGAGCTGATCGAGAGCCAGATCAACAGCGACCCGCGGCGCGGCGAGGGCGAGGACTGCCCGCTCGGCCTGATCCACCTCGATGACCCCGAGTCGCCGGTGCGCATCGAGCTGCAGCGCCAGGGCCTCGCCGGCGACGCCGTGCCGCCCGCGGGCCGCCGCGTGCTGATCGCGCGCAACGGCAACCTCTCGATCGACTGCACCGACGACGTCCACCCCGAGGTCGCGCACGCCGCGGCGCTCGCCGCGCGCGTCGTCGGCCTCGACATCGCGGGCGTCGACCTGGTCTGCCAGGACGTGAGCCAACCCCTCGCGGCGCAGGGCGGCGCGATCGTCGAAGTCAACGCCGGCCCCGGGCTGCTGATGCACCTCAAGCCGGCGGTCGGCACGCCGCGGCCGGTCGGCCAGGCGATCATCGACCAGCTGTTTCCGGCCGGCGACAACGGGCGCATCCCGCTGGTCGGCGTCGCCGGCTCGCACGACACCGCCATCGTCGCGCGCCTCGTCGCCTGGCTGCTGCATCTGGGCGGGCGCAAGGTCGGCCTGGCCTGCGGCGACGGCCTCTTCGTCGGCGCGCGCCGCATCGACCGCCGCCCGGCCACCGACTACGCCGCGGGCCAGCGCGTGCTGATCAACCGCGAAGTGCAGGCCGCCGTGATCGAGACCAGCGCGCGCGCCATCCTGCGCGACGGCCTGCCCTACGACCGCTGCGCGGTCGGCGTCGTCACCGACCTCGGCGGCGCCGAGCAGCTCGCCGAGTTCGACGTGCACGACGCCGAACAGATGGCGCGCGTGTTGCGCACCCAGGTCGACGTCGTGCTGCCCGACGGCGTTGCCGTGCTGCACGCCGCCGACGAACGCATCGCCGCGATGGCCGAGCTGTGCGATGGCGAAGCGATCCTCTACGCCGCCGACGCCGCGTCGCCGGCGCTGGCCGCGCACCGCGCGCGCGGCGGGCGCGCCGCCTTCTTGCGAGGCGGCCGCCTCGTCTTCGCGCAGGGCGCCGACGAATCCGTCGTCGGCCCGATGCCGGCCGATTCCGACCTTGCCGGCGTGGCGCTGTGCCGGCGCCAGCTCGCGCTGCTCGCCGGTGCCTGCGCCGCCTGGGCGCTGGGCGTGACGCCCGAGCTGGTGGCGAGCGGCCTGCAGACCTTCGAACCCGTGCCGGCCGACGGCAGCGGGGCCCTGACGCAGTTGGCCATCTGACAACAAGGTATCCCATGAACGTCACCCGTGTTCGTTCGCTGCGCGGCCCCAACCTGTGGAGCCGCCATACCGCGATCGAGGCCATCGTGCAATCGGAGCCCGCCGACCGCGCCGAGGCCGGCATGGCAGTGCTCGAAGCCGACGTGCGGCGCCTGTTCCCGGCGATCGGCCCGTTGCGCAGCGGCGTGCGCGCGCCGCGCTATGGCCGGCCGCACCTGCTCGAAGCCGCGGCGCTGGCGCTGCAGGCGCAGGCCGGGTGCCCGGTGAGCTTCAGCCGCACCGCGGCGACCGCCGACGCCGGTACCTATCAGGTCGTCGTGCAGTACAGCGAGGAGGCGGTCGGCCGCCTCGCGCTCGAGCTGGCACAGCAACTGATCGGCGCTGCGGCGCGCGGCGAGGGCTTCGACGTGGCCGCTGCGATCGCGCAGCTGCGCGAGCTCGACGAGGACGAGCGCCTCGGCCCCAGCACCGGCTGCATCGTCGACGCCGCCGCGGCGCGCGGCATCCCGGCGCATCGCCTGACGCGCGGCAGCCTGGTGCGCCTGGGTTGGGGCAAGCGCCAGCGCAAGATCTGGGCCGCCGAACTCGACTCGACCAGCGCCGTCGCCGAGTCGATCGCGCAGGACAAGGAATTGAGCAAGCGCCTGCTCGAAGCCGCCGGCGTGCCGGTGCCGATCGGCCGGCCGGTGGCCGACGCCGAGCTGGGCTGGGCCGCGGCGCTCGAGATCGGGGTGCCCGTCGTCGTCAAGCCGCGCGACGGCAACCAGGGCAAGGGCGTCACAGTCAACATCACGAACCGCGAACACTTCGACAGCGCCTTTCGCGCCGCCGCCGATCACGGCGCCGTGATGGTCGAGAAGTACCTGCCGGGCGATGACTTCCGGCTGCTCGTCGTCGGCGACCGCCTCGTCGCCGCGGCGCGCCGCGACCCGCCGCAGGTGATCGGCGACGGCGTGCACACGGTGCGCCAGCTCGTCGAGCGCGTCAACGCCGACCCGCGGCGCGGCGACGGCCACGCCACCTCGCTGACCAAGATCCGCTTCGACGACATCGCCGTCGCGCGGCTCGCATCGCAGGACCTGACGCCCGAGTCGGTGCCCGAGCAGGGGCGCCGCGTCGTGCTGCGCAACAACGCCAACCTGAGCACCGGCGGCACGGCGACCGACGTGACCGACGACGTGCACCCCGACGTGGCGGCGCGCGCCGTCGCGGCGGCGCGCATGGTCGGCCTCGACATCTGCGGCGTCGACCTGGTCTGCGAGACGGTGAACCGGCCGCTCGAGGACCAGCACGGCGGCATCGTCGAAGTCAACGCCGCGCCGGGGCTGCGCATGCACCTGTCGCCTTCCTACGGCAAGGGCCGCGCCGTCGGCGAAGCGATCGTCGACCATCTGTTCGGCCGTCATGACAACGGGCGCATTCCCGTCGTCGCCGTCTCGGGCACGAACGGCAAGACGACGACGGTGCGCCTGGCCGCTCACCTGTTCGCCGCCGCCGGCCGCTGCGTCGGCATGACCAACACCGACGGCGTCTACGTCGACGGACGCCAGATCGACAGCGGCGACTGCAGCGGCCCGAAGAGCGCGCGCAACGTGCTCGCACACCCCGACGTCGAGGCTGCCGTGCTCGAGACCGCGCGCGGCGGCCTGCTGCGCGAGGGGCTGGGCTTCGACGCCTGCCACGTCGCCGTCGTCACCAACGTCGGCGAGGGCGACCACCTGGGCCTGAACCACATCCACACGGTGGAGGAGGTCGCCGCCGTCAAGCAGGTCATCGTGCAGAACGTCGCCACCGACGGCTGGGCCGTGCTCAACGCCGCCGACCCGCACGTCGCGGCGATGGCTTCGGTGTGCCCGGGGCGCGTCATCCATTTCGCCGCCGACCGCCGGCTGCCGGTGATGGCGGCGCACCTGGCGCGCGGCCAGCGCTGCGTGCACGTCGATGGTGACGCCATCGTCGCCGTCGAAGGCTCGCGGCGCGAGCGCCTGCCGCTGGCCGACATCCCGCTGACGCGGCGCGGCGCGGTCGGCTTCCAGGTCCACAACGCGATGGCGGCGGTGGCTGCCGCCTGGGCCTGCGACGTGCCGTGGGACGCGATCCGCAGCGGGCTGGCGAGCTTCGTCAACGACGCCGACAACGCGCCCGGCCGCTTCAACGTGATGGACCACCAGGGCGCGACCGTGATCGCCGACTACGGGCACAACCCCGACGCGATGCGCGCGCTCGTCGCCGCGATCGACGCGATGCGGGCGCCGGGGCGCGCGCGCCGCAGCGTCGTCATCAGCGGCGCGGGCGACCGCCGCGACGAGGACATCCGCGCCCAGACGGCGATCCTCGGCGATGCGTTCGACGATGTCGTGCTGTTCGAGGACGCCTGCCAGCGAGGACGCAAGGACGGTGAAGTCGTGCGCCTGCTGCGCGAGGGTCTGCAGCGCGCCCGGCGCACGCGGCGCGTCGACGAGGTGCGCGGCGAGTTCGCGGCGATCGACCTCGCGCTCGGCCGGCTGCAGCCGGGTGACGTGTGCCTGGTGCTGATCGATCAAGTGGGCGCGGCGCTGTCGCACCTGGCGCAGCGGCTGGGCCGTGCGCCGCTGCTGCGCACGCCGGCGACGCTCGAACACGCGGCCTGAACGCCAGCGCGGGTCGGTGTCAAGCTTCGGGCACGATCAGGTCGCCGGTTCCCGGCCGCACGTGGCGCGGGAACTCGCGCGTGCGGTCGATGCAGCCGCCACCGGCGTCGATGCCGGTCGGGTCGCGCAGCCGCAGCATCTCGGCCAGGATGCGTTCGACCTCCGCGGGGTCGCGCATCGACGCTGCGGCGCGCTGCTCGACGACGGCTTCGTCGATGCGCAGGTGGCCGTCGGCATCGGTCCAGGTCGCGTGGCGCCAGTGGTAGAGCTCGACGCACTTGCCCGCCATCGTGAATGGCCGGTCGCGCTTCCAGAAGTTGTTGAACAGGCCGCCGCCGAGATAGAACAGCCACGAACCCTCGTAGCCCGAGGCGTCGGACGAATGCGGGTCGGGGTTGCGGAACCAGATGCGGTCGCCGGGCACGTACCAGCGCGGCGGCAACGGCGCGTCGTTGGTGCCGAGCTCGCGCAGGAATACGTCGTGAAAGCGCCCCGACATGATGGCGCTGCGCTCCCAGCGGCGCTGCAGTGCGGCCAGCAGGGGCGGGTTGCTGCGCTCGAGCTCCTGCGCGACGGCGAGCACGATGACGTATTCGGTGGCGCGGTAGCACGAGAAGGCGTAAAGCTTGCCCGAGACCTCGGGCTGCGTCGCGCGGCGCAGCGCCTCGATCAGCGGCTTGCCGGGCAGCACGGTGAAGCTGCTCTCGGGCGCATAGGTCCACCAGCCCTCGGGGCGCTCGGCGGCGGCGGTGCCGAAGGCCAGCGCAGTGCGCTGCGCCGCGGCGACGATGTCGCGGCGCATGCGCAGCGCGCTGTCGAACTCGTCGGCGCTCGGGAATTCGAGCGGCAGCGGCGCTGCGAGCATCGCGATCGCGATCTCGCGTTCCAGGTCGGCGGGCCGCGCGGCGGGGTCGAGGCCGCAATGCTCGCGCAATTGCAGCGTGTCGTGGCCGGGCGTCCAGTTCGCGGCATGCGCAGCGTCGAGCCGCCACCGCGCCTCGCCGGCGCCCACGCTTGCCGCGACGGCGCCCGCGAGGCTCAGCGACGCGAGCCGTGCGTCGACGGCGCGGCGTTGCGCATCGAGCGCCGCTGCAGTGCCGGCGCGCAGCACGATCCCGCCGTCGTCGCTCGCTCGTTGCATGTCTGGCTTGCCTCCCTCTCGGGCCGCGTCGGGCGCAGCCTCGAGGGGCCACTCTATCGCAGCGCGCCATGACGCGACCCCGGCACGAACACGTAGAAGCCGCGGGCGTGCCGATCGTCGCCGTCGACTGGCTCAAGGCGGGCGCGTCGCAGCTGATCGTGTGGCACCACCTGGCGCTCTACGGGCCGATGTCGGATGTGGTGCAGCCGCAAGCGCCGGCGCTCGTCGGCTGGCTCGTCGACCATGCGCGCATCGCGGTGCAGGTGTTCCTTGTCGTCGCGGGCTTTCTCGCCGCGCATTCGTTGCTCGGGCGCGCCGGGCCGCCGCCGGCCGCGGCGCGGTTGGTGTGGCGGCGCTGTCTGCGGCTCGCGCGCCCCTACTTCGTCGCGCTGGTGCTGGCCGTCGCGGCGGCGGCGCTGGCGCGTGCGCTGGTCGCGCATCCGACGATTCCGGCCGCACCGACGGCGGCGCAGTTCGCCGCGCACGCGCTGCTGCTGCACGACGTCGCGGGCGTCGACGCGCTGTCGGCAGGGGTCTGGTACGTCGCGATCGACGTGCAGCTCTATGCCCTGTTCGTCGTGCTGTTCGCGCTGGCGCAGGGCCGCGCCGTGCCGGCGCTGGCGCTGGTCGCGGCGCTGGCCGTCGCATCGCTGTTCTGGTTCAACCGCGATGCGTCGCTCGACGCCTGGGCGCCGTACTTCTGGGGTGCCTACGCGCTGGGCATCGGCGCGTGGTGGGCGTCGCGCCGTTCGCGGCGCGCTGCCTGGGCCGTGGCGCTCGCCGCCGTCGTGCTGCTGGCGCTGGCGCTCGACTGGCGCAACCGCATCGCGCTGGCCGGCGCGACGGCGCTGCTGCTCGTCGCCGCCGCCGACCGGCGCCTGCCCGAGAGCCGCGTCGTCGCCTGGGCGGCGCGCGTCTCCTATCCGCTGTTCCTCGTGCACTACCCGGTGGCGCTCGTCGTCGGCGCGCTGGTGTGGCGGCTGTGGCCGACGAGCGTTGCAGCGAATGCGGCCGGCCTCGTCGCTGCGTGGCTCGCCAGCCTGCTGGCGGCGGCGCTGCTGCATCGCGTCGCCGAGCCGGTGCGCGTGCAGCGTTGATGCGGGCCGTTCAGCGCGCGCCGGCGCGCAGCGTGCGCAGCCGGCTCTCGAGCGCCGCCGCGTTGAGCACGCCGAGGTGCGCATCGACGAGGCGGCCGCGCGCGTCGTAGAAGAGCGTCGTCGGCAGGCCGCGCGAGCCGACGAGCGGCCCGAGTTGCCTGGCGGCGTCGAGCAGAACGTTGGAGAGATCGAGGTCCTGGTCGACGAGGTAGGCGCGGATCGCCGACGCCGACTCGCCCTGGTTCACGAACAGGAACGTGACGCCCGTCTCGCGGCGCTGCGCGGCAGCGAGCATCGGCATCTCTTCGCGACACGGCGGGCACCAGGTGGCCCACAGGTTGACGACGGCAGGTCGCCCGGCCGTGGCCTGCGCCAGTTCGACGGGCGCGCCGCTGGCGTGGTCGACGAGCGCGAGCGCAGGCAGCGGCGGCCGCTCGCGCAGCGCGCCGCCGCCGAGCGCTGCCGTCGCGGCGGCCCATGCGACGCCGCCGCTGAACGCCGCAAGCGCCACCGGCCGGCGCAGCGCGGGCCGGCGCAGCGCGCGCCACGCCAGCCACGCCGCGCCGGCCGCGAAGCCCGCCGGCACGTGCCAGCCGCCGTCACGCACGTCGAGCACCGAC
Source organism: uncultured Burkholderiaceae bacterium (assembly GCA_964371405.1). Taxonomy (GTDB): domain Bacteria; phylum Pseudomonadota; class Gammaproteobacteria; order Burkholderiales; family Burkholderiaceae_C; genus JAMHWF01. Next base: position 175,818 of record CAYJLV010000002.1, read on the forward strand.
CATGGCGTCGGCGCGTAGGCCGACAGGTTCAGCGCGACGTGCACCAGGCGCGCCATCAGCAACCCGGCGAAGGCCGCCAACCCCACGGCGTTGGCCGCTGCATCGGCGTGGTCGCGCCCGGCCAGCCGGGATGCCAGCCACGACGCGCCCCACACGGCGACGATCAGCAGCAGCGGGGCGACGGGAAAAGCGAGCGGGCCGAGCGTGATCGACAGCATCGGCCGATTGTGCGGCGCGCCGTCGCGCGCGGCTAACGCCGCCGCTTCAGCGCGAACAGCGGCCAGACGAACAGCGCTGCCGCGCCGGCGAAGCCGAATGCGACGCCGGCGAGGTTGGCCCAGTCGACCCAGTAGCGCAGCTCGCCCAGCGACGAGCGCGTCGCCCCGGGCACCCAGAGGAAGGCGACGACGGCGACGACGGCCGCGACCGCCGCGGCGCCGCCGAGGCCGGCGCGCCAGGCAGCGCCGCGGCGCGACGCGGCGACCATCAGCGCGATCCACACGGCGAGCGCGGCGAGCAGCCACGGCGCGGCGCCGAGAGCGATCTCCCACACGATGTTGAGCACGAGCCAGATTTCGTACATCGCATTGCCCCCGGTTCGTTCAGACGCGGCCCTTGAGCACCGCCTGGTAGGCAGGCTTGAGCAGCCGGTACTTCATCAGCCATGCGAAATAGCTGTCCTGCAGCGGATCGAGCCCCGGCAGCGACGGCTGCAGCTTGCCGTCGTAGTCGAACTCGATCAACAGCGCCGAGCCCTCGCGCACGATCAGCGGGCACGAGGTGTAGCCGTCGAACGCCGCGTCGGGCTTGCGCCCGGCGACGACCTCGGCGAGGTTGTGCGCGACGATGGGCGCGCTCTTCTTGACGGTGGCCGCCGTCTTGCCGCGCGGCGTGCCGTTGATGTCGCCGATGCCGAACACGTTCGGGAAGCGCCGGTGCTGCAGCGTCGTCTTGTCGACCTCGAGCCAGCCGCCGGCTGCGAACGGCCCTTCCTTCCAGGCGAGGTCGCTGTTCTTCACGGCGTCGATCGCGCGCATCGGCGGCACGACGTGCAGGAAGTCGTAAGGCAGCTGCTGCTTCTCGCCCTCGGGTGACACGAAGGTGGCGCGGCGCGCGCCGATGTCGACAGCGACGAGCTTTTGCGTGAACTCGACGTCGACGCCCAGCGCGTTCCAGCGCTCGAGCACGTTGTCGTTGACCGCCTTGACGCCGAACACGTTGCCCAACGCCGAATGGAACACCACCTTGGACTTGTCGAGCGTGCCGGCCTGGCGCAGCCGGTCGCGCAGCATGAACGTCATCTTCAGCGGCGCGCCGGCGCACTTGAGCGGCGTCGCCGGCAGCGTCATCAGCGCATTGCCGCCCTTGGCGGCATAGGCCTGCATCGCGGCCCACGTCGCCTCGGCGGCCTGCGGGCCGGCATAGACGCTGGCCAGGCCGTCACGGCCGATCGCGGCAACGTCCATGCCATCGATCTGCGCATAGTCGAGGTGCAGGCCGGTCGCGACGACGAGGAAGTCGTAGCGGATGCGCTGGCCACCCGCGGTGACGACGGTGTTGGCCGCCGGGTCGAAGGCGGCGACGGCGTCCTTGATCCATTCGACGCCGGCGGGCTGCAGCTCGGCGTTGCGATCACGCACCTTGTCGACCGGCCAGACGCCGGTCGCGACGAGCGTGTAGCCCGGCTGGTAGTTGTGCTCCTCCTTGCGGTCGACGATCGTGATCTTCGCGCCGTCGAGCAGGTGGCCCAGGCGGTGCGCGACGGCGATACCACCGAGCCCGCTGCCCGCGATCACGATGTGCGCATTGGTCTTCACGGCTGCGGCGCGCGTCGGCTGCGTCGCCGCGGCGGCGACGGGCGCCAGGCCGAGTGCCTGCAGCCAGCGGCGGCGCGCCGGGTCGCAGGGTTCGTCGCTGCGCGGCGAGGCAGGGTGCGGACCTTGCATGCTCGTCTCCTCGAGGTCACGGCCGGGGGTACCCGTCGTCTGCGGGTCTGCGGCTGATTGGGAATCCTGCGGCCCGAAGGCCTCCGGAATTCGCCTTGGGGCGGCCCGGCGTCTCATGCGGATTTGAATCCCGCCGGCCCGGATGCACCTTGACCTGTCGCAACGTTCCCACAGAATATCAGTGTGAACTGATGGAATGAAGCACCGAGGGCGCGTCTGCGCCCGACGCGGGCCGCAGTCAGTTTGACGTCAGTCCCGCGTCAGCGCACAGTCAGTCGCATCCCGCACGATCGCGCCCTTCGGTTCCGGCCCCGGAACCGCGATTCGCAGAACTGCAGTACGAGGAGACGACATGGACGACGACCTGGTCCGTCGCATCGCCAGCCACCCCGCATACCAGGAGCTCAAGCGCAAGCGCACCGGCTACGGCTGGTGGCTGACGATCGTGATGCTCATCGTGTACTACGGCTTCATCCTGCTGGTGGCGTTCAACAAGCCCTTCCTCGCGCAGAAGCTCGGCGCGGGGGTCACGACGATCGGCATGCCGATCGGTCTGGGCGTCATCGTGTTCACCATCGTGATCACGGCCGTCTACGTGCGGCGCGCCAACAGCGAGTTCGACCGGCTGTCGGACCAGGTCACCAAGGCGGTGCTGAAATGAGCGCGATCGACACGAAACGCGCTCTCGCGCTGCTGGCGCTGGCCGCCGCGGCAGGCGGCGCCTTGGCCGCCGGAGCCGACCTGGGGCAGGCACAGAAGCAGGCCACCAACTGGACGGCGATCGGCATGTTCGGCGTGTTCGTCGTGTTCACGCTGTTCATCACGAAGTGGGCCGCCGCGCGCACCAAGAGCGCGGCCGACTTCTACACCGCCGGCGGCGGCATCACGGGCTTTCAGAACGGCCTGGCGATCGCCGGCGACTACATGTCGGCGGCATCGTTCCTCGGCATCTCGGCGGCCGTGATGGTCTCGGGCTTCGACGGGCTGATCTACTCGATCGGCTTTCTCGTCGGTTGGCCCGTCGTCACGTTCCTGCTCGCCGAGCGGCTGCGCAACCTCGGCAAGTTCACCTTCGCCGATGTCGCCGCGTTCCGCTTCTCGCAGACGCCGGTGCGCGTGTTCGCCGCGTCGGGCACGCTGGTCGTCGTGGCGTTCTACCTGATCGCGCAGATGGTCGGCGCGGGCCAGCTGATCAAGCTGCTGTTCGGGCTCGAGTACTGGATCGCCGTCGTCATCGTCGGCGCGCTGATGATGGTCTACGTGCTGTTCGGCGGCATGACGGCCACGACCTGGGTGCAGATCATCAAGGCCATCATGCTGCTGGGCGGCGCGACTTTCATGGCCTTCATGGTGATGTGGAACTTCGGCTTCAGTCCGGAGGCCATGTTCGCGAAGGCGGTGGACATCAAGACGGGGCTGGCCGGTGCGGCAGGCAAGGCGCCCGACGTGGCCGCGAAGGAGGGCTTCTCGATCATGGGGCCGGGCGGCTTCGTGAAGGATCCGGTCTCGGCGATCAGCTTCGGCATGGCGCTGATGTTCGGCACCGCCGGCCTGCCGCACATTCTGATGCGCTTCTTCACCGTGCCCAACGCCAAGGAGGCGCGCAAGTCGGTGCTGTGGGCGACGACGTGGATCGGCTACTTCTACGTGCTGACCTTCATCATCGGCTTCGGCGCCATCACCTTCGTGTTGACCGATCCGCAGTTCCTCGACGCCAGGGGCGGCCTGCTCGGCGGCGGCAACATGGCGGCGATCCACCTCGCCAACGCGGTGGGCGGCAACGTGTTTCTCGGCTTCATCTCGGCGGTCGCGTTCGCGACGATCCTCGCCGTGGTGGCCGGCCTCACGCTGTCGGGCGCCTCGGCGGTGTCGCACGATCTCTACGCCACCGTGATCAAGGGCGGCAAGGCCGACAGCGCGGCCGAGCTGCGCGTCTCGCGCATCACGACCGTCATCCTCGGCATCGTCGCCGTCGTGCTGGGCATCGCCTTCGAGAAGCAGAACATCGCCTTCATGGTGTCGCTGGCGTTCGCGATCGCCGCGTCGGCCAACTTCCCGGTGCTGCTGATGTCGGTGCTGTGGAAGGGCTGCACGACCAGGGGCGCGGTGATCGGCGGCTTCCTCGGGCTGGTGTCGTCGGTCGGGCTGACCGTCGTGTCGCCGGCGGTGTGGGAAGCCACGCTCGGCAACCCGAAGGGCTCGGCGCTGTTCCCGTACACGTCGCCGGCGCTGTTCTCGATGACGATCGGCTTCGTCGGGATCTGGCTGTTCTCGGTGCTCGACCGCAGCGCGCGCGGCAACCAGGACCGCGCGGGCTTCCTCGCGCAGCAGGTCCGCTCCGAGACGGGCATCGGCGCGTCGGGAGCCTCGGGCCACTGACGCGGCTCGCGTGACGAAGGGCGGGACTGCGGGCACACTGCCCGCAGTCCCGTTTTCGCTTGGCGGTCTATCGATGTCGCAAGCCCCTGCACCGCAGTTCCAGCGCGAGTGGTTGTCGCTCGCGACGGCGCGCGTGCGCGACGCCTACATCCGCAAGGCGCACTACGTCGACGGCGGCGAGGACCTCGTCACGCTGTGCCGGCGCCTGGCGCTGCTCGGGCTGACGCACGCGCTGGTGCGCGACGGCGACCGCCTGGGCATCTTCACGACGACGGATCTGCGCGACGCGTTGCTGCGCGACGTGCCGCCCGCCGCGCTGACGGTGCGCGACGTGGCGCGTTTCGACCTCGTCGCCGTGCATCCCGAGGCCGAGCTGTTCGAGGCGCTGCTGCTGATGGTGCGCCACCGCGTGCATCGCCTCGTCGTGCGCGACGGCGACACGGTGCTCGGGCTGCTCGGGCAACTCGACCTCGTCAGCTTCGTCGCCAACCATTCGCACATCGTCGCGCTGCAGATCGACGAGGCGGCCTCGGTCGCCGACCTGCAGTCGGCCGCGAAGCGCATCGACGCGATGATCGAGGCGCTGCACGCCAACGGCACGCGCATCGAGCGCATCGCGCAGCTCGTCGGCGAGCTCAACGCGCGGCTGATCGCGCGCCTGTGGGCGCTGCTCGCGCCGGCGGAGCTGGTCGCCAACAGCTGCCTCGTCGTGATGGGCAGCGAGGGTCGCGGCGAGCAGATCCTCAAGACCGACCAGGACAACGCGCTGCTGCTGCGCGACGGATTCGAATTCGCGGGCCTCGACGCGATCGCCGCGCAGTTCGCCGCCGCGCTGGCCGCGTTCGGCTACCCGCCGTGCCCGGGCGGCGTGATGCTGACGAACCCGCAGTGGCGTCAGCCGCTGGCGCGCTTTCGCACCACGATGCGCGACTGGATCCACGGCAGCGACCCGGAAGGGCCGATGCAGCTCGCCATCTTTCTCGACGCCGCCGCCGTCGCCGGCGACGCGGCGCTGCTGCGCGCGGCGCGCGAGCACCTCGACACGCTGCTCGCCGCCAGCGACGCCTTCCTGGCGCGCTTCGCCGCGGCCGCCGACCGCTTCGACGAGCCGGCGAGCTGGTGGACGCGCCTCACGTCGCGGCGCGACGAGCAGCCGCTGGACCTGAAGAAACTCGGCACCTTCCCGATCGTGCATGGCGTGCGCGCGCTCGCGCTGCGCCAGCGCGTGCATGCCGTCGGCACGGCCGAGCGCATTGCCGCGCTGGCCGCGCAGGGCGAGCTCGACGCCGCGCTGGCGCGCGATCTGCAGGACGCGCTGCAGCTGCTGATGAGCCTGCGCCTCGCGCAGCAGCTGCGCCAGCGCGCGGCCGGCGTTGCGCCCGACAATCTGCTGCAGCCGTCGCAGCTCGGCACCATCGAGCGCGACGCGCTGCGCGACGCGCTGGCCATCGTGCGGCGTTTTCGCGCGCTGCTGCGCCAGCGCCTGCGCCTCGATTCCTTGTAGCCGGGCAGGGCGGCGTCCGAGAAAGGCAACCATGTTCGACGACCTGTCCTCGCAACGCCTGCTCGCGCTGTTCGCACTCGGCTGGTTGGCGCTCAATGCGCCGCTGCTCGCGCTGTGGGACGTCGATCTCGTCGTGCTCGGCGTGCCGGCGCTGCCGTTCGCGCTGTTCAGCGGCTGGGCCGCGCTGATCGCCGCGGCGGCCTGGATCGCCGAACGGGGAAGGGACTGACGCGATGCTGTCGGCCTCGGTCGTCGTCGCCGCATCGTTCGCCTGGCTGGCGCTGCTGTTCGTCGTCGCGCACGCGGCGGACCGGCGCGCGCAGCAGGGCCGATCGGTGATCGGCAACGCCTGGGTCTATGCGTTGTCGATGGGCGTCTACTGCACGGCCTGGACCTACTTCGGCAGCATCGGCCGCGCCGCCACGTCGGGGCTGTGGTTCCTGCCGATCTACCTCGGGCCGACGCTGGCGATGCTGCTGGCCTGGACCGTGCTGCGCAAGATGGTGCGCATCGCGCGCCGCGACCGCATCACGACGATCGCCGACTTCATCGCCAGCCGCCACGGCCAGAGCCGCGCGCTGGCGGCGCTGGTCACGCTGATCGCCGTCGTCGGCATCCTGCCCTACGTCGCGCTGCAGTTGAAGGCGATCGCCAGCGGCTGGGCCGTGCTGACGACGCCGCCCGGCGCGGCGCCGGAGCATCCGGCCGCCTGGTGGCGCGACAGCACGCTCTACGTCGCGCTCGCGCTCGGCGTCTTCACGGTCGCCTTCGGGACGCGCCGGCTCGACGCCAGCGAGCGCCACGAGGGCATGGTCGCGGCGATCGCCGTCGAGTCTGTCGTCAAGCTGATCGCCTTCGTCGCCGTCGGCATCTTCGTGACCTGGGGCCTGCACGACGGCGTCGGCGACATCTTCGCGCGCGCTGCGGCGAGCGCCGAGTTGCGCCCGCTGCTCGGCCTGGGCGAGAGCTTCGACGGCGGCGCCTGGTTCGGGCTGACGCTGCTGGCGATGCTGTCGGTGATCCTGCTGCCGCGCCAGTTCCAGATGATCGTGATCGAGAACGTCGACGAGCGCCACCTGCGGCGCGCGTCGTGGGCGTTTCCGGCCTACCTGCTGGCGATCAACTTGTTCGTGCTGCCGATCGCGTTCGGCGGGCTGCTGTACTTCGGCAGCGGCGGGGCCGACCCCGAGACCTTCGTGCTGACGCTGCCGCTGGCGGCCGGCCAGCCGGTGCTCGCGCTGCTCGCTTTCGTCGGCGGGCTGTCGGCGGCCACCGGCATGATCATCGTCGAGACGATCGCCGTCTCGACGATGGTCAGCAACGACCTCGTGCTGCCGCTGCTGCTGCGCGCCGGCCGGCAGCGCGATCGCGAGCTGACCGGCGTGTTGCTGGGGATCCGCCGCGCCGTCATCGTCGCGCTGCTGCTGCTGGGGTATCTGTACTTCCACATCGCCGGCGAGGCCTATGCGCTGGTCAGCATCGGGCTGATCAGCTTCGCCGCGGTCGCCCAGTTCGCGCCGGCGCTGTTCGGCGGCATCTACTGGAAGGGCGGCACGCGCGCCGGCGCGCTGACCGGGCTGGTGGCGGGCTTCGCGCTGTGGGCGTGGACCTTGATGCTGCCGTCGATCGCCAAGTCGGGCTGGTTGCCGATCGGTTTCGTCGAGCACGGGCCCTGGGGCATCGCTGCGCTGCGCCCCGAGCGGCTGTTCGGCCTCGGCGGCCTCGACGCGCTGACGCACGCGTTGTTCTGGAGCCTGTTCGCCAATGCCGGCCTCTACGTCGCGGTGTCGTTGTGGCGCCGGCCGTCGGCGCGCGAGACGGGGCAGGCGCTGCGCTTCGTCGACGCGATGCGCAGCGACGACGGCGCGCCGGTGCTGTGGCGCGGACGCGCGAGGCTCGCCGACCTGCGCCGGCTCGCCGCGCGCATCCTCGGCGCGGCACCGGCCGAACAGCTGTTCGCCGACGCGGCGCGCGAGCGCGGCATCGTCGACGCGGCGCGGCTGCCGGCCGACGGGCGGCTGGTGCAGCAAGTCGAGCGCGAGCTCTCCGGCGCGGTGGGCAGCGCTTCGGCGCGTGTGCTGGTCGCCGCCGCCGTCGACGAGGAGCAGCTGGGCGCCGACGAGGTGCTGCGCATCGTCGGCGAGGCGGAGCAGCTGCGCGCCGCGAACGAGCAGTTGCGCGACCTCGACCGGCAGAAGGACGACTTCGTCTCGTCGGTGTCGCACGAGCTGCGCACCCCGCTCACGTCGATCCGCGCCCTGACGGAGCTGATGCGCGACGACCCCGACATGGATCCGGCACAGCGCGAGCACTTTCTCGGCCTGGTCGTCGGCGAGAGCGAGCGGCTGACGCGGCTCGTCAACCAGGTGCTCGACCTGGCCAAGATGGAGTCGGGCAATGCCGAATGGCGCCACACCGAGGTCGACCTGCGCGGGCTCGTCGGTCAGGCCGTGCAGACGACGGCCGAGCTGTTCCGCGGGCGCGGCGCCGTCGTCGACCTGCGCCTGCCGCCTGCGCTGCCGATGCTGCACGGCGACGCCGACCGGCTGACGCAGGTGCTGCTCAACCTGCTGACGAATGCCGCCAAGTTCGTGCCCCAGGGCCGCGGGCGCGTCGTCGTCGAGCTGCGCGCCGGCGCACGCGGCGCCGTCGTCACCGTCGCCGACAACGGGCCCGGCGTGCCGCCGGAGCAGCGGCAGCTCGTGTTCGAGAAGTTCCGCCAGGGCGGCGATGCGCTGAACCGGCCGCAGGGCACGGGGCTGGGCCTGCCGATCAGCCGGCGCATCGTCGAGCACCACGGCGGCACGATGTGGCTCGAATCTGCGCCCGGTCAAGGCGCGACCTTCGGTTTCGAGTTGCCATGGCATATGGAGGAGGCCACGACATGACGCAGGGCAAGAAAGTACTGATCGCCGACGACGAAGCCAACATCGTCGTCTCGCTCGAGTACCTGATGCAGCGCGAAGGCCACGCCGTGCTCGTGGCGCGCGACGGCCCCGAGGCGCTGAAGATGATCGCGCGTGAGCGACCCGACCTGGTGCTGCTCGACGTGATGATGCCGGGCATGAGCGGCTTCGAAGTCTGCCAGGCGGTGCGCGCCGACGCGGCGCTCGCCGGCACCAGGATCGTGATGCTGACGGCCAAGGGCCGCGACACCGATGTCGCCAAGGGCACTGCGCTGGGTGCCGACGCCTACGTGACCAAGCCGTTCTCGACGCGCGAGCTGGCCGACACGGTGCGCCTGCTGCTCGAAGGCGGCGCGGCGCGATGAAGCCGGCCGAACGGCGCGAACTCGCCGTCGCTGCGCTGCCGGGCTTGGCGCTGGCCGTCTTCGCGCTGGCGCTCGGCTTGGGCTTCGCGGCGACGCTGGTGCCCGCCGAGCGCGCCGCGCTGGCGGCGATGCTCGAGCCGCGCGCCGCGCTGCTGCTGCTGGGATGGGTGGTGTTGTCGCTGGCGCTGGGCGCGCTGGCGCGGCGCGCGTGGCGGCGCTGGATCGCGGCACCGGCGCGGCTGGCCGAGCACGCCGGCGTGCTGCTGCTCGCCGCCGACGCCGGGCGCTCGATCGAGGCCGGCGGCGCTGCCCCGATCCGCGCGCTGGCGCAGATCATCAACGACTTCGCGAGCCAGCGCGACGCGCTGCGCGCCGACATCGACGCGCGCGTGCGCGAGGCCAGCCGCGACGTCGAGCAGGAGCGCAACCGCCTCGCCGCACTGATGGCCGAGCTGACGCAGAGCGTCGTCGTCTGCAACCTCGATGGCCGCATCCTGCTCTACAACCAGCGCGCGCGGCTGCAGTTCCGCGCGCTGTCGGAGGCGCCGACGCTCGCCGGCGGCGCCGAGCTGGTCGGGCTCGGCCGCTCGATCTATGCCGTGTTCGACCGCCAGCTCGTCGCGCACGCGCTCGAGAGCGTGCAGCAGCGGCTGCAGCGCGGCGCGGCGCACCCGTCGGCGCAGTTCGTCACGGCGACGCGCGCCGGCCAGCTGCTGCGCGTGCAGATGACGCCGGTGCGCGCCGGTGCGGCCGAGGCGGGCGCTGCGGGCGAGGCGCCGCTCGGCGGTTTCGTGCTGATGCTCGACAACATCACGCGCGACTTCGCCGACGAGTCGGCGCGCGATCGGCTGCTGCTGTTGCTCACGGAAAGCAGCCGCGCTTCGCTCGGCAACCTGCTGGCTGCCGTCGAGATGCTCGACCTGCCCGACGTCGACGCGGCGGCGCGTGAACGCTTTCATGGCGTGATCCGCGACGAGGTGCGCGCGATGAGTGCGCGCATCCGCGAGCTGGCCGATCACACGGCGCACACGATGAAGACGCGCTGGCCGCTCGAAGACATGCTCGGCGCCGACCTCGTCGCCGCGGCGCGGCGGCGCATCGAGACGCTCTACGGCTGCCGCACCGCGGCGGGCGAAGTCGACACTGCGCTCTGGCTCGAGGTCGACAGCTGGTCGCTGCTGCAGGTGCTGGTGGGGCTGGCGGGCCGGCTGGTGCGCGAGTACGAGGTGCGCGTCGTCGAGTTGCGGCTCGCGCGCGCCGGCGAGCGCGCGCAGCTCGACCTGGTGTGGACCGGCCAGGCGATGAGCACCGAAACCGTGATCGGCTGGGAGACCGATGCGATCGAAGTCGGCGGCGAGCGCATCGCGCTGACTGTGCGCGACGTGGTGGAGCGCCACGACGGCGCGTTCTGGTTCGAGCGCGAGCGCGTGCGTCATGCCGCCTTCTTCCGTTTCCTGCTGCCGCTGGCGCGCGAGGGCGGGGCGCTCGAGGCGGCGCAGTTCGTGCGCAGCGACAGCCGCCCCGAGTTCTACGACTTCGACCTGTTCGGCGCTTCGGAGCCGGCGCGCGAATGGGCCGAGCGCACGCTGGTCGAGCTGACCTACACCGTGTTCGACACCGAGACGACGGGGTTGAACCCGTCGGAGGGCGACGAGATCCTGCAGATCGGCGCAACGCGCATCGTCGCCGGCAAGCTGCGCCGCCACGAGTGCTTCGAGCAGCTCGTCGATCCGCAGCGCGGCATCCCGGCTGCGGGCATCCCGATCCACGGCATCGAGCCGGCGATGGTCGCGGGCCAGCCGACCATCGACGCCGTGCTGCCGGCGTTCCACGCCTTCGCGCGCGACACCGTGCTGGTCGCGCACAACGCGGCGTTCGACATGCGCTTCCTGCAGTTGAAGCAGGCGCGCACCGGTGTGGCCTTCGAGCAGCCGGTGCTCGACACGCTGCTGCTGTCGGCCGTGGTCCACCCGCAGCAGGCGTCGCACCGGCTGGAGGAGATCGCCGAGCGGCTCGGCGTCACGGTAATCGGCCGCCACACCGCGCTCGGTGACGCCATCGTGACGGCCGAGATCTTCCTCAAGCTCGTGCCGCTGCTGGCGGCGCAGGGCATCGTCACGCTCGGCCAGGCGCGCGAGGCGGCGCAGCAGACCTACTACGCCCGGGTAGGCTACTGAACTCGTGAAGCGCAAGGACGACGCCGACCGCCCCGGTTTCAACAGCCGCCTGTGGCGCCGCTTCGTCGCCATCGCACTGCCCTACTGGCGCGGCGACGAACGCGGGCGCGCCGGCGGCCTGCTCGCGCTGCTGGTGCTGCTGGTGCTCGGCCAGACCGGCTTTGCCGTGCTGTTCAACCACGAGACGGGCGAGTTCACGTCGGCGCTGGCGGCGCAGGATGCCGACCGCTTCTGGGCCTCGATGCGCCGCTACACCGTGCTGCTCGCCGCGGCCGTGCCGGTCTATGCCTTCTACTACTATGTGCGCGACATCCTCGGGCTGCAGTGGCGGCGCTGGCTGACGCACAGCTTCCTCGCGCGCTACTTCGCGCGCCGCGCCTACTACCGCCTGAACGCCGTCGCCGGCATCGACAACCCCGATCAGCGCATCGCCGAGGACATCAACGCCTTCACGGCGCAGTCGCTGTACTTCTCGATGATCGTGCTGTCGGCGCTGATCCAGCTCGCGGCGTTCTCGGGCGTGCTGTGGTCGATCTCGCGCGGGCTGGTCGGGTTTCTCGTCGGCTATGCCTTCGTCGCCACCTTCTTCACCGCTTCCGTGTTCGGCCGGCGCCTGATCGGGCTGAACTTCCGGCAGCTGCAGCGCGAAGCCGACTTCCGCTTCAACCTCGTGCGCGTGCGCGAGCACGCCGAGCCGATCGCCTTCCACAACGGCGAGGCGCGCGAAATGTCGGCGCTGCAGCGCGTGTTCGAGGCCGTCGTCGTGAACTGGCGGCAGGTGCTGCGCTGGCAGCTCGGGCTCAACACCTTCCAGTACGCGCACAGCTTCCTGACGACGGTGCTGCCCGTCGTCATCATCGCCAACGAAGTGCTCGCCGGCGAGCTGGAGGTCGGGCGCGCGATCCAGGCCACCGGCGCGTTCACCGCGATCCTCGGCGCGCTGACGGTGATCGTCGAGCACTTCGAGAACCTGAGCCGGTTCTCGGCCGGCGTGAACCGTCTGCATGCCTTCACGAGCGCGCTCGGCGACGAAGCCGGGCCGCCGGCCGATGCCGCGCACGACGGCGCCGGGCGCGTCCACACCGTGCCCGGCACGCTGCTCGCGCTCGACGCCCTGACGGTGCTGACGCCCAACCGCGAACACCTGCTGGTGCGCGATCTCTCGCTGCAGGTGCCGCCGGGCGAGGGGCTGCTGATCGTGGGCCCGAGCGGCGCGGGCAAGAGTTCGCTGTTGCGCGTCGTCGCCGGCCTGTGGACGACGGGCAGCGGCCGCGTGCTGCGGCCGGCGGGCGCCGACATGCTGTTCCTGCCGCAGTACCCGTACCTGCCGCTCGGCGATCTGCGCAGCCAGCTGCTCTATCCGAACACCGAGCGCGAGATCTCCGACGTCGAGCTGCAGCAGTGGCTGGCAGCCGTCAACCTGCCGACGCTGGCCGGGCGCTTCGGCGGCCTGTCGGTGCAACGCGACTGGGGCAAGCTGCTGTCGGTCGGCGAGCAGCAGCGCCTCGCGTTCGCGCGTGCGCTGCTGGCCCGGCCGCGCTACCTGCTGCTCGACGAGGCGACCAGCGCGCTCGACGCCGCCAACGAGGAACGTCTCTACCGCCAGCTCGCCGGCCTGTCGATCACGCCGGTGAGCGTGAGCCACCATGCCGCGGTGCTGAAGTACCACCGGCAGGTGCTGGAACTGCCGGGGGACGGGAGCTGGGCGCTGCGGGCGGCCGAGGGGTATCGCTGGTTGGGCTGATGCGCTGCGTCAGGTTGCAGCGAGCACGGCGGCGACCTCTGCCGTTGCCGTGGAGGCGATCAGCGCCGCGCCGGCGAGCAGCGCGGCGGTGGCGATCAGCAGGCTGGCGATGACGGGGCGGTTCGGCATGGCGTCATCGTCGGCGCGGCGTGTTTCAGTCCGACTTCCGCGCGTCGACGGCGTCGTTTCATTTGTTGCGCTCCAACGAAAAAGCCCCGGCCGGGGCCGGGGCTCGTTTCGCGGGGCGCAGCCGCCTCAGGCCGCCAGCAACTGCCGCAACACGAACGGCAGGATGCCGCCGTGGCGGTAGTAGTCGACCTCGATCGGCGTGTCGATGCGCAGCGTCACCGACACCGTCTTGCGCGAACCGTCGCCGCTGGTGATGACGAGCGCGGCGTCGCTTTGCGGCTTGAGCTCGGCGCTGAGCACGACATCGATCGTCTCGTCGCCCTTGAGGCCCAGCGACTGCCAGCTGTCGTTGCCCTTGAACTGCAGCGGCAGCACGCCCATGCCGACCAAGTTGGAACGGTGGATGCGCTCGAAGCTGCGCGCGACGACGGCCTTGATGCCCAGCAGTTGCGTGCCCTTGGCGGCCCAGTCGCGGCTCGAGCCGGTGCCGTATTCCTCGCCGGCGAAGACGACGGTCGGCACGCCGGCGGCGATGTATTTCATCGCGGCGTCGTAGATCGCCATCTTGTCGCCGCCCGGCTGGTACAGCGTGGTGCCGCCTTCCTCGCGCGAGCCGTCGGCCTTGGGCGGCAGCATCAGGTTCTTGATGCGCACGTTGGCGAAGGTGCCGCGCATCATCACCTCGTGGTTGCCGCGGCGCGCGCCGTAGCTGTTGAAGTCGGCCTTCTGCACGCCCTGCGCGAGCAGGTACTTGCCGGCGGGCGAGGTTTCGCGGAACGAGCCGGCCGGCGAGATGTGGTCCGTCGTGATCGAGTCGCCGAACAGGCCCATGATGCGCGCGCCGTCGACGCCGGCCTTGGCCTGCGCCGGCTCCATCGTGAAGCCGTCGAAGAACGGCGGCCGCGCAATGTAGGTGCTCTGGGGCCACGAGTAGACGTTGCCCTTGACGCCTCGGATCCTCTGCCACAGCGCGCCCGGGTCGCTCTTGACCTTGTCGTAGTTCTTGCGGAACGCGCCGCCGTTCATCGCGAACTTCATCAGCTTGTGCACCTCGTCGCTGGTCGGCCAGATGTCGCCGAGGTAGACGTTGCGGCCGTGCTTGCCCTTGCCGACGGGCTCGGTCATCAGGTCGCGGCGCACCGTGCCCGCGATCGCGTAGGCGACGACGAGCGGCGGGCTGGCGAGGAAGTTGGCCTTCAGGTTCGGGTGGATGCGCGCCTCGAAGTTGCGGTTGCCCGACAGCACGGCGGCGCAGATCAGGTCGTTCTTCGTGATCGCGTCGTTGATCCCGGGCGTCAGGTCGCCGGCGTTGCCGATGCAGGTGGTGCAGCCGTAGGCGGCGACCGAGAAGCCGAGCTTCTCGAGGTAGGGCAGCAGGCCGGCCTTGCTCAGGTATTCGGTGACGATGCGCGAGCCCGGCGCCAGAGAGGTCTTGACGTGCGGCTTGACGCTGAGCCCGGCCTCGACCGCCTTCTTGGCGACGAGGCCGGCGGCGAGCAGCACGCCGGGGTTGCTCGTGTTGGTGCACGAGGTGATGGCGGCGATCAGCACGTCGCCGTTGTGCAGGTCGATGCCGTCAGCCGTCTTGTAGGCCGGCTCGAGCTTGGTCGCAGGCTGGTTGAAGCCGTTCTCGGCCGCGGGCAGCGTGAACAGGGCGTCGAACTGCCTTGCGACGTTGCCGATCTCGATGCGGTCCTGCGGGCGCTTCGGGCCGGCGAGCGATGGCGCCACGGTCGCGAGGTCGAGCTTGACGACCTGGGTGTAGTCGATTTCGCCGGCGCGCGGCACGCCGAACATGCCCTGCGCCTTGAAGTAGGCCTCGAAGGCCTCGATCTCGGCCTTGGTGCGTCCGGTGCCCTCGAAGTACTCGATCGTCTTCTCGTCGACCGGGAAGAAGCCCATCGTCGCGCCGTACTCGGGCGCCATGTTGCCGATCGTCGCGCGGTCGGGCAGCGCCAGCGTGCGCGTGCCTTCGCCGAAGAACTCGACGAACTTGCCGACGACTTTCTCCTTGCGCAGGATCTCGGTGACGGTGAGCACGAGGTCGGTGGCGGTGACGCCCTCGCGCAGCTTGCCGGTCAGCTCGAAGCCGACGACGTCGGGCGTCAGGAAGTAGACCGGCTGGCCGAGCATCGCGGCCTCGGCCTCGATGCCGCCGACGCCCCAGGCGACGACGCCGATGCCGTTGATCATCGTCGTGTGGCTGTCGGTGCCGACCAGGCTGTCGGGGTAGTGCACGCCGGCGGCGGTGCGGTGCACGCCGCGCGCCAGGTACTCGAGGTTGACCTGGTGCACGATGCCGAAGCCCGGCGGCACGACGCCGAAGGTTTCGAACGCGTCCATGCCCCACTTCATGAACTGGTAGCGCTCCTGGTTGCGCTGGAACTCGAGCTTCATGTTGAGGTCGAGCGCCGCGGGCGTGCCGTAGTGGTCGATCATCACGGAGTGGTCGACCACGAGGTCGACCGGCACCAGCGGCTCGATCACCTTCGGGTTCTTGCCCATGCCGTCGGCGACGTTGCGCATCGCTGCCAGGTCGGCGAGCAGCGGCACGCCGGTGAAGTCCTGCAGAACGACGCGGGCGACGACGAACGGGATCTCGTCGCTGCGCTCGGCGCGCGGCGCCCACTCGGCGAGCTGCGCCACGTGTCCGGCCGTCACCTTCTGGCCGTCGCAGTTGCGCAGCACGCTCTCGAGCACGATGCGCAGCGATACCGGCAGACGCTTCACGTTCGGAAACTGCTTTGCAAGCTCGGGCAGCGACCAGAACTGGCCGGTCTTGCCGGATTTCGTCTTGAACGACTTGAGCGTGCTGGCGTAGGCGTGGGGGGGCGTGTAGGTCGGTTGGCTGGGCATGGGGAAAACCTGATGGTTGCAGTGGGTCGCGACAGTGCAGCCCGTGATTGTGTCAGCACTGGCCGAAGCCGGGTTGACGCAGGTTCAGTCCGGTGCAAGCTCGGCTGCCAGCACCTCGATTTCCGCGTGCACCTGCGCCAGCGCTGCTTCGATGGCGGCCACGCCGGCCTCGACCGCTTCGGGCGGAGCCGTCGGCAGCGCCTGCAGCAGCGACTGGGCGTCGCTCTGCAGCGCCAGCGCGCCGATCGTTTCGGCCAGGCCCTTCAGGTCGTGGACACGGCGCCGCGCATCGGCGGTGCGGCCCTCGGCCAGCGCGGCGCGCACGGCGGGGCCGAAGTCGAGCATCGTGTCGCGAAAGCCGCGCAGCATGCGCCGGTAGAACACCGGGTTGCCGAGGCAGTGCTGCAGGCCGCGCGCGCGGTCGATCGCAGCGGCGCCGGCGGGCGGGGCTGCGGGCGACCGGACCGACGGCGCGGGCGGGGACTGGGGGGGGGAGGGCGCAGGCTGAGGTCGAGGCGCGGGCGGCGTCGCGGCGACGCCGCGCGGCGCGATCCAGTGCGCCATCGTGCGCAGCAGCAGTTCGGTGTCGAGCGGCTTGCCGATCTGGGCGTTCATGCCGCACGCCAGCGCCTGCTCGCGGTCGGTGGCGAGCGCGCCCGCCGTCACGGCGATCACGGGCAGGCGTTGCCACGCCGGGTTGCGGCGCAGCTCGCGTGTCGCGGCGTAGCCGTCCATCACGGGCATCTGGCAGTCCATCAGCACCCCGTCGAACGGACCGTCGTCGGCCAGCCGCTGCAGCGCCTCGCGCCCGTCCTGCGCGGTGACGACCTGCATGCCGGCGCCGCGCAGCACTTCGCCGGCCAGTTCGCGGTTGAGCGGGTGGTCCTCGACGAGCAGGATGCGCGCGCCGGCGAGGCGGCGGCCGGGCGCGTCTGTATCGGCCTCGGCGTCGACCTGTGCCGCCTCGGGCGCGGCCGCCAGGCCGAGCTTGGCGGTGAACTGGAAGGTCGAGCCGCGGCCCGGCTCGCTGTCGACCCACAGCCGGCCGCCCATGCGTTCGACCAGGGCGCGGCTGATCGCCAGCCCCAGGCCGCTGCCGCCGTAGCGCCGCGTCGTTGAGCCGTCGGCCTGCTCGAAGGGCTGGAACAGGCGCTGCAGCTCGTCGCCGCTGAGGCCGACGCCGGTGTCGCTCAGGCGCACGTGCAGCCAGGCGGCGTCGGCGTCCCGGGCGGCATCGACCGAGAGCACGATGTGCCCGTGCTCGGTGAACTTGACGGCATTGCCGCCAAGGTGCGCGAACACCTGGCGCAACCGCGCCGCGTCGCCGGCGATGCGCTGCGGAAGCCCGGGCCCGAGGACGACTTCGACGGGCAGCCCCTTCGCGCCCGCGTGCGCCGCGAGGTCGGCCGCGATCTCCTGCAGCAGCGCCGGCAGGTCGAACTCGGCCTGCGCGAGCTCGAGCTGCCCGGCCTCGAGGCGCGCCACGTCGAGGACGTCGTTGAGCAGGTCCATCAGCGTGTGCGCCGCGGCGTGCGCCTTGGCGACCTGGTCGCGCGGGCGCCCGGCGAGGCCGCCGTCGAGCGCCAGCCGCGTCATGCCGAGGATGGCGTTCATCGGCGTGCGCAACTCGTGCGACATGTTGGCGAGAAAGCTCGTCTTGGTGCGGCTGGCCGATTCGGCGGCTTCGCGCGCCTGCTGCATCGCCGCCTCGGCCTGCTTGCGCAGAGTGACGTCGTGGATGACGGCGCAGAACTCGGCCTCGCCCTTGCCCTTCCATTCGAGCGCGATCACGGCGACCTCGGCGTCGAAGCTGCCGCCGCCGACGCGGCAGAAGCGCCACTCCCACGTCTGCAGGCGCTCGGCCGAACGCTCATGCGTGCGCAGCAGTTCGAGCGCGCGCTCGCGGCTCGGCCGGCCGTCGGGCTGGATCTCGGGCGACAGATCGGGGAGCCACGGCACGCGCCCGAGCAGTTGCCGTTCGTCGTCGGCGCCGAACAGACGCAGCGCGGCCGGATTGCAGTGCGTGATGCCGCGGCGCGGGCGAAAGAACAAGTAGCCGTCGCTTGCGTGGGTGAACACGGCGCCGAGCAGCATCTCGGCGCCGAGCCGCTCGCGCTGCGCGCGCAGCGTGGCGTCGAGCAGTTGCAGCCGGCGCCAGCCGGCCCACAACAGCAGGCAGCCGGTCAGCCACACCGCGCCGGCCGCCGCGCCGAAGCCGGCGAAGCTGCCGCCGGAGGCGTCGCGCACCACGATGGCGAGGTCGAAAGGCCAGTCGGCCAGCGTCGTTGTCGTGACAACGTGGCGCGCGCCGTCGAACTCGGCGATCTGCAGTTCACGCGCTCCGAGCGTGACCCGGGAAAGCTGCCAGCCGAGCACTTCGGGCACGCGAAGGTAGATCGCCTGCCAGTCGGGAGCGGGCGGCTCGCGCGCCGACGGCAGCCGCTTGTAGAGGTGGTCGCCGCGATTGGCGAGCACGACGACGCCGTTGCGATCGGTCAGGTAGACGAGCACGTCGTCGCGCGGCGGCAGCAGGCGATTCAGCGTCTCGGTGTCCTGCCGCACGGCGGCGACGCCGACCGTGCGGCCTTCGTGCTCGACGCGGTGCGCGAACACGATGCCGGGCGCGCCGCTGACGCGCCCGTTGACGAACTGCGCGCCGCTGCCGCGCGCCAGCGCGTCGGCGAAGTAGCGCCGGTCGCGCAGGCTGCCGACGAACGGCGTCGCCGGCTCGGCGCTTGCGGTGCGCGCCGCGCCGCCGGCCATGGCGACGGCGTTGCCGCGGGCGTCGAGCAGCATCGCCAACGGCACCTCGAAGTCGAGTGCGAGCCGGTTCAGCGCGGCAGTCATCGATGCCGTTGCCGGGTCGTGCAGCAGACTCTCGTGCAGCTGACGGCGCCCGGCGTCGTCGTCGGGTGCGAGTTCGGGGAGCCGCGCCACGGCGAGATGGCGCTGCACCTCGGCCAGGTGCGCGATGTGGCGCGGCAGCGCGGCGAGTCGGCCGAAGGTCAGGTCGAGGCGCGCCTGCACCGCCTCGCTGCGCAGCGCAGCGGTCGCCAGCCCCTGCTCGCGTGCGGCGCTGCGGCGCTCGGCATGCAGGGCGAACACCAACGCGACGATGGCGAGCGTCCAGACTGCGAGGCCCCAGCGCAACGCCGGCAGCCGCGTGCGCGGCGGCGACTCGGCATCGGCGGGGCGCATCGCTTTCGCGCCGGCTGGGGTCTGCGTCGTGCGTACCGGGCCGCGCTCACCCGCTTTGCGGCAGGCAGCGCACGGCGAGCACGCCGTGAATCGCGCGCAGGTCGGCGACGACGGCGGCGCCGACCGAGCTGTCGACGTCGACCAGCGTGTAGGCCGTGTCGCCGCGCGACTTGTTGACCATGTTGTGGATGTTGAGCCCGGCCTGCGCCAGCGCGGTCGAGATCTGGCCCAGCATGTTGGGCACGTTGGCGTTGGCGATTGCGATGCGCCACGGCGACTCGCGGTCCATCGCGACGGCGGGGAAGTTGACGGCGTGCGCGATGTGGCCTTGCTCGAGGTAGTCGCGCAGCTGGTCGACGACCATCACGGCGCAGTTCTCCTCGGCCTCGCGAGTCGATGCGCCCAGGTGCGGCAGCGCGACGACGCGCGGCTGGCCGAGCAGCGCCGCGCTCGGAAAGTCGCTGACGTACCAGCCGAGCCGGCCGGACTGCAGCGCAGCGGCGACCGCCGCTTCGTCGACCACGCCGTCGCGCGAGAAGTTCAGCAGCACGCCGCCGGGCCGCGCCAGGGCGAGCTTGCGCTCGTCGACGAGGTGGCGCGTCGCATCGATCAGCGGCACGTGCAGCGACACGAAGGCCGCGTTGCGCAGCACATCCTCGACGCTGGCCGCCTTCTTCACCTGCGACGGCAGGCTCCATGCCGCGTCGACGGTGATGTGCGGGTCGAAGCCGAGCACGTTCATGCCGAGCTTGATCGCGGCGTCGGCGACCAGGCAGCCGACCTTGCCCAGGCCGACGATGCCCAGCGTCTGGCCGGCCAGCTCGCTGCCGGCGAAGGCCTTCTTGCCGTCCTCGACGCTGCGGTCGAGGTCGGGGGCCGCGGCGTCGAGCGTCTCGACGAAGCGCAGCGCCGACGGCAGGTTGCGCGCGGCCATCAGCATGCCGGCCAGAACCAGCTCCTTGACGGCGTTGGCGTTGGCGCCCGGTGCGTTGAACACGGGCACGCCGCGCGCCGTCATCGCGTCGACCGGGATGTTGTTGGTGCCGGCGCCGGCGCGCGCGATCGCCAGCACGCTGGCCGGGATTTCGCGCCGGTGCAGGTCGGCCGAGCGCAGCAGGACGGCGTCGGGCGCGGCGATGTCGCTGCCGACGCTGTAGCGGTCGGCGGGCAGGCGCTGCAGCCCGCTGGCCGAGATCTGGTTGAGCACCAGGATGCCGAAGCGCTCAGCCATGCTGGGCCTCGAATTCCTTCATGTAGGCGACGAGCGCGCGCACGCCATCGAGCGGCATGGCGTTGTAGATCGAGGCGCGCATGCCGCCGACCGAGCGGTGGCCCTTGAGCTGCACCATGCCGCGCGCCTGCGCACCTTTGAGGAAGGCGTCGTCGAGTGCGGCGTCTTTCAGCTTGAAGGGCACGTTCATCAGCGAGCGGTCCTCCCGGGCGACCGGGCTGGTGTAGAAGCTCGTCGCGTCGAGGTGGTCGTAGAGCAGCGCCGCCTTGGCGCGGTTGTGTTGCTCCATTGCGGCCAGCCCGCCCTGCGCCTTCAGCCATCGGAACACCAGGCCGGCGATGTAGATCGCGTAGGTCGGCGGCGTGTTGTACATCGAGTCGTTGTCGGCCTGCTGCTTGTAGTCGAAGGCCGATGGCGTGACCGGCAGCGCGTGGCCGATCAGGTCGTCGCGCACGATGACGATGGTCAGCCCGGCGGGGCCGATGTTCTTCTGCGCGCCGCCGTAGATCAGGCCGTACTTCGAGACGTCGACCGGCCGCGACAGGATGTCGGAGGACATGTCGGCGACCAGCGGCACGCCGCCGGTGTCGGGCGTCCAGTGGTACTGCACGCCGCCGATCGTCTCGTTCGAGCAGATGTGGACGTAGGCCGCGTCCGGGTCGAGCTTCCAGGTCTCGCGCCTGGGGATTGCCGTGTAGTGCGATGCCTCGCCGCTGGCTGCGACGTTGACGCTGCCGTACTTGCGCGCCTCCTTGATCGACTTCTTCGACCACTCGCCGGTATCGACGTAGTCGGCGCCGGCGCGTCCGCGCAGCAGGTTCATCGGCACGATGGCGTTCTCGCCGATCGCGCCGCCTTGCATGAACAGCACCTTGTAGTTCGCCGGGACGGCCAGCAACTCGCGCAGCAGCGCCTCGGCCTCGGCGTGAATCGCGATGAACTCCTTGCCGCGGTGGCTCATTTCCATCACCGACATGCCCGAGCCGTGCCAATCGAGCATTTCGTCGGCGGCCTGGCGCAGGACGGATTCGGGCAGCGCGGCGGGGCCGGCGCTGAAGTTGAAGACGCGTGTCATGGTTGCTCCGGGGCGCACGACGGGCGCCGCTGTGGCGCACAGCATACAAAAAGTGCGGACCCGCAAAGCCGAAGGCCCCGGTGGCCGCCCTTCGCCGGGCAGTCACCGGGGCCTTCCGAGTGCCCCCAAGGCCGGGCTGCACCCGGCCCGCCCCCCGAGGGGGTCAAGGAAACTTGGGGCGGCCCGGCGTTTCCTTGTCAGGCCACGGATCGCCGGGGTGTCAGCGCAGCAGGCCCTGCGCCGATGCGACGTTGGAGCGCTGCTCGGCGTGGACGCAGGAATCGACCATGCGCTGGCCGATCCTGGAGTTCATCAGCATCGACTTGTTGGCGATCTGCAACCACATCACGCCGTTGCGCTTGTCCTGCAGGCGCACGGCGCCGGTCGTCGTCTCCTCGGGCACCATCGTGTAGCTCGCGTTCTTGTAGCCGACCTTGAAGTGGCCGGGCTGGTTGGGCACCGGGTCGACGCTGACCGACTGGCTGAACTCGCAGTCGGCCTTGCCGGTGTGCACGCGCTGCGCGATCGCGAGCTGGTTGGCGCTGACGGCTTCGGCCGTCTCCTGCGCCAGCGCCATGCCCTTGGCCTGCGAACGCAATTCGTCGCGCGACGACGAGGTCGCGGTCTTGGCCGCGGCCACCTTGGTCGACTTGGCGGCGGCTTTCTTGGGCGCGGCCTCCTGTGCGATCGCGGCCGTGCCGGCGAAGCTCAGCAGGACGGCGGTCGCGAAGGCGGTGGTTGCATTCATGGGGTGACTCCCGTTCGGATTCGAGGTGAGTGCATTGTCGGCAGCGATCCTGCGCGAGTGTGGCGCCGAATGCAACAAATTGCTGGCATGCCACCGTGGCGACACGGCCGTAACCTTCGCTTGCAACGGCGTCACTCCGGCGCGACGTCGAAGTAGCGTTCGAGCACCTCGGCGGGCAACGGCTGGTCGGTGCGGCGTGCGCGCTCCAGCACGTGCCAGAAGTAGCGGTAGCTGGCACGATCGTGCAGCACGTCGTGGTGGCGGATCGGTGCCCAGCCTGCGGACTGCGCGGCGTTGACGATGTCGATCGCCAGGTCGACCTCGGCGGCGGTCGGCGCGAACGCCTCGACGATGGTGCGGACCTGCGACGGATGAATACTCCACATGCGCGTGTAGCCGAACTGGCGGCACGCCCTCTCGGCGGCGCGCTGCAGCGCCTTGCCGTCCTTGAACTCGGTGACGACGCAGTGCGACGGCACCTTGTTCTCCGCATGGCAGGCTGCAGCGATCTCGAGCTTGGCGCGCACGACGAGCGGATGCTCGAACTGGCCCGTGGCCGACATCGCCGCCTGCGGGATCGCGCCGCGGTGCGCCGACACGAAATCCATCAGACCGAACGACAGCGACTCGATGCGCGGGTGCGCCGCCATCGCGACGACGTCGCGCAGCGCGCCCGGCGTTTCGACGAGCGCGTGCAGCGGCACGCGGCGCGCGAGGCCGCAGCGCGCCGCGGCGGCGTCGACGGCGTCGCAGGCGCGTGCCAGCTCGGTCGCGTCGCGCGGCTTGGGCAGCATCAGGTAGGCGAGGCGCTCGCCGGCGCGCCCGAGCAGCACGTCGAGCACGTCGGCGAAGCGCGGGTGATCGAAGGCGAGTGCGCGCGCGCCGACGCGGCCATGCAGGTTCGTCGCCGAGGTAGCGATCTCGGCGACGAGGTGCGCATGCTCGACCTCGCCGCCGACCGGCGCGCCGTCCTCGCAGTCGAGCGTGACGTCGAACACCGGCCCCAGCTCGGCCTGCAGCTCGAGGCTCTTGCGCATGCGCGCCTCGACGCCTGCGTAGTGGTCGCAGACCGGCAGCGCCGGCGCCGCTTCGCCGGCGTCGAACAACGCCTCGCGGGGATGCGTGCCGGCGGGCATGTCGCAAGCAGCCCGGTCAGAGGAGATGCTTGACGCCGTCCTGCTCGTCCTGCAGTTCCTTGAGCGTCAGGCCGATGCGCTCCTGGCTGAAGGCGTCGATCGGCAGGCCCTCGACGACCTTGTACTCGCCGCCGGCCGTCGTGACCGGGAAGCCGAACATCACGTCCTTCGGGATGCCGTAGTCGCCGTTGCTCGGGATGCCCATCGTGACCCAACGGCCGTTGGTGCCGAGCGCCCAGTCGCGCATGTGGTCGATCGCGGCGTTGGCGGCCGACGCTGCCGACGACAGGCCGCGCGCTTCGATGATCGCCGCGCCGCGCTTGCCGACCGTGGGCAGGAACATGTCCTTGTTCCACACCTGGTCGTTGATCATGTCCTTGACCGACGCGCCGCCGACCGTCGCGAAGCGGTAGTCGGCGTACATCGTCGGCGAGTGGTTGCCCCAGACGCACAGCTTCTCGATGTCGGCGACACGCTTGCCCGTCTTGGCGGCCACCTGGCTGAGCGCGCGGTTGTGGTCCAGGCGCAGCATCGCTGTGAAGTTCTTGCGCGGCAGATCGGGCGCGCTCTTCATCGCGATGTAGGCGTTGGTGTTGGCCGGGTTGCCGACGACGAGCACCTTCACGTTGCGGCTGGCCACGGCGTTGAGCGCCTTGCCCTGGCCGATGAATATCTTGCCGTTGATCGACAGCAGCTCGGAGCGCTCCATGCCGGCCTTGCGCGGCATCGAGCCGACGAGCAGCGCGTAGTCGGTGTCCTTGAAGGCCGTCGTCGGGTCGCTGTGCGCCTCCATGCCGGCGAGCAGCGGGAACGCGCAGTCCTCAAGCTCCATCATCACGCCCTTGAGCGCCTTCTGCGCCTTCTCGTCGGGGATTTCCAGCAGCTGCAGGATCACCGGCTGGTCCTTGCCGAGCATCTCGCCCGAGGCAATGCGAAACAGCAGGGCGTAGCCGATCTGGCCGGCGGCACCGGTGACAGCGACGCGTACGGGGGTCTTGCTCATGGTGATGCTCCGGGTGAAACGCTGCGCGACGCGGCACAGCCGAAAGGAAGGGGTGGATTGCGCGATGGCAAGTGTAGGAGAGTCCGCTCGCCGCAAAACCTGCGCTGGCT
This sequence comes from uncultured Burkholderiaceae bacterium, assembly GCA_964371405.1. Lineage (GTDB taxonomy): Bacteria > Pseudomonadota > Gammaproteobacteria > Burkholderiales > Burkholderiaceae_C > JAMHWF01. Next base: position 200,325 of record CAYJLV010000002.1, read on the forward strand.
CAATCTTATATAAGACATCTTGCATTGGAGTGTGGACTCGCGGGGCGCCTTGTGCTGCAATTCCAGGCGATGCCCGCGCCAGATTCCGAGATCCGCCTCGCCGACCCGTCCCGCGCCGCCGACGTGGCGGCGGGGCCGGCGTTCAGCCCGCTGTACCAGCAGATCAAGTCGCTGGTGACGCGCGCGCTGCAGAGCGGCGAGTGGCGCCCCGGCGAGGCGATCCCGAGCGAGGCCGATCTGGCGCAGCGCTTCAAGGTCAGCCAGGGCACGGTGCGCAAGGCCATCGATGCGCTGGCCGACGAACACCTGCTGGTGCGCCGCCAGGGCAAGGGCACCTTCGTCGCGACCCATACCGAGGAACGCACGCAATTCCGTTTCCTGCGCCTGATGCCCGACGACGAGGGTGCCGGACGCACGATGCAGCGCCGCTTCATCGACTGCCGGCGCCAGCGCGCGAGCGCCGAGACGGCGAATGCGCTGGGCCTGCGCAGCGGCGACGCCGTCGTACAGATCCGCCGGCTCCTGCTGTTTCGCGGCAAGCCCGTCGTGTTCGACGACATCTGGCTGCCCGGCGCCCTGTTCAAGGGCCTGACCGCCGAGCGGCTGGCCGAGTACCGCGGGCCGATGTACGCCCTCTTCGAGAGCGAGTTCGGCGTGCGCATGATCCGTGCCGACGAGAAGCTGCGCGCCGTCGCGGCCGACGAGGCGAGCGCGCGCTGGCTCGAGGTGGCGGTGGGCGCGCCGCTGTTGAGCGTCGAGCGCCTGTCGTTGACCTACGACGAGAGGCCGGTGGAGTTGCGGCGCGGCCTCTACGACACGACGGCCCACCACTATCGCAACGCCTTGATATGACGGGCGCAGCCGGGCGGCGGATTCCGCGCGCCTGCTGCGTTGCAATAAACTCTACAGGTTTTTGTGCTGTACGACGGGATGAACGGATGAAACGGAAAGGCACGCCATGAGCGATACGGTCGAGCAACGCCCCGTGTACCGCAACATTCACATCACGCAGATCCTCACCTACCGGCTGCCCGCGCCGGGCATGGTGTCGATCCTGCACCGCATCAGCGGCGTCCTGATGTTCGCGCTGCTGCCGTTCATCGTCTGGATGTTCGACGCGAGCGTCAGCTCCGAGGTGTCGCACGCCGCATTCGCGTCGGCCTTCACGGCCGGCATCGGCTTCGTGCCGGGCTGGTTCGTCAAGCTGGTCGCGCTCGGGCTGATCTGGGCCTTCGTGCAACACCTGTTCGCCGGCATACGCCACGTGCGCATGGACGTCTCGCACGACGCCGAGGACCTGCAGCCCGGGCGGCGCTCGGCGTTCGTCGTGCTCGGCGCCACGCTGCTGCTGACGCTGGCGCTGGGCATCAAGCTGTTTTTCTGAAGGCGTCACGATGAGCAACGACATGATCGGATCCCGGCGCCTCGTCGTCGGTGCGAGCTACGGCCTGCGCGACTGGCTCGCCCAGCGCGTGACGGCAGTGCTGATGACGCTGTTCACGCTGGCCGTGCTGGTGCAGGTGCTGTGGCCCGGCGAGCTCGACTACGACCGCTGGGCCGGCATCTTCTCGAGCCAGTGGATGAAGGTGCTGACCTTCGTCGTGGTGGTGTCGATCGCGTGGCACGCCTGGGTCGGCATGCGCGACGTGTTCATGGACTACATCAAGCCGGTGGCGCTGCGAATCGCGCTGCAGATGTTCGCGATCGCCTGGCTGATCGGTTGCGCGGGTTGGGCCGTCCAGGTCCTGTGGAGACTGTGATGGCTGTGGGACTCGCTACTTCCTTGCCGCGGCGGCGCTTCGACGTCGTCATCGTCGGCGCCGGCGGCTCGGGCATGCGCGCCTCGCTGCAGCTTGCGCTGGCTGGCCTCAACGTCGCCGTGCTGTCGAAGGTGTTCCCGACGCGCTCGCACACCGTGGCGGCGCAAGGCGGCATCGGCGCCTCGCTCGGCAACATGAACGAGGACAACTGGCACTACCACTTCTTCGACACCGTCAAGGGCTCCGACTGGCTCGGCGACCAGGACGCGATCGAATTCATGTGCCGCGAGGCGCCCAAGGTCGTCTACGAGCTCGAGCATTTCGGCATGCCGTTCGACCGCAACCCCGACGGCACGATCTACCAGCGTCCGTTCGGCGGCCACACCGCCAACTACGGCGAGAAGCCCGTGCAGCGCGCCTGCGCTGCGGCCGACCGCACCGGCCACGCGATGCTGCACACGCTGTACCAGCAGAACGTCAAGGCGCGCACCAACTTCTTCGTCGAGTGGATGGCGCTCGACCTGATTCGCGACGCGGAGGGCGACGTCGTGGGCGTCACGGCGCTCGAGATGGAAACGGGCGACGTGCACATCCTCGAGGCCAAGGTCGTGCTGCTGGCCACCGGCGGCGCGGGGCGCATCTTCGCAGCGTCGACCAACGCCTTCATCAACACGGGCGACGGCCTCGGCATGGCGGCGCGCGCCGGCATCCCGCTGCAGGACATGGAGTTCTGGCAGTTCCACCCGACCGGCGTGGCCGGCGCCGGCGTGCTGCTCACGGAGGGCTGCCGCGGCGAGGGCGCGATCCTGCGCAACAGCCACGGCGAGCGCTTCATGGAGCGCTATGCGCCGACGTTGAAGGACCTCGCGCCGCGCGACTTCGTCAGCCGCTGCATGGACCAGGAGATCAAGGAAGGGCGCGGCTGCGGCCCGAACAAGGACTACGTCGTGCTCGACATGACGCACCTGGGCGCCGAGACGATCATGAAGCGCCTGCCCAGCGTCTACGAGATCGGCCACAACTTCGCCAACGTCGACATCACTCGCGAGCCGATCCCCGTGGTGCCGACGATCCACTACCAGATGGGCGGCATCCCGACCAACATCCACGGCCAGGTCGTCGTGCCCAGGGGCGGCGTGCCCAACGAGGTGGTCAACGGACTCTACGCGGTGGGCGAGTGCTCGTGCGTCAGCGTGCACGGCGCGAACCGGCTCGGCACCAACTCGCTGCTCGACCTGCTGGTGTTCGGCCGCTCGGCGGGCAACCACATCGCGGGCGCCGGCCTGAAGAGTACGTCGCACAAGCCGCTGCCGGCCGATGCCGCCGAGCGCAGCCTGGCGCAGCTCGCACGGCTCGACTCCAGCACCTCGGGCGAGTATCCGCAGGACGTGGCCAACGACCTGCGCCGCGCGATGCAGCACCACGCCGGCGTGTTCCGCACGCAGGCGGCGCTCGACGAGGGCGTCACCGCGATCGCCGCCATCACCGAGCGCGCGAAGACCATCCACCTCGGCGACAAGTCGCAGGTCTTCAACACGGCGCGCATCGAGGCGCTCGAAGTCGCCAACCTCGTCGAGGCGGCGCGCGCCACCATCGTCTCGGCCGCCGCGCGCAGGGAAAGCCGCGGCGCCCACACCGTCGACGACTATGCCGACAGCGCCGAGTTCCCGAACGGCCGCAACGACCGCGACTGGATGAAGCACACGCTGTGGTTCAGCGACGGCGACCGCCTCGAGTACAAGCCGGTCAACCTGAAGCCGCTGACGGTGGAATCGATCCCGCCGAAGGTCCGCACGTTCTGAGAGTCAAGGGAAGAGAGCCGCCATGAAGCGCCAGTTCCAGATCTACCGCTACGACCCCGACAAGGACGCGCGGCCGTACATGCAGACGCTGGAGGTCGAGCTCGACGGCAGCGAGCGCATGCTGCTCGACGCGCTGATCAAGCTCAAGGCCGTCGACCCGACGCTGTCGTTCCGCCGCTCGTGCCGCGAGGGCGTGTGCGGCTCCGACGCGATGAACATCAACAGCAAGAACGGCCTCGCGTGCCTGAAGAACATGCGTGACCTGCCCGACATCATCGTGCTCAAGCCGCTGCCCGGCCTGCCGGTGATCCGCGACCTGATCGTCGACATGACGCTGTTTTTCAAGCAGTACCACTCGATCAAGCCGTATCTCATCAACGACGTGCCGCCGCCCGAGAAGGAGCGCCTGCAGTCGCCCGAGGAGCGCGACGAGCTCAACGGCCTGTACGAGTGCATCCTGTGCGCGAGCTGCTCGACGGCCTGCCCGAGCTTCTGGTGGAATCCCGACAAGTTCGTCGGCCCGGCCGGCCTGCTGCAGGCCTATCGCTTCCTCGCCGACAGCCGCGACGAGGACACCTCGGCGCGCCTGGACAACCTCGAGGATCCGTACCGCCTGTTCCGCTGCCGCTCGATCATGAACTGCGTCGATGTCTGCCCGAAGGGGTTGAACCCGACGAAGGCGATCAGCAAGATCAAGGAACTGATGGTGCGCCGCGCCGTCTGATCCGAACGGTCCGCCCCTGATCGCCATGTCTGCCGCCCTCGACCCGAGCGACTACGGCCGTCTGCGCTGGCGCTGCCGCCGCGGCCTGCTCGAGAACGACCTGCTGATCGAACGCTTCTTCGAGCGTCACGGTGCGGAGCTGACCGTCGCGCAGGCCGATGCGATCGCGACGCTGATGGAGCTGGCCGACAACGACCTGCTCGACCTGCTGCTCGGCCGCTGCGAGCCGGCCGGCGCCTGCGCGGCCGAGCCGGTGCGGGCCGTGCTCGCACTGATGAGAGCCCGCCACTGAGCCGCACGCGACGCCCAACATGCCCACCGAAGGAAACACCATGACGCCGTCTGATGTCAAAGCCACCCTGTCGTTCTCGGACGGCAGCCCGAGCATGGAGCTGCCGCTCTACAAGGGCTCGATCGGTCCGGACGTGATCGACATCCGCAAGCTCTATGCGCAGACGGGCAAGTTCACCTACGACCCGGGCTTCATGTCGACCGCGTCGTGCCAGTCGACGATCACCTACATCGACGGCGACAAGGGCGAGTTGCTGTACCGCGGCTACCCGATCGAGCAGCTTGCCCAGAAGTGCGACTTCCTCGACACCTGCTACCTGCTGCTGTACGGCGACCTGCCGAACGCGCAGCAGCAGAAGGACTTCCACAAGCTCGTGACCAACCACACCATGGTCAACGAGCAGATGCAGTTCTTCCTGCGGGGCTTCCGGCGCGACGCGCATCCGATGGCCGTGATGACGGGGCTGGTGGGCGCGCTGTCGGCGTTCTATCACGACAGCACCGACATCAACAACCCGAAGCACCGCGAGATCGCGGCGATCCGCCTGATCGCCAAGATGCCCACGCTGGTGGCGATGGCGTACAAGTACTCGGTCGGCCAGCCCTACCAGTACCCACGCAACGAGCTGTCGTACTCGGGCAACTTCATGCGCATGATGTTCGCCACACCGTGCGAGGAGTACGTGCCCAACGACGTGCTGGTGCGCGCGATGGACCGCATCTTCATCCTGCACGCCGACCACGAGCAGAACGCGTCGACGTCGACGGTGCGCCTGTGCGGCTCGTCGGGCACGAACCCGTTCGCCGCGATCGCCGCGGGCGTCGCCTGCCTGTGGGGCCCGGCGCACGGCGGCGCCAACGAGGCGGCGCTCAACATGCTCGAGGACGTGCAGCGCATGGGCGGCGTCGAGAAGATCGGAGAGTTCATCCGCCAGGTCAAGGACAAGAACTCGAACGTGCGCCTCATGGGCTTCGGTCACCGCGTCTACAAGAACTACGACCCGCGTGCCAAGCTGATGCGCGAGACCTGCCACGAGGTGCTGGGCGCGCTCGGCCTCGGCAACGACCCCTTGTTCAAGCTCGCGATGGAGCTCGAGAAGATCGCGCTCGAAGACGAATACTTCGTCTCGCGCAAGCTCTATCCGAACGTCGACTTCTACTCGGGCATCGTGCAGCGCGCGATCGGCATCCCGGTCAGCCTGTTCACGGCGATCTTCGCGCTGGCGCGCACCGTCGGCTGGATCGCCCAGCTCAACGAGATGATCGGCGACCCAGAGTACAAGATCGGCCGCCCGCGCCAGTTGTTCGTCGGCGCCGCGCGTCGCGACGTCAAGCCGGTCGCGCAGCGCTGAGGCATCGGCGCGCCGGGCTTCTGAGCTTGGTCAGGGCCCGGCCGACAGGTGCCCTTCAGTGATGAACTGCAGGCAAGACAATGCCGGCGACTCCCCAGTGATGCATCAGCTCGCGCAGCAGGAGCAGCGCTGCGGCGTCGTAGCGGTTCGTGACCGAGCCGACATGACTCACTGGACGGCCCAGAGACACCGATGCCATGCGCTGGAACACCTGCTCCACCTCCTCGGTCGTCATCGACACCGTCTGCGCTGATTCCGAAACCGAACGGGCCAGCAGCCGCCGGACGATGTCATCGGTGGCGACCCATGTCGCGCCGCGCGGCGGCGGGGCGGCGAGCATCAGCTGGTCCTCTGCCAGATCGATGGCCCGCTCGAGTTCCATCGGCTCGGGCGGCCAGTGCGAAAAGCAGGCGTCGGCCAAACTTCGATAGCCCAAGCGCAACTGGGTCGCCCCCTGCGGCTCGGCACCGGCGCCGTGGACGAGGTGGATGTGATCTTCGCTCATCTTCAGCAGGGCGAGCGGCACCGGCCCGGGAAGGACTGCGCGGGCCCGCGCGAAGCACTGGTTGAGATCTGCGGGATTGCAGGCGAGGTCCATCAGCCGCTCCAAGGTCAGTACTGACGCCGGACGCTCTTGCTTCCGCCCGCCGGCGCTCCGAAGCGCCAATTCGACACCGTGATGCCACCGAAGAAATCGGCCTCGTGGTAGACGCGCTGGGCCCGGTCGTGCTCCGCGGCGCCGACGGCCACCATCAGCGGCAGCAGATGCTCCTCGCGCGGATGCGCCTGGCGCGCAGATGGCGCCTGCTGCCAGGCAGCGAGGGCGGCCGAGCGCGGCGTGCCGGGTGCGGCCAGGGATTCGTCCAGCCAGGCGTCGAAGGCGGCCGAGGGCAGCTTGGCCTGCGGGCCGAAGGCGCGCAGGTTGTGGTAGCTGAGCCCGCTGCCGATGATCAGCACGCCCTCGTCGCGCAGCGGAGCGAGCGCGCGACCCATCGCCAGGTGATCCTGTGGATCGAGCCCGCGCTTGAGCGACAGTTGCACCGTCGGCATGTCGGCCTCGGGATAGATCAGCACCATCGGTGCGTACATCCCATGGTCGAAGCCGCGCCTGGCGTCCTCGCGAGAGGCGATACCGGCGTTCTGCAGGAGCCCCTGCACGCGCTGCGCCAGCGTCGGCGAGCCGGGCGCCGGGTAGCGGATGCGGTAGGTGTAGTCGGGGAAGCCGCCGTAGTCGTAGATCATTCCCGGCTCGGGGTGCGACTGAATCGTGAATTCAGGCTCCTCCCAATGCGCCGAGATCATCAGCACCGCCTGCGGCCGCAAGAGTCCGGCGTCCTGCGGCAGGCGGCGCAGCGCCGCGGCAAGCTGGTCGTAGGCGCCATGCCACTCATCCTTCATCCATGGCCAGGGACCACCGCCGTGCGAGATGAAGTAGGTGGGGAATCGCATCGCCCTTGCTCCGGTTCGGATTCGCCCGTCAACGAGCGGTGATGGCGCCGCCGCTCGCGGGCGTCAGCGCCAGAGGCGCTCGACGCCGGTCGGATTGTCCCCTTTCACGGGACCGATGATGTCTTCCATGATGCCCCTGAAGCGTTCGACGCGGGCGCGGTCTGACATGTAGTCACGGAATCCGGCGGGGTTCGTGTTGGGATACTCCCAGATCGGCTTCCAGTTCGGAATCGAGACATCCTTGCGCGCCGGCCACTGTGCCGAACTCTGTTGCGCCTGCCGGCTGAGGCGGAAGTTCATGTAGAGCTTGGCTGCCGCCGGATGCGGTGCGCTGGCCAGGACTCCCCCGACCTGGTACCACGATTGAAAGTAGTCCTCGCGCGGCAGGATCATCCGCATCGTGTCGGTCGCGGGCGGATTGAGGTAGTAAAACGAAGTGAAGGTCACGGCCGCCTTGCCCTCAGCGATGAATTGCAGCGGGGTCGCGCTGCCGCGCACCCATTGAACGTCCTGTTCCTGCAACCGCTGCAGCCAACCTATGCCGTGCTTGGCGATGATCTGCTCGAACTGGTAGAGCACGGCATCGTCGTCGTGCGGATAGACCAGAACGATGCGCCCCTTGAGGTCGGGACGCAGGTAGTCCGCCGCCTCACGCGGTGCCTTGTCGGCCGGGATGACCTTTGTATCGACGACGTTCGAAAAGGCGAAAACGAACAGCGGATAGTAGGCGCCGTCACGGTCTTTGAACGCGTCGGGAAGTTGCTCGAACCCCTCGGGCTTGAAGGGCAGCAGCAGCCCCTGCTTCTTCCAGTAGGGAAAGTCGTGCAGCGTCTGCAGATGCACCACGTCGACACGATTGTCCCCGCGCAAGTGCGCGGCGTCGATTCGCGCATCGTGATACTTGCTGAGGTCGACCGAGACCTCGATCCTGATGTCGGGAAACCGGTCGGTGAATCCCGCCGTGTACATGGCCGCCTGTTCCGGCGCGTCACCGCCCGCATAGACGACGAGTCGGCCGCCTTCGGCGCGCGCTTCGTCGTACAGCCTGCTCAGTGAGTCCATATCGGTCATTTCATGCTCCTCGAGGGCTTGCTGCGAAGAAGAGATCAGCCGAGCGCGCCTGCGACCGTCGTCGATAGCGGAGTCGTGGGCCGTCCGATCAGTTTGGAAAGCTGCCGGCCGTCGTCGAACAGCGCTCCCTTCGACGCGCTCACGTCCCATCCGGCGATCGCCTGCGCCAGAGCGTCGGGCAGTCCGAAGCCCGACAACGCGGCGCTGTACTCGGCTTCGGACAGGTTCTTGTACGGGATCGTCTTGCCGCTCTGGCGCGAGATCTCGGCGGCGAGGTCCGTCAAGGTGTAGGCCGCGTCGCCGGCAAGCTCATAGGTCTTGCCGTCGTGACCCGCCGAGCTGAGCACCACCGCGGCCGCCTCGGCATAGTCGGCGCGGGGGGCAGACGAGATCCTGCCTTCGCCCGCGCTGCCGATGAAGGCGCCGCCGGCCAGCGCGCCCGCGACCGAGCCCGTGTAGTTCTCGGTGTACCAGCCGTTGCGCAGAAGGGTGAACGGGATGCCGGCTGCCCTGAGCGCGCTTTCCGTGTCGCGATGCTCCGGCGCCAGGCTCAAGGGCGACGTGTCGGCGTGCAGCAGGCTCGTGTAGACGATGCGCTTGACGCCCGCCTGCTTCGCGGCCTGGATCACGTTGCGATGCTGGACGGCGCGCTGCCCGACTTCGCTCGACGAGATGAGCAGCAGCGTGTCGATGCCCGCCAGAGCGCCGACGAGCGATTCGGGGCGGGCGTAGTCGGCCTCGCGCGCGGGGATGCCGAGGTCGGCAGCCTTGGCCGGTGAGCGCACGAGCGCAACGAGCGGTTCCGAGGGAGCCCTGGACCGGAGTCGGGCGACAACGAGGCGGCCGAGTTGTCCGGTGGCGCCGGTGATGGCAATGGTCATGGTGCGCACTCGCTTGAAGTGAAGGATGCGTCACTGTACGATCAAAGCTCACTATTCGTAAGTACGGACATGAAGGTAAGTACCAAGACCATCGCCGGGCGGACGCAGGCGCGCGCACCGGCCCTGTCGCGCAAGCTCGCGCGGGGCGATCTGCTGGCCCAAGCGTGCCCGTCGCGCGAGGTGCTCAAGCACGTCACGAGCCGCTGGGGCGTGCTCGTGCTGATGGTGCTGGAGACGCGGAAGCATCGCTTTGCCGAGCTGCGCCGCGCCATCGGCGGGGTCAGCGAGCGCATGCTCGCGCAGACGCTGCGGTGGCTCGAAGGCGATGGCCTGGTCCAGCGCATCGCCTACGACGTGGTGCCGCCGCATGTCGAGTACCGGCTCACTCCACTGGGACGCGACGCGGCCAGGCGAGTGCGCGGTCTGGCCGATTGGATCGAAATCAACCTGCCGAAAGTGCTGGAGGCGCAGGGTCGCAGCTCGCCCAGGGCGTGAGCCCGTCCAAGCAGACGGTTTCGCGCTGGTGCCGGAGATGCAGGTGCTGCCGACCCCGATCGCTTGAACTATCGGGGTCGGCCTTCATCACTCCCCAGCCGCCGCCAGCCCGTTCTCGAAGTGCTGCCGCATCAGCAGCGCCGCGCGATTCGCGTCGCGCCCCTCCAGCGCCTGCATCACCGCCCGGTGCTCGGCCAGCGACTCGGCCAGCCGGCCCGCCTTGAACAGCGAGTGGTGCCGGTTGAGCTTCATGACCTTGCGCAGGTCGGCCACGATCTGCTGGCGCCAGCGGTTGCCGGCGATTTCCAGCACGCGCATGTGGAAGCGCTCGTTGGTGACGAAGAAGGCGTCGCGCTGGCGCATCTGGCGTTCCAGCCTGACGTGCAGCGCTCGCAGCTCGGCGAGCTGTTCATCGCTCGCGTGCCGCGCCACCTCGGCCGCCGCGTCGCTCTCGAGCACGCCGAGCAGGTGATAGACCTGATGCACGTCGGCGGCCGACATCTCGGTGACGTAGGCGCCGCGGCGCAGCTTCATCGTCGCCAGGCCCTCGACGGCCAGCACCTTGAGCGCCTCGCGCAGCGGCGTGCGGCTGATGCCCCATTCGGCCGCGAGGCGCTGTTCGTCGATCCAGCTGCCGGGCTCGAGCTCGCGCGCGAAGATCTTCTGGCGCAGCCGCTCGGCCACCTCCTGGTAGAGCGGGCGGGTGGGAAGCATCGAGGCCGGCACAGGGGGCAGTGCGGCCCGGGCGCGCGGGGCGGGCTTGAGGTCGGCAGGCACGAGCGAACGGTTCTCGCAGACGGTTTTTGAATTCTGAATTATGCATTATCATCGCCCGCATGTCTTCGAAGTCTGAAAGCACGCGGCCCATGCTGGCCGACTGGGAACGCGCGGCAGCCAAGGCGGCGCCGGGGGGCGACCTGCGCGCGTTGAACTGGCGCACTGCGGAAGCCATCGACGTCAAGCCGCTGTACACGCGAGCCGACCTGCAAGGCTTGACGCACCTCGACAGCCTGCCCGGCTTCGCGCCCTTCGTGCGCGGCCCGCAGGCGACGATGTATGCGTCGCGGCCCTGGACGATCCGCCAGTACGCCGGCTTCTCGACCGCCGAGGAGAGCAATGCCTTCTACCGCCAGGCGCTCGCCGCCGGCGGGCAGGGCGTCAGCGTCGCGTTCGACCTGGCGACGCACCGCGGCTACGACAGCGATCACCCGCGCGTGGCGGGCGACGTGGGCAAGGCCGGCGTCGCGATCGATTCGGTCGAGGACATGAAGATCCTGTTCGACGGCATTCCGCTCGACCGGGTGAGCGTGTCCATGACGATGAACGGCGCCGTGCTGCCGGTACTGGCCGGCTACATCGTCGCCGCCGAAGAGCAGGGCGTCGCGGCCAGCGCGCTCAGCGGGACCATCCAGAACGACATCCTCAAGGAGTTCATGGTCCGCAACACCTACATCTATCCGCCAGCGCCGTCGATGCGCGTGGTCGGCGACATCATCGCGCACACCGCGCGGGCGATGCCGAAGTTCAACTCGATCTCGATCTCGGGCTACCACATGCAGGAGGCGGGGGCGAGCCAGGCGCTCGAACTCGCCTTCACGCTGGCCGACGGGCGCGAGTATGTGAAGACGGCGCTCGCCCAGGGCCTCGATGTCGACGAGTTCGCAGGGCGGCTGTCGTTCTTCTGGGGCATCGGGATGAATTTCTATCTCGAAGTCGCCAAGATGCGCGCCGCGCGCCTGCTGTGGTGGCGCATCATGAAGGCGTTCGAACCGAAGAGCGACAAGAGCCTGATGCTGCGCACGCACTGCCAGACTTCGGGCTGGAGCCTCGCCGAGCAGGACCCCTACAACAACATCGTGCGCACCACGATCGAGGCGATGGCGGCCGTGTTCGGCGGCACGCAGAGCCTGCACACCAACAGCTTCGACGAGGCGATCGCGCTGCCGACCGAGTTCAGCGCGCGCATCGCGCGCAACACGCAGCTGATCCTGCAGGAAGAGACGCACATCACGAGCGTCATCGACCCCTGGGCCGGCAGCTACATGATGGAGACGCTGACGCAGCAGATGGCCGACGCGGCCTGGGTCATCATCGAAGAGGTCGATGCGATGGGCGGCATGACGAAGGCCGTCGACAGCGGCTGGGCCAAGCTCAAGATCGAGGCCGCCGCCGCAGGGAAGCAGGCGCGCATCGACTCGGGCCGCGACGTGATCGTCGGCGTCAACAAGTACAAGCCGGCGACGGAAGACGCGGTGCCGGTGCGCGAAGTCGACAACGTCGCGGTGCGCGAGAACCAGATCGCACGGCTCGCGCGGCTGCGCGCGACGCGCGATGCGCCCGCGGTCGGCCGCGCGCTGGCGGCGCTGACGCGCTGCGCCGAAACGGGAGAGGGCAACCTGCTGGCGCTCAGCGTCGACGCGATGCGCCTGCGCGCCACCGTCGGCGAAGTCAGCGGTGCCCTCGAGCAGGTATGGGGGCGCCATCGCGCCGATACGCAAAAGGTGACCGGTGTGTATGCAGCAGCCTACGACTCCGCCGAGGGCTGGGACCGCCTGCGCGGCGAAATCGCGGCCTTCGGCGCCGAACACGGCCGCCGGCCGCGCGTGCTGATCGCCAAGCTCGGCCAGGACGGCCACGACCGCGGCTCCAAGGTCGTCGCGACGGCGTTTGCCGATCTCGGCTTCGACGTCGACATCGGGCCGCTGTTCCAGACGCCCGAGGAATGCGCGCGCCAGGCGATCGAGAACGACGTGCACGCGGTGGGCGTGTCCACGCTCGCGGCCGGCCACAAGACGCTCGTGCCGGCCATCATCGAGGAACTGCGCCGCCAGGGCGCCGACGACATCGTCGTCTTCGTCGGCGGAGTGATTCCGAAGCAGGACTACGAATTCCTGTACGAGGCGGGCGTCAAGGGCATCTACGGACCCGGCACGCCGATCCCGGCGTCGGCCAAGGACGTGCTCGAGCAGATCCGCGCGGCGCAGCGCAAGGACTGACGTGCCTGCTCTAGCCGACGCGCTGGTCGAAGGCGTGCTGCATGGCGACGCCATCGCGCGCCGTCGCGCGGTGGCCAGGACGATCACGCTGCTCGAATCGACGCGGCCGGCCGACCGTGAGCGCGCCGACGCGCTGCTCAATGCGCTGATGCCGTTCGCCGGCGGCGCGTTGCGCATCGGAATCTCGGGCGTACCCGGGGTCGGCAAGTCGACCTTCATCGAGGCGCTCGGTCTGCACCTGATAGCGCGCGGTCACCGCGTCGCCGTGCTCGCCGTCGACCCGTCTTCGGCCATTTCGGGCGGCTCGATCCTCGGCGACAAGACGCGCATGGAGCGGCTCTCCATGCACGAGCGCGCCTACATCCGGCCGAGCCCGGCATCGGGCACGCTCGGCGGCGTCGCCGAGCGCACGCGCGAGGCGATCCTCGTCTGCGAAGCGGCGGGGCACGACATCGTGATCGTCGAGACTGTCGGCGTCGGCCAGAGCGAGACGGCGGTCGCCGGCATGACGGACCTGTTCGTGCTGCTGCAACTGCCCAACGCCGGCGACGAGCTGCAGGCGATCAAGAAGGGCGTGATGGAGATCGCCGACCTGGTCGTCGTCAACAAGGCCGACGCCGATCCGGCGGCGGCGACGCGCGCCGAGGCGCACATCACTTCGGCGCTGCGCCTCTTTGGCCAGCACGGCCGGCCCGAGCACGCGGCGCGCGACGCGGCGATCTGGCACCCGCGCGTGATGCAGGCCAGCGCGCTGACGGGCGCGGGGCTCGACGCGTTCTGGCTCCATGTCGAGGCGTTCCGCGCCACGCAGCAGGCGAGCGGCGAGTTCGCGCGCCGCCGCCGGCAGCAGGCCGAGCGCTGGATGTGGGACCTGATCCATGCCGGCCTGCGAGAACGCTTCGCGGCCCACCCGGCGGTGCAGGGCGCGTTGGCCGACGCGACGGCGGGCGTGCTGCAGGGGCGGCTGGCCGCCAGCGCCGCGGCGCGCGCGCTGCTCGGCACGTTCAACGAACAGCGGTCCTGAAGGGACGGGAGTCATCACGATGCACGACATCCAGCAGCTACTCGAAGACAAGCGCGCCAAGGCGCGCCTCGGCGGCGGCGACAAGCGCGTCGCTGCGCAGCACGCCAAGGGCAAGCTGACGGCGCGCGAGCGCCTCGAGCTGCTGCTCGACGAGGGCACGTTCGAGGAATGGGACATGTTCGTCGAGCACCGCTGCACCGACTTCGGCATGGAGGGCAACAGGGTGCCCGGCGACGGCGTCGTCACCGGCTACGGCATGATCAACGGCCGCCTCGTGTTCGTCTTCAGCCAGGACTTCACCGTCTTCGGCGGTGCGCTCAGCGAGGCGCACGCCGAGAAGATCTGCAAGGTGATGGACCAGGCGATGAAGGTCGGCGCTCCGGTCATCGGCCTCAACGACTCGGGCGGCGCGCGCATCCAGGAGGGCGTCGCGTCGCTCGGCGGCTATGCCGACGTGTTCCAGCGCAACGTGATGGCCTCTGGCGTGATCCCGCAGATCAGCCTGATCATGGGCCCGTGCGCCGGCGGCGCCGTCTATTCGCCGGCGATGACGGACTTCATCTTCATGGTGAAGGACAGCTCCTACATGTTCGTCACCGGCCCCGAGGTCGTGAAGACGGTGACGCACGAGGAAGTGACGGCCGAGGATCTCGGCGGCGGCATCGCCCACACGACCAAGAGCGGCGTCGCCGACCTCGCCTTCGACAACGACGTCGAGGCGATCCTGATGCTGCGGCGCTTCTACAACTACCTGCCGCTGTCGAACAAGGAGCGCGCGCCGACGCGCCCGAGCGGCGATCCGGCCGAGCGGCTCGATCATTCGCTCGACACGCTGGTGCCCGACAACCCGAACCAGCCCTACGACATCAAGGAGCTGATCCTCAAAGTGGTCGACGACGGCGACTTCTTCGAGCTGCAGCCCGAGTATGCGAAGAACATCGTGATCGGCTTCGCGCGCATGGAGGGCCAGACGATCGGCATCGTCGCCAACCAGCCGCTGGTGCTCGCCGGCTGCCTCGACATCAAGAGCTCGATCAAGGCGG